>JARGDL010000017.1 GCA_029210465.1 Stygiobacter electus
CAATACGACCATAACCCGTATAACTTGCTTCTGTAGTTTTAATCGTACTAATGTAGAATTGAAATAGTAACTGCCAAATTGATATTTAAGTTTATAAGCCGTTTTAATCGTACTAATGTAGAATTAAAATTTTGTTCTTTGTTTAATTCAACTACCTTTTTCCGAGTTTTAATCGTACTAATGTAGAATTGAAATTAGCTAATCTGATTAAAGGGTCAATAAGAGATTTAAGTTTTAATCGTACTAATGTAGAATTGAAATCTGTGAATTTATGGATAGCTTTTTGATGTTGTTAAGTTTTAATCGTACTAATGTAGAATTGAAATTATGAATACTCACAGCTGTCTATAAAAACATTATCGGTTTTAATCGTACTAATGTAGAATTGAAATTAATAGAAAAGCTCTCAAGGATTTTAAAAAAGATAAGTTTTAATCGTACTAATGTAGAATTGAAATGTTATAAGGGAATGGAAAGTATACAGTAACAAATTGAGTTTTAATCGTACTAATGTAGAATTGAAATTAAATTATTAGTAAGTATTTGTTGTGAACGTTCATAGTTTTAATCGTACTAATGTAGAATTGAAATCAAGAAACAATAGAATTTCGTGATATAAATGTAAAGTTTTAATCGTACTAATGTAGAATTGAAATTTCCTTCCATAATTAACACCAACACTAATCGTGGCGTTTTAATCGCATGGCATAAAGTCAAACTTAGTTGAAAATATAGATTTATATCTATGTATTTCTTTAACTAAGAATTTAATTTTTCTAATAGATAAGTAATTGTAAATGATCTACCAAACTGTTCTATTAACCCTAAACAGTGGATGGTTAATGATTCTTCTAAACTATCTTAAAGCGATCTTGCTTCACTTCGGTTAATTTTCAATAATTCAGTTATTATTTCTTTTAGCATTACTCTTTCCCAACCCAATATCCATTAGTGAAAATTAGTGTTAATTCGTGGCTGAAAATTTTTCTTGACTAATTTGAAAAAAAAATTTAAGTTGTAAACAGAAACAAAAGGAAATATTACTTGCTTAGAGGGCAGAAAAATATTTCATCAACTGCCAGAACTCCTCAAACAGAAGATCAAAAACCAAAACTGCTTGATTTGGTAACAACCGAACTAAGAATTAAAATTTCATTATACACAAAAACAAACGTGTTGATATTATGCAAACCCTATTTTTAAATATTGAGAATATGAACAGTAAATAAGTAAACTGGAATGATATCCTGCAGCACCGTGCGGGATATCGTTCTCAAATAAATATTTCGGTGCGGGATAAGTAATAGTTATACCGCATAAATTTGTAACCATAAGTTAAAAAAATATCTTCCAAAATTTTAGCAAATCTCAATTTTTAGAAAAAATCTAAATCGCATAAAAAAGTACTTGACTCCGTACTATACTACAGATATTATATTTGTATTAGATGAAAAAATTGGTTTGAAAATGGAACATTTTAAAGTTGGTGAGATTGCCGAGAAAGTTGGGATAAATGTTGAGACTTTACGTTATTATGAAAAAATAAAAATAATGCCCAAACCAAAACGTAAAGAATCGCGATATCGTTATTACGATGAAATGGATTTAAGAAGGTTATTATTTATAAAAAGAGCTAAAGAACTTGGTTTTACATTAAAAGAAATAAAAGAATTATTGAATTTAAAAATTGAATCAACTGCAACTTGCGGTGATATAAAACATTTAGCAGAACATAAATTAACAGACGTTGAAGAAAGAATAAAAGACTTGAAGAATATTAAGAATGTTTTGATAAAATTAATTGATCAGTGTGTCTGTGAAGAAGTTTCATCAGAAGAATGCCCGATTCTTGAAGTAATAGAACAGAATATCAAATAGCTGAAGGAGATTATTATGGAAACCAATAAATTTTTTAGGAACAGCGCAATAGTAACAGCCTTACTTGCTTCACTATGCTGTATTACTCCAGTACTGGCAATATTAGGTGGATTGAGTGGTATAGCATCTACATTCTCTTTTCTCGAACCATTGCGTCCTTACTTTATTGCCTTTACAGTAATCATTCTTGGTTATGCTTTTTACAGTGCATATAAACCAAAGAAAAAGGATGAAATTGAATGTGCCTGCGAGGATAATACAAGTGATAAAAAAGTAAGCTTGATAAATTCTAAAAAGTTTTTATGGATTATTACAGTTGTAAGTGCACTGCTTATAACATTTCCATATTATTCTCAAGCATTCTTCCCGAATGACACCAAAAATTTGATAGTTGTTCAATCCAATAATATTTTAAAAGCAAAATTAGAAATAGAGGGAATGACCTGCACAAGCTGTGAACAATCAGTTGATTATGCACTTAAATCAGAAAAAGGTGTTTTGAATGCTGAATCATCTTACAAAACCGGAATTGCTTACGTTGAATTTAATAATACAAAAGTCAAGCCTGAACAATTAAAGAAAGCCGTTGAAAATAAAGTAGGCTATAAAGTGAAAAAGATTCAAATAATAAACGAAAAAGAAAATTAAGGTGGAGCGATAATGTCAGTTCAAATTATAAAATTAGAAATTAGCGGAATGACCTGCGAGCATTGTGCGCAAACAATTAGTAAAAAAGTTTCTCAACTGGAAGGGCTGATTTCTAAAAAAGTAAACTATCCAGAAAAGAAAGGTGAATTTGAATTCGATACAGACAAAATATCAAAATCTGAAATTATAGATGCTATAAATTCTATTGGTAATTATAAAGTAGTTGGTGAAACAGAATCTAATAAAAATAAAAATGCTCATTATGATTTGATTATCATTGGCGGTGGTTCTGCTTCTTTTGCCGCAGCAATAAAAGCAAGTGAACTTGAAAAGAAAGTATTAATGATTAATGATGGTCTTCCTATCGGTGGTACTTGCGTTAATGTCGGCTGTGTTCCTTCTAAAACTTTAATTAGAACTGCCGAACAATATCACATTGCCAATCATCCGAATTTTTCTTCAATAAAACCGTGTGAAAATAAAATTGATTTTAAGGAAGTCATCCGCCAAAAAACCGAATTAGTCGGAGAACTACGTCAGCACAAATATGTTGATGTCCTAAAAGACGATCTCAATGTGACAATCCTAAAATCTTTCGGAAAACTAATAGATAAAAACACTGTTGAAGCAGACGGCAAAAAATACTCCGCAGAAAAAATATTGATAGCGACCGGCTCAACCACATTTATACCGGATATTCCCGGATTAAGTGAAGTTGACTATTTAACAAATGAAACATTATACGATTTAGAAGAACTCCCGGAACATTTAATTGTAATCGGTGGCAGATACATTGCTTTGGAAAATGCTCAGATGTTTGCACGTCTTGGTTCTAAAGTAACTATTCTTCAACGGTCATTCAGAATTCTTCCCGATGAAATGCCAGATTTAACGGAAACATTGAAAGAATATCTTGAGGGAGAAAGAATAGAAATAAAAACCGGTGCAAAAATTAAATCTGTTGAAAATAAAAATGGAAAAATCATTGTCAATGCTTCGATTAAAGATAATAACGAAATTATCGAAGGAACACATATCTTTGTTGCAACCGGCAGAAAAGGAAATACTAAAGGTTTTGGATTAGAAGAAGTAGGAGTAGAACTTCATAAGCAAGATTTCATAAGAACAAATGAATATATGCAAACATCAATCCCAAATATTTATTCAGCCGGAGATGTAACCGGAGAATATTTATTTGTTTACTCTGCTGCTTATGAAGGTGCTTTGGCAGTTGAAAATATGTTTAGTGAGGCACAAAAGGGAAAAGAATATTCAGTTTTCCCCTGGGTTATATTCACAGACCCGCAAGTTGCTGGCGTTGGAATGGATGAAAATCAAGCTTATGAAAATAAAATTGAATACGAAATCTCAACAATTCAGCTTAAAGATGTCCCGCGCTCAATTGCAGCGAGAAATACAAAAGGATTTATCAAACTCATTCGCAACAAAGACAATGATAAATTAATTGGTGCAAGAATCTTAGCTTCAGAAGGTTCAGAACTTTTAATGGAAATTTCTCTTGCAATTAAATACGGAATTACAGTAAAAGAACTAAAACAAATGTTCCATCCTTATCTTACCTTATCTGAAGGCGTAAAATTAGCAGCAATAAGCTTTGATAAAGATGTTAAGAAACTTAGTTGCTGTGCTGTGTAAAATAATAATTCTTCTTTCCATTTATTTAGAGCATTCCTTATTTTTAACTCAGCTATTTAATAAAAGCGGTATAACAAGCTGCTCAAGCCGACAGCTTTAAACTCCACGGCATTTTTATAATTTTTAAGTTTGTTGGCTTCGTTCAAGTATCTTGTTAAAGGTAGTCGTTCTATGAAAAATTTTCTAAACATAAAAGTTATTTAATAAAAGCGGTATTGTTGTTCTGGGCTGCGGCTTAGCAGCAACGCCGTTATAAGGCTAAATTAAATTATTCAATACGAGGAAATATGAAAAAGCATATTCTATTAGAGAAAGCAACTAGAAAACCGTATAGTGAAAATATTAAGCTTCCTAAAAATGCCAAGTATAATCACAAAGAAGGTTTTTGGCTAATTGATGATTTACCACTCACCAAATCAGAGATATATGAAGATGATAAACCTGGAACAAAAAAATGTGATTTGGAAACTGGTGAGGATCAAAAAGGGCAATGAAGCCAAATATACTAATACTATCTAGCATCTATGATTTTTCAACTGATTTAGTAGTTCTAAGATTAAAAGAAATGCAAATACCTGTATTGCGTCTTAATCGAGAATATCTAAAAGATTACGATATTTCATTGAATCCACTAAAGCCATCACTTTTTGTAAAAGGTCCAGATTTTTCCTTCGAATTATCATCTGAAATTACATCAGTATTTTATAGGCAACCAATATTTCTTCGAAATACTCCATCAGTTCCATTATCTCCAGAAGAACAACTAGAAAGATCTCAGTGGATGGCATTTCTACGTTCACTCTCTGTTTTTTCTAAAGCTTATTGGATGAATTATCCTCAATCAACATATCTATCAGAATGTAAACCATATCAACTAATGATAGCTGAACAGATCGGCTTTAAAGTTCCATCTACAATAATAAGTAATGATTATAAAGCTATTAGAAATCATTTCAATGATAAAATTATTATAAAATCACTTGATACTGTTCTATTAAGGGAAGGAAATGATTGTCTATTTACTTATTCATCACTGGATGAATTAGAAAGCTTGACAGCCGAGAATGTATCTTCAACGCCATTATTAGCACAAGAATATTTAAATGATAAAATTGATTTACGTATTACAATTGTAGGTAATCAGATATTTGCTGTCAAAATATTGTCAAACAATAACGGTATTGCGGGTGATTGGCGTGTTAAGCCTAAGAAAGAGATTCAATATCATAACTATAATCTAGATGCGCAAACAAAACTTTATTGTAAACAGCTAATGCACAAATTGAATTTAAATTTTGGAGCTATTGACTTAATTGAAACTCCCAATGGAATATATTTTATTGAAATAAATCCGACTGGTGAATGGGGATGGATTACTGATTCAGAACGACAAATTGATTTAGCCATTGCTCAATGGTTATCGAATCCCAAATCTTTCAGCGATAGCGAGTAATTATGTTAGTAAAATTGAAAGGTTTTATCTCAACAATTAGAAATAAAATATTCCGATTTATATCGGTGCAATTAAAAAGATCAGTAAAAATTATTTTGCGAATTATTGAAGAAATATTTCCAGTTCCATTTTATAGTAAATATAAAAGAAAGATACTTACAGAAGTAAACAAAACAGAAGAATTACGAAAGAGTCAAATATTTACTTTATATCAAGGGATTGAAGAAAATGAATTATTTAATAGAATAAAAGAAGAGCATACACGAGCCAATTTGCTTGATGATAAAACTTCAAAGCTAACACTTTCTATCTCATTCGGTTTGGCCATAATTGGTGTTCTTTCTTCAATCTTTACATCAAAATTGGAAGGAATATTACAATTGATCTTTTTTCTTTTCTCATCTTTTACAATTATTTATTCCCTATTTTGTTCTATTCTATCAATCAGTTCACTTAAAACATTACCATTTTATGGCTATGGTTCTCAGTTCTTGATACAATCCAAGAAGGATAAATCTAATATTGCCTTGGCTCTTATTTGTCAAGAAAAAATGAATATAATTAGGCAATTGCGCAATGAAACTGCATATATGTGTATCCGAAATTCTTTTGTTTGTTTTTTGATTATAATATTAGTTCGCTTAATCATTATTCTAATTGCTATTTTTTCAACAGTCGCTACGATTTATGTATAGCGCCTTATAACCGCTTAAAAAAGGATTTAGTCAAGAGATAAATAAATTCCAGAGAACAACCCAAGAGTTGTTCCAAAGAATGTTCTTTGAAAAGCTGAACTGATAATTAACATTACTAACTGCCTGCAATATCTTGAAGGCTGCCGACAAGCAGCAACCAAACCGCTTACGGGGCTTACTCTTTAAACAACAGAGCTTTCCAAATAAATGGAATAGCCCAGATATATTTTAGGCAAACGCATTACTACCCATACCAGAGCGAAAGTCTTCTAAATAGATACTAGTTAGACGTCGGGGCTTGTAATGCGCGGCCACTGAAGAAATTTTTTCTTTTGTAGCTCTATTCCCTTAAAATGATTATTGAAATCGGATTTATTTTTTAACACATAGTAAACAATACGAGCGATTTCTTTAGCTAAAATAGCATGAGCAACTTGTTTTTTTTTCTTTCTGAGTTTAGAGTCATGATATTTTTTAATTGGCGGATAATATTGAAGAGCATGAACAGCAGCATCGGAGAAAACAAGCTTAAGGTATTTGTTACCATCTTTAGAAGATGATTTCTGTCTTACTTTGCCTGCAGAGTTGCGAGCAGAAGGGACAAGGCGACAGTAGGAGAAAAAGTTCTTCTCTGATAGGAAACGATTAATATCACCAACTTCCAGGAGAATAGTAAAAGCGTTCATCTTTCCAATTCCAGGAATCCAGAGCAAACGTTGAATATCATCATTGGGTATTAGAGTTGGGTAAAGAGATTTTTCAAGAGTAAGCATTTGTTCTTTGAGTAGTTGTTCTTATCTGTCAAACTGTTGATACTGGAGTTTATAGAAGTCAGATAAAAGCGAGGGCTCATTGATATTAAACTTCTCCAACATTCTATGCATGAAGTTAATACAGCTTGTTCTCTTCTGAGATAAACGAAGTCGTGCACGAAGAGGACGAACATCATCAGAGATTTTATATGCTTCTGGAATGAAGTTCATACGAAGAAGTTGAGCAAGAATATGAGAATCAACCTTATCAGTTTTGACTTTAGCGTATGCAATAGCTTTGACATACTTGGCATGAGCAAGTTTAAGGCTGATACCATGAGATGATAGAAGATCATTCATCCAATACCAGCCGCCTGTTGTCTCGATAGTTGCAGAATGTTCATTGCCAATAGATGAAAAGTAATTAAGGATATCAAAGCTGTTGTTCTTCAGTTCAGCTTGTTTAATAATGATACCGTCATCATTAACAGTAGTGATGTAGGAAAATTGTTTGTGTTGATCAATACCGGAGTAATACATGGTTCCTCCAAAAAGTTATTTGAAAATAATATAAATCCTTTTTGGGAATATCCAGCCAATCAAGCGGACGCCGTTTTTCGCATTCGGCATTTTAGTAATTATTGGCTTTGTAGTTCCGGGAAAAGTTTCTTGTGTAAAGTTGTTTTGTTAAATAAAATTTTTAATAAATAAAAAGTTGTTGGTATTGTTAGGCGTTTCTGTTCTGGGGTGCCGCTTATCGACAACGCCGTTAGCCCGTATATGCATTGATCTAATTTCGAGAAGGTGCAGTATGAAAAAAATAATAATCACATTCTCAGTTTGTAGTCTTCTTTTTTCTTGTGATCACATTATCGATAATAAAGAGACAAAAATCGGAGCAAATGCTGGAGAAGATCAGATTACGTTTGTTGGTAGTTATGCATTACTTGATATTTCAAAAAGCATTATCAACGAACCGATTGACTTAATAGAATGGATTCAAGATGCTACTAATCCACAAGAAGTGAATTTATTTGCGCAATCATCATTGAATGACAAATGGGTTGTTGGTTTCGAAAAGGAGGGGATATACAAATTTACACTTTCTATAAAGTGTAAAAGCGGAAATATCTTTACCGATAGTGTAATGGTTATGGTAAAATCGAGACAACGTAGCTTAATCGAAGACATTTGTCTTGAAGCGCGCATACGTTACCGACTCAATTTTAGTGAAGGAGAATTAAATGCTGCTAAGTTACTAATGTTGGATACTTTGTCTTATGCAGAGTTCTATTTAAAAAACTATAAAATAAAAAGTATTAAAGGCATAGAGAATTGTACCAACCTTATATATTTGTCTTTACCGAATGAAAGCATCACCGATTTAACATCTCTTTCTGCTCTTATAAAGCTGGAATATCTTGATCTTAACCAAAATCGTACGGTAGAGGATATTTCACCGCTTTCCAATCTAATAAATCTTAAAACACTTATTTTGTACAGCAATCCAATCAAAAATATAAGTACACTGGCAAATTTAACAAAACTAAAAGAATTATGCTATTGGGTACTCCCATTACTGATATTGGTGCTTTAGGTGGTTTGGTGAATTTAGAAATACTTTATGCCGATGGTGTCGGTATGAACGCAAATTTTAATACTATAGAACCACTTAGGGAGTTAACAAGGTTAATACATCTTGACATAGCAGGAAGGGGAATTTCAGATATAAAACCATTAGGAGATTTGACCGAACTTGTCTTATTAGGATTGAGTTACAATAATCTTACTGAAATATCTTCAGTTTCAAAAATGAAAAAGCTAATAAGACTTTATATCAGATTGAATAAGATTAGCGATATAACCGGTATAAAAAATTTAGAAAATCTTGATTATCTCGATGCAGCAGATAATCAAATAAAAGACATAAGCGAGTTACAATACTTGCCAGCAATTCATTTAATAGGATTGGGTGGAAATAAAATTGAAGATATCTCACCTCTTGTTAAGAATCTTAACTTAGGTAAAGGTGTTTATCTCTATTTAAATAATAATCCGTTAAACGAAAAATCAATCAATGAATATATACCGATACTGATTGCAAGAGGAGTAACGGTATACTACTAACAATCAAAATATCCGCACTAAGCGGAATAAATAAAACCAACATAGCAAAAGGAGTAATGTATGAAAACGCGAATCTTCACAATATCGCTTCTGTATTTCATCCTTTGGTCATTAAACTTCATTCGAGTTTTTGCTCAGGGCGATGCAAAGCAATTAATTATTACAGAAGCCAATCTTGACTTCAAGAATCAAGAAGTATGGATTGAAATTTTCAATCCAACAAATGAGGAATTAATTCTGAATAGTTTAAGAATTTCCGGCGTAAGGACCTTAAATATTCTACCGCCGGAAATAAGAAAACAAAATGGCATCAAGTTGAAACCGGGCGAATATCTGGTAGTTTGTTCGGATATTAATTCCTTTACAGCTAAATATGGCAGCAATATAAATATTCTTGAAGTAAAGCTGTTAAAAAATGCCGGAGAAGGAGGATTTATTGCGATTAATAATCTGGATAATATTGAAAACGCAAAAAAAAATTATCCGGTTTGGGGAAAAAGAAAAATCCGCGAAGATTGGGAATATAGTTGGTGATAATGAAGTACTTGTTCTTTCTAATGATGGCATGAGCTATTCAAGAGAGATAAAAAAGAACGGTGAAATTACTGCCTGGTCAAAAACAATTCCAACGCCGGGTAAATAGGGAAAGGAGAGTAGAAAATGAAAAATATATTATCAATTATCGTCTTTTTTATTTCTTTAATACCGGCAGTTGCATTCTCACAGAATACTCATAATATTTTCAAAATAAGCCGTGAGATAAATAAATATAAACCATGTTTTGACAAAAGCTTTTATTTCCCCAGTTCTTTTACAAATATACCTGTCACGACTTTTAACAAAATTCTTGCAAGAGATATTAATTACTGTGATAGCGACTCATTAACAAGATTAGATTCTTTAGGTCAAAGAAAAGCATCTATTATTTTAACAGTTTCAAAAAAAATTGGACTAGGCGTTTTAATGGGAGGACTTTTCTCCTTGCCCGGTGGATTAGTAGGAATAGCTATAAATAGAGAAAAGGGATTAGGAGAGTTAGGGCCTGGTTTAGTTGGAATGTATACCGGCTATCTAATCGGTTCTTCGCTGGGTGTATATCTGATAGCAAAAACCGAAAAACCAGAGGTTTCATTTTGGGGAACACTTACCAGTGGGCTGATAGGGGGTGCAATTAGTATTGGAATTTTTCAAGTCTCGAATCAGAAAGGGATTGTAACTCTTGCTCCATTTATTCTGCCGCTGTTGACCTCAATAATTTACACCGAATTAATAGATTAATCTTTATAGAAAAATTTTGAGGAGAAGCTTATATGAAAACTATAACTCTAAAAATATTATCGATTTTTTTTATTTCTCTCAATGTAGTCGTTGCACATCGACAATCTCTTCATCAATATATTACTCGTGAAGCATTCAAGCTTTTGTGTAAGTCATATCCCGCGTTAGCAACGTCAGAAATGGCACAATACATTGGGACTAATGAGACAAGCAGTGCCACTGAATTGTCTTGGGGCGCAGGCAAAATTGTGTCAGGTGTATGGATAGAAGATGAGTATGACATAGTGTATCATTATGGTATTTCAAATGTTCCAGTTTTTAATCAATGGTTAGCAGAAGCATATTATTCTTTATTCCCAGGTGGTAGGAGAGAAGCTTTTACGTCAATAAATCATTTTTGGAATGCTGACGGAGGCCCAAATTCAACGGTTGATTTGCATGACTATGCAGATGGTATATATTGGTCATTTTCTTGTGAAAATGCTATGCAAAAGATGTATAAGTACTTAAACGGCGATTTTGATAATCGCTGGCTTTACGCTCAAGGTAGAATTTGGGTTGAATGTGGGTCTTTCTTATATTATTATGGTTCTGATATGAGAATGGCAAATCTATTTGAATTATATAATCGAGTAAGAACAATTTATGCGGTTCAGTATTTGGGAGACGATGCACAATGGCATAATGCTGGGGGATGTCCAGAACTTAATTATGGTATTAGTTTTATTTATGAACAACTAGGCAGAATGTGTCATTTACTTCAAGATCAATCTGTTCCTGCGCATGTTCATTGTAATTCACACGCTTGTACTCACGGTATGTATTGCGATTATTATGAAGATCAAGCGCAAAATTATCACATGTGGACTGCAGATGAAATATTTTCTTCTGGTAAAATATTTATATATCCCTATAATAATTGGGGAGGTCCATTGTATTATTTAATGTACCTAATGAATCAGACGACAGATCATTACGCCTCAGGACTTACAAATGGGGATAATAATTATGATACAAATTGCCCACTTCTATCAGAAATATTTTCAACTTTAGATTTGCCAATTACGACAGATCAAATCAATTACCAAAATTGCAGTGCAATGCATGATAAACTTTTTCCTTTGGTTATACGTGCAACTGCTGGTTTATTATACTGGTTTGCAAAGGAAGCTGGTTTAATTGATGAAATATTAGTCCCTTATGATTATCCTTCTATTGATCAGGCAGTAGCTTCTGCCACACCAGGAAAAACAATAATGGTTATGCCTGGTACTTATTATGTCACAGATAATCTTTCTATACCAAGTGAAGTGATACTTCGAGTATCTCCTGGCTCTACTGTTAATTTTGGTTCAAATGTAAAACTTACAATCAGCGGTGGCGGCACGCTAACAGCAAACGGAGCTACTTTTCAAGGTAATGGTTCCGCCGGCTCTTGGAACAGCATTTGGTCTTCTGCTAACAGTTCCGGCTCAATTGAAGGCTGCACAATTAAAGATGCTCAATGCGGAGTTTATGCTTCTACTAACGCAAATGTTACTGTTTCAAATTGCACAATAACAAATAATTCTTTGTATGGGTTTTCTATCCTTTCAAATTCTACTGTAAGCATATCAAGTTGTACTATTTCAAACAATGGCACGGGAGTAAATATTTCCTCATCGCCGGTAACAATAGAAGGAAACACTTTTCTTAATAACAGTAGTTACAGCGTAAATGCCAATAACGTAAGCAGCAATTTGTACTGGCACGACAATACTTTTCAAGGTAATGGAGCAATGATTTTGAACAATGCATCGCCCTGGTTATACAACAATTTAATAACAGAAAGCAGTGGAGTTTATATCACATCCGGGATGCCGCAGTTTGCTTACGAACCAGACAATTTACGCGGTTATAACGTAATTACCTGTGCAGGTTCACCATTAGTAAAAGCAGATAATTACTCAACAGTTTACATGGGCTATGATTATGACGGCGGATACAACAGCATATATGGAAGTGACTTACCGGATATGATGGCAGTAAATAACTCTGGTGTTTATGCTGATAATAATTATTGGGGAGGCGAAGCACCAGCAATCTATGCAGATGAGACATCGTGGATTCTTGCAAGAACACCATTAAGTTCAGACCCTAATCCACCGACTTGCGGCTTTCAGAAATCATTAGCAGTTTTGGCTAAAGGCAGCAGCGAGGTAAGTTCGGATATTTCGGATAAATACTGGCAGGCAATATCGGAAGGACATAAAGGGAATTATTCAACGGCTAAAGATTTGTTGAAAACAATTATTAATGGGGTGTATAACAACAAATATTCGCCCCTTGCATTGCTTGCTTTGTATGATTTCAAGTTAAGACAAAATAATTCTAACAAGCAGGATAATTCAGTAATTACTGAATGGACAAATACGGTCAACAGTTTGTATAACTCACAAGGGAATTCTTTAAGACCATTTGCTGTAAGACTGCTTGCCAGAGAAGCAGCAGTATCAAACGACACAACGAAGATGCTTTCATACAATAAAGAACTTGTAGAAAATTATCCGAATACAAATAATGAATTAACGGCACTATATGATTTGATAATTTATTATACGCAGATTGAGAATAATCTAACATTGGCAAATCAATATTTTACGAGAATGAAAGAGACCTATCCAGAAGAAGATTTGACAAAGTTTGCAGAAAAATATTTAAGAAATCTTGGGATAGAAGCTGAAGAAAAGAAGCATACAGAAGAGATTGTAACAAAAGAAGAAATGAGTTTCAGTATTAGTAACTACCCAAATCCCTTTAATCCAACAACGAAAATAAAATACACTATTCCTAATTCAGAAAAAGTTCTAATAAAAGTCTATGATGTTTTAGGAAGGGAAGTAAAAGTATTATTGAATGAATACAAAGATGCTGGAACTTATGAAATAGAATTTAACGCGACTTATTTAACAAGTGGATTATATTTTTATAAAATTATAGCTGGAAATAAAACAGAGACAAGAAAGATGATGTTAGTTAGGTAAGAGCGCCATATAACAAGTTGCTGCTAATGAACTCACTCTAATTGAGGAGAAAGAGTAAGCCCAAAGCGTTTAGCTTGTTTTTGTAAATACCTTATTTGTCGTTCTTTTCACATAGTGATGGCTTTGCCAGATTTTTTGTTCGTATAGTTTGATACCTTGTTCAACAAGCTCAATTCCTTTGGTCATAACATTATAGAAGATAACGGCGATCTTCCGTGCAGTAGCCTTAATGGCACCAAGCGAACTTTTGCGCTGGTCTGTCACATTTACTTGCTAAGAATGTTGGAAAGTTCATTAAATAAAAACTTTATGGCAACGCCATCATTGTGGACTCAAGCGGACGCCGTTTTCGCATTTGGCATTTGTGTAATTATTGGCTTGGTAGTTTGTGTTAAGTTTCTTGTTCAAAGTTGTTCTGCTAAATAAATTTTTTAATAAATAAAAAGTTACTGGTATTGTTCGGCATCCTTGTTCCTGCCTTCGTTAAAACTTCGGCAGGCAAGCTGGGGCACCGCTTATCGGCAAGTACGTTATACTTACTTAAGGAAAGTATGATGGTGGGCTTAATAAATATGTGCCAAATATTTATTCCCAGTTGGTTTCACTTGATATTTACATTTACTTTTGGGTCGGGAGTATCTATTTTTTAACTAAAAGATGTTTTGATCGTTGGGAGTAATGATGAACAAAATTTTTTTTTTAATTTTATCAATACTAGTTTGCAGTAAAATTTCATCCCAAAGTAAAAATACAAATGTTTCCTTTCCTCATAATAGAGGAGATTTGTTTGAGTACCGTTATTCTGAATTTGGGTATCCGCCTGATACATTACAGGTTAATACAACTAGTGATTCAACCGATAGCGAAGGAAATATTTACTTTACACAAACAGCAAGGTTTATCAACCCAACAGCTACACCGATTCTTTTTCCTGAATTTGGGGAATACAAAATAGATTTGAATAATAATGTATGGGGACCAGGTCTCGATGGATATGGTCTTGTATATCGGCTTGATGGAAAGGCGGGAGATTCATGGTTCCAAGTGGAGGGTCGTGAGTATGCAAAAACAAGAATCGATAGTGTCTTTCAATCTGAGGTTTTTGGACATCTAACAACCGTTAGAGTCTTTACATATTATTATTGGTACTCCCAGTATGATTCTGTAACAATCGGTTCTGATTTTGTTTCATCGGATTTTGGCGTTATATCACGTGTCGCGGCAGAAGGTCCTGGGCAAGCAAACATCATCGGAATTGTAATTAACGGTAAACTATATGGAGATACAACATTGGTCTCCGTTAAAAATGAAAACGAAGAAACTTTACCAGGCGAATTTACCCTTTATCAAAATTACCCAAATCCATTTAATCCATCTACGAAAATTAAGTATCAAGTTAGTAAAGCTGGTTTGATTACATTGAAGGTGTATGATATTTTAGGCAAAGAAGTTGAGACTTTAGTAAATGATATAAGAGAACCGAGATTTTATGAGGTAAAATTTGAAGCTAGATATTTACCTTCGGGCGTTTATATTTATAGAATCAATAATGGAGAAACCACAATTACAAAAAAAATGCAGCTCATTAAGTAAATTGCTTTATTAAAAAAGGCGGCAAATATTTGCTACCTTTTTGAAAAGAATTTCGCATTAAATTTAGTCTATCATTTATACAAATTAAGATTTATTAGTAATAACTATTTAGTTTTATATTTTATAAGGAGTCTATTATGCTTAAGTATTATCTTTCTCTTGCAATACTATTTATTCTATTTAGTAATATAATATATGGTCAAATGAACATTTCTAAAGTTTCGCTTGGTATTGGTGTTGTTAACAATTTTCAAGGTCAATCTTGGACAGATAAACTTAATTCAATCAACTATGAACTTTCTATTGGTGGTAAGTTTGTACTTAATAGCTTTGAATGGGATATACATTTAGGTTATACAAACGATGGAATTAAAGAAGCATTTAATTTCCCTGAATATATTACATACTCGTACTCAAATATTTCATTTGGAAGTAGAGTTATATTTTTTATAAAGGATTTAGAAAATAATTTTCCAATACCATTGTCATTAATATTGGGTGTGTCCACAAATTTTATAAGTAAAAAATATATTGGTGGTATGCGTTATGACGAAAGTATTGGGCAATCGACATCGTTCAACTATTTAACATATGAATTAGGAACAGGAGTTACATTTTATAAAAACGATGTAGTCAGAATTTTTTCAAATTATTCTATGTATTTTCTGTTAAACGTAATAACTTAATAAAAAACGATGGTAAGTATTGGAATGTAAAGTTAGGTGGTGACTATTTTTTTTAATATGATATCAAAATATTCATAGTAAAACCTAACCAGCAACTGCTAATGAACTCACTCTAACATAGGAGAAAGAGTAAACCCAAAGCGTTTTACATGTTTCCACCAGCGGCGGACAAGTCTGTAAATATTTAATTTGTCATTCTTTGAATTTCTGTTCGTATTGTTTAAGTCTCTAATCAACATACATTTTTTTCACCGAGCTATAACTTTAAAACACAAGTTACTAAATGATAAAGTAAAATGTATAATCTACCTGTCGATAGACAGATTTACATGTCGGGCTTGCCCGACTCGTAAGCCTTCATATATGTCGGGCTTGCTCAACCCAATATTCATTAGTGAAAATTAGTGTTAATTCGTGGCAGAAAAATTTTTTTTGCTTAATTTGAAAAAAAAATTTAAGTTGTAAACAGAAACAAAAGGAAATATTACTTGCAAAGAGGGCAGAAAAATATTTCATCAACTGCCGGAACTCCTCAAACAGAAAATCAAAAACCAAAACTACTTGATTTTGTAACAACCGAACTAAGAATTAAAATTTCATTATACACAAAAACAAACGGGTTGATATTATGCAGACCCTATTTTTAAATATTGAGAATATGAACAGTAAATAAGTAAACTGGAATGATATCCTGCAGCACCATGCGGGATATCGTTCCTAAATAAATATTACTGTGCGAAATAAGTAATAGTTATACAGCATAAGGAAATATAAAATGGGATTTCCAATAAAAACATCTGATAACAATTGGTTAGAAAAGGCATTAGAACTATTTGATAAAAGGATTAGCATCTCGATAACAGATGATGCCAATTATAATTTGAATACTAATTCGGACGTTCTGAAAGTGTTCAAAAGGTATACATTATCGCAAACATCTTTAATGTTTATAGGTGCTTTTTATTTCTTGGCGATTGTTTGCCTTGTTTTGTTATATTATTCTTTTTCTTTGCAGTATACTAAATATCTCGGTATAATTCTTTCAATAATATTTTTAATTATTTGCATTGGGATACCAACTTACTATTTATCGAAGAATAAACGTCCTAAAATTGAAAAGACAGAACAAGGAATTGATATTAAATTTTCTAATCAAGTATTCTAAAATGTTGTAAATGATTAATATTATTAAAGAAGTGGTATTGTTTTTGTTTTATTAAAAGCTGTATAATCAGTTCTTTAAGGCCGACCGCATTAAACATAGCTGCATTTGTTTAATTAAAATGTTTTGTTGTAAAACTTAGTTGCTCTTTGAAGTAGAATATAAAATAAAAGTTAATTAAAAATTATTGGCGTTAGTTTTTCAAAGCTAAATAGCTGCATATCCAAAATACGGCGGGTAAATGTTGGGCGGCGACTTAAAAACAACGTCGTTATATGCCTAACAAACTAAATGTCAAACATATTAACAGAGGTCAATTGAAAAGCAGGTATTCACTTCACTTAATTTTATCTCTCTTATTATTTGTATTCATTACAAGTTGTAAAGAAGAAGTCATCGTTGAACAAAAGAATGAAAACAATTCCTACGTTCAATCAATATTAGCCAAAGGAAGTGATTTATCAAGTGTACAAGAAGATTCAACAATTCAGCAAAAGAAAAAAAAAAGAGTTAAACGGTTAAAAAAGGAACATGAGAAACCTTATGTAGTTATTGAAAAACCAGAGAATTTACTTTCAGAAAAACTAAAATCTAGAAGCATAAATAAGTCTCTTTCAAAATCATCAAATAGTTTTGGTTTTAATTCTGCTCAAAGTACACAATCATGTGATACAATGGAAGTTGATGTTTGGCATTGAATAAATACTATTCAAGAACAGATCTCAAAATTGGTATATGGCCAAAAGAAGATTGGATGACAAATGCACAGTATATAAGTACACTTAAGAATGTTTATGGATTCTCTTACTTTGCTACATATCATGATTATATACTTACAGCAGAGAATAACGGTTTTCCATTGAGTAATATTATGGCATTGGTCGATGCACATTTTCCTCAACAAATAAAAGAATCATATGATCAAGCTGGAACAAGAGGTACATGTGGTTTTTATTATGCGGATGAACCAGATCATATTCCTCCTTCTTTTTTTTAATGGATTAGGTCAACAGATTATTCCCTATAGTGCAGTTGATTCTGTTAGTAAATTCGTTAATTACATTAAAGGGAAATATCCTTCTCAAAATTCAAAAGTAATTATTGGCGAAACTACTGTTAGTTCTACTACGAAATTTGATGAAATTGTAGATTTTGTAACTATTACTTGGTATGGTGATCCAACAAATTTTTGGCCATTCTTGTCGACAGATCAGAGAGGTCGCTGGACTGACTTCAACAATTCTTTCGGAAATAAATTTAACCATCTATGGATATCTGGTGATTTAGACAGAGGTGAAATGGACCAATTATTAGGACATGCACAGAACATGAGTAAAAATAGTATTTGGTTATTTGCTGCTATGGATAAATCAAATCAGAGTTATTGGGACGCTATAAGTGAATTTACTTATTATTCGTTTATGCACGGATATATAAATAGAGAAGAGAAAAAATATATTTATGTTTATAGTCATATTGGGAATAGTGATCCTTGCTCAGACCCTCAAATTACAAGTTGGGACTTGATTGATATTATTGATACTGGAGAGACTAGAATTTTAAGCTACTAAATAATAAACTTCACGAGGATAAAATGAAGCGTATACACAAAATAATTTTTTTATTTTCCATTATATCATTCACGAATTCATCAATAGTTTTTGGACAAAACGATAATATCAAAACAAATAATTTTTATTTAGAACTTGGTGGTAACAATTATTATTACTCTATTAATTATGAAAAAATAATATTTCTTAGTTTTAGTCCAAGAATTGGTGGTTCCATTGTTCCACATGGGGAATCTTCTCATACTTATGGTAACTATATATCAATCAAAATAAATCTACTTCTGATGCTTAATTATTCTTTTTATTTGTCAACTAACCATGCTATAGAAGTTGGGGTTGGATATGCTGATCTTCTAAATAGAGAAAGAATCTATCTGACATTTACACTGGGTTATAGATATATTCCTCAAAATAGTAAAATGGTTTATAAATTATCTTTTACACCAATTTTCAATAAGAGTATTGTTCATAATCAATTATGGGCTGGCTTTGGGATTGGATTCAATTATTAATAATGGTATGTAACAGATGTCTGAAACGGAACCCTGTAGTCGGTCGTGGTATTTGTAGTTTCAATTGATTTGGTTTTTGTTCGGCAATTGTGCAAGTGAATATTGTAAACAATAAATAAAATTATTTGTAGCTGTAACCTTGTGGCGTCCGCTTAAACGCAACAATGTTATATACTTAAACTTAAGTAAAGATTTTGTAAGCAAATTTTGGTATTTTATGAATTGAAAAAAGAATTATTAAGAAAAAATGAAAACAAATCATCTGATAATAAACGGAGATTCCCGCAAAATGATTGAACTGAATGATGAATCAGTTCATTTAATTATCACTTCTCCACCTTATTGGCAGTTGAAAGACTATGGTTCGGAAATTCAAGTGGGCTTTAATGAAAGTTATGAAAGCTACATCAATAACCTGAACTTAGTTTGGAATGAATCATATCGGGTTTTACATAAAGGTTGCCGTCTTTGTATAAATATAGGTGACCAATTTGCACGCGCCGTTTATTATGGACGTTATAAAGTTATTCCGATAAGAACTGAAATAATAAAGTTCTGCGAAACAAAAGGTTTTGATTATATGGGGGCAATAATTTGGCAAAAGGTAACTACTTCAAACACAACTGGTGGTGCAACTGTAATGGGTTCATTTCCTTATCCCCGGAATGGAATATTAAAAATTGATTATGAATTCATTTTATTATTCAAAAAACCTGGCAGCCCACCAAAACCAAATAAAGATTTCAAAGAGCAGTCAGCAATGACTAAAGAAGAATGGAATACTTATTTTCAAGGTCATTGGAATTTTAGTGGAGCAAGACAAGACAGTCATTTGGCAATGTTCCCTGAAGAACTGCCTAAAAGATTAATAAAAATGTTTTCGTTTGTTGGTGATACAGTTTTAGACCCATTCCTCGGTAGCGGGACAACTTCACTAGCAGCAAAGAATCTCAATAGAAATTCAATAGGTTATGAAATTAATTCTGAGTTTATCCCAATTATTAAAGATAAACTCTCTGTCAACAATAAAAATATTTTTGATGAAAACACATATAGTTTTATCTCTCAAGAAAAACATAACTTTGATTACTCGAAAGAAATAGAAAAACTACCATATATATTTAAAGACCCCCACAGTTTTGATAAAAAAATAGACCCTAAAAAACTTCAGTTTGGTTCTAAGCTTGATAAAAATGGAGGTAAAAGAGAAGATTACTACTCTGTGAAAGAAGTAATAAGCCCGGAAATCATTAAGTTAAACAATGATTTGACGGTTAGGTTGATTGGGGTTAAAGAGGAGAAAGAAATCAATGGGAAAGCTAAAGAGTTTTTAATCTCTAAAACAAAAGGGCAGAAAGTTTTTTTAAAGTTTGACGAACAAAAATATGATGAACAAAATAGATTATTATGTTATCTGTATTTGCAGAATAAAACTTTTATAAACGCACATCTTATAAAAGAAAAACTTGTAAGTATAAATACATCAATAAATTTTAAGTATAAAAATAAATTTCTGCAATTACTTGGAAATTAGAATGGCTAAAGAGTGGATTTTAAATAGTGTTATGAACCGATTTCAACTAAATTTTAAGAAAAATGTTGGACCTACATCTGAATCAATATGAAAATGTTCACCAAAAACTGTTGAAGAGTGGGAAGAATATTATTTTAAAAATGTTAAACCAAAAGATCATATTGTTGAGCTGGGCAAAAAACTTTATGTAAAAATAACTGAGGTTGTACAAGCTGAACTTGATGACATTACTGAGCAAGATTGTATTGATTATATGGTTAATCTTGTTATCAATAGAACCTTTGATGGTTATATGACTGAAATAGAAACAATTTATGGCCAACTAGAAAAAATACTCGATATAAAAATTGAACCAGCTCCCGATGAATGGGATAGATTATTTAATGTAGATTTTTATATTAAAATAAACGATAAATACATTGGTCTTCAAATAAAACCTGTAAATGAAGGAATACAATTACCTGAGATTTACAAAGAAAGAGCCATCCAAGAAGAAACCCACCAAAAAATTCACTGAAGTATTCGGCGGAAAAGTATTTTATGTCTTCTCAACAAAAATAAATGGTAAGAAAGAAATTGTTAATAAAGATATTATTGATGAGATTAAAAACGAAGTTGAAACATTAAAGAAATTATAAGTGTATATAACAAGCTAATCAAACTGAACTCTTCATTAGGTCTTGGCATTGGCAGTGAGTCTGTAAAATAATTTTGTGTAAATGGTTAAAAGTTAACCCCAGTGTTACCGAAATGCTGAAGAACTATATCAATTTTTCTACACAATTAGGATTTTTTGTTACTAAATCATTTTCCTTAAATTGTTTTACGACAATCTTCTTTTCTGCTGATTTTTTCAATTTCTCTCCAATTAAGTTATTATTTAAACGAGTTAATTAACCCAGAATTGCCATCCAACATGAAATTTTTTTTTTGGCAATTCCTTTAATCTTCTTTGGTTTAAATATCAATCATTTTTTTTGTTTTACCTTTTAAAATAAACTTAATTAAAAAATTATTTCACTGCCATTGTATAAAGGAAAGATTAAAAATGTATTTACATTACAATTCAGTGTCCAATAAAGTTATAGAAATTTTAAGGCTGAAACCTTTTATTTTCAGATTCGCTACAGATTCGTTACAGATTCGCATCAAATTCGCTTAAGAGTCGCATAACTAAACCAATTTTATTTTGCAGTTGATGTTAGTTTATTGTAAAAATTCTTTGTAATCCGACTTGTTGGGAGTGCGTCTTAGTGAGAGACTATTTCACGCCAAGTCGCCAAGTTCGCTATACCTGCCTGCTGAATAAAATGGAGGCAGGGTAAACCTCAATTCATCTTCCATCATCCATAAAACATCATCCATTATAAATTCTACATTTTCCCTAAACCCTAAACCTAAACACAATTGATAAAATATTTTATACTTACCAATTATCTCTTAGAAACTATAAATTTTTTTCCTTGGTGTAGAATATTTTTAGTAAAAATTTTACCAATGAAAATTGTTCTAAAATTTCCCTTTAGCTATGTTTGAACAATATTTTAACATTCAAAAGGTAGTTATGAAAAAAATTATTTTATGGATTATTGCATTTTTAATAACTGCTGGTTTTGCAATTTATCAAAGAGTTACTGGGCCTACTTATCCTAAAACCGGTAAAGTTGTTTTAGCTGGTAAAGAAATAAAATTCAAATTGGAAAGAAGTCATTCATCTAATACAAACTATTTGGTAGAAATAGCAACTAATGATCCTGAAATTAAAGGTGAATTGTATTGGAGACCTTTTCAAAGTAAAGGTGATTTTAATTTTGTAGAAATGAAAGGTGATAAAAAATTAAGTGCTGAATTGCCTGCAAGAAAACCTCTTGAAAAATGGGAATATTTTGTTAAACTATCTAAAGGTAAAGAAGAAGTTACACTGCCTGGTCCAAATGTTTTAATTATTCGATTTAAAGGTGATGTTCCATCATGGGTATTGATTCCTCATATCTTCTTTATGTTTGGGGCAATGTTACTTTCAACAAGAACTGCTTTAGAAGTCTTTAATAAACCATACAATTTTTTAAAGCTAACAATTTGGACAATTTCATTTTTAATTATAGGTGGATTTTTACTTGGCTTTGCAATGAATTGGTTTGCTTTTGGAGAAATGTGGGGCGGCTTTCCTTTTGGTAATGATGTTACCGATAATAAAACTTTAGTCGCTTTTATTGGTTGGATTGTTGCTTATTATTTCGTGAAAAGAGATTTAGCTCCAAAACTTTTCACCGTACTTGCAGCTTTGTTAATGTTGATTGTTTATATGATTCCTCATAGTGTTTAATTTTTAATCTTACTCTTATTCTTGTTCTTGCTCTTACTTTTGTTCTTGCTCTTACTCTTACTCATAATCTTAATCAAAAGTAAGCTGGAATTAAAAGAGTAAGATTAAGATTAAGGTAATGAGAAGGATTAAGAATAAGAGTAAGATTATGATTAAGATTAGGATTATGAGTAAGATTAAGATCATGAGTAAGATTGAGATTATGAGTAAGATTAGGATTAATAGATTAAATTATTGTCATTATTAAAACAAGTTAATCTTTATGAATGAAATATATTTTGACCATGAAAAATTGAATGTTTATCAAAAAGCAATTGAATTTATTGAATGGCTTGAAAATATTATTAATAGAAATGCTAAAAAAAGTATTTTAGATCAAATAGAAAGAGCCGCAAATTCAATTTTATTAAATATTGCAGAAGGTAATGGAAAATTTACAGGAAGAGATAAATGTCGTTATTTCGATATTGCAAGAGGTTCGGCTCTGGAATGTGCCGCAAGTTTAGATATAATGTTTAGGAAAGACATAATTAAATATGAAGAATTGATTCTCGGAAAAAATATTTTGAAGGAAATAGTTTCTATGTATGTTAATTGGATTGATAAAAGCTAATTCTGATAGAGTTTACGATGAAAATATAAACTTTGATTCAAATGATTAATAAAAAAATAATTTATTAAGTTCTTTCATATTCTTGATCTTACTCTTGATCTTACTCTTGATCTTACTCTTGATCTTACTCTTGATCTTACTCTTGATCTTACTCTTGATCTTACTCTTGATCTTACTCTTGTTCTTACTCTTGTTCTTAGTCTTGTTCTTAGTCTTGTTCTTAGTCTTGTTCTTAGTCTTGTTCTTAATCTTGATCTTAATCTTGTTCTTAGTCTTGTTCTTAATCTTGTTCTTAGTCTTGTTCTTAGTCTTGTTCTTAGTCTTGTTCTCAGTCTTGTTCTTAGTCTTGTTCTTAGTCTTGTTCTTAGTCTTGTTCTTAGTCTTGTTCTTAATCTTGTTCTTAATCTTGTTCTTACTCTTGCTCTTATTCTTGTTCTTGCTCTTACTTTTGATCATAATCTTAATCAAAAGTAAGCTGGAATTAAAAGAGTAAGATTAAGATTATGATTAAGATTAAGATTATGATTATGATTAAGATGAAGATTATGAGTAAGATTAGGATTATGAGTAAGATTAGGATTATGAGTAAGATTAAGATCATGAGTAAGATTTGGATTAATAGATTAAATTATTGTCATTATTAAAACAAGTTAATCTTTATGAATGAAATATATTTTGACCATGAAAAATTGAATGTTTATCAAAAAGCAATTGAATTTATTGAATGGCTTGAAAATATTATTAATAGAAATGCTAAAAAAAGTATTTTAGATCAAATAGAAAGAGCCGCAAATTCAATTTTATTAAATATTGCAGAAGGTAATGGAAAATTTACAGGAAGATTAAGATCATGAGTAAGACTGAGAATAATAATAAGAAAAAAAATTTGAAACTCATTTTAGGAGAGAAAACATAATGTCTCACGAAAACCCAACTACAAGCGGATTACCAGCAAATGCTTACACCGAATTAAAAGATGGTGAAAAATATGTTCCAATTTTATCCCCATCAAAAATTTATCCTGAAGTAACATTTTATTCTGTTGTAACTGGAATTATAATGGCGATTATTTTTTCAGCTGCTGCAGCATACTTAGGTTTAAAAATTGGACAAGTTTTCGAAGCCGCAATTCCAATTGCAATTCTTGCCGTAGGAATTTCCACTGCGTTAAAGAAAAATCAATCACTTGGCCAAAATGTAATTATTCAATCTATTGGTGCAACGTCAGGAGCAGTTGTTGCCGGTGCAATTTTTACTTTGCCAGCAATTTATATTTTAAAACTTAATGCTACTTTTTTTCAAATGTTTTTTGCTTCATTACTTGGTGGTTTTCTTGGAATTTTATTTTTAGTCCCTTTTAGAAAATATTTTGTTAGCGAAATGCATGGTAAACTTCCATTTCCAGAAGCAACTGCAACTACAGAAGTTTTAGTCGCTGGAGAAAAAGGTGGCAACCAAGCTTTGGTTCTTGTTTCTGCTGGTTTAATTGGTGGTGTTTATGATTTCTTAATCGCAACTTTCGGAACCTGGAGCGAAGTTTTTACTTCTCGTGTTATTGGAATTGGTGCTACAATTGCAGACAAAATGAAATTAGTATTTAGATTAAATGTCGGAGCTGCAGTCATGGGCTTGGGATATATAATTGGTTTGAAATATTCTTTAATTATTGTTGCTGGTTCATTTTTATCTTGGTTTGTATTTGTTCCATTGATTTCATTCTTTGGTGCCGATCTTCAAACTACTGTTGGTGCTAATGTGCAAATTTTAATTAAAGATATGTCAGCTGAACAAATCTTTAGATATTATGTTCGTCAAATTGGTATTGGTGCAATTGCTATGGCTGGATTTATTGGGATTATTAGATCATCTGGTGTAATTAAATCTGCCGTAACTCTTGCAATAAAAGAAATTACAGGTGGAAAAAGTGAAAATGAGTCTGCAGAAAGAACTCAAAAAGATTTACCAATGAAAATTATTGTTTTCGGAGTTTTATTCACCGCTTTAATAATTTTTACTTTCTTCATATTTGGTGTTGTAAATAATCTTCTTCATGCAATTGTAGGATTGCTTGTTGTAATGATTATGTCCTTTTTATTTACAACTGTTGCGGCAAATGCAATTGCAATTACAGGTAACAATCCTGTTAGTGGAATGACTTTGATGACATTAATTTTATCTTCTATTGTTTTAGTATCTGCTGGATTAAGCGGTCCAACGGGAATGGTTTCAGCATTAATAATTGGCGGAGTAGTTTGCACAGCTTTATCACAAGCTGGTGCTTTTATTACAGATTTAAAAATTGGATATTGGCTTGGAACTACACCGGCTAATCAAGAAAAATGGAAATTTGTAGGAACAACAATTTCAGCGGCAACAGTAGTTTGGGTAATTTCATTATTAGATCAGACTTATGGATTTGCAAGTGGAGGGTTAGCGGCACCACAAGCAAATGCAATGGCTGCTGTTATTCAACCATTGATGTCAAATCAACCGACACCGTGGGCGTTGTATATTTCAGGTGCCTTCATTTCAATTATACTTGCAATCTTAAAAGCACCAGTTCTTGCCTTTGCTTTAGGAATGTATTTACCAATGGAATTAAACACTCCTTTATTAATTGGTGGAATGATTGCTCACTTTGTTTCAACAAGAAGTAAAGATGAAGCATTAAATAATGCAAGAAGAGAAAGAGGAACTTTGATAGCATCTGGATTTATTGCTGGAGGTGCATTAATGGGTGTTGTTAGTGTAATATTAAAATCTGCTGGATTTGATTGGTTTATGACTGAATGGGCTGAATCGAACTCTGCTGAAGTTCTTGCTTTTGTTATGTTCTGTTTATTATGTGTTTATACAATTTGGGATTCACTAAGAGCAAAGAAAGATTAATCTTTTATGAAATCAATTGGAGAATTCAATGAAATATTCACTCATTTTTTTATCATTAATTATGGTTTTTTCTATGGCAAAAAGTAGTAAAGCTCAATTAAAAGAAAGAAAAGATATTCCAGAAAAATATAAATGGGATAACTCAATTATTTATCAATCAGTTGATGACTGGTACAAAGATAAACAAACACTCGAAGCACAAATTGAAATGTTAAAATCATTTCAAGGTAAAGTTGGTAAAAATTCTGAATTGTTTTACACAACTCTTAAAATGTATTTTGATATTTACAAATTGTATTACAAGTTTTCTGATTATGCATTCCGTGTTGCAGATGAAGATTTAAGAAATAGTTCTAACCAATCTTTGAATCAAATATCAACAACAATCGGGACTAAATTTGCAGAAGCTTCTTCTTTTATTAATCCTGAAATTTTAAGTCTTGATAATGAAAAGATTAAAAAATTCTTTGATGAGAAAAAAGAACTAAGTGAATTTAAATTTTATGTTGATGATATTTTACGCTTACGACCACACACATTAACTTCAAGAGAAGAAGAAATTCTTGCAAGTGCTGGATTAATAACATCAACTCCAAGTGAAGTTCATTCTATATTCGATAATGCAGAAAAACCAAATCCTAAAATAAAATTATCATCTGGTGAAACAATTGAATTGAACGCAGCTAATTACAATAAGTATAGAACAGTCCCAAATAGAAAAGATCGCGAATTAGTTATGCGTTCGATGTTTGAGAATTATAAAAAATTCCAAAATACATTTGGAGCTAACTTAGCTGGTAAATTGCGTGCAGATTATTTTTATGCAAAAAATAGGAAGTATGAAACTGTTTTAGAAAGTTCATTAAACGCAAACAATATTCCTGTTTCAGTATATGAAAATTTAATTAATCAAATACATAAAAATTTATCAACTCTTCATCGTTTCCTTAAATTAAAAGCAAAAATGCTCGGTGTAAAAGATTTACATTATTATGATCTTTACACACCGTTAGTTAAATCTGTAAAATTCAAATTCACAGTTGAAGAAGGACAAAAACTTTTACTTGATGTTTTCAAGCCAATGGGAGATGAATATGTAACTACAGTTAAAAAATCTTTTGATGAAAGATGGATAGATTATATTCCAACAAATGGAAAACGAAGCGGTGCTTATTCTTCAGGTGCTCAATATGATTTACATCCATACATTTTAATGAATTGGACTGATGATTATGAATCTGTTTCAACATTAGCACATGAACTTGGACATACAATGCATAGTTATTTTTCAAATAAACATCAAACATTTGTTAATGCACAATATCCAATCTTTGTTGCTGAAATTGCTTCAACGATGAATGAAAATCTTTTAAATCATTACATGGTTAATAATGTTAAATCAAAAGAAGAAAAACTTTATTTGCTTGGTTCATATTTGGATTTACTGAGAACAACAATTTTTCGACAAACTTCCTTTGCAGAATTTGAATGGGAAATTCACAAGAGAATTGAAAAAGGTGAACCAATTACGGGTGAAGATTTAAGTAAAATTTATCTCGACATTGTCAGAAAATATTATGGACACAATGAAGGTGTTTGTAAAGTTGATGATTTTATTGCTTACGAATGGGCATACATTCCACACTTTGTAAATTATACTTATTATGTTTATCAATATTCTACTTCATTAATTTATGCAACAGCTTTTGCAGAAAAAGTAATTAACGAAGGACAAACTGCAGTTGATAAATTTTATCATATTCTTAAAGGTGGAAGTTCAGATTATCCAATTGAATTAATCAAAAAAGCTGGAATTGATCCTTTATCTTCAGAAGCTTTTGATTTAACTATGGCAAAGATGAACAAAGTTATGGATCAAATTGAAGAATTGTTGAATAAGAAAAAATAAATCGTTGTCATGCTCAATTCAATACAAAGCTTTTAGGAATTGAGCATGACATTTTTCCCCCGATTAATCTATTGAAGTTTTAATTCCTTTATTGCTAATCCAATTGCTGTTTCAATTGAATATCTTTCGTTTAAATAATTTAAAACGATTTTGAAGAAATTCTTTTGAAATTTCTTTGGAATAAAAACTCCATAAAAATATCTAGTTAACTCAATTATCTTTTCCATTTTTACTTTCCCAAAATCTATTATTATTATCGAAAAGTTTAGCTAAATTTTAAGTATTATTTTGAGGAAATTATGGATAAAAAAAAGGTTCGTGAATTATTCCCCCATTTAAAAACAGAACAAATTTATTTTAATCATGCCGCAATTGGACCATGGAGTGATTTAGTTCTAAAAAGACTTGAAGAATATAAAAATCTTCGAATCGGTGAAATGATAAATCCCTTTCCTTACTTTTTAGAAAAAAGTATAAGTGCAAAAAAGAAATTATCACAGCTTATTAATTGTTCTCCTGATAGAATCGCATGGATTGATAATGTTTCAAATGGAATTAGTCTTTTAGCTAATAGTCTGCAATGGAAAGTTGGTGATGAAGTAATTCTAAACGATATTGAATTTCCTGCAAATGTTTATCCATTCTTAAACTTGAAAAGTAAAGGTGTGGAAGTAAAATTTGCAAAATCTAAAAATGGAATTGTTGATTTTGATGATATAGTTTCACTTGTAACAAATAAAACTAAATTAATTTCAATTAGCTATGTTCAATTTCTTACTGGTTATAATGCAAAGATTGATGAAATTGGAAATTACTGTAAAACTAAAAACATAATATTTTGTGTTGACGCAATTCAAGCAACTGGAGTTTTGAACATTGATGTTCAAAAATCTAATATAGATTTCTTAATTGGCGGTACACAAAAATGGTTGATGACTTCTCAAGGACTTTCCTATTTTTTCATAACTGAAGAATTACAAAATAGATTAGTTCAGGAAAGCGTAGGTTGGTTATCTGTAAAAAATGAAAATGATTTTTTGAATTACAAATTGGATTTAAAAGATACAGCTGAAAGATTTCAGAATGGAACTGTAAATTCACTCGCTGTTTGTCTTTTTGATGCATCATTAGATTTATTCATTGAAACAGGAATTTCTTATATTCAAAATGAAGTGCGTAACAATTCATCTTATTTAATTAAAAAATTAAGTGAAATTGGTGTTCACCCAATTCTCCACAATGTTGATGAAAATCATTTATCGGGTATAGTTTCTTTTCAACATAAAAATAATAATGAGCTGTTCGAAAAATTAATTTTAAGAAAAATTATATGTGCAATGCGTGAAGGTTATATTCGGCTTTCGCCTCATTTTTATAACACAAAAGATGAAATTGATTTTGTTGTAAATGAAATTAAAGAATGTTTAAAATAAAACGAGGAGAAACACTCCAAATCATACGTTGGGGGAGACGTATGACCCAGAATGAAGTCTCCTCAAAAATTTATTTTTCAGGATTGTAAGATAATTCAATTTTAACGTGTAAATCTGCACCACTAAATAAAGTATATTTAACTTCGCTAATTGTGCATTTGTAATCTTCGCCAACCATATCACTAACAACTTTTGCAACTGCATTTTCTAATGCACCTATACTAACAGATTTTAATTTGTTTTGCAAAAGTTTATCTACATCTATTGTTTTTTCTTGATCGCTTGCCATAATCTCAATTCATTTTCTAATACAAATGTAATAAAAAATTATAATTATTGTCTAATAAAATTTAATAATTCTTTGGTTTTTTCTTCCATTAAATTTTTATCACCGCGGCTTTCAACATTTAATCTTATCAAAGGTTCAGTATTACTTAAACGAACATTAAACCGCCAGTTTGGATATTCAATACTTACGCCGTCAAGTTCATCTATAATTCCATCAGAATATTTTGCTTTTATTTGTTCTAGTTTTTCTTTTGGATTTTCAATAGTCGAATTAATTTCACCAGAACATGGATAAGAATTTACCATCTCTTCAACTAAACTTGAAAATGGTTTATTTTCTTCCGATATCAATTGAAGAATTAAAAGAAAAGGTATTAATCCGCTATCTGAATAAAAATTATCTCTGAAATAATGATGGGCAGACATTTCACCACCATAAATTGCATTTACTTCTCTCATCTTTTGTTTGATATAAGCATGACCACTTTTAGAGACTACCGCTTCGCCACCAGATTTTTTTACAACTTCAATAGTGTTCCAAGTTAATCGTGGATCGTGAACAATTTTTTCATTTGGATTTAATTTTAAAATTGATTTTGCTAATAATCCAACTATGTAATAACCTTCAATAAAATTTCCTTTCTCATCAAAAAAGAAACAACGGTCATAATCGCCATCCCAAGCTACACCTAAATCAGCATTGTTTTTTTTCATTGCTTCAATTGTGGAATGTCGGTTTTCTGGCAACAAAGGATTTGGAACACCATTTGGAAAATTAGAATCGGGCTCATGAAAAACTTTTATCATTTTAATTGGAAGATTTTTTTCAAGTTCATCTAATGCTGGTCCAACACAACCATTGCCAGCGTTAACAACAACTTTATATGGTTTAATCTTTTCGGGATTGTAAAATTTTTTCAAGCTTTCAATAAATTCATTCATTATGTTTTTTTGAACAACCTTACCTTTTTGAATCGAATTTTTACCAAGTTGATTATTCAAAATCATTTTTTCAATTTCTTTCAAACCAGAATCATAACCCATTGGAACAGAACCACGTTTTACAAATTTCAATCCATTATATTCCGGTGGATTATGGCTTGCAGTTATCATTACTCCACCATCGGCATTTAAATATGGTGTAGCAAAATAAATCATCTCAGTTCCACAAAGTCCTAAATCAATAACATCACAACCAGCATCGGTTAATCCATTTGCAAGTGCTTTTGATAATTCAGGTGAAGATTTTCTAACATCTCGACCAATTACAACAGATTTTGCATTTAAATATTTTGCAACAGATTTACCAACTTTATATGCTAGTTCAGAATTAAGTTCTGATGGAACTTTACCTCTAATATCGTAAGCTTTAAATGAATTGATTTTTTCCACTTATTCTCCAAAAAATGTTTTATTAAAAATAAATAAAAATATTTCAAAAAATAATTTTCCAAAATTGAACTTTTATTACGGCAATTAATGTTTTAACAAAAGATGTTATAACATTTATTATTTTTTAATTAAATCAAAAAAGGAGTAAAACAATGAAAAAAATATTTTTGGCATCATTCATTTTAGTATTATCAACAACTTTAACATTTGCCCAAACAAAATGGGTTATAGATAAAGCTCATTCAAAAGTTCAATTCAGCGTATCTCACCTTGTTATTACTGATGTTGTTGGACAATTCAAAAAATATGATATAAAAGTTGAAACAAATGGTGATGATTTCACAAACGCAAAAATTGAATTTACAGCAGATGTAAATTCTATCGATACAGAAAATGAAGGAAGAGATAAGCATTTAAAGTCCGATGACTTTTTTAATGCAGAAAAATTTCCACAAATAAAGTTTATTGGTAAAAAAATGGAAAAAGTAGGAGATGGTAAATTCAAGTTAACTGGAGATTTTACAATCCGCGATGTTACCAAACCAATTACTTTAGATGTTACGTTTAGAGGAATAGTTAAAGATCCTTGGGGAAATACAAAAGCTGGGTTTAAAATTAAAGGTGTTGTAAACAGATTTGATTATAACTTGAAATGGAATAATTTAATGGAAACTGGTGGTGCTGTAGTTGGTAAAGATGTTGAAATTACAGTTAACTTAGAACTTAATAAACAAAAATGAAATTAGAAAAAGAAATAAAACAATCTAAATTTAGAAATGAATTTCATAAGCTGGCAGTAAATATTTTTTATTCTTACAGCTGGCTTTTGAATTTACAGACTAACCTTTTTAAAAATTTTAATATAACTAGTAATCAATATAATATATTAAGAATTTTACGTGGGCAATATCCGAATGCAGCTACTGTTAATTTACTCCGTGAAAGAATGATTGATAAAATGTCTGATGCTTCTCGTTTGGTTGAAAGACTTCGTCAGAAAGGTCTAGTAAAACGTGGACTTTGCAAATCAGATAGAAGACGTGTTGATGTTATAATTACTGAAAAAGGATTAAATCTTCTTAAGGAAATTGATCAACTAAACAAAAAGTATGATGCTTTCTTTAAAAATTTAACTGAAAGTGAAGCAGAAACTTTAAATAAACTTCTCGATAAAATGAGAGGTTGAAAGTGAGGAATTATGAATTTATTTAAAATATTTTTAATGATAATGATCATAAATAATTTAATTAATGCTTTCCCATTTAGAGTAAATCAAATTCCAAATGGTAATAAATTCGGATGCGCTAATTGTCATGTTTCACATTTGGGCGGTGGTGAAAGAAATGATTTCGGAAAACTTGTCGAACAAAAATATTTAGATCAAAATGGGAATGTAACCTGGAATAGTGCCATAGCTAATGAAGATGCTGACGGTGATGGCTTTACAAATGGTCAAGAATTACAAGATCCCAATGGAACTTGGGTACAAGGTCAACCAAATCCTGGATTGTCTGATAATGTTTTTAATCCCGGTGACAAAAACAGTAAACCAACTGGAACTTCAAATGAAAAACTTGAAATGTTTTATACTTTTAGACTTAACCAAAATTATCCAAATCCTTTTAATCCAAATACTCAAATAAGTTATCAACTTCAGGAAGAATCTGCTGTTACAATAAAAATTTATGATTTGCTTGGAAATGAATTAGAAACACTTGTGCATCAAATTCAAACAAAAGGCAATTACAATTTCAATTTTAATGCAAATGGATTTGCAAGTGGTGTCTATATTTATAAACTAGTAGCTAAACCACTTAAAGATGAAAAAAGACCTTTTATAGAAGTGAAAAAAATGATTTTATCTAAATAATTATTAAAGGTTGTTATAAATAATCATACTTCATCAAAAGAAATATTAAATTATGACAACCTTTTTATACATATTTCGCATTTCTGCTATATAAACTTATCTTAAAATTTATACCTAAATTTGCAAGTGAATAATTATTAATTCAGCTTTAATTCCTGATTAATATATTCTTAATATTGACTTAATAATTTTGAAATAAAATTTTAACGGAAATGAAGAAAAAAATTTTATTCATTTGTGGCTCTCTAAACCAAACAACAATGATGCATCAAATTTCAAAATATTTTGACGATCATGATTGTTACTTTACACCTTATTATGCTGATGGAATTATTAATTATGCTGTAAGTAAAGGCTTTTTGAATTTTTCAATTCTTAATGGAACATTTAGAAAAAACACTGAAAAATATTTAAACGATAACAACCTTAAAATTGATTATCGTGGACAAAATAATGATTATGATTTAGTTTACACTTGCGCAGATTTAATTTACCCGAAAAACATTCGTGATAAAAAGGTAATTTTAGTTCAGGAAGGAATGACTGATCCGGAAAATTTAATGTTTTACTTGGTAAAATATCTTAAGCTACCACGTTGGCTTGCAAGTACATCAACAATGGGAATGTCGAATTTGTATGATTTCTTTTGTGTGGCTTCTTATGGTTACAGAGATTTCTTTATTAAAAGGAAAAGCGTTTCTCCTAATAAAATAATCGTTACAGGTATTCCAAATTTTGATGATTTTAAAAAATATTTTGATAATAACTTCCCATATAAAAATTATGTACTCGTTTGCACTTCGGATGCGAGAGAAACATTTAAGTTCGAGAATAGAAAAAAATTTTTAAAGCAGTGCCTTGATATTGCTGATGGTAAACAATTGATCTTTAAATTGCACCCAAATGAAAAGTTTGATAGAGCAATTAAAGAAATAAATAAGTATGCACCTGGCTCATTAATTTTTACAGATGGAAATACAAATGAAATGATTGCAAACTGCGATACTTTAATTACACAATATTCTTCTACATCTTTTGTCGGATTAGCTTTGGGCAAAGAAGTTTATTCTTATTTCAACGTTGATGAATTAAAAAGACTTTTGCCGCTTCAAAATAATGGAACATCTGCTGAAAGAATTGCACGTGTCGGTTTATATCTTTTAGAAAATCCTAATTTTAATTCAGAAAAAGTAATTAATGAATTTAATTTGAGAACCACGTAATGCAAATTATAACTGTTGTTCAAGCACGTTTTTCTTCTACAAGATTACCCGGTAAAGTTTTATTACCAATTCTCGAAAAGCCAATTTTAATAAGAATGATTGAACGTGTTCGAAAAGCAAAGTTCGTAGGACAACTTGTTATTGCTACTTCAATAAATTCTGAAGATGACCAAATTGAAAAATTATGTAATGAATATAATTTTGAGTGTTATCGTGGAAGCTTAACTGATTTATTAGATCGTCATTATCAGGTTGGATTAAAATATAATGCTGATGCTGTTGTCAAAATTCCAAGCGATTGTCCATTAATTGATCCTTCAATAATTGACAAGGTAATTAAAAACTTTACTGAAAATAATTTTGATTACGTAAGTAATCTTCATCCTGCAACTTATCCTGATGGGAATGATGTTGAAATATTTTCTTTCAATGCTTTGGAAAAAGCATGGAAAGAAGCGACAAAAAATTTTGAACGTGAACATACGACACCTTACTTTTGGGAAAATCAAAATTTGTTCAAACTCGGTAATGTTAAATGGGAAACAGGTTTGGATTTATCAACTTCACTTCGATTTACATTAGATTATTTTGAAGACTATCAATTCATAAAAAATATTTACGAGGAACTTTATCCTAAAAATCCAGATTTTTCTCTTCAAGACATCTTAATTTTGCTGAAAGAAAAACCTGAGCTTTTGGAAATCAATAAAAAATATGCGGGCACTTATTGGTATGATAACCATTTAGATGAACTTAAAAATATTGAGGAGTATAAATCAAAAAAACTATGACCGAAGAAAAACTTTATGAATTACAACAAACATCTTTAAAAGTAAGAGAACACATAATAAGAATGAGTGGAAATGGCGGTTGCTTTATTGGTGCATCACTTTCTTGCGCTGACTTAACAGTTTATTTGTACAAGGAATTTTTAAATATCTCCAAAGAAACATTAAATGATGAAACTCGTGATTATCTCTTTTTATCAAAAGGACACGACGTTCCAGCGCTTTACGGAACTTTTGTTGAATTAGGTTGGCTTGAAAAAGATAGACTTAACAATCATCTCAAGACAAATGATTTTATTTATTGGCATCCAAATAGAAATATCCCCGGAATTGAATTTCATTCTGGGTCACTCGGACATAATTTTTCTGTTGCCGCTGGTGTTGCTCTTGATTGTAAATTAAAAAACATTAACAATAAAATTGTTGTCATTGTTGGCGATGGTGAATTAAATGAAGGTTCTATGTGGGAAGGTTTATTGGTTGCAAATGCTTATAAACTTGATAACGTTTTAGTAATTGTAGATCGAAATCAGTTTCAAGCTAATCTTTCAACTGAAGAATTAATTCCACTTGAACCGCTTGATAAAAAATTTGAAGCATTTAATTGTGCCGTTAAAAAAATAAATGGACACAATTTTGATGAGATGGAAAATGTATTTAATTCATTCCCATTTGAAAAAAATAAAATCAGTGTCGTAATTGCCGAAACAGTGAGAGGCAAAGGATTGCCAAGCATTGAAAAACGAGCAGACCGTTGGTTTGTCAACTTTAAGCAAGAAGAAATTGAACAATTAATTCAAGAACTTCACGGAAATGCAAAAGCAAATTTAACCTCTGAAACTTTGATGGTGAGATAATGAACTACGAACAACTTTTAATCGAATTAATTTCAAACGATAATCGTTATTTTGTAATGACTGCTGAAAATCGCGCCGCAATGCGTGGTATTACAAATCAAATAAAAAACAATTTTATTGATACTGGTATAACCGAGCAAACTATGATAGGAATGGCGGCAGGGTTAGCTTTACGTGGTAGAGTTCCAATTGTTCATGCACTTGCAACTTTTTTAACTATGCGTGCTTTCGAATTTATTAGAACTGATGTTGGTATTCCTAACTTGCCCGTAAAAATTATGGGTTCTGTTGCTGGATTTTTATCAGAGGCAAATGGACCAACTCATCAAGCAATTGAAGATGTTTCTATTATGCGTGGTATTCCTAATATGAATGTTTTTTGTCCAGCTGATTTACAAGATTTTAATCTTGGTATAAAAAAAGTTCTTCAACATGATAATCCATTTTATATTCGTTATTTAAATCTTCCAAATGTTGTTGAACATTCAGAATTTGAAATTGGTAAAGCTGAAGTTTTTGGAAATGGAAAAGATATAGCTATTCTTGTTTACGGAATGCTTTTTACTCAAGCTTTCAAAGTAAAAGAAATTCTTGAAAAGAAAGGCTACTCTGTTCGATTGTTAAATTTAAGAACTCTCAAACCAATTGATGAAACTGAAATTCTGAAAACTGTTAATGAATGCAAATTAATTGTAACAATCGAAGACCATTTTATAACAGGTGGATTATATTCAATTCTTGCAGAATTACTTTTAAGAAATAAAAAAACAACAGAAGTCCTTCCAATTGCTTTAATGAATAAATGGTTCAAACCTGCTTTATTAAATGATGTTCTTGAATATGAAGGATTTACCGCAAATAAACTTGCAATTAAAATTGAAAACTATTTTGAAGAAAAAAATTTTTAAGGTGAATTAATGTCAAATAAAATTTCTTTAACGAATGATTTTCCTACAATTAAAAAATCAAATGAACTTTATGAAAAAGCACTCAATTTAATTCCTTCCGTTACGCAAACTTTAGCTAAAGGTCCAGGTCAATGGGTGAAAGGAATTGCTCCAAAATATTTAGTAAAAGGAAAAGGTTCACACGTTTGGGATGCTGATGGAAATGAATACATTGATTTTATGATGGGTGTTGGTCCGCTTTCACTAGGTTATGCTTATCCAAAAGTTGATGAAGCAATTAAAAAACAACTTGAAGATGGAATTACTTTTTCAATGATGCATCCACTTGAAGTTGAAGTTGCTGAAATGATACACCAAGTTATTCCTAATGCCGATATGGTTCGCTATAGCAAAACTGGTGCAGATGCAACTAGTGCATCTGTTCGTCTTGCAAGAGCTTATACCGGAAAAAATAAAATTCTTTGTTGTGGTTATCATGGTTGGCATGATTGGTATATTGCAGTTACAGCTCGCAATAATGGAATTCCAGAATCTGTGCAATCAATCAGTTTTACTTTTAATTATAATGATATTGATTCATTAAAAAAATCAATTGATGATGATGTTGCGGCTGTAATATTAGAACCAGTTGTTTTCCATGAACCCAAAGATAATTTCTTACATAAAGTTGCCGAACTTTGTCATGAAAAAAATATTGTATTAATTTTTGATGAAATGTGGACTGGCTTTCGCATGGCTTTAGGTGGTGCTCAAGAATATTTTGGTATTACTCCAGATTTAGCAACATATTCAAAAGCAATTGCTAATGGAATGCCAATTTCAGTTTTAACTGGTAAAAAAGAAATTATGCAGCTTGCTGATGAAGATATTTTCTTTTACACTACTTTTGGTGGCGAAGCTTTATCTCTTGCCGCAACCAAAGCTACTATTCAAGAACTTAAAGAAAAAAATGTTCCACAATTTCTTTCTTCTCAAGGTAAAAAATTAAAAGATGGTTATAATGAAATTGCAACAAAATTAAGTGTTCATTCTACAAAAGCAATTGGTTATAATTGGCGTTCAATGGCTACATTCGATGAAAAATTCGGAGATGCTCTGATTCAAAAATCAATAATGCAGCAGGAAATGATTAAACGTGGTGTACTTTGGCAAGGATTTTTTAATATGAGTTTTTCACATTCTGATAATGATGTTGATTATACATTAAAAGCCTTGGAAGAATCTTTATATGTTCTTAAAAAAGCAATTGAAGAAAATAAATTAAAAGAAACTTTGAAAGGTGAACCTGTTCAACCTGTTTTTAGAAAAGTTGATAACTTCAACATGAAACCAGTTAAAAAATAGTTCAGAGTTAATAATGAAGAGTGAAGAATTAATGGAATTATTTTCATTAAAAAATAAAACTGCTATTGTAACTGGTGCTTTGGGATTAATCGGTAAAGAACATTGCAAAGCTTTAAGTGAAGCAGGGGCAAATGTTGTTGTTGCAGATTTAGATGAACAAAAAGCAATTGAATTTGCAAAAAGTTTGGACAGTGAATCGTTCGGAATATTTTTGGATGTTACAAACAAAGCATCCGTACAAAATGCAAAAGAAAAAATATTAGAAAAATTTGGTCATATTGATGTTCTAGTGAATAATGCCGCAATCAATGATATGTTTGAAAACCCAAAAGCAGCAACTGAACAATCAAAATTTGAAAACTATCCACTTGAACTTTGGCAAAAATCAATTGATGTTAATTTGACAGGAGTGTTTTTATGTTCTCAGGTTTTTGGATTTGAAATGGCGAAACAAAAAAAAGGAAGTATTATTAATATTGCTTCAACTTATGGTATTGTTGCACCAGATCAAACTTTATATCAAAAAGAAGATGGTACACAAGATTTTTACAAACCGCCAGCATATTCTGCAACAAAAGGGGCAATAATCATGTTCACAAAATATTTAGCTTCTTATTGGGGAAAAAATGGTGTTCGTGTAAATACATTAACACCCGGTGGTGTCGAAAATAGTCAGGATGAATTTTTTATAAAAAAATATTCTGCTAAAACTTTACTTGGAAGAATGGCTAAACCAAATGATTATAAAGGTGCATTAATTTTTCTTGCAAGCGATGCTTCTGAATACATGACAGGAGCTAATTTAATAATTGATGGCGGTTGGACAACAATTTAAAGGATAAAAATGAAATCAAAAAAATTAAGTGAAAAAGAAATTTATAAACGTGCATCAAAAATAAAATTATTATTAACTGATGTTGATGGCGTTTTAACTGATACAGGTGTTTATTATTCTGCTAATGGAGAAGAATTAAAAAGGTTTTCAATTCGTGATGGAATGGGTGTTGAAAGATTAAGAACAATTGTTGATGTCGAAACTGGAATTGTTACTCGTGAAAATACAAACATTGTTTCAACGAGAGCTAAAAAACTGAAGATAGAAGAACTTCATCTTGGAGTAATCGAAAAAGAAAATATTCTAAATGAAATTCTCGAAAGGAAAAAATTAAAATCAAGTGAAGTTGCTTTTATTGGTGATGATACAAATGATATTGGAATAATAAAAAAAGTTGGTTTAAGTGCTTGTCCAAATGATGCAATGCAACATGTAAAAAAAATTTGCGATATAATTCTTGATAACAAAGGAGGAAACGGTGCATTCAGAGAATTTGCCGAGTTAATAATCGAATCGAAATTAAAAAAGAATAATAAGAAAGGAAAAAATGAAAGCAAAAGTTAAAGTTGGGAACAGATTAATTGGTAATGGTGAACCAGTTTACATTATTGCAGAAATTGGAATAAATCATAATGGTTCACTTGAGCTTGCAAAAAAGTTAATTGATGCCGCCATATTTTGTGGCTGCGATGCAGTTAAATTTCAAAAACGTACACCAGAACTTTGTGTACCAAAAGATCAATGGAATATCGAACGTGAAACGCCTTGGGGTAGAATAACTTATCTTGAATACCGACACAAAGTTGAATTTGGTTTTGAAGAATATTTTGAAATTGATTCTTATTGTAAACAAAGAGGGATTGATTGGTTCGCTTCTCCTTGGGATGAAGAAGCAGTTTCTTTTCTTGAAAAATTTAAACCGATTGCTTATAAAATTCCTTCCGCAGCTTTGACTGATTTTGAATTGTTGAAGAAAATAAAATCTACTGGAAGACCAATAATGCTTTCAACCGGTATGTCAACTTTAGAAGAAATTAATGACGCTGTTAATTTTTTAGGGAAAGAAAATTTGCTTTTAGCTCAAGCTACTTCTACTTATCCTTGTAAAGTTGAAGAATTAAATTTGAGAGTTATTCAAACTTATAAAGAAATGTTTCCAGAAATTCCAATTGGATATAGTGGACACGAAACTGGTTTAGCCCCTACTTTAGCTGCCGTTGCATTAGGGGCAACATTTGTTGAAAGACATATTACCCTTGATCGTGCAATGTGGGGAACTGATCAAGCAGCTTCTGTTGAAATTGTTGGTTTGCAAAGATTGGTTAAAGATATTCGTGATATTGAAAAAGCTTTAGGCGATGGTTCTAAAAAAGTTTATGAAAGTGAAATTCCAAGTATCAAAAAATTAAGAAGAGTAAAAAAAGATAATATCTTAGCATGAAAGAATATGAATTAATTTCTTATTCTATAATTAGTGGTTCTGCTTTATTGTTTATTGTTCTTGAAAGAATTTTTCCATACAACAAAGGGCAAAAGATTTTACGTGATGGTTTTTTTAACGACTTTGCACTTTATACGATTGCGCAAAGTTATATTCTTGGTATAATCATATTTACATTTATCATTAATTACATTGATTCATATACAGGTTTATCAAGGTTAAGATTATTTTCAAATGTTCCAATCTGGTTGCAATTAGTTTTCTTTACAATCACACATGATTTTTATATTTATTGGATGCATCGTTGGCAACATAGTAATAAGTATTTGTGGCGATTGCATGAAGCTCATCATTCAACAAAAAAAGTTGATTGGCTTTCTGGTTCACGTTCACATGCTTTTGAAATTTTAATAAATCAAACTGTTGAGTTTTTACCAATTGTTTTACTCGGTTCACCACCAGAAGTTGCCGCATACAAAGGTGTAATAAGCGCTGTTTGGGGTATGTATATTCACTCAAACATAAACGTAAAGACTGGTTGGTTACAAAAAATTATTAATGGTCCAGAAATGCATCGCATTCATCACACAACTGGAAAAGGTAGAAATAGAAATTTTGCAACCAAGTTAGCAATTTGGGATTGGATTTTTAACACTGCATTTACACAAAGAGAAAAAGCTGAAGATTATGGTTTGAAAACTTTCTTTCCTGAAAATTTCTTTCAACAATTTTTTTTTGCTTTCAGGAGTTTTAAAAGATGAGCTTTTATTTAATTTCCTAAAAGCTAATTTTCATATCTTTCTTTTAATAAAGTCATGGTTCGACTTTGCTCACCATGACAGATTCAACAATCGAAGCGTGACGTCATGGTTCGACAAGCTCACCATGACAGGACAAGCTTGCCTAACGGTCAGGCAGGTTCACCATGATAGGTTAGAAAATTTTTTCACTTACCCAATAACTTTTACAAGCCTTGTATTTTTTTATCTTTTGGATATCTAACAGAAAATGAAAATTTCTTAGTTACTGTTTCATTTGGATTAATTTTTAAATTCCAGGTAAGACTTCCCAATTCATTATTAATTTTTGCACCATCAGCATCTTTTAGTTTTACAACAATATCTTCCTGTTGAGAAATAGGAAATTGTTCTTCTACAATTAAATTAAGTTGTGTTTTTTTGCTGTTCTTTATTTGAATTTCATATGTAAAATTTCGTTCAACATCATTACTTAAAAATTTTTCGTCGGTAAAATCTTTTAACTGCTTCCTTTTAACAATAATGTTTTCATCTCTTCCTAATGAAATAAACATTGAATCTTTTGTTGTTTGTGGATTTAAGTAAGTTTTTCCAACGAAAGAATTTTCAAAGAAAATATTTGCTTGTCCTGGTAAAAGATTTAAGTCATCCCATTTATCAATTTTCATAACAAGAAATGCATTTTCATCAAATTTAGGTACAGCATAATATTGATAAGTCGAATTCAATGTTGCATCTTTTAACGAAATTGAATGAGGTTTATTGTCAGAAGGTATGTTATACTTTAACGTTGGCGTAAATTCAAGTGATAATTGATTTTCATTTATTTCAAAATAATCTGCCATAGTTTGCATTTTTGTTTCAACTAGATTTTGTGTTTCATCCATTGCTACTGCTTTGTATAAATTACTTTTTAATTCACGTGCTTGCATTGGATTAAAGAAATTTAAATACCAGGGATTTAACTCAGGTTTTGTGTTATTTTTATTTGGATTTCTTGTTGATAAAATTATTGGAACATCATTCCAGTCGAATCCAGAATTTTGCCAAACATTTGCTAAATAATTTAGTTTTGCTTTTGATTTTATATCATCTACATAAATATTATAATTTGGCGACCAACCAGCGCTTTGCAACAAATAAGAAATATTTATTTGAAACAATTCTGATTTGTTTGCTGATATTGTTACAACAATTTCATTTGTAGGTTTATTTGAAAGATTGTTTAATTCTTCCAATTGTTTTTTAACTTTTTCAATTTCTTTTTGAGTTCTCTTAATCTTTAAATTGTTCTCCAGCATATTATTTTTGATTTCAGCGATTTTCTTCTTAAAAAATTCCGACATTTTTTGTAATTCTGAAATTGATATACCTGTTTTTTCACTTTTAATGTTTTTGTTTGCCATTAAAAATTCTATATCATACTTCAATAAATCATCATCATTTTGCTGTTTATTTAGTTTTATATTTAATTCTTCTAATAAACTATTCAACTTTTGAACTTCAGGATTTTGATTTACTTCTCTCAAATAATCAAATCTTTGTACAACAGAAATAATAATTCCGTCACCAATTCCTGAAACAGAAATACTATTTCTATCAATATTGTTTGCGATTCCTGATACAGCAATTTCATTAATACCTGCATCAAGTTTTACTTTTACAGTTTGGGTTAATTCAGCTCCATTTAAGAAAACTTTAACTTTTTGCAATTCGGGTTTTACTACAACTTCACTTGCAAAAGAAAAATAAGCAATGGAAAAAGTTATAAGAACAAATATTAATTTTTTCATTTTAAGCTCACTCTTATAATTTTATAATTAAACTTATATAATATTGTAATGTTCCAGAAATTAAAGCATGAAATATTATCTTTGTAATGCTCTTTAGCTATTTTTATAAATGAATTAAAGAATGCATTTTAAAAAAATACTTTATGAAAAAATTATTACTCGAATTATTACAAAAATATTTTATAATTATATCTGAAAACTGGAAGACAAAAATAAATTTACTTGTTTCTGGTAAATTAACCGAGTTACAAATTAATGATTTTGTAAAACAAAGTTTAGAAACAATTATAGTGATAATTAAAAAAGGTGATTATAAAGTTGCTGATCAATATCTAATTGATACGTACAAATTGTTTTCAAAAATAAATTTGAATTTACTTGAAGTAAGTCAAATTTATGGTCAAGCAAGATTTTCACTTCTAAATTCAATAGGAAATGATGCATCAAATGAAACTGATCCAGTTATTATTCTTGGATTTTTTGATGAAATAATAGAACAAATTTATGCACGTTACGGAATGCTGCATCAAGAAATCAAAATGAAAGAACTTGAACTTGATCGTGATCGTTTAGCTTCCAAATTGGAATTCGACAGACAATATTTGCAGAATATATTACATTCTACAGATCAAGCCATTATGATTGTGGATAAAGATGAAAAATTTATTGCATGGAATAAAGGCGCAGAAAAAATTTTTGGCTACAGTGAAAAAGAAATGATTGGGAGACCATCAAATTATCTTTTTCCTCCGGGTGAATTTTATGAAAAAGAACTTCAGAAAATAATTGAAGACTCAAAAAACATTGGACATGCAACTATTGTAGAAACGCAACGCAAAAAGAAAAATGGTGAATTAATAACTGTGCGATTAAGCGTTTCAAAATTGCCAACTCAAAATGGAGAATATGGCGGTAGGTTAATTATAATTAAAGATTTTACAGAATATAAAAAATTGCAAGCTCAAATTGATCAATCTGAAAAATTAGCTGTTATAGGTCAGCTTGCTGCGGGTGTTGCTCATGAAATTGGAAATCCATTAACTTCAATTTCTAGTCTTGTTCAAATATTACAACGAAGAAGTAAAGATGAATTTATAAGCGAGCAACTTATCAACATAAAAGAAAATATTGATCGCATTTCAAGAATAGTTCGCGAATTAGTTGACTTTTCTCGTCCTCCAAGTTATGAAACTTCAATTCAGGATATTACAGATATTATAAAAACAGCACTTGGTATTGTTAAATATGATAAAAGAGTTCGTAATGTTAAGTTTGAAACAGAACTAAAAGAACCATTACCAAATGTTCAAGTAGCCGCTGATCAATTACTTCAAGTATTTGTAAATATTTTAATTAATGCTTTAGATGCAATTGATGGCAACGGAACAATTACAGTCTCTTCTTATTTTGATTTTAATAAAGTATATGTAGAAATTTCTGACGATGGTTGTGGTATGGATGAAGAAACTTTAAATAAAATTTTCGATCCTTTCTTTACAACTAAAGAGGTTGGAAAAGGGACAGGCCTTGGTCTTTCTGTTAGTTATGGAATTATTAACCGCTTTGGCGGAGAAATAAAAGTAAAAAGTAAACTAAATGAAGGAAGTAAATTTATTATTTCACTTCCTATTGCATATAATTAGTTGGAGTATTTATGTCTGCTAAAATTTTAATTGTTGATGACGAAAAACCTATTCGCGATTCATTAAAAATGATTTTAGATGAAGAAGGTTATAAAACTGAAACTTCTGCAGATGGAGAAGAAGCATTAAATAAAATAAAGGAAAATAATTTTGACATTGTAATAACAGATATTAAAATGCCAAAACTTGATGGTATTCAACTGCTTGAAAATGCATCAAAAATTTCTCCGGAAACTTTTTTCATAATAATGACTGCTTATGCATCAGTAAAAACCGCAATTGATGCATTGAGAAATGGCGCTTATGATTATTTAATTAAACCCGTTGAGTTTGATGATGTTATTATTCGTGTAAAAAGATTATTAGAACACAAAAAAATTGCAAATGAAAATAAAGCACTAAGACAAAAGATATCTTCTGATATTGGATTTGTAAATATTATTGGTAATAGCGAACCAATGAAAAAAGTATTTGAAATTATTAACCAGGTTGCACCAACAAATAGCAATGTGTTGATCATGGGAAAAAGTGGGACAGGAAAAGAAATGGTTGCTAAGGCAATTCACCAAAACAGTAAAAGAAGAGATAAAATTTTTCTTCCAATTAATTGCGGCGCAATTTCTGAAAACTTAATTGAAAGCGAATTGTTTGGCCATAAAAAAGGATCTTTTACAGGTGCAACAGAAGATAAAATTGGGCTCTTCAAGGTTGCAGATGGCGGAACTTTATTTTTAGATGAAATTGGTGAACTGCCGTTGAATCTTCAGGTTAAACTTTTACGTGCATTAGAAGACAAAGAATTTTTTCCCGTAGGTGCAACTAAATCTGTTACAACTGATGTAAGAATTATCACAGCGACAAATCAAGATTTATATGAAAAAACTAAAACAGGTGAATTTCGTGAAGATTTATATTACAGATTAAATGTAGTTGAAATAAAACTTCCGACATTAAATGAAAGACGAGATGACATACCTCTTTTAGTTAATCATTTTATAGACAAATTTTGTAAAGAAATGGGGAAAAAAATTATTAGTGTTGACAATGAAACAATGAAAATACTTCTTTCACATGAATGGAGAGGCGGTGTACGTGAATTGGAAAATGTAATTGAACGCGCGGTTATTTTTGCTAATAAAGAAATTATTACAAAAGATAATCTTGCTGATTATTTAAATATTAGTTCTGTAAATAATTTTTATGGTGATTCTTTAAAAGATGCATTGAGAAATTTTGAAAGAGATCATATTACTAAAACAATCAAAAAATATAATTATAATAAAGAAGAAGCAGCAAAAGCACTTGAAATTGGTCTTTCGTCTCTTTATAGGAAAATGGATGAGTTAAACATTCCTACAAAAAATATTGGTGATGATAATATTAATTAATACAAACAACTGCTTAATTCGGTTGATTAAAAATTATAAATACTTTTTATTATCAAAATTTTCAATTATAAAATTATTTATTAAGCTAAATTTCTAAAGTTTCATTTTTCAAAGATGTTATGATGTTTTTAATTTGTTTTATTATATTGCAAATATCATAATCAATTTTTTGTATGAACGAAAACCAAATAGATTTTCACGAACTTGAAAAGTTCACACATAATTTGAAAAAAATTGCTTTTATTGTTAAAAGGTATGGATTAATTAGCGAAACATTTATAACTGAATCTATCAAAGATATTTGTGGTTATTCAGTTGATGAAGTAGAAAAGTTACCAGAAAACATTTATTCCTTAATTCACGCTGATGACAATGAAAAAATTAAAAAAGAATTAATCGAGTTCGAAACAAATCCCGAAAGAAATAATGCCGAGTTTGTTTACAGAATAATTGATAAAAATGAAAACATAATTTGGATAAAAGATTTTATAAGTTTAACAAGAAAAGATGGAAGAATTACCTGTAGGAAAAGTATCCTATTAAATATAAATGAAATTAAAAAGCACGAAGAAGAATTAATAAAAGAAAACGAAAAACTTGTTGATTTAAATGTTCAGAAAGATAAATTCATTTCTATAATTTCACACGATTTACGCTCTCCATTTACAACATTACTTGGATTTTCTGAAATAATGCTAAACGAAACCGATTTAACAGAAGAGGAAAGGACGGAATATTTAAAGTACATTTATGATGCATCCAAAACTCAACTTAATTTGATAAACTGTTTACTTGATTGGAGTAGATTGCAAACAGGTAGAATAAAAGTTGAACCGGTAAGATTAAATGTTAAGTTTGCTGTGTCAAATGCAATTGCACCATTGACCGGTGATGCAGTTAGAAAAAATATTGATGTTAAAATGGATATACCTGCTGAACTTGCTATTAATGCAGATGAAAGACTTTTTGGTCAAGCAATTGTTCATCTTGTAAGCAATGCTATAAAATTTACTCCTGAAGGGAAAGAAGTAAATATAACTGCAAGCAGATTTAAAGAAGGTTTAATCGAAATAATTGTTCGTGATGAGGGAATGGGAATTGCTGAGGAAAATCATTCTAAACTTTTTAGGATTGATCAAAAATTTTCTTTGCAAGGAACAAATGGAGAAAAAGGAAGCGGTTTCGGCTTGACTTTAGTTAAAGAAATTATTGACAAACATGGTGGTCAGGTTTGGTTTTATTCGAATATTGGTGAAGGAAGCGAATTTCATATTACTTTACCAGAAGCAAAAAATTTAATTTTACTCGTAGAAGATGATGAAGCAACTAAAAATCTTTACAAAAAATATATTGAAAGTTCTTTAACAAATTTTGAAGTCGTTTTTGCAAACAATGGTTATGAAGCTATAAATATTTATAAACAAATTTTGCCTACAGTTGTAATCACTGATCATGATATGCCTTTGATGAATGGAATTCAACTAGTTGAAATTTTGCAAAAAAGAGAATCGAACAAAACGGTTCCTATAATAGTTATTTCTGCTAAATTGAATGATGAAGTAACAAAAAAATATTCAAGACTTGGAGTTGAAAAAATTATACCCAAACCAGTTGATAAAAATTTATTAATAACTTCTATAAAAGAATGTTTATACTAAATAGCAAAATTAAAATTGTGGTTGAGGGAGATTTTGCATGTTTGAAGAAAACACAGAAGAAAAAAAATGGTTTGCTTTATATACAAAACCAAGGCATGAATTCAAAGCTGAAGAACAAATAAATAAACTTTCAATTGATTGCTTTTTACCTAAAATAACTGCTACAAAAAAATGGAAAGATAGAAAGAAAAAAGTTGAATCCGCTTTATTTACAAGTTATATTTTTATTCATGCAACTGAAATAGAGAGAAGATATGCTCTTGCGGTTGATTCAATTGTAAAAACAGTTTGCTTTAATGGCAAACCTGCTGTTATTCCTGATGAAGAAATTGAAAGCATTAAAATTATGCTTGAAAAAAAATCTGATATTTTTATTTCAGATAAAATTCAAAAAGGTAATAAAGTTAAAATAATTGAAGGTCCACTTAAAAATGTTATTGGAACTGTTGTAAACTTAAATTCCGAAGATTGGCTTTATGTAACTGTTGAAATATTGCAACGCTCTGTTTCGGTAAAATTAACAAAAGACAATGTTTATAAATTAATGGAATGATGGAGAAACTTTGATTCAAAAAAAACTAAATGAATTTTCACCTAAAGAAGAATTAACTCTTTTCCTTCTTGTTAATAAAGTTGAAATTAAAAAAACCAAGAATGGTAATGACTTTATTAACTTGGAGTTAAGAAATCAAACAAGTTCAATTCAAGCTAAAATTTGGGAAAAAGTTGAAGATTATTCTAAAATTCTTTTCGATGGAGCAATTGTAAAAGTTAATGGTATTATTGAAGAATTTAATAATTCTCTTCAATTGAATATTAAAAAAATAAGGTTAGCACAAGATTCTGATGGAATTTCAGCTGAAGACTTTCTTCCAAAATCTTCCCGCAATTTTGTAGAAATGAAAAATGAGTTTTTTAATGTTATAAACTCAATAACAAATCCATTTATTAAAGAATTGCTTGAAAAGATTTTTTCTGGAGAAAATCTTAATAATTATTTTAGAACACCAGCAGGTAAAAGTTGGCATCATTCATATTTGCATGGACTTTTAGAGCACACGCTCGAAATTGTAAAAATTTGTGATTTAATGTGTACCTTCCATAAAGAAATTAAAAGAGATGTTTTGATTGCGGGTGCGTTGTTACACGATTTTGGAAAGATTGAAGAACTTTCATACACAACAAATTTTGATTATACAGATAAAGGAAAATTACTTGGTCATATCATGATTGGAGCTTTAATTGTAGAAAAAAATATTTCATCAATTCCTAACTTTCCAGAAAATATTAAAACAGAAATTTTACATTTAATTTTAAGTCATCAAGGTAAATTAGAATTTGCGTCTCCAGTAGAACCAAGAACCTTAGAAGCAATTGTACTTTATCAAGCAGATGAATTAAGTGCAAAAACAAATGCTTATAAATATGCAATTGAATCAGAAAAAAATAAAGATAGTTCGTGGACAAAGTTTTTACCGTTAGCTAATACCTCGCTTTTTATTCCAAAAGAAGAAAACTAAAACAAAAAGAGGATGACTATGAAAAAAACATCTTACATTATTGCAATTTTATTTGCAATGTTATCAAATATTTTTGCACAAAATGTTTCATCATTAATTGAAGAAGCAGAAAAATATTACAAAGAATTCAACAATGAAAAAGCTTTAGAAGCACTAAAAAAAGCTGAAAAAATAGAACCAAAAAACTTTGATGTACTTTGGATGTTATCTCGAACTTATGTTGATATTGCTGATAAAATGCCCAAAAGTACATCTGAACAGGAACAAGCTCAATTAAAAACTTTTGAAACTGCATTAGATTATGCAAACAAAGCAATTAATGTTGATGGAAGTAAATCAGTTGGGTTTTTAAGAAGAGCAATTGCAAATGGAAAGATTGCATTATTTAAAGGAGTATTTTCGGTAGCTGGTGTTGTTAATTCTGTAAAAGCTGATGTTGAAAAAGCAATTCAACTTGGTAATGGTGGAAATTTTATTCAAGGTGTTGCTCATTATGTTTTAGCAAGAACTCATGCTAAAACAAGTGAAAAATGGAAACCAGCTCGTTCTGTTTTAGGATTAGGTTGGGCAGATAATGAAATTGCTTTGAAAGAATTTAAGAAAGCTATTGATCTTTATCCTGGTTATATGATGTTTTATGTTGATTATGCACATTCTTTAATTCGTGAAGATGAATATAATCTAGCTCGTCAAATGTTGAACAAAGCTCTGTCTTGTAATTTTCAACATCAAGATGATGAAAAAAGATTAGCTGAAGCAAAAAAACTTTTAGCTGATATTAAAAACAAATAATATTTCTTGTTGATGGAGTTCAAAAAAGAATTTATAGAAAAAATTAAATCAGCAAAAAAAATTGTTTTCTTCACTGGTGCTGGTATTTCAGCAGAAAGTGGCATTCCAACTTTTCGTGGAACAGATGGAATCTGGAATAAAATGAAACCGGAAGAACTTGCAAGTTTTAATGGGTTTATGAAAAATCCAGATCTTGTTTGGGAGTGGTATCAACATCGAAGAAATATTATTCGAAATGTTCAACCTAATCCTGGCCATTTTGCAATTGCTGAATTAGAAAAATATTTTGATGTAACTGTTGTTACACAAAACATCGATAATCTTCACCGACGAGCTGGTTCTTCAAAAATTTATGAACTCCATGGAAATATTGAAAGAAACTTTTGTATAAACTGCCACACTTTTTATAATGATGAAGAATTTACTATTACTCAAAAAAAAGTTCCAACTTGTAAAAAGTGTGGTGGCTTAATTCGTCCCGATGTTGTTTGGTTTGGTGAAATGCTTCCACAAGATCAATTTACTGGTGGGGAAACTGCGGCTGAATGGAGTGATATTTGTTTTGTCGTTGGTACTAGTTCAGTTGTTTTTCCTGCGGCATATATTCCACAAAGTGCTAAAAGAGCTGGATCTTACTTGGTTGAAATTAATATTGAATCTACTGATTTAACATACTACGCAGATTATTCAATATTTGGGAAAGCAGGTGAGGTTTTACCTGAAATATTAAATCTCGTTAAAGATATGAAATCTACTTTAAACTAATTTCTTCTTCGGCATAAGTGTTTTCAGTTTCAAATACTTTTACTTTTAATGTGTTAATGTTTTTTGGCAAATCTGTTTTCTTAATTCTTTCTAAAAGATATAGACAAATATTTTCTGCAGTGGATTGGAAATCAACAATAACTTTTTTGGAATTAATTTTATCCAAGAATTCAATTACTTCTTTATCACCTGACCAAACCATAAATGAATGATCAAGTTCTTCAATAATTGGTTTTATAATTTTTTTCATGTCGTAATAATCTAAAACCATTCCGTTTTTATCAGGTTCACCATTAATTTCAACCATACATTTATAAGAATGACCATGTAAGTTTTTACATTTACCTTCATGAAAAGGAAGACGATGCCCCATTTCCCAACGATACTCTTTTGCAATTTTCATTTAAACACCTTTCTGTTTTGGATCCCAAATAAATTTATGCATTTGTAATTGAAATCTTACTTCTAAATTATCTTCTAAAATCCAGTTTACTAATTCAACTGGTTGAAGATTTCCAAAAACTACTGAAAATAAAATTTTACACTTTTTATCAATTTCATATTTAGCAATGATTTCTTTTGACCAATCATAATCTTCACGATTACCTATTACAAATTTTAATTCGTCATTTGGTTTTAAGTAATTGATGTTTTCATACAAATTCTTTTTCATCATTTTACTTGAAGGACATTTTAAATCCATTATTATCATAACACGATTGTCAATATTTTTTATAGGTAAACTTCCGCTTGTTTCAATCATTACATCAAAACCATTATCGCATAGCTTGTTCATAAGATCGAAAACATCATCTTGAAAGAGCGGCTCACCGCCAGTAATTTCAACCAATTTACAGTTATAAGATTTTACTTTTTCAATAATTTCATCAATTGAGAAATCTTCACCTTCATAAAATGCATATTCACTATCGCAATAAGAACATCTTAAATTGCAATAAGTCAAACGAACAAATACACAAGGCAGTCCAGCTTTTGAACTTTCACCTTGAATAGATTTATATATTTCGTTGACTTTTAACATTAAATATAATTTAATTAGGGTGCAAAAATAGGAACTAAGTATAATTAAAAAAAACTATTTGTTTGATTTGCATAGCCAATTCTTCTATATTTGTGCCTAATTTTTAACAAATTTAGGTTTAATTAATGGCTCAACACAAATCAGCAAAGAAAAGAATTAAAACAAGCGAAAAGAAAAGACTTCGCAATAAAGCAGCTATTTCAAAAGTTAAAACATTGATTAAAAAAGTTTATGAAACTGAAGATAAAGCTACGGCTGAAAAAATATTAAAAGAAGCTACAAAAGTTATTGATAAAACTGCTGCAAAAGGTAGAATTCATAAAAACAATGCTGCAAGAAAAAAATCTGCACTTACAAAACATATCAATAAATTAACTGTTTCTGAAAAAGCAGAATAATCTTTTTTCATTTTTAAAAAGTTTATAATTGTCAGTCATGAGCAATCAAAGACTGACAATTATTTTTTTGTCCAATCTTAATTTAACAAAATTTGCTTTCTATATTTTACTTTCATCGTTTAATAAAATCAAATACTTTAGTAATTTTAGAGAAGTTATTGAGGTTTATATGCTAAACAAGGAAAAATTTATTTCTGACTCTTTGAGAGAAAGTTCCGAAGTAAAATTAAGCATTGAAACTGCTTGCAAAAAAGAAATATTAAAAGCTGTAAAAATTTTAGTCGATTCATTTAAAGAAAATAAAAAATTATTACTTTGTGGAAATGGTGGAAGTGCTGCAGATTGCCAACATATTGCAACTGAATTTGTAATAAGGTTAAGTCATAATATTCAAAGACCAGCTTTACCTGCGATTGCTTTAACAACCGACACATCTAATCTTACTGCAGGTGGAAATGATATTGGATTTGAAAATGTATTTGCAAGAACAATAGAAGGTTTAGGAAATGAAAATGATGTTTTGTTTGCAATATCTACAAGTGGTAATTCAAAAAATATTATTAAAGCTGTTGAAAAGGCTAAAGAGAAAAAAATTTATACTATTGGTTTTTTAGGTGGAACTGGCGGAAAACTAAAAGACTTAGTGGATTTACCAATCATAATCCCATCATCTAATACTCAAAGAATTCAAGAAGGGCATATCACTGTTGCTCATATTATTTGTGAATTAGTTGAAGATGAGCTTTACGGTTAATCATTCTGCTACGTAAAAAATTTTTATCATTCAAGTGGGAAATAAATTTTCTTTCTTTTTGATTTGCACGTCAAAAAATTTTGGAGTTTTATGAATATCAATTCTTTTATTGCAAATGAATTAAACATTACTGAAAAGCAGGTAACAGCAGTTGTAAATCTTTTAAATGATGGAGCTACAATTCCTTTTATTGCTCGTTACAGAAAAGAACACACAGGCGGATTAAACGAAGATGTTTTGAGAGATATTGAGGATCGATTACAATATTTAAAAATTCTTGAAGCAAGAAAAGAAACAATCCTAAAGAGTATCGAAGAACAAGGTAAACTTACAGATGAACTAAAAGAAAAAATTTTATCGGCTGTAAAACTTCAGGAAGTTGAAGATTTATATCTTCCATATAAACCCAAAAGAAAAACAAGAGGAACAGTCGCTAAAGCAAAAGGTCTTGAGCCTTTAGCACTTTTCATAATAGATAATCCAAACTATATTGGTGATTTTGATTCCATTCTTGAAAATTATATTAATGAAGAATTTGGTGTAACATCAAAAGAAGATGCTCTTCAAGGTGCAAAAGATATAATTGCAGAAATAATAAGTGATAATGCTGAGGTAAGAAAGATTGTAAGAAATTATTTATTTGAAGAAGCAACTTTGGTATCTGTTAAAGCTGAAGAAAAAAAGGAAGCTATTCAACAAAACAAAAAAGATGTTTATGATGTTTATCATAATTTTTCATCTCCTGTTAACAAGTTAAAACAATATCAAATATTAGCTATCAATCGTGGCGAGAAAGAAGGATTTCTTAAAGTTAGTTTATCATTTGAAAAAGAATCATTACTAAAGGATATTTATAAAAAACATTTTACTTTTTCTAAATCAGTTTTTGATGAAATATTAAATGAAGTAATTGATGATTCTTTCGCAAGATTAATTTATCCTTCAATTGAAAGAGAGATAAGAAATCAGTTAACAGACGAAGCAGATTTACACGCAGTAGAAATTTTTGCTTCAAACTTGCGTCAACTTTTATTACAACCGCCAATTGCAAACAAAATAATTTTAGGTATCGATCCAGGTTTTGTAAGCGGATCTAAAATAGCAGTTATTGATTCAACTGGAAAATATTTAGAAGGAACGACTATTTATCCTCATCCGCCGCAGAGCAGATTCCTTGAAGCTAAAAAAATATTAGCTGAATATATTAATCGTTACAAAGTAAATGTAATTGCCATCGGAAATGGAACTGCAAGCAGAGAAACAGAATTATTAGTCGCTGAAACTATTAAGGAAAATAAACTTAAATGTCATTACATAATTGTTAATGAAGCTGGTGCGTCAGTTTATTCTGCAAGCGCAGTTGCAAAAGAAGAATTCCCAGATCTTGAAGCCAGTCAACGTGGAAATATTTCAATTGCAAGAAGAGTTTTAGATCCACTTGCCGAGCTTGTAAAGATTGATCCCAAATCAATTGGTGTTGGTTTATATCAACACGATGTTGATCAAAAATTACTTTCAAAAAAATTAGATGATGTTGTTTTAAGTTGTGTTAATTATGTTGGGGTTGATGTTAATACAGCATCAGTTTCGTTGCTGAATTATGTTTCTGGATTAAATAAAAGAATAGCAAAAAATATTGTTAAGCATCGGGAAAAAATTGGAAAGTTCAAAAATAGATTTCAACTTCTGGAAGTTTCTGGAATTGGTGAAAAAGCCTTTGAACAATGCGCTGGATTTTTAAGAATTCCAAATGGTGAAAATCCTTTAGATAATACTTCTATTCATCCAGAATCTTATCAAGCAACTGAAAAACTTTTAAAACTTTGTGAGCTTTCAGCAACTCATGTTAATGAAAAAGGAAATCTTGTTGAAATGTTTGTAAAAACAAAAGGTGTAGAAAAAGTTGCAAAAGAAATTGGGATAGGAGAACCAACATTAATCGATATAATAGAAAACTTAAAAAAACCTGGAAGAGATCCACGCGAAGAATTACCAAAACCAATTTTAAGAAGTGATGTATTAAAAATTGAAGATTTAAAAGAAGGAATGAAACTAAAAGGAACAGTGAGAAACGTAGTTGATTTTGGTGCGTTCGTGGATATTGGTGTTAAACAAGATGGATTGCTTCACATTTCTCAAATAGCTAACAAATTTGTGAAAAATCCATTAGAACTTTTAAAGGTTGGCGATATAATTGACGTAACAATTATAGGAATTGACATCCCCAAACAAAGAATTTCTTTAAGTATGATAAAATAAATTCATCAACATTTTTTTATTTTTGTATTGAAATAAAAACGAGGAAAATAATGACAGCAAATATTGACATGATTAAGAAGGTATATTCAACTTTTCAAAAGAAAGTTGACCATACGCGTAAAGTAGTTGGCAGACCATTAACTTATGCTGAAAAAATTCTTTATGCTCATCTTTGGGAAAAACCAAATCGTGAATTAGTAAGAGGAAAAGACTTTGCAGATTTTGCACCAGATCGTGTTGCAATGCAAGATGCAACAGCTCAAATGGCAATGTTGCAGTTTATGCATGCTGGTAGAAAAGAATCCGCTGTTCCAGCTACAGCTCACGCAGATCATTTAATCGTTGCTCAAAATGGCAGCGATGAAGATTTAAAACGTGCAATCGAAGAAAACAAAGAAGTTTATGATTTCCTTGCATCAATTTGTAAAAAATATGGTGTAGGATTTTGGAAACCTGGTGCTGGAATTATTCATCAAGTAATTCTTGAAAATTATGCTTTCCCAGGTGGAATGATGATTGGTTCAGATTCTCACACTCCAAATGCTGGCGGCTTAGGTATGATTGCAATCGGTGTCGGCGGTGCTGATGTAGTTGATGTTATGGCTGGAATGCCTTGGGAATTAAAATGGCCAAAGTTAATTGGCGTTAAATTAACTGGTAAACTTTCCGGTTGGACTTCTCCTAAAGATGTGATTTTAAAACTAACAGGTATATTAACCGTTAAAGGTGGAACTGGCGCTATTGTAGAATATTTTGGTGAAGGAACAAAATCTATTTCTTGTACAGGTAAAGCAACAATTTGTAACATGGGTGCAGAAATTGGTGCTACTTGTTCAATCTTTCCTTATGATGAAAGAATGTCTGCTTATTTAGAAAAAACTGATCGTATTGATGTTGCTAAACTTGCAAATAAAAATGCAAATGTTTTAAAAGCAGATGATGATGTTTATAAAAATCCAGAAAAATATTATGACCAAATAATTGAAATTAATCTTGATGAATTAGAACCACACTTAAACGGACCATTTACACCTGACAGAGCTTGGCCTGTTTCAAAAATGAAAGAAGCTGTTGTTGAAAATAATTTTCCTGATAAAGTAAGTGTTGCTTTAATTGGAAGTTGTACGAACAGTAGTTACGAAGATATCGATCGCTCTGCAAGTATTGCTCGACAAGCATTATCAAAAGGATTGAAAGCAAAATCAGAATTTAAAATTACTCCCGGCTCTGAACAGGTTCGTGCAACTATTGAAAGAGATGGTCAATTAAAAGTATTAACAGATTTAGGTGGACAAGTTTTAGCTAATGCTTGTGGACCTTGTATTGGAATGTGGAAAAGAATGGACATTAAAACAGGTGAAAGAAATACCATTGTAAATTCATTCAATAGAAATTTTGCAAAAAGAAATGATAACAATCCAGAAACATTATCTTTTGTTGCAAGTCCTGAAATCACAACTGCACTTGCAATTGCAGGTAGTTTATCATTCAATCCTGAAACAGATTATTTAACAAATGATAATGGTGAACAAGTAAAATTAGATCCACCTTATGGCGATGAATTGCCAAAGAAAAATTTTGAGAAAGATAGAAAAGGATTTTTAGCCCCAACGAAAAATGGATTTAAAACAAAAATTGCCATCCCTGAAAAAAGTGATCGTTTACAACTCCTTGAACCTTTCCCAGCATGGGATGGAAAAGATTTTGTTGATTTACCATTGTTATTAAAAGTAAAAGGTAAGTGTACAACAGATCATATTTCTCCTGCTGGTTCATGGTTGAAATATCGTGGTCACCTTGATAACATTTCTAAGAATATGTTTTTAGGTGCAATAAATGCTTTTACTGGTAATGCAGGTGAAGCTAAAAATCAATTCACTGAATTTTATCAACCTGTTCATGAAGTTGCACGTGAATATAAAGCTCAAGGTATTGGATGGATTGTTGTTGGTGATGAAAATTATGGTGAAGGTTCTTCTCGTGAACATGCCGCAATGGAACCAAGATTTTTAGGTGGTAAAGCAATAATTGCAAAATCTTTCGCACGCATTCATGAAACTAATTTGAAAAAACAAGGAATGCTTCCTCTAACTTTTGCAGATCCAAATGATTATGATAAAATTCAGGAAGATGATACTTTTAGTTTAGTTGGTCTAAATGAATTCGCTCCTGAAAAACAACTTAAATTAATTATCAAACATAAAGATGGTCAAACTGAAGAAATTATGTTGAATCATTCTTTTAATACTGGACAAATTGAATGGTTCAAAGCTGGCGGTGCATTAAATTTAATTGCTTCTAAACAAAAAGCTAAAGTTCAAAAGAAAAAACCTGTTGCGAAAAAGAAAGTTGTTAAAAAAGCGGTTGCAAAAAAAATTACTAAAAAAGTAAAACCTGTTGCTAAAAAATCAGCAGCTAAGAAAAAAGTTGTTAAAGCAGTAAAAAAAGTAAAAGCAAAACCCGTTAAGAAATCTTCAAAGAAAACTGTTAAAAAAGCAGCAAAGAAAAAATAGTAAGTTAATGTAGAGACTTGTTTTGGCAAGTCTCTACAATTTTATAGTTAACTTCTTCTCCAAACGATTTTATCACCTTCTTTTAATCCAAATTTTTCACAATAACCTGCATTTACTTCAACAACAAATTGAGCTGGTTTTATTGAAGGCAAAGAAGTATCATCGAATGGTTTTGCATTTTTAACGATGTGAACAATTTCCATTTTAGAATTAACATAAATGATGTCTAAAGGCAAAATTGTATTATGCATCCAAAAAGCTTGCGGAGCTTCTCTATCAAAAATAAATAACATACCTTGAGTTTCTTCCATTTTATCGCGAAACATTAATCCAAGTTGACGTTGCTCATCTGTGTCTGCAATTTCAATATCAATACTTGAAATTAAGTTTCCTTTTTGATCATTGAAAGAAAGTTCACCTTCTTTAGTAAATGAATAAACTGTTTTTCCACTCACGGCTTTCTCCAATTGAGGATTAACTACTTCATTCCGTTTTAAGAAATTTGAAAAAACAAATAATGCTGTAAAAGAAATTAATACAATTACAACAACAATTTGTATCCATTTATTTTTTCTCGATTGGCTTTTACTAATTTGTTTATTTTTGCTCATAAGAAATATTCTTTTATTTATGATATTACAAAACAAATTTAATAATTTTTAATATGATTTTATGAAAACAAAAATACTTCATCGTGAAGAATTAAAATTAAGTTCAATCCAAGAGAAAATGATTGAAAGCGGTTGGGGAAATGGAGTTATTTCAAATTCAGTAACTGAAAAAATATTTTATGAGTCTGATGGATTAAAGATTGCAGGATTTATTTCCTATCCAAAAGATCAATCAAAAAAATATCCTTCGATAATTTGGTGCCGCGGCGGAATTGGCAACTATGGTGTTATCGAAGATTTTTACGCACGTGGAATATTTGGGCAAATTGCAAGCTGGGGTTATGTAGTTTTTGCTTCTCAATACAGAGGAAATAGCACAAGCAGTGGAATTGATGAAGTTGGTGGTGCTGAGTTAAATGATGTGTTAAATTTAATTCCACTTGCAGATGAAATTGAATGTGCTGATGCAAACATTTGGGGAATCGAAGGTTGGAGTCGCGGTGGATTAATGACTTACCTGGTTTTAACTAAAACAAATGTCTTTAAAGCTGCAATTACAAGTGGCGGAATTTCATTTTTAGATTGCAGTAAAGAAAAGAGAGATAAGTATTTACAATTTTTGTATGAACTCACCTCAGAAAAATTATCAACTTTAGATTACGATGAAATATGCAAATCTCGTTCTGTAATAAATTTTCCCGAAAAAATTTCTAAAGATACTAACTTGCTTTTAATTCATGGGACTGAAGATGATAAAGTCCCTTTTGAAAATTCTGTTAAACTTGCTGAAAAACTAAAGGAGTTGAATTACAATTGCGAATTGAAATTGATTGAAGGTGGAGATCATTTTTTAAAAGAACAGCGTAATGAAATTTCAAAATTAAGAAAGGACTGGTACGATAAATATTTAAAGCAAATTTAGTTTTAGTTCAAATTCTTTATTTGTATTTATAAAATGAATTTTAATTGATTCAAAATTTTTTGTTAGGTCATTAATGCTTATAAAATTTTTACCCTTAAATGTTTTTTCTTTTTGAATTAATGAATAAACGTTTTTTATTCCACCGAAAATTTCTATTTCATCATTGTGGGTGGTTTCAAAAATTATGAAAGTACCAAACTCTTTGTTTTTATAAAGAATAGGTTTATCAATGTTAAAACCTGCATCCAACAATTCTTTCATTTTAGGAATTTCAATTTCTACAATGTTGGTTGATTCTTTACTTTCATTCCAAACTTTATTAATTGATTTAACAGCAAAATAATATTTTACTTTTTTAGGTTTATTAATGGCAATTGTAACGTAATTTTTGTCAGCAGGAATTACATCGAAAAGATTATCTTGATTTATTTTCGAATCTTTATTTGGCAATTTGTAAATCGAAAAATATTTAACACTATCAGCATTTGAATCTTCTGCATTCAATTCCCAAAATAATGTTACCAATTTTTCATCAGCATTTCTATTAAAAGTTAGATTTAATGGCTTCATAGGATAACTTTGTTCAAGCCATGGCATTTCTGCTGGTAGTGTTTTGTAATGGAATGAATTAAAATTATAGTCTTTAATATTTTCATATCTGAAAAAAGAAACGCCGCTTGATTTTATTTTACGGGAAAAATTGATCATTTCTTCAATTTGTAATTTGACATTTTCCTTAAATGCTCCAATTCCTAACACAATATTTCTGCCGTTCGAATTTTCAATCCAATCTTTAGCAAGTATATCAAATTTAGGATTATCATTTAATGACCAATAAATTTGAGGTGATAAGTAATCAACATATTTTTCTTTAAGCCATAAATAAGAATCTTGATATAAGTCAGAAAAACTTTCCCAACTTGTCATCCCTTTTAGTTTACGATAAACTCCAATTGGTGAAGCACCGATTTTAATCTCCGGTCGCAATGCTTTTACTTTATCATGAATTTCTTTTACTAATGAATTAATATTTCTTCTTCTAAATTCATCACGAGGTAATCCTTTCCCATGAATTTGAAACGAGAAATCGTCATTAAAATTTTTGCCGGGATAACGAATGTAATCAAGATTAATTCCATCGACATCATAATTTTCAACCATTTCAGAAATTAGATCTGATAAATATGTTCTTACTTCAGGCAAACCAACATCAAGCCAAAAAGATTTTTCATTTGAATTTTTATATTCAACTATCCATTCAGGTTTTCTTTGTGAAATGTGATTTGCATTAGTAAAAATTTTTTCTTCGTTTCCTGTGAATACTAAATTTGTATTTATCCAGGCATGAATTTCCATACCATGTTTGTGAGCTTGTTCAATAGCAAATTGCAGTGGATCGTAAGATACATCACCATCAACCTCGCCATTTATGTATGGCGATAATGGTTCAAATGAAGATTTGAATAACACAGTTCCGTTAAATCTTACTTGAAAAAAAACAGTATTAAAATTTTTTTCTTTGAGATTGTCAAAAATTTCAATTAAAGATTTTTTCTGCTTATCTGAGTCATAAGTTGTTGGAGGCCAATCTAATCTGTAATTTGTTGCTAACCATACTGCTCTTGTTTCTCTTATTTGTGAAAATGAAAATGTTGTTGCAAACAATACGAATAAAAAAAAGTGTTTCATATAAAAAGAGACAATCCTTTTTCTAAAGATTTGACAACTAAGTTTTTATCAGCTTCAATATCGATTAGAATATTAGCGGGTTCTTTCACCAAGACAAACTTTATTTTACCATTTCTGTTCTTTTTATCACGTTGCATAATTTTAATTATTGAATTTGTATTTATTTTATCAATCATAACCTGGGTTTGGAATAAAAGCGGAAGTTCCAAATATTTCTCTAGTTCGTTTTGTGTAATTAATCCCAAAAAATTTGAAAGGTAAAGTGAAGATGCAATTCCAATTACAACAGCTTGTCCATGTTTTATTTTATGATTTTGTTCAATCTCTATTGCATGACCAAAAGTATGACCGAGATTTAAAATTTTTCTCAATCCATTTTCTGTTTCATCTGTTTCAACAACTTTTGATTTGAAATCAACGCTTTTATATATCAGATTTTCTATTTCAGAATAATCATTATCTAAAATTTTAATTAAAGCTGATTTATAAAAATTTCCACCTGTTAAATAGTAATACTTTGCAACTTCGCCAAGTCCACAAATTAATTCATCTTTTGGAAGTGTAGATAAAAAATTCGTGTCTATTAAAACTAAATCTGGTTGAAAAAAAGTACCAATTAAATTTTTGGTTTCACCGAAATTAACACCGGTTTTTCCACCAACTGAACTATCAACCATTGAAAGTAAAGTAGTTGGAATTTGTATAAAATTTGTTCCGCGGCTAAATGTAGATGCAACAAAAGCTGATAAATCGCCAACAATTCCACCACCTATTGAAATTATTGTTGTATCTCGTCCGTATGATTTTTTTATTAAACTATTATAAATTTTATTTACTTCTTCTAAGCTTTTATTTTTTTCAGATGAATTAAAAATGTAGATGAAGTTTTTTTCTAACCCGTGAAATGTGTTTTCTATTATTTTAGAGTGCTTTTCAAATACATGTTTATCAACAATTGTAAAATAATTTTTATAGAAATTTTTTCCTTTTGTTAGATCAAAAATCTGTGGAAAAATATTTTCTCCAATATGTATTTCATAATTCTTTGAATGAGTATTAACTTTTATTTTTTTCATTGTTTAGATAAAATATTTTTTTGGCAATTCTGTCAACTGTTTTTCCAAATGATGTTAATTCTGTGTCAATTATAATATCTGCCATTTCATAATATTGCTTTCTCTTCTCCATTAATTCAGAAATACGTTTTATAAACTCAGCTTCATTTTTATTGTTCAACACAAGATCCTTAAAAATTGGTCTATCAGTTTTGTGCTTTAATCTTTTATATAAAGTATTAGGAGAAACTTTTAAATAAATAATCGTTCCAGAATTTTTCATCATATCAAAATTTTTTTGGTTTACGATAGTTCCTCCCCCTAATGAAATTACTAAATTATCTTTTTTAGAAAGTTCATTTAGAATTTTAGATTCTGCCTCACGAAAATATTTTTCACCATATTTCTCAAAAATTTCAACAACAGATAATTTTTCACTCTCTTCAATTTCTTTATCAAGATCATAGAAATCATAACCAAGTACGTTCGCAAGTATTGGCCCAATAGTACTTTTTCCGCTTGTCATAAATCCTGTTAAATAAATTTTCATTTTAATATTACTCAAAAATCAATCTAAATATAATAATTATTTGAAATATGGTGAGATTAAAAGTTATATACCAAACCAAGAGAAAAATTTATTCCGTTAAAATTTATTTTAGTATAAAAAGAAGAAGTGTTTAGAAAATAAGTTTTATCGTTGTATAAAACTAAATTGGAATTATAATTATTTATCCATGACAACTCAGGATCACGAAAACGCATTTGGAATCTAACCGAATAATTTTCATAAAATGTGTAATCCATACCTACTGAAACATTAATCCCGTATGAAGAATTGAACATTTCACTTTTTGTAATTTGGTTTCCAAGTTCACGTTTAAATTTGCCGAAATAAAAACCAAAACCGCCACCCATAAAAAATCTAATGTATTCATTTGAAAAAGGTAAGTAATAGAAAAAATCTAATTCAACAGGTATGAATGTAAAAGAATCATGAGCAATTGCTCTGTCCCCCTGTAAGTTAATATTGTCGTATAAAAAATTTCTAGAAAGGTATTCACTGTTTAAAGAAATAAAAACGTTTTCAAAAAAAATTGTTCTAAACTCAAAAGAAATACTTTTAAGATTATTTAACTCAATATAATTTGATCGTAAAAGTTTATCTGATGAAAAAGGATTATAGTATAATTTTGAAGTTGTTGTGTAATTGTATGAAAGTGAAAAATTTGATTCATTAAAAATTTGTGCATTAATAAATGATTGCGCGAAAAATAAAAATAATATTGTAATAAACTTTTTCATTTTAGTGTTAAAAATAAAAACAAAAATATGAGAAAAAAAAAGCCGTCATAAAGACGGCTTTAGATTTACTTGTATAAAAATATAACTAACGGAAAAACAAATATCTATTATCAACAATTTTAGCTTCTTTCTTTAATTGTTCAACCCATTGGCCAAGATAAATATTTCTCTTGTTATTAATTAATTCCTTTTTAATTCCTTCTTTTTGGAAAGCAAATAATTGAGGATCATATTTTGTTCTATAAGTAACTTTAATGATATAAGCATTGTTTGAACCTTTAACAGGATTTGTCCATTTATTCAAATCAGCCTTAAGAGCAACTTCTGAAAATGCAAATTCTCTTCCAAGTTTTGCAATAGAACCATTGGTAGTGAATTCATTTGTTGTGTCAATTTTTGCAGATGGCCAAATTGATAAAGCAGCTTGTGGATCTCCATTATCACCTATTTGAGATTTAATTTTTTTAGCAATTTCAAGAGCTTTATCAAGTTTTTTGGTTCTTATAACATTACTGCGAATTGATTCTTTAACTTCATCAAAAGGTTTTACACCAGCTTTAATAATTTCAGAAACCATTGCAACAACATAACCTGAAGGAACTCTAAAGACATCACTAATATCACCAACGCCGTTGTCAAAAGCCCATTTTACCAACGCTTTATTAATTCCAACACCTGCAATTGCGGCCGCTTCTTCATTAAATGGAGGAGCTTCGATTACATTATATTTTAATAATTTAGCTTCAGATTCAAATCCATTTTCTTTTGCTATGTATGCGAAATCTGCAGCATCTTGATAAATTTTATCTGCAGTTGTTGCAGAGATTGTAACTTTGTTAACTATTTTTTCTACAACAAAATTTTGATTTGAACGACCAGTTACTTTAATAATATGATAACCAAATTGAGTTTTAATTGGTTTTTGAATTACTCCAATTTTTCCGCTGAAACAAGCATCTTCAAAAGGTTTAACCATTTGACCTTTTCCAAACCACCCTAAATCACCACCTTGTGGTGCACTACCATCTTGAGATTTAGCTCTCGCAACAGCTTCAAAGTTAGCACCTTTCATTAATTCATTATAAATCTCATCAATTTTCTTTTTGTCTTCTGCATCATTGCCAGATGAACGTACTAAAATATGCGAAGCTCTGACCATTTCATTTTTTGACGAAACTTTGTCGATAAGCTTGTAAATAACCATTCCTTCCCAAGTAGAAACTGGACCAACTATTTCACCCTTATTTGCTTTTGATAAGACTTCACGTGCTTCTGGAGCTAAAGTTGTTATTGAAACTGTATCTTTTTTATAAGGTTGTTCAGAGTACATTTGAACATATGTTTTAAATGAAGTTGTATCAACTTTTAGTTTTGCGGCAATAGATTCTAAATTTTTCTTTACTAAAAGAGTATCACCTTGTGAAGGCAAACGATTAAAGATCACATACTTTATTTTTCTTTGATTTTCAATTTTAAATTCATCTGCATGTTCATCATAATATTTCTTCAAATCTTCATTGGAAACTTTTATTTCGCTATCTGGAATTGTATTTGGATCAATAGCAATATACTGAGCTTTCATTTTTATATTTTGTTTAATAAAATTTTCATAAGCTTCATTTTCGGAAACAGTAACAGAAGCAAACAAAATATTTTGAAGTTTTTGTTGAGTTAATCTTTGTCTTTCACGTTCTTCAATAGTAATTAAAATATCTTTATTACGAGGGTCTCTCATAGCAGTTTCAAAAGCCTGTCTATTGAAATATCCAGTTGAATCAGTGAATTGTTGTCTTATATCAGCAGGAGGATTTGGACCCATAATAGCTTCACGAACTTCATCATCAGTAACGATAATTCCATATTCTTTAATTTTTTTATCAAGCAATTTTTGAGTAACCATCATATCCCAAACTTGATCTCTGAAGTAATCCATTTGTTCTTCAGTGATTTGCTGACCTGCTTGTTCTTGTTGTTTTCTTAATCTTTCAACTGTATTTGAATAATCTTGATATGAAATATCTTCACCATCAACAGAACCAACATTTTGAGATTGAGTTCTTGTAAAATCCAAAACCCTTGAATCTGAAAGAACCATAAATAGAACAAATAAACCGCCAACGGTTATTATGAACCAAGGAGCTAAACTCCTCATTCGGGCCATCATACCCATAAAAATCAACCTCCGATTTTAGAAATATCTTAAAATTTGAGCGTCAAATTTAGACTAACCACCACTGAAATGCAATTTTATTTAAATGAATATTCTGAAATATAGATTTGTTATTGTTAAAATTTAATGACGAAAAATTTAACAAAGTTTACACAATTCTTTAATTTCTTAACGAAAAATTCTTATCCACTAAAAACCAATAAGATCATCATTAAATTATTCCATTAATTTTACAATGTAATTGTAATGATTAGCTTTTATAGGTGACTAAATAAAATTAGATTTAATTTGCAACTTGTTATTTACAAATCTTATTTTGGCAGAAACTAAATAGGATGTTTATGCCAACATTTTTTAATTCATGGTTGCCCTTCCTATATCTTTATATTGGAGGCGGAATTTTCTTTTTAGCTGGATTAATTCTAATTCGAAAAACAAAAGCAATTGATATGAGATTAAAAAGAGATCGATTCTGGTGGAGAGTAATGATATTCGGTTATTTTTATTTCGCTTTATTTCACGCAATTTTAATAATAGCAGCATTATATTGGTGAGAGGATTATGGAACAAGCATTAAATATTGGAACACAGATTGACTGGATTGTGCTTGTAATCTACATGGTTGCAATGCTTTTATTCGGTACTTACTTTGCAAAGTACAATAAAGATACTAACGATTTCTTTTTCGGTGGAAGAAGATTTACTTGGTGGATAATTGCAATGTCTATTGTTGCTACAGGTATTAGTAGTCATAGTTTTGTAAAATATTCTGCGATGGGTTTTAAATATGGTTTTTCTTCTTCAATGTCTTATATCAACGATTGGTTTTTTGTCCCTTTCTTTTTATTTGGATGGTTACCAATTATTGTTTATTCAAGAATAAGATCAATTCCAGAATATTTTGAAAGAAGATTTTCTCCATCAGCAAGATTTTTTGTTACAATCCTTCAACTTCTTTATTTAGTCGGGTATGTGGGAATTGGTTTTTTAACGATGGGTAAAGCTATATTACCTTTAATGCCAGAAACAATTTCATTATTTGGTTTTCAAATCCATATTACATTAATGGGATTAATTTGGGTTACAGCAATCGTTGTAGGAATTTATATAACATTTGGTGGACAAACTGCTGTTATTTTTACTGACTTAGTCCAAGGTGCAATGTTATTATTTGCAGGATTGTTAGTCTTTTTCTTAGGTGTATATTATGTTGGTGGGTTCGGTGAGTTTTGGAATATACTACCAACTACATGGAAATTACCATTCGCCGGTTTTAATTCACCTGCTGAATTTAATTCTGTTGGTACATTTTGGGAAGATGCAATTGCTGGCTCTGTCGGATTTTTATTTATGAACATGGGATTGATAATGAGATTTATGGCAACCAAAAATGTTCATGAAGGAAGAAAAGCTGCAACTGTTAATATTTTATTCATGTTACCGATTTCAGCAATTGTAGTTGGCGGTGGCGGTTGGGTAGCAAGAGCTATGTTTATTAAAAATCCATCCATCTTTCCACAAAATTTTACTCCTGATAGTGTATTTGTTATTGTTTCTCATATTCTTGCTGGTCCTGGAGTTTTTGGTTTTATTATTGCCTCTATTGCTGCAGCATTAATGTCAACAGTTAGTACTTTATTAAATGCAACGGCAGCAATTTGGGTAAATGATGTAGATAGACCAATTCGTATTTGGTTAAAAAAGATAAATAAAAAAGATAAACAAGATGAAGTTCGCGCAATGAAAGTTGCTAGAATTGCAACTGCGTGTTTTACATTACTTGGTGTTTTAGCTGTTTATGCTTTTAATTCATATCCAACTGTTTATCAAGCTCACGCATTTTTCCATGCTACTTTAACTCCACCATTAATGGTTGCTATTTTCTTTGGAGCTTTTTGGAAGAAATTTACACCTGCTGGTTTAATAACTACAGTAATAGGTGGAATTTCATTAATGCTTTTAGGAAATAGATATCCTCAAGAATTAATTGGTCCTATTGCACATGGAACACCTTTCGACCCAGTTCATCCTTATACTTATATGGCAGCATTATATAATTTAATTGTTTGTACTGGTGTTGCTGTTATTGTTACATTATCTCAAAAGCAATTGAAAAAATTATCGCACCTTATTCTAAATAATTCTAAAAATAAATCTATAATGTATATCTTTGTTGGGGCGAGCATTTTAATTGTTCTGTTTGATTTAGTAATTGTTTTTGCAAAACTAAATATTCTTCCATTACCAGCTACTTTCTTTTTAACTTTGCTAATGAGCGGATTTGTAGCTTTAATTACAACTCATTTTGTAAAATATGATGCAGAAGCACAAACAGTTGGATTAACAGTTTGGTCAATTCATAAAGCAAAAGAATGGTTCAAGGGAAGAAAATTAAATGAAAAAGAGGGTGAAGTTATAAAAGTTCATTTTAAAGTTGTTGAGGGGGATGAAGATGAAATTAATTTTTCACATAAAGATATGAATAGAATGGCAGCTGAACCGGGTGATTTAGTATATATTTCTGATACAAGAAAATGGTTAGGTGGATTAAAATCTTGTCATTCAGTTTATGGAAAACCACACGATGAAGATGGCGTAGTTTATATTCGAAACTTGCATTTAGAAAAGGGTTTGTTTGTACCAGGTACAATTTTAGAAGCAGAAAAAGAAATGTAATTACTAAATTAAAATCTGTTTAAAGATTTATTGAGGCAAAGGTAAAAACCTTTGCCTTTTTTTTATTCTCCAAACAAATCATTCATTCTTATTGTTATACCAGCGGCATAAAGACTTTTTTTAGATTTAATTAATTGACCGTCTAAGTTATACATTTCAATTTGATTGATGGGTATAAAGGTATAATCAGCTGAAATTGTAAGTGGAATATCAAATCCAAGTTTGCTTAATGGTAAATTTATTCCAAAGCCATATCTTAAAAGTGGTTTTGCTCGATCGTAAAGCAAATTATATTCAGGTGATTGGTATGAACCAACTCGAGCGACAAAAAAATCTTTAATTTTTACTTGTGAACCAACACCCCAATAATCAACGTCTCCAATTTCATATTTCAATGGATTTAAAAAGCTTTTATAACTGCCAGTGAATAAAATTTCTAAATCATTTTTGTTTTCATCATTTCTAAATTGAATATTGTAAGCAAATCCAAATTTCAAAAAACGTGGTAATCTTACAAATTTAAATTCATTATTAAAAATATAATCTTTTTCTTTGAAGTCAGTTCCAAAATTTTGAATTGTTGTTCCTAAGGTTAATTCATGTTCTGTTTTTTGAGTTGAAAATTTTAATGGAGAATAAAGTAAACCAAAATCAAAAAGTATTGCAGTGTTAGATTCTAAATTTAACCCCATGCCAAATTCACTAACTCTTTTATGATCAAAAAATTTAATATTAATGCCGGCATTTAAATTCTTAATTATTTTTTTTGAGAGAGCAAATATTAAAGTGCTGTTTCTTTCATCGCTTTGACTATTGAATAAAGATTTACCAGCTCGATATTCATTGTATGCGATTCCTAAATCACCAAATTGTAATTTTAATGTTCCTCCAACGGATGTGAATTTGAACGTTTCGGTTTCTGTGATCCAATTTAGCGAACGTGTGTAATAAAAAAGTGTTGTGTTATTTTCTTGAAATAAGTTGGCTGGATTTTCAACAAATGAAGATGGACTTTTATAATTAGCGACAAAAGATTCACCCATAGCAATGCTTGCTGGATTTATTGTAACATCAAGAGAATTGTTTTTATAATTATTTTTATCATAGAATGATTGAGATAAAATTTTAGATGTTATTACCAATATAAAAACTAACTTTTTCATTTTGACCTTTCAAATAAAAGTTCTGTGAAAATAAAATCAGGTGAATTTGGAACTTCAATAGTAAACTGTTTTATGTGTGCATTAAAATCCATGTCAAATTTTACCCAACCGCGTGTTAAAAAATCATTTTCCCAATCAATATAAAAGGTATCGTAATGATAATGTTTTAATTCACCTTTGAAAGTTGGCGAAGGAAGAAATTGTAAATAAAGTTTTCCATCTTTCAAACTAACTTCAGCTTTGCCATACATTTTATCTTCATAAATACCACAATATTTTTCAAGTGGAAGAGAAGGTTTAGTGTCTTTAATTCTAACCTCTTCTCTGCGTTTATTTTCTTTTTCAAAATTATCAATTCTTCTTTTCCAATTGTCGAGCATCATTTTATTCCAATCTTTTGGTTCACTTAAAAAGAATGTTTCCATTATGTAATTTCTGATAGCTGTAACCATACCATTTTCGGCATTACTTAAAATAACCATACCAAAATTTTCTTCAGGAATAATTGAAACATCCGAAATCATGCCTGGCATTCCACCACCATGATTTAAAAGTTTTTTGCCATTCCAATAACGAATAAACCAACCTAGTCCATAATTCATATTTTCAATGGCAGTTTGATTAGACCACATTTCATTTGATTGTTTTACACTAAAAATTTGTTTGTCCTCAAATTTTCCTTTCTTAAGTTGAAGTCGAATCCATTGTGCCATATCAAATACATTTGAATTTATTGCACCTGCTGGAGCAACTGTTTCGATCGAATAAAATTCTTTGTATGGAATTGCTTTATCATTTTCAATTTTATGTGGATAAGCATAATTGCCGATTGATTTCATTTCTTCAATTGATGTTGTACTTCTATCCATTTTTAATGGCTTAAAGAAATGTGTTTTAATATAATCGCTCCAGCTTGTATCTGTGACAACAGGAATGATAGAGCCAGCGACACTGAACATAATATTTTGATAGCCATATTTACTTCTAAAACTTGAAGTTGGTTTTAAATAACGAACACGTTTAATTACTTCTTTAGAATCATAAGTCGAACCAAGCCATAAAATATCGCCACTAAAAGTTGCAAGTCCACTGCGATGAGTAACTAAATCTCTAATTGTAATTTCTTTTGTAACCCAAGTATCATACATTTGAAATGATGGAAGAAAATCAATTACTTTATCATCCCAGTTAATTTTACCACGATCAACTAATGTTGCAAGAGCTGCAGTTGTAAAAGCTTTCGAACAGGAAGCTATCATAAAATTTGTATGTTCATCTACTGGTTCATTTGTTCTTATATCTTTTACACCATAACCTTTCGAAAAAATAATAGAATCATTTTTAACAATAGCAACAGCAAATCCGGGGAGTTTCCAATCTTTTAGTGCACTTTGAATATAGCTATCTATCTTTACAAGTTTTTCTTTAGTTTGTGAAAAACCAATTGATACAAAAAGGAAAAGAATTAAAAGGGATTTAATTTTCATAAGATCCTCTGAAAAATGATAAATGATTAAACTATGAATTTAATATTTACAAATTAAAACTTTTGCTTATTAGTAACAATCGAGATTTGCAAGTGGAAATAAATCTTTGGCTCTTGTCTACTGAAAGGTAGATTATCAATTCTCAATTAGCA
>JARGDL010000018.1 GCA_029210465.1 Stygiobacter electus
CGCAGGCAGGGAGGATTTATAATTTTTTGTCTATTCATCATTCGAAAAACTCAAATAAATATTTTTCCGAATACTCTATCTCAAACTTTTTTAGCAATTCTATGTATTCTTCCCTAAAACTTCTTTCCTTATGATGCTTTTCTTGATTAATTATATAGTTATAAATCTTTTCTAATTGTGAACGTCCATAAGAAAATGCACCGTATCCATCTTGCCAATGAAACTTTTTCTTGAACCAATTTTTTTGATTAATGAATGATGAAGATTCTTTTTTAATGCAAGCAACAAGGTCAGATATCTTGTCATCTGGATTCATTCCCAAAAGAATATGAATGTGATCCGACACGCCATTAATTATAATAGACTTATGTTTTCGATTTGTTATAATTCCACTAATGTAACTAAACACTTCTGGTCTGATCTCTTTTATTAATAATCTTTCCCGGTATTTGGGTGCAAAAACCAAATGGATATATAACTGTGTAAATCTTCCGGGCTTCATATCGTTCTTCCTTCATTGATCCTCTACGAGGATTTTTTCTGTTTGCTTTCCTTTTTTCTACAACAATATTGGAACATCTACGATGTTCCTTCTTTGGTTATTTGTTTATACACTCTCAACCTTGCAGATGTTGTATTTTCGTAAAAGGCGATCAATTCAGCAATTCATAAATACCGGCAACGCCTTGCCCGCCACCAACGCAGGCAGTTACCATTCCATATTTTTTATTTCTTCTTTTTAACTCATTAAGAATTTGTACTGTAAGTTTTGCACCTGTGCAACCGAGCGGATGTCCAAGTGCAACTGCTCCGCCATTTACATTTATGATTTCTTCATTTAATCCAAGTTGGCGAATAACAGAAAGTGACTGAACAGCAAATGCTTCATTCAATTCAATCAAGTCGATATCATTCAAATTCATTCCAACTTTTTTTAATGCTTTTGGAATTGCAGCAACAGGTCCAACTCCCATTATTCTTGGATCGACACCAGCAACTGCATAGGATACTAATCTTGCAATTGGTTTAAGATTTAACTCTTTAACCATCTCCTCTGACATCACAAGAACGAACGCCGCACCATCAGATGTTTGTGATGAGTTGCCGGCTGTTACTGTTCCTTTTTCTGCAAATACTGGTTTTAATTTTGCCAATGCTTCAATAGTTGTATCAGCACGTGGACCTTCATCTGTATCAACAATAAATTTTTTACTTTTTCTTTTATTGCCTTCAACATAAACGTGCTCAACTTCTATTGGAACAATTTGATCTTTGAAGTAACCATTTTTAATAGCATTAACTGCTTTCATGTGTGAATTGTAAGAAAATAAATCCTGTTCTTCACGTGAGATTTTGAAATCCTTCGCAAGTTCTTCGGCGGTTAATCCCATTCCCAAATAATAATTAGGATTAGTTTTTGCGATCATATAATTAGGTGCAAGTTTCCAACCGGTCATTGGAACAAGTGACATTGATTCAACTCCACCGGCAATTATGCAATCCATCATACCGGATTGAATGCGTGCAACAGCAGTTGCGATTGTGTCAATTCCCGATCCACAAAATCTGTTTACGGTTGATCCAGGAACTTCAATAGGAAGTGATAAAAGTGAAATCATTCTTCCTACTTGTAAACCTTGTTCCGCTTCAGGAAATGCATTTCCAACAATTACATCATCAATTCGATGAGGATCGAGCTGCGGAACAGATTTCATCAAATGTTTAATTACCTCTGCGCCAAGATCATCCGGTCGGGTAAAACGGAATCCACCTTTTTTCGCTTTACCGATTGCGGTTCTAAATCCGGCAACTATATAAGCTTCTCTCATAATTCTTCTTCTTATTTATTTTAAAATTCTTGTTAATTAATTTCTTAATGGTTTTCCGGTTGTAAGAATACTTTGAATTCTTTCAAGAGTTTTCTTTTCACCGATCAAACTTAAAAATGCTTCTCTCTCCAAATCGAGTAAATATTGTTCTGATACGAGTGAGCCTTCCGAAAGATCACCACCGCACATAATGTATGCAAGCTTCTCAGCAATTTTTTTGTCGTGATCAGAAATGTAGTTACCTAATCTAAATGAATGAATGCCTAATAATAAAGGTGCAAGTGCAGTACGACCGAGTACTTTTATATCTGTTCTTGGAATTGGTTTTGTGTAACCGCGATCTGCCAAAAGTATTGCTTCTTTTTTTGCATCGGCAATTACACGGTTTGGATTAACAGAATATGAATCCTGACCTTTTCTGAAAATTCCCATATCAAATGCCTCAACCGCTGAAGTTGAAACTTTTGCTGTTGCAATATTCATAAATCTTTTTTGAAGTTCGGGAAGTTCAATTCCTCCTTCAATATATGCATCAGAAGCGCGGAGAGTCATTTCTTTTGTGCCGCCGCCGGCTGGAATAATTCCAACGCCAACTTCAACTAATCCAATATAAGTTTCTGCAGAAGCATTTACTTTATCAGCGTGCAAACAAACTTCGCAGCCGCCGCCAAGCACTAATGAATGAGGTGCAACAACAACTGGAATGTTTGAGTATCGAATATGCATTGTTGCGTTTTGAAATTGCCGAACAGCTAAATCAATTTCATCGTACTCTTGTTCAGTTGCAAGCATAAATATCATTGCTAAATTTGCACCGGCTGAAAAATGTTGTCCGTTATTTCCGATTACTAATGCTTTAAAATCTTTTTCAGCAATCTCAATTGATTTATTTATTGCTTCCAAAATTTCTGAACCAATCGAATTCATCTTAGTTTGAAATTCAAGATTTACAATTCCATCACCAATATCGTGAAGAGTTGCACCGGCATTTTTCCAAACAGGTTCATTAGCACGATAGTTATCAAGAATAATAAAATCACCTTTGCCGGGAATTTCTTTGTAAGAATTTGAAGCGATGTCATAAAACTTTTTCTTTCCGTTTTCAGATTTATAGAATGAAGTAAATCCGTCTTCCAGCATTTTCAAAACCCAATCAGCGGGCTTCATATTTGCTTCAATCATTTTCTCAACAGTCTTCTTTACACCAAGTGCATCCCAAGTTTCGAATGGTCCTAATTCCCATCCAAATCCAGCGCGCATTGCATCATCAAGTTTATAAAGCTCATCAGATATTTCCGGAATTCTGTTAGATGAATATTGAAAGATGTGGAAATTTAATGCTCGTAAAAACTCTGCTGCTTTATCTTTGCCGCTAACTAAAACTTTCATTCTTTCTTTTAAATTATCAATTGGTTTTGCAGCAGTAACAGAAGCCATATTTGATTTGGGACTTGGTTTATATTCAAAAGTTTCTGTATCAAGCTCAAGTATTACTTTCTCGCCATTTTCACTTTTTGATTTCTTATAAAATCCTTGACCCGTTTTATCACCAAGCCAATTGTTTTCTACAAGTTTGTTCACATAATCCGGAATTGCAAAAAGATCTCTTGCTTCATCATTCGGGCAATCGTGATAAACATTGTTTGCAACTTTCACCAGCGTATCAATTCCTACAACATCTGCAGTTCTGAATGTTGCAGATTTTGGTTTGCCGGTTAAAGGTCCGGTTAATGTATCAATTTCTTTTACACTCAAGCCCAACTCTTTTTTCAATTTGAAGACAGCCATAATGCTGAATACACCAATTCGATTCGCGATAAATGCCGGTGTGTCTTTGCAAAGCACTGTTGTTTTGCCAAGATATAAATCACCGTACCACATCAAGAAATCAATAACTTCCTGACTTGTCTTTGGGGTGGGAATAATTTCCAATAATTGTAAATAACGAGGAGGATTAAAGAAGTGAGCACCGCAAAAATGTTTTTGAAAATCTTCACTTCGTCCTTCATTCATCAAATGAATTGGGATGCCGGAAGTGTTTGTTGTAATCAAAGTTCCGGGTTTGCGAAACTTTTCAACATTATCAAAAACTTTCTTTTTGATATCGAGATTTTCAACAACAGCTTCAATAATCCAGTCAACATTTGACAGCCAATTCATATTGTCTTCAAAGTTTCCGGTTGTAATTCTTGAAGCAAAATCATTACGATAAATTGGTGATGGTTTTGCTTTAAGAACATTTTGCAGATTGTCATTTGCAATTCTGTTTCTTACAACAGCATCTTGCAAAGTAAGACCTTTTTTCTTTTCGGAATCATTCAATTCCTTTGGTACAATATCCAGCAGATAAACTTTGCAGCCAATGTTTGCAAAGTGGCACGCAATACGCGAGCCCATCACGCCAGAACCAAGTACCGCAACTTCATTAATTTTTCTTTTCATATTTTTCTTCTTTTAGTTTGTATGATTTGTAGTTGATTGTTCTGAATATATTTTTTCAATTAAGTGTTTATAATTCTTCATTATTTCTCTTCTCTTTAATTTTAATGTTGGAGTTAATTCTCCGCTATCAACCGTCCAATCCTTATCTACCAATTCAAATTTTTTAATTTGTTCAATGTGACTAAACCGCTTGTTATAATGTTGAATTTCTTTCCAGATTCTTTCCTTAACTGCATCACTGCAAGTCATTCCTTTATCAAGATAATCTTTTACACTTTTCTTTTCGCACCATTTTTTTATGAAATCAAATTCAGGTACAACAAGCGCAGCACAGAATTTTTCATTTTCACCAATCACCATAATATTTCTGATGAACAATGATTCTTTCATTTTATTTTCAATTGGCAGAGGAGCAACAAATTTTCCACCGGATAACTTGAAAACTTCTTTTAATCTGTCTGTAATTTTCAGATACTTATTATCAATCATAACTCCAATATCACCGGTGTGAAACCAACCATCTTCATCAATTGCTTTTTTAGTATCTTCTGGTTTGTTGTAATAGCCAAGCATCACGTTTGGACCTTTGGTTAAAATTTCGCCGGTTTCAGGATCAAGTTTTATTTCAACGTCCGGAATTGGATAACCGACTGTTCCTATATAAAAATCTTCAAAGCGATTACAAGTAATTACCGGTGAAGTTTCTGTTAGTCCGTAACCTTCAACAATATTTACACCAGCAGCAGTAAAAATTCTTCCAAGTCTTGGTTGAAGTGCTGCAGCACCGCTTATAATTCCTTTTACTTCACCTCCAAGAGCTTCAATCCACTTATGAAAAACAAGCTTGCGTGCAAACCAAAGTCTTAAATTATAAAACCAATTTGTTTTCCCTTGTGGATGATAATGATTTGCAAGATTAACAGCCCAACCAAAGATTGCTTGCTTTGGTTGTTTTAAATTTCTACCAACCTCCATTATTCTATCATAAATTTTTTCAAGCAATCTTGGCACGGTTGTAAAATAATTTGGTTTAACTTCTTTAAGATTATCACCAACTTTATCAATGCTTTCAGCGTAGTAAATTGCTGCACCAATACTCATATAATAATAAACTGCAGTTCTTTCAAAAATGTGACAGATAGGAAGGAAACTTAAAACTCTATCATTATTGCCAATCGGCATTATTTGTTTAATTGATTTTACATTGCTTAAAATATTTTTGTGTGAAAGCATCACACCCTTCTGAACACCGGTTGTTCCTGAAGTATAAATTATAGTAGCTACATCATCCTGCTTTACAGTTTCTTTAATTTGATTAAGCCGTTCTCGTAATGATTCATCAGCAAGTTCAAGAATTTCTTTCCAATGTTTTTTACCTTCTAGTTTATCCAATGTATAAATATCTATTAAAGATTTTACTTTGTGTTTGATTGAAAATATTTTTTGATATAAATCTTCATTGGCAACGAAAGCATATTTAACTTCTGCATCATTAAAAATATATTCATACTCCTGAACGCTTATGTTTGGATAGACCGGAACATCCACACAACCGACCTGTAATATTCCAAGATCAACAAAATTCCATTCAGTTCTGTTTGGAGAGATTATGGCGAGTTTTTCACCTGGTTTAACACCAAGTTTTAAGAGCCCGAGAGAAAATTTATCAACAACAGATTGAACTTCTTCTGTGCTAAAAGTTATCCACTTGCCATCTTTTTTATCCGAGATAGAATCTTTTCTTGGAAAATTTTCCTTTTGGTAAGTAATTAAATCAAAGAGTCTCGTTGGCTCGACCATATTTACCTCATTGGATTTTAATGATATTTTTTTTATTTCAATATACATTTGCGGAATTTAAATTGCAAGCGAATTTTCGCTAAAAATGAAATTTTGCAGAAATTAATTATTTTTTTTTAATTTTGCATAAAAACTTTGGAATAAGTTGAAAAATCAAAAAGATTATATACGGTTAATATTAGGCCTGAAGATTAAGCAGTTAAGATTAGAGAAAAATCTGTCTCTTAATGATCTGGCTGAGAAAAGTTCTTTATCTGTTTCCTACTTAAATGAAATTGAAAAAGGGAAAAAATATCCTAAGGCAGAAAAAATTGCCCAACTTGCTGAAGCACTTGGAGTTAGTTATGATAATCTCGTTTCACTAAAACTTTCGAAAAATTTAACGCCAATTCAAGAATTAATTGATTCTAATATTCTTGAAATGCTTCCACTGGATCATTATGGAATTGATTTAAATAAATTTGTTTCTTTAATGAGTGATGCTTCTTATCAGTTGAGTGCACTTGTCGCAACTGTTATTGATATGGCAAAAAGTACAGAGCTAAGTCAAAATAATTTTAGCAGAACTGCTTTAAGAATTTATAAAGAAATACATGAAAATTATTTTGAAGATATTGAAACTGCAACTTTAAATTTTATTAATGAATTCAATTTGAATATCAATCCTCCAATTAATGTTGAAGTACTTTCAAATATTCTAAGAGAAAAATATTTTTATATTATTGATGAACAGCGATTAAATGATTTTGAAGAACTAAAAGATTTAAGAGCAGTACTAAAACCATCAAAGCAACCTAAACTATTTTTAAATCCCAATCTTGCTTCTTCACAAAAATTATTTATACTTGGTAAAGAATTAGCATACAACTACATGAATATTTCTAAAAGGAGTTTTATTCATTCGAGTCTAAAACTAAATACTTTCGATCATCTGCTTAACAATTATAATTCTGCATATTTTTCTACAGCACTCATAATAAACAAAAATTTTTTTATTGATGATATAAATAAATTTTTCTCTCAAGAACATTGTGATACTAATTTTTTAATTCATCTAATTAATAAATATGATGTTACTCCAGAAATGCTATTTCAAAGATTAGCTAACTTAGCGGGAACAGTATGGGGATTGAAAAAACATTTTTTCTTACGCTTCAATACATTTGCTGGTACTGATAAATTTGACCTGACTAAAGAAGTCAGAATGAATATAAAACAAAATCTCGGTGGTTATCAAAGCAATGAACATTATTGTCGCCGATGGTTATCTATCGAGTTATTACAAAAACTAAAAGAGGAATTAAATGGAATTAATAGTAATGGAAAAATGATCGCTGGTGTTTTACATTCAAAATTTCATGAAACTGATGATGAATATTTAACATTTTCAATTGCTCAACAAAACATATTAAATCAAAATACATTTACAAGTGTTACTCTTGGATTTTATATTGATGAACATCTTCAAAGAGTAATTAAATTTTGGAATGATAAAAATATACCATTTAGAATTGTAAATGATACTTGTGAAATGTGTAACATTTCAAATTGCAGTCAAAGAATAGCTGAACCTACAACTTTATGGCAAATACAAAGATCTATCAACATCGAAGAAGCTATTAAAAAGCTTTGAATTAATTTATCAAATTATTATTGTTCTAGCCCTTCAAACTTTTTTATTATTTGTTTTACTTCTTCGGGTATTAATTTGGTTGTTTTATTTTTATAATCGTAAAAGACCAGTTTAGTTATTGATTCAGCTGAGTTAATAATTTTATTACCTTTTTTTACTGCAATTAAATGTTCAACATCTGCACTTTTATTACCAAGTTTAGAAACACGAGTGTATACTTCTACATCATCACCCAATTCAATTGGATAAAGATAACTAATTTCGATTTTACCAACTACTGCCTGAAAATTTAAATCACTTCTACAGCGGTCAAAAATTTTATTGAAATATTCTATTCTTGCTTCTTCGAGATAAGTTAAATAAGTAGCATTATTGACATGCCGCATTGCATCCAAATCAGAAAATCTTACTTTAATATTTATTTTGTGCTTAAATTGTTCTTTATTCATATTTGCCTCTTTTTAGGAAAATATTGTTTCAATAATTTTTATTGCTTCATTTATTTGTTCAAAAGTTACATCTATGTGAGTTACAGCTCTAATTACACCAACTTTTCCAGTACCTAAAAGCAATCCTTTGTTTTTACATTTTGATAAGAATTCATCGACAGAAATATTTTTTGGAGAGAACATTACAATATTTGTTTCGACTAAATTTTTATTGATACATAAATCAGAAATTTTAGAAATACCCTCGGCAAATAATTTAGCTTTTTCATGATCTTCCTTTAATCTATTAATATTATTTTTCAAAGCATATAAACCTGCGGCAGAAAGAATTCCAACTTGACGCATTCCGCCGCCCCATGCTTTACGAACACGAAATGCTTTTTCAATTAATTCTTTAGAACCTGCAATGATAGAACCAATCGGAGCTCCTAAACCTTTTGAAAGACAGCATGAAACTGTGTTAAAATATTTAGCATAATCTGAAACTGAAATTTTTGTTTCAACAGATGCATTCCAAATTCTTGCTCCATCAAGATGCAAAAATAAATTATATTTTTTTGCAAGCTTTGAAATTGAAATAATATTTTCAATTGGATTAATTGTTCCGCCGGCACGATTATGTGTGTTTTCAATTTCAATAACTTTTGTACGTGCCATATAGTATGCGCTTGTTGGTCTTATTAAAGGTTCAATTTGTTCACTTGAGAAAATTCCCCTTTCATTACCTTCTACTAAACTTAATTGAAGACCACTCAATGCAGCAGGAGAACCAGATTCATATTGAAAAATATGAGCATCTTTTTCACATATAACTTCATCGCCATGTTCAGTTAAAACATTTAAACAAATTTGATTTCCCATAACACCACTTGGGACAAACAACGCTGCTTCCTTTCCCAAAAGTTCAGCGGCATATTTTTCTAGTTCATTAGCTGTTGGATCTTCTTTATAAACATCATCACCAACTTCAGCATTATACATTGCTTTTCTCATTTCGAGTGATGGTTTTGTAACGGTATCGCTTCTTAAATCAATCATGATAAACTCAAATATAATTGTTAATTGATAATTGCTAATTGCTAATTGCTAAAAATTGTTATTCTCAATATTTATCTATGTCATCTGTGGTTAATCCTTTTAAATACGTTATAATTTTTTATGTTTTTTCTTATAACTAAATATAAACGACTGATTAAAATTAATAAGGTTATAAATGTAACTGCATAAGGTATAAGCAAAGGATATTTAGAATAAAAAGTCCTTTCGCGATAAATTGGAACTGTATCTACTAAAACAGTTTTTTCAAATAATTTTGTTTGCGATATAGTTCTGCCAAAAGGATCAATCACACAACTAATACCACCATTTGCTGCACGAACTACTGAACGACGATTTTCTACTGCACGCAATACTGATATTTCTTTATGCTGAAAAGGACCACTTGAATATCCATACCAACTATCATTTGTAACAACCGCAATAAAATCAGCTCCTTTTTGAACAAACTTTGCTACATAATCAGGATATATTGATTCAATGCAAACAATCCCACCAATCTTAATGACATTTAAATCAAATACATTTTGTTCTTTTCCGACATTCCAACTTGAAATTCCAACTTGCCATTTAATTAGTTTACCCAAAAAAGGTAAATATTCAACAAATGGAACATGCTCACCAAAAGGGACAAGTAAATTTTTCTGATACTTTTGAATTTCTAAAGTATAAGGTGAGAATAATAATATTGAATTATATGAAGTATATGCTACATCTTGAGATTTTAATTTCTTCGCATCTTCTGGTGCCTGTTTCAAATCAAAATAAAAGTTTACATCTGGCATTCCTGTCATTAAAAAAACATTATGTGTATAAACATACTTTTGTATTTTCTGAACTTCATTTTCATAATTGCCGGAAAGTAAATAAACTGATAAAGCCGATTCAGGCCAAATGATTAATCTTGCACCTTTTTTATATGCTTGCTCTGTTAAATTTAAGTATAAATCTATTTGCTCATCAAGATTTCCACCACTCCATTTATCCCATGGGTTTAAATTCGGTTGGATTAAACCAACTACAATTTTGTTTTCATAAGTTTTTGGTGTTGATGTTTTTAAAATCCCATATAAAAGTGGAATAAAAAAAATAAGAGTACCAATCAAAGCAAACTTATAATTTACTTTTTTAGTTTCTTTCAAATCTTTAATTGATAAATAAATAAAAATATTTATATACAGAATAATCAATGATAATCCATAAGCACCCAGAACATCAGCAACTTGAATAAACTGATTAAAATAAGGAAGACTATTTGCTAAAGTAAGCCATGGAAATCTTAAATCAGTTATACTATAAATGTATTCAAAGAAAACCCAAAATATTGGGAACAAAAAAATTGCTTTTTCTTTTTTAATAACTTTTTGAGATACATATAAAATTGAAATCGGAATTAAATAAAACGCTGGATTAAGAAATAAAAGTAATACACCGCTTATCATTAAAAATGGGTCAGCTTCTTTTGTCCAACTTCCGACCCAATAGAGTGTAATTAAATTAAAAACAAAAAAAGTTAAATATGATGCTTTAACTAATTCATTATAGTTTTCTTTCTTTTCTATAAGAAAGAAATATGGAATGAATGAAAAGAAAATAAAAATTGGTAATGGAATTGGTGGAAATGATATTCCAATCATTAAACCAGAAGATATTGCAAGTAATAATTCTTTTTTATTGTTAACAAAATATTTCATGATATTATTTTTTTCTTCTTCTTAAAAACTTTATCAAAAAGAAAGAGACGAGAATGATAGTAACAATTAATCCAATATTAGAATAAGTATTTAGATATTTATCAACTAATTGAATATTATTTCCAAGAGTTATCCCAAGAAATATTAAAATTAAATTCCATATTAATGAACTAGTTGCAGCGGCAATAAATGAACGAAGTGGATTTAATCTATGAACACCACAGAAAAAACTTATCACTGCTCGCGTTCCAGGCATAAAACGATTTATCAAAATTAAATTATAACCAAATTTATGAAACCACTTGTCAGCCTTTTCTAAATATTCTTGTTTTATGAATTTCAATTTCCCTTTACGAATTATATTTTCTCCTGAAAATTCTCCAATAAGATACATAGCAATAAATCCAATCGTGCTTGCAATTGTAGTTATTAAAAGGATTACTAGAAAATCTAATTCATTTTTTGAAATTAAAGTTGCTGCAATAACTACAACAATATCGCTTGGTGAAGGAGGGAATATATTTTCAATGAATGAAAAAAAGAAAAGTAATAAGTAGATTATTACAGGATCTAAAGAATTTATATAAGCAATAACTTGTTCTAGCATTAGGAATCTTTTTTATTTAACAGAACAATTGAATAAGCTGAACAACCTTCTTCACGGCCTACAAATCCTAAAGTTTCAGTTGTAGTTGCTTTGATTGAAATTTGCGAAACAGAAATGTCTAAAATCTCAGAAACTGTTTTTCTCATATCATTAATGTAAGGAGTCAATTTTGGTTTTTGTAACAATATAGTTGAATCAATGTTTGAAACTTCATAACCATTGGCGTGGATTAAATCATCAACATTTTTTAATAAAATTTTGCTGTCAGCATTTTTATATTTTTCATCTGTATTAGGGAAATGTATTCCAATATCTCCTAAAGCTAAGGCACCAAGCATTGCATCACAAATTGCGTGGAGTAAAACATCAGCATCGGAGTGTCCCAACAATCCTTTTGAATGAGGAATTTCAATTCCACCTAAAATTAATTTACGATTCTCATCAAATTGATGTACATCGTAACCAAATCCAATTCTAAATTGTGGTATCAATATTTTATCTCAAAGTTTATGAATTCATTTTTTGCTTCACTAAATTTTATTGAAGCGTTTTTAACATCGGCATATCGAGGTCCAATTTTAATTATTTCATATAATTCATCAATCAAATATTTTGGGCCTTCAACAACAGTTAATACTTCACCAGAAAATAAATTTTGTGTAAACCCTTTCAATCCTAACTTTAATGCATTTCTATAAACAAAATATCTAAATCCAACACCTTGAACTAATCCATTTACAATTATTTCAGCTCTAAGATCTTCCATTTATTTTTTCAATGATTTATCTAAAACTTCTGCTGAAATCAATCCACAAAAAATTAAGAAGCTACCTAACAAACCAAAATTAGTTATTTTTTCACCAAGTAAAAAATATGCAAAGATTGCTGCAAATATTGGTTCAAATGAATAAATAATTCCAGCGATTGTTGGTGAAACCATTTTTTGAAATCTCGTTTGTAAACCAATATTTATCAAAGTTGCCAATAATGATGTATAAAGAATTCCGAAAATCAAATACTTTGTAATTTCAATATGGAAAGTTTCAACACCAAAGCCAGAAAAAAATAACGAGGCGATAAAACTTAGAACAGCAACAGTGGAAAGTTGAACAAGCAATAAACTCCAGAATTCATATTTAGGTGTGTAAACATCTATCAACACAACTTGGAAAGCAAAAAGTAATGCACAAATCAAAGTAAAAACATCACCAATGTTAAAACCTTTACCAAGTTCAAATAGAAAATTATTAATTGAAGTTCCGCCACTTGATAGGAAAATAATTCCAACAAAAACAAGAGCTGTTCCAATCCAAGCACCCTTTGAAGGAAATTTTTTTTCAATTAAGATTTGAACAAAAGGTATAAATACAATTAAAACACCAGTTAAAAATCCAGATTTTGTAGCAGAAGTAATTTTTAAACCAATAGTTTGGAAGAAGAATCCACCGAAAAGAAAAATTCCCAAAATTAAACCTGGAAGAAAAGATTCTTTATGAATCGAAATTTTTTTTAATCTCAAAACAAAAAATAGAATTACAGATGCAATACCAAAACGTGATGCAATAAACAACATTGAAGATATGTCATTTAAGGATTCTTTGACAATAACAAAAGTTCCGCCCCAAATAATTGTCATTATCAATAAAGCAGTTTCGCCGAAGTATTTTAATTGAGTAATTTTTTTAATCATTATCTTCTACTTTATAACCAAAACGATTTAACATATTTGGGTTGGAACGCCATTTTTCCCTTACTTTAACAAAAAGCTCGAGAAAAACTTCTCTTTCTAAAAACCGTTCGATTTCTTCGCGTGCTATTTTCCCTAATTTTTTTATTGCTAATCCTTTTTCACCAATGATAATTGGCTTTTGAGATTCCCGTTCAACAACAATATTTGCACGAATATAATCTTTCCCTGTTTGACGTTCTTTAAATTCTTCAATTTCAACTTCTGTGCTGTAAGGAATTTCATCGCGGTAAAATTCAAATACTTTTTCTCTAATAATTTCTGAAACAAAAAATCTTTCATTTTCATCACTTAATTGATCATCAGGATAATATTTTGGATGAATTGGTAAAAGGTAAACTATTTCTTTTATTAATTGGCTTATGTTAATTCCCATCGTTGCAGAAGTATCAACAATTTTTGTAAAAATATTTTTTTTAATAAAAACATTTTTAAGATTTTCAACTACTTCTGGTGTTGACTCATCTATTTTATTGATAACAAGGATTTTTGGTTGAGTAGCTTCGTCTAAAATTTTTTTAACTCTTTCATCTTCAAAAGTTTTAGATCCTGTTGGATCGTTTTTAATATCGACAACAAATAAAATCACATCAGAATCTTTAACTGATGAAACCACAAAATCAAGCATTCTTTCTTGCAAAAGATATTCTGGATTTAGAATTCCGGGTGTATCCAAAAAAATAATTTGATAATCTTCAGAAGAAAGTATTCCTAAAATTTTTTTTCTAGTCGTTTGTGGCTTTGAAGTTGTTATCGAAAGCTTTGTTCCTATCATTGCATTAAGTAATGTTGATTTACCAACATTAGGTTTACCAATTAAGGAAACAAATCCTGCTTTGTGATTCATATTACTCATCTATTTTTGATGCGAAAAATAAGAAGAATTTTTGATTAGCTAATTATGAAGAATAAATAAGTGTAACTAAGTGAAAGTTATTAAATGTTAAGTTAAATTTTATGTCACGCTGAGCAAAGTCGAAGCGTGACATATTGATAAATGTAATATTAGAAAGTATTAATTGATTTTTACTTTAAGCAATACCTTTTTCTTCAAGCCAGCGTTGCGCATCTAAAGCCGCCATGCAACCTGTACCAGCCGCTGTAATTGCCTGACGATAAACATGATCAGCAACATCACCAGCAGCAAAAACACCTTCTACACTTGTATGTGTTGAACCAGGTTTAACTTTTATATAGCCAGTTTCATCCATTTCTAATTGACCTTTAAATATATCTGTATTTGGCTGATGTCCAATTGCAAGAAAAACACCATCAAGTGCAATTTCTTTTTCTGAACCATCTACTGTATTTTTTAATAAAACTCCAGTTACAAATTTTCTTCCATTTTCTTCTTTACCAAGAATTTCTTTAATAGTAGCATTCATTTCAAATTTTATCTTAGGATTATTTTTAGCTCTTTCTAACATAATTTTTGAAGCACGAAATTCAGAACGACGATGAACAATTATTACTTCGCTTGCAAATTTTGTTAGATAATTAGCTTCTTCCATTGCCGTATCACCACCACCAACAACTGCTACTTTCAAACCACGAAAGAAAAATCCATCACAAGTTGCACAAGCAGAAACACCATAACCTTGATAATGTTTTTCACTTGGAATTCCTAACCATTTTGCTGAAGCACCGGTTGCAATGATTACTGAATCAGCCGAATAAGTTTCGTTATCAGATTTTAAAACAAAAGGACGCTTTGAAAAATCAACCTCAGTTATATTTTTAAAAACAGATTTAGCACCAAAACGTGCGACTTGTTTTCTCATAATTTCCATTAATTCTGGCCCCTGAATTCCATGTTCAAAACCTGGAAAATTTTCAACTTCAGTTGTAATTGTTAATTGACCACCAGGTTGCATTCCTTCAAATATGATTGGATTTAAATTTGCTCTTGATGTATATAACGCAGCTGTTAAACCTGCCGGTCCTGAACCAACTATAATTACTTTGTAATGATTCTCTGACATTTTTTCTCCTGATTCTTTTTAAATTAACTTATAATTAGATATTAATTTCTTCTTTTGGATTCATTCATTTGCTAAAAGAAATTCAGCATTTCTTTTTAAGCCTTTTAATTTTGCTCTTTTAATTGGACTTGTTTCAAATCTTTTTTTGAATTCAAATTCATCCATTTCTAAAATTTCAGTTAAAACTAATTCTTTATTTATTGGTTTGAATTCTTCAATGTTAGATTGTAAAGAAAATTTTTTATTCCACGGACAAACATCTTGACAAATGTCGCAGCCAAAAATCCAATTTTCAAATTTACCTTTGAATTGATTATCTATTTCCTCTTTATTTTCAATAGTTAAATAAGAAATACATTTATTAGCATCAACAACATAAGGTTGAACAATTGCTTCTGTTGGACAAGCATCAATGCAAGCAGTACAAGTTCCACAATAATCCTTTACAATATCATTATAATCGAAATCATAATTTGTAATAATGTTTGCAATAAAAAACCAGCTGCCTATTTCTTTTGAAATTACATTAGAATGTTTACCTTGCCAACCCAAACCTGATTTAACAGCCCAAACTTTATCCATTACTGGTCCAGTATCAACATAACTTTTTGATTCAAAGTTTGGTTCAATACTTTTTAACTGATTTTCAAGAATTTCTAATTTTTCCCACATAATTAGGTGATAATCTTTTCCCCATGCATAACGAGATACTTTCCCAAAATTTTTATCTTCGTTGTGCACATCTTCGTAATAGTAGTTCAATCCAAGTGATATTACACTTCTTGCGTTAGGTAAAATATTGTTAACATTGAATCGTTTATCAAAATTTTTGTTCATGTAATCCATTTTTGCATGATATTTTTTCTCAACCCAGTCTTTCAGATTTTGAATTTCATCATTCAACAATTCAGCTTTAGAAAATCCGACTAAATCAAAACCAAGTTCTTTTGCAAAATGAATCACAATATCATTACTTAATTTCATCTTTACCAATTCAAATCTTTCTGAAAAACTTTAACATAAACATCATCATTTACAATTTTAACTTCATACTTATCCAAACCTTTTACACCAATATTCATTTTTCCAGTTCGAAGAGAATATTGCCAACCATGTGCAGGACAAGAAACAATGTAGTCTTCAACATAACCATCATAGATTATAGCTGCTTTTTGATGAATACAAACATTACTCAAGGCAAAAACTTCATCACCAATTTTAAAAACTGCAACATCTACATCATCAACAAAAAAACGTTTACCTATTTTTTCTTGAAGATCACTTAACTTACAAATTCTTATAAATTCATTAAGTTCATTCATTTGGAAGCTCAGTAAATTTTTGATTTGCTGTAAATCCTTTTTCATTTTTCATAACTGTTGCCGCTGTAAAAAATGGATCATGTTCAAAAACTAAAAGCCAGTTTTCATCAACAGCTTTTTGTAAAATATTTTTCTTTTCTTGAACAGTAACTAATGGCTGTAAATCATAACTCATTATGTATGGAATTGGTATTTGTGTAACTAAAGGAATTAAATCTCCACAAAAAAGAACTGTGTTTTTTTCATCTGATATTTTAATTAATTGCTGTGAAAAAGTATGACCATTAACAATTATAAAACTAATTTCATCATCAAATTCAATCTCGTTTAATTGTTTTAGCACACCTTCTTGAACAAGCGGCAAAAATCTTTCTTTAATAAAACTGCCTTTATCTCTCTCTGAAGGATTATTTGCCCACTCAAAATGTTTTTGCTGAACATAATATTTAGCATTTGGAAAAGTAGGAATCCATTTTCCATTTTCAAATTTTGTTGAGCCGCCAGTATGATCAAAATGAAGATGAGTTAAAATAACATCTGTAATTTCTTCAGGATTTACATTTAGTTTTTCGAATGTGTTATTCTTTTCATTACAATTAACATCATAAATACGGTTAAACTTATCATCCCAAAATTTTCCTAATCCAGTGTCAATTAAAATTTTTTTAGAATCGCTGGTTAACAATATATTTCTATCAATTAATTTAATTCTATTTAACTCATCTGGTGGATTATTATTTTGCCAAAGTAGTTTTGGAATTATACCAAACATTGCACCACCGTCAAGAGAAAATGTATAATTTTCAATTATTTGTAGTTCGTATTTACCAATTTTCATTTGTTCTTATTATGTTTAATTATCAAAAACTGAGTTTAACATGAAAAATTGTTTATTAAAATTTCAAGTGCACAACTTTATTTCAAAAATAATAAATATAAGTTTAGCAATCTTTTTAATTGTTCTATTAATTAATGAAAAAAATTTCTCTCAAAATAGTTACAAAAAAGATTTAAAAATTATGTCATTCAATATTAGATATGGAACTGCAAACGACGGTGAAAATAGCTGGCAGTTTAGAAAAGAAAATGTTTTTGATATTATCAAAGTAAATAATCCTGACCTACTTGGTTTACAAGAAGCATTGAAATTTCAAATTGATGAAATAATAAAAGCTTTACCTGAATATAAAATGATTGGCGTTGGAAGAGATGATGGGGAAAAAAGTGGTGAATTCTCATGCATTCTTTACAAAAAGAATAGATTTATAATTGACACAACAGAAACTTTTTGGTTTTCAGAAACTCCAAATATTCCAGGATCGAAACATTGGGGGAATAACTATACAAGGATTTGCACTTGGGCAAAATTTTTAGATAAAACAAATAAAAAATACTTTTACTATTACAACTTACATTTAGATCACGAATCTCAACAATCAAGAGAAAAAAGTACTCAATTACTCGTGAATAAATTTTTATCACAAAAAGAAAAATTGCCAATAGTTTTATCAGGCGATTTTAATTGTGGTGAAACAAATCCAGCAATTAAAACAATTTTAAACTTTGGATTAAAAGACACATATCGTTTATTAAATCAATCAACAAAAGATGAAGGGACTTTTAACGATTTTAAAGGTGATACAAACGGTGAAAGAATAGACTTTATTTTTATTTCAAAAGATTTCAGAGCAATTGAATCCAAAATTTTAAGAAATGATTATAATGGAAAATATCCTTCAGATCATTTCCCCGTTTTTGCTCGGATAAGATTTTTAAAATAAAAATGTCAGTCAAAGAAAAACTTAGACTGACATTATAGGAAAGTTACAAATAAAATTATCTACCTAATGAATCAAGCTGTTCTTTTTTAGCAAGAAGTTGATCTTTGGTTTCGACATGATTTGGATCTGGAACACAGCAATCAACTGGACAAACAGCAGCACATTGAGGTTCATCATGAAAACCAACGCATTCAGTGCATTTATCAGGTACAATATAGAAACGATCTGCTTGTGCAAAACCAGTTGCACCACTTGGTGCTGAATCATCTAATCCATAAGTTTTATCACCTAATTTCCATTCAGCTCCACCTTCATAAATAGCTGTATTTGGGCATTCAGGTTCGCAAGCACCGCAATTGATGCATTCTTCAGTTATCATTATTGCCATAAAGGGCCTCCTTATATTTGTGAATTTTTATTTATTACTTCAATTTTAGGAATTAAATTCCAAAAATCACTTGGTTCAAATGTTACTTTATTTTCTTTTAATTTATTAATCAGCAAAGAAATTTCATTATTCAATTTTTCTGTATTTAGGTTTTTATATTCTGGTAAATAGTTTTGAATTTTAACATAAAACTTTTCTAACTGATTTAAGCAACCTGAGTAATTACCAGAAATCAAATGAAAACTACCAACAGAAATATGTACTAAACTTTGGTAAAATTTTTTATCTGCTTTATCTGATTCAAACCACAGGTTTTCAAAAAAATCGTGAGCTTCAAAAAAATCACAATTATTAAAAAGTTCTATTCCTTGTAAAATGTATTTCACTCTAAGTGAAATATAAATAAAAGCTGTTTAATCCCGCAACAAAAGTTTATTAATAATAAAAATTTTTTTCTATTCAAACAAAAAAGTTTGAATTTTGCAAAAATTACCAACTTCCACTTGCCCCACCGCCACCGAAAGAACCACCTCCACCACTAAAACCGCCACCGCCAAAACCACCAAATCCACCCGAAGAGCCCCAATTTCTACTACTGCTTCCCATTGAACCTAAAATTAACCAAGGCAAAACACCACTTCCGCCACCTCCTCTGCCACCTCTTCTTCCTATAATAGAAATTATTATAAATAGAATAATTAAAAAGAAGAATGGGATACCATCACTTTTATCTTTTTTCTTTTCACCTTTGTATTCACCTTTTGAGGCAGAAATAATTGCATCAATGCCTGCATTTATACCAGCATAGTATTCGCCTTCTCTAAAATAAGGGCGAACTTCATTTCTTAAAATTGAACTTACTAATGCATCTGGTAAAGCTCCTTCCAAACCGTATCCTACTTCAATTCTCATTTTTTTATCCTCTTTAGCAACAAAAAATAAAGCACCATTGTTATTTTTTTTAGAACCAATTTTATTCTTTGCTGCTGTTTCATAAGTAAAGGATTCAAGAGGATAACCATTTAAGGTTGAAATCATTAAAAAAACAACTTGATTTGAAGTAGAATCATCAAATGCTTTTAATTTTGATTCCAATGTAAAGAGTTCAGTACTTGATAATGTATTTGTAAAATCATTTGCATAATTTTTTAAAGTTGGTATTTCGATTTGAGAATAAACTGAATTATTTACAATAATTGTAAACAAAGTTGAAAAAATTAATATTAAAAAAAACTCTGAACTCTTCACTCTGAACTCTTAATTATTTTAGAATTGTACTTTTGGAACCTCTTCAGCCCCTTCAGCAGCTTTGAAGTATTGTTTTTCTCTGAATCCGCCAAAATTTGCAATTAACATTCCAGGAAATCTTTTAATTGCGGTATTGTATTCTTGAACTACTTGATTAAATTTTTGCCTTTCAACTGTTATTCTATTTTCAGTGCCTTCTAATTGAGCTTGTAATTGTAAAAAATTTTCATTTGCTTTTAACTGAGGATAATTTTCGGCAACAACCATTAATCTTTGTAAGGCACCGGATAAACCATCTTGAGCTTTTTGAAAACGTGCAAAAGCTTCAGGATCATCTAATTGATCTGCTGTAATTTTAACTTGTCCTACTTTAGCACGAGCCTCGGTTACAGCTATATAAGTTTCCTTTTCAAAATTAGCAACACCTTTTACAGTTGCAACTAAGTTTGGAATTAAATCAGCACGCCGTTGATAAACATTTTCAACTTGACTCCAAGAACTTTTAACTCCTTCATTTAATGATACAAATGAATTGTATTTTCCTATTCCCCAACTAACGATTAAAATAGCAAAAAGAACTAGAAAGCCAATGATACTTAGAGCTATTATCCATCCTTTTTTCATTTAACCTCCTCTTATTGAAATTATTTAGTTTGTTAAACTTCTCATAGGTGCAGGAATTCTACCGCCACGAGATACAAAATTTTGAGAACTAATTGTACGAACTTCCATAACCGGAGCTAAGCCTAATAATCCACCATAATCAACCATCTCTCCGACTTTTTTTCCATAAGCAGGAATAATACGAACAGCAGTTGTTTTATCATTAATAATTCCAATTGCGGCTTCATCAGCAATAATACCAGCAATAGTAGAGGCAGGAGTATCACCCGGAATGGCAATCATATCAAGACCAACTGAGCAAACAGAAGTCATTGCTTCAAGTTTTTCCAAAGATAAATTTCCAGCTTGAACGGCACGAATCATACCCATATCTTCACTAACTGGAATGAAAGCACCGCTCATTCCACCAACAGAAGAACTTGCCATAAGTCCTGCCTTTTTAACTGAATCATTCAACATTGCTAAAGCAGCTGTCGTTCCAGGAGCTCCAACATCTTCAACGCCCATAGCTTTTAATATTTCAGCAATACTATCACCTTCTGCAGGAGTTGGTGCTAATGAAATGTCAACTATTCCAAATGGAACTCCATTTTTTTCTGCCACTTTTCTTCCAATTAATTCACCGGCACGTGTAATTTTAAAAATAGTTTTCTTTATAACTTCAGAAAGAGTTTGTAAATCTACTTTACCAGCTTCTCTTATTGCATCTAGAACAACACCTGGACCGCTAATTCCTACATTTAATACAACCTCAGGTTCTGTTACTCCATGGAAAGCTCCTGCAACAAAAGGATTATCTTCGACAGCATTGGCAAATACAACAAGTTTTGCACATCCGATTGAATCTTTTTCTTTAGTTAGTTCAGCAGTTTTTTTAATGACCTCAGACATCATGTTAATTGCATCCATATTGATTCCAGCTTTTGTAGAACCAATATTCACACTTGAGCAAACTCTTTTAGTTTGAGAAAGAGCAAAAGGTATTGCCTTAATTAACTCTCTTTCACCGTTTGTCATTCCTTTTTGAACAAGTGCGGAAAATCCAGCTATGTAATCAATTCCAATATCTTCTGCGGCTTTGTCTAAAGTTTTTGATATTTCAATATATTCTTCTACAGAAAGTGAATCGAATGGAATTGAAATTGGAGTAACTGAAACCCTTTTATTTGCAATGGATATTCCGAATTGAGATTCTACTTCTTTAGCATTTTTAACATGATTTTTACCATACCTTAAAATTTTGTCATAGATTTTTTCTTTTGTTATTTCAAGATTTCTATCATGGCAATCTCTTAAACTTATTCCAAGTGTTACTGTTCGAATGTCGAAATGTTCAATTTCAGTCATTCGAATTGTTTCTAAAATTTCTGTGAATTCGTAGTTCATATTAATCCGTATTTTGTTTACTTAAATTCTATGCATGAATCTAAAAACATCTTCATGTTGAAGATAAATTTTAATGTTTAATTGTTCTGCAGTTTTTCTCATTTCTTCCTGAATTTCTTTAAGGTCTTTTTGCGACGTTGAAATGTCAATTATCATAATTATTGTAAAAAAATCACCGATAATTCTTTGACTTAAATCCTGTATGTCGCAATTAAAGTTTCCTAATGCAGTTGTAATTGCGGCAACTATTCCAGGTTTATTTAATCCAAATGATGTCAAAATTACTTTACCAGAATTTTCATTTGTGTGCTTCAATGGAAAATTATTAAGTGATTCAACTTTTTTCTTTACAGCCTCTTTAATTACTTCCTGAGAAACATTTGTACCAAGTTCCTCAATAGTTTCATAAGTAATTTTTCTAATTTCATTTTCTGAAAGTTTCACGGTATTAATCCTTTATATTCTTCTTGTAAAAATTTTAGTGCATTATTAGTTATTAATAAATTTTTTTGTTCAGAATATTTTTCTGCATTTTCAACATTCCCTTTGTAAAATCTCAGCCAGACTAACTCCCCAATTATAATTCCATCAAAAGCTCTGTTTTGTAAAAAAGAATTAATGGTAAAATAACCTGCAATAATGTTCCAGGCAAAAGAAAGAAGACCTGACAAATAATTACCAGCATAAATTTGTCCACTACCAGGCAAAATATAAGAAATAACCTTTGCAAATGTTACAGAAAGTTTTTGGTTGTTAACTTTTTTTGATAGTAAATAAAGTTCTTTTCCAAAGGATGACTTTGCAAAATTAAGTTCTGCGTTTTTCCAATCATCATTAAAAATGTAAGCCCAGCCTTTCCAATAATAAATTTCATCTTTTTTATTTTGAAATGAAGAATCCTTTTCTAATTGATGCAAAAGCTGAAAAGCATTTTGAGTTGTTTTTCTTAAAATATTTACTCTTATCATTTGAATTTTTAACTCAAAATCATCATCTATTGTTTTACAATATTTTGAAGCGTTAGAAAAATATCTAATTGCATTTTCATAAAACCCGCCATATTTGTAACACAACCCAATTTTGTAATTTGAGTCAAAGGTATATTTATTTTCATTATCAAAAAATTGAGCTCTTTTGTATTCAGTTATTGCGTTAAAATAATTTTTATTCTCAAAAAGTTTTTCGGCTGAAGAATAAACTTCATCCACAGATGTTTGTGCGTAAATTGGCAAGAACAGTAAATTGATTATTAAACAAAGTTTTAACTTTTTAACCATCTAAAATTCTATTTGTGGTAAAAAATAATTGCTTTCACGAAAGAAATTTTTTATTTCATTTTGAATTTTGAGTTTGGAATTTTCATTATATTTTTTTGCGGAAACATATGAACCGTAAACATTTCCACCATAAAAAAATGAGGTCAAGCCAGCAAATATCCATCCACGAGTTTGATGATTGTGTTGGAAATTATTTATTGATAAATAAAGTGAAAGTGAGGTTGCAATAAATGAAATTATTCCATCTGAAATTTCACCAGTATAAATTTTACCTGCACCTGGAATTAAAGCAGAAAAAGCTGCAGCCTGTAGTGGATTTTTTGTTGGTGGATTTTTTTTCATTTGGTAAAAAAAATAAAGTTTGGTTTGAAGCGAATCATCAAATGGTTTTAATAAAGTTTCCTGTGGTGGTAATTTTTCATTATCTAAGAAATAAGAAATTGAATTCAATCTGCTAATTTCGTTTTCATATTTCTCAGGTATATAATTTTTATTTTCTGTCAGCTTTTTGAAAAAATTAAAATCATTTTTAAGAAAATTAGATTTAAAGAAAAATAATTTTGCCTCGTTAGAAAGTGAACCAAGGAATAAAGTCTTAAAATTTTCCGAAGCTTCTTCATATCGGTTTAACTTCAAAAAAGAATTTGCAAATCTGAATCTTAAAGTATCGCTTTCAGTTTGATTAAGTATAAATTTGAATTCATCGATTGCACGTATGTAATCTTTTTCTTGATATAAAAAGTTGGCAAATTTAATTCTGTTTTCAAGATTGTATAAATCATTATTTAGCTGAGCATTTAACTGATTAAAAATTAAAATCAAAACAAAGAGAAATTTATATTTCAAAATTCACCTTAATTTTTGAATAAATAATTATCAACAGGATCTGATAATTTTCTGAATGAAATTATATTGTATTGATTTAGCGATTTAAATGGATTCATATCGCGAGTAAATCTATCGGCAAACAATAATATTCCTGTAAAAAAATTTGTTTTGTCAACAGCTTCAACAAAAAAATTAGAGCAAGATGGAGAAAACGGGCAGTTATCTCCATCTGGTTCACTAATTATGAATGTATAAATTTTTTGTAAATGTGAAAGAAAAGAATTTGATTTATAATCCTCTTCATTGATAAAATTAGTGCGATATTCTATTTCTTTCTCTTGCCATTTGTAAAATTCTGGCTGAGCAAAAACTGCAAATCTAAAAACAAAAATTAGAACTAATATTTTCATCAACTTTTTAATAATTCTCTTGCAATAACAATTTTTTGGACTTCAGAAGTACCTTCATAAATTTCTGTGATTTTAGAATCGCGTAAAAATCTTTCAACTTGATATTCACGAACATATCCATAACCGCCATGAATTTGGACAGCATCTAAAGCAGATTCAACAGCAACTTTCGAAGCAAAAAGTTTAGCCATTGCAGCTTCTTTCACATATTTTTTACCAGCATCTTTAAGTGCAGCAGCATTCAAAGTCAATAATTTTGCAGCTTCAACTTTTGTAGCCATATCAGCCAACTTGAATTGAATAGCTTGATGATTGGCAATTTCTGTCCCAAATGCTTTTCTTGTTTTAGCATATTCTATGGAAGCTACTAAAGATGCTTCCGCAATACCGAGTGCCTGTGCAGCTATTCCAATTCTTCCACCATTTAATGTATTCATTGCAAAGTTAAAACCTTTGCCAATTTCCCAAACTATATTTTCATCCGGTACAATACAATTATCAAAAGAAAGAGAGCAAGTATCACTGCTTCGAATACCAAGTTTATCTTCTTTAACTCCATGTGTAAAACCAGGAGTACCTTTTTCAACAAGAAAAGTTGTAATTCCATGATGCCCTTTTTCTTTATCTGTTTGAGCCATAACTAAATAATAATCAGCATTAACACCATTTGTAATCCAATTTTTAATACCATTGATAGACCAGCCTCCATCAACTTTGTAAGCATAAGTATGTTGCTTAGTTGCATCACTACCAGCTTCTGGTTCAGAAAGAGCAAATGCTCCAAGTTTTTCTCCACGTGCAAGTGGTTTTAAATATTTTTCTTTAATGTAGTCGCTTCCCCATTCTTCTAATCCATGGCAAACAAGAGAATTATTAACAGACATTATAACTCCAACGCTTGCATCAACTTTAGAAATTTCAATCATTGCTAAAACATAACTAATTGTATCAAGACCGGCGCCATCATATTCAGGTGACACCATCATTCCCATGAACCCAAGTTCGCCAAGTTTTTTTACTATCTCGAATGGAAATTCTGCATTTTTATCCCTTTCGGTTACAGTAGGTGCTATTTCGCTTGTGGCGAAATCTTTTGCTGTTTGTTGAATCATTAATTGTTCTTCTGTGAATTCGAATTTCATTTTTTTCTCCAAAATTTTGTTTTGGTTTTTATTTTGTTTGAAAAACTAATGAATGATTTTCCAAAAAAAAAGTAAATTAGTTATAAATATTACTTAATTAGAAAAATTGTATTTCATAATTGATATATTTACATCATGGAAAAGATTAAAAAAGAAACATTAAAAGGATTAACACTGGAAGAATTAGAAAATCTTTTCGTATCAAATGGTTACGAAAAGTTCAGAGCTTCTCAAGTTTTTAATTGGATGTACAACCATGTTGTCTTTGATTTTGATGAAATGAAAAATCTTTCGAAAGAAACAAGAAAAAGTTTATCGGAAAGTTATAAACTGCAAACTTTAGATTTAGTTGACATACAAAGTTCCCCTTCAACAAATACAAAGAAATATTTATTTGAAACTTACGACGGAAGAAAAATTGAGTCGGTTTTAATACCAGAAAAAGAAAGAAATACACTTTGCATTTCAACACAAGTCGGTTGCCCTCTCGATTGTAAATTTTGTGCAACCGGTTTAATGGGTTATAAAAGAAATTTAACTGCCGGTGAAATTGTTGACCAATATTTATTGACTGCAAAGGATGTTGGAAAAAATAAAATAACTAATATAGTTTTTATGGGAATGGGTGAGCCGCTTTTAAATTTTGAGAACACATTAAAATCGATTGAAATATTTACTCACGAATTAACAAAAGGATTAAGCAGAACAAGAATTACAGTTTCAACTGCAGGAATAGCCAATAAAATAAAAGAATTGACTGACAAAAATTACAGAATCAAGCTTGCATTATCTTTGCATTCACCTTTTGAAGAAGTAAGAAGTAAAATTATGCCAATTAATAAAAAATATTCATTGAGTGAAAATTTAATGGCGTTGAAAGAATATGCAGTTAAATCCAGAACAAGAATTACATTTGAATACACAATGTTGAAAGGCATTAATGATAGATTAGAAGATGCAAAAGAGCTCGCAAGAATTTGTTCAAAATTACCAAGTAAAATTAATATCATTCCTTTCAATAGTATTAAACATATGAATCCATCAGGTATTTCTGCAGAACTTGAACCAACGCCAATGATTGAAATTCACCGCTTCGCAGACCGATTAAGAAGTTATAATATTACGGTTATGATTAGAGAAACTCAAGGTGATGATATTGCCGCCGCTTGTGGTCAACTTGCTGTGAAATATAATTAAGGATCTTATAAATATTTTCCATTTCTATTTCTTGTCGGCAAATCTTGTTTCATATAGCATGACTATCAATTTGATAATTGAAAATCTTTCTTTCGGTTGATAGGTTGAAAATTTGATTCTCTGAGTTAATCTGTGCTATATGTGGTTAGTTTCTTTACCACAGATTTGCACAAATAACTCAATTGATAACTTAAAACCCATTGATTTTGTAATTAACTTAATTTAAGTTACCATCCAACAAAGGAAATGAAAATGAAATTTTTAATTAAAATAATTTTTATTCTTTTCCTTTTTCAAATTTCTTTTTTAATTGCACAAGAAAAAGAGAAGCCGATTATTCATTCTGTTGTTATTATGCCCTTTGATGATTATCAAGAATATCCTTACAATTTAGATTACATTCGCCAATCTTTAGAAATTGGTTTTTTACAAAAAGGATTTAACGTTGTAACTAGCGATTCAGTTTGGGAAATTATTTTAGATAGAGATTTAAGATTAACCAACTTAAACACCTCAGATGTTGAAGAGATTGCAAATGACATTAAAGTTGATTTAATTGTTTTTGGCAAAGCAACTGATTATGCAACTTATAGACAAAGTGGAATCTATTCAATGAAAATAGTTAACAAACCAATTTTGATTAAAGTATTTGACGTAAAGAAAAAAGAAATAATATTGTTTGAAAGATTAACTCTAAATCAAAATTGGGGACTTTTTGATCAATCTATTTCATACGAAAATTTTGGTTCAACAATAGCTCAACAAATTAAAAACATGGGTTATTAAAATGAAATTTACATTCTCTTTATTCTTCTTTTCACTAATAATTTTGATTCAAAGTTGTACAAACTTTGTCAAAACAGAAAAGCAAAATGTTACAAGTGTAATTATTATGCCGATTATGCCAAGAGAGAATTATCCTTTTAAATTTGATCAGGACCGAAAAATTTTAGTGTGGAATTTTCAATCACGAGGGTTTAATGTGATAGAAGATGAAAAAGTTTGGAATGAAATTATTAACACAGATTTAGATTTAACCAAATTGCAAAATGCAGATATTGTAAAAATTTCAAAACTTATTAAAGTGGGTTTGATAATTTCATCAAACGGTGAAAAAGTTTACGATTGCAACAAAAACAGTTTTATAATTGATAATAATTCTTATCAACCAACACAGGATTTAGCACTTTATTTGAAAAGTCGCGGTTATTGATTTTCAAAAAAATTTGTAAAATCTTCCTTAGTATCGAAATCGTGTAAAATTTCAGGATAACTAGATATCCAAAATTTCTTTTTTACTGAATCATCATCTCGAATTAATTGCATTTTAAAATTAAATGGTGCTGAAATTACTTTATCAAAAATTGTATTTCTGAAAACTACAGGATGACCATTTGTGAAATTAAAAACTGGCTGAATCCAATCATAGTTATTGTCTACTTGATTAACTAATTCTATGTAGAAATCATTTGGTATTAAAGGTTGGTCAACAAAATGAAACAACACCCAATTTGAATTCTCAAGAGATTGAATACCTTTTTGAATTGAGGTAAACATTCCATTGTGGTAATTTTCATTATAAACACAAGTAACAAAACCAAACAAAATTGGATTTTTCAATTTCATGTTTTCAATTTCTTTTTCTATTTCGTCATTTCTATAACCAGTAACAACAACAACCTTATTGCACACCAATAACAATTTTTCAATGATAATTTGTAAAAAAGTTTTGTCTTTAATTTTTAATAATGGTTTAAAATCCCCCATTCTGCCCGAGTAACCCGCAGAAATCAAAAGAGCATCAATGGATCTTTTCATTAAAAATATTTTTCCTTAATTGAATTATTAGAAAGAACTTCTGGTTGTTTATTCCATTTTGCAAGTGAAGAAATATCTTTTAATCCATTTCCTGTAAATAAAAGTAAAACATCATCAATTACATTCTTTTTATATGCCGCAAATGCAGCTGCAGAGGATGGTTCAATTAATATTCCAAATTTTTCACTTACAATTTTTTGAGCAGTTAAAATTTCTTCATCATCAACTAAAAGAACAAAGCCGTTACTTTCTTCAATTGATTTTGAGCCCAAAAATAAAGCACGAGGCGCTCCTGCACAAATTGAATCTGCAATGCTTTCAGTATTTTTATATTCAAATTTCTTTGTATTAAAATATCTATAAAATGCGTCACTACCTTTTGCCTGAACGGAAATTAATTTTGGTAATTCATCTATCCATCCTAATTTTTTTAATTCGAGAAATCCTTTATACAATCCAGAAAGAATTACACCATCACCAGTTGGTATAAAAATATTTTTTGGAATTTTTCCTTTTGATGAAATGAAAATATCATAAGCTGCAGATTTTTTACCTTCTATAGTTAAAGGATTATAAGCAGTGTTTCTGTTATACCATTTTTTTTCTTGTGATATTTCTAAACAAATATCAAAAGCTAAATCATAATCACCATCAACTAAAACTATTTCAGCACCAAAAGATTGTATTTGAATTCTTTTTGCTTCTGGAATTTTTTTAGGCACAAAAACAATTGAACGCAAACCAAGTCTTGCACAAATACCTGCCAAAGATGAACCTGCATTACCAGTTGATGCCGCAGAAATTAAATCAATACCTAATTCTATTGCTTTTAGTGCAACGAGAGATGATGCTCTATCTTTAAATGATAATGTTGGATTTCTTGTTTCATCAAGAATTGAAATAGTTTTATTATCATATTTTTCAATTAAAAAATTATCACCCGGTAAAGAAATCTTTTTTAATTGATTAGTAATTTTTTTGACTCGCTCATTTTGAAAATCTATTGGCCATAAATAATCATAAAGCCAAAATTTTCCTGAGGGAATTTTTAAGAATTCATCTTTACTAATTTTTCTCTTGATTGTTTCATAATCATACTCAATTAGTAAAATTCCTTTTTGTGGTTTATTTTTTTCAACAACACCACAAACTGGACAAAGGTAAATTAGATTATTTTCTATTTCATCTTTAGAATATGTTTTTCCACAATCAAAACATTTATAATGATATTTTTCATTCATCAATTAACTCTTAATATTCTTCGACATAAAAACTAATTACTTTTTACAAATTACATTTCAGTTTACATTGTCAGACCCATAATTGCTTTTGCAGTGTGGAGACGATTTTCAGCTTCATCGAAAACAATAGAAATATTTGGATCATCAAGAATTTCATCTGTAACTTCATTTCCACGATCTGCAGGAAGTGCGTGCATAAGTTTCACATTTTTATCTGCAAGTTTTATTTTCTTTTCGTCGCAAATCCAATTTTTATATTTCTCTAAATTGCTTTTCATTTCTTTTTTACATTCATCTTCATTTTGCAAATAGTAATTCATATCATAAAAACCAAAGCCACCCCAATTTTTAGGAATTACAATTTGTGCTCCTTCAAAAGCTTCGTTCATATCGTTTGTGAATTTCAAACTTCCGCCGCCAGCTTTTGCATTTAACTTTGCTTTTTCAACTATGTCTTTACTTAATGGAAATTCTTTTGGATGAGCAACTGTTACATCAATTCCATAACGTGGAAAAAGTAAAATTTGTGTTTGAGGAACACTTAATGGCTTTGAGTGTGTTGTTGCATAAGCCCAGGAGATTGTAACTTTTAGACCTTTTGTATTGCGTCCAAATTTTTCAAAGATTGTCATTAAATCTGCTAATCCTTGAAATGGATGATAAACATCATCTTGCAATGACATTACAGGTTTAGTTGAGTATTGAGCTAATTCATCAAGATATTTTTTCCCAATTCCATAAAAACAATTACGACATGCAATGCCGTGTCCCATTCTGCTTAAAATTATTGCTGTGTCTTTTGCAACTTCGCCATGTGTTATTTGCATTTTATCTGGAGTTAAATCGTGAGCATGCCCACCAAGTTGAGTCATACCAGCTTCCATAGAGTTGCGTGTTCTTGTTGATTGTTCAAAAAACATCATAAATAATGTTTTATGGGGAAGCCATAATGTTGGTTCTTCTTTGTAAAATTTTTCCTTCAATTCGAATGAAGTATCAAAAACAAAATCGAGTTCTTCTTTTGACCAATTATCTTCAGTTAAAAAATGTTTTCCTTTGAAATGTGATTTTTCCATCTTAATCTCCTTAAGTTATTAACAAAAAAAATAGAACACTGACAACACAGATTACACTGATTGTCACTGTAAAATTTTTTTATCGTTTGTAAAAATTTTTCTCTTGAATTCTGCTTTTTTACCAAAATTTAATAATAAACCTACTTCTATTTTGGTAGCTCTTAAATAATTAATTAATTGAGCTTCATGTTCATCACATAAAGATTCTGCGGCTTTTAATTCTACAATTACTAGATCATTTACAATTAAATCAGCAAAGTAATCACCGACTTCTTTGCCGTCATAATATACCTTTAAGTTTTTTTGTTGTTTAACATCAAGACCCATTTTTTTTAATTCAATAATCATAGCATTTTCATAAACCTTTTCTAAAAAGCCAAATCCTAGTTTATCATTAACATTATAAAAAGCTTTTATTATTTTACCTGTGATATCTTTATGTAACATCAGTGTATATCCGTGTTATCAGTGTCGTCCGTGTTCTATTTGTTTACTAATTCAAAAGGGAAAATTGAATAAAACTTAGTTGCTTTAAATAAATCCTCAAGAATAAGTTCCTCTTTAGATGAATGAGATAATTCTTCTTTACCCGGTGCAAAGCCAATAGTTGGAATTCCAAAATGTCCGGCAGTTGCAACACCATTAGTTGAAAAGCTCCACACACCACATTTAGCTTTACCTATAGAAATCTTCGAAGCTTTCATAGCTGATGTTACCAAAGGATGTGTTTCATCATAAACCCAAGTTGGAAAATATGCTTCTGTTGAATACTCAGTTCCCTTCCAACTTTTTCCTTCAACTTGTGGAATTGAAATTTTAGCATCAATTTTATTTTTCTTTGCAATGTCTTTTAATTCTTTTAGAACAGTGTTTTTATTTTCTCCAATTGTCATTCTTCTATCTATATGTATCTCACAAAAATCAGAAACAGAACATAAAGATGGAGCTTTAGATAAAATATTACTTACAGTAATTGAACCTTTCCCGAGAGGAGATTTTGGTTTTAATTTTTTATCAAGTTTTTCGATTGCGGAAATAATCGGCTGCATTTTGTAAATAGCATTAATTCCTTTTTGATTGTGAGCTCCGTGTGCAGATTTACCTTTTGTTGTAATTTTAATTTCCATTCTACCACGTTGGCCACGATAAACTTTTAAATCTGTTGGTTCGCCGAGTAAAACAAAATCTGGTTTTATTTTTTCATTCTGGATAATATGATAAAGTGGATAACCATCAGCATCTTCTTCAAGCACAGAACCAACAACATAAAGAGTGAAAGGTAATTCATTAAAAAGTTGTTTTAAAATTTTTCCAGCAATTAAATATCCAGCCATTGCAGGTTTTTCGTCAACAGCACCGCGTCCATAAATTTTTCCATTTTTAATTTCACCAGCAAAAGGTGGATACTGCCAATTTTCAGTTTCAGTTACTTTAACTGTGTCAATGTGTGCATCATACATAATTTTAATTGGACCATTTCCAATTCTGCCAATTGCATTTCCAAATGAATCGTGAAAAGCCTCATCAAATCCAAATTCTTTCATTTTAGAAATGATGAATTCAACAATTTCTTTTTCTTCACCACTGTAACTTTTGATTTGAATTAATTTTTGAATTAAAGCAAAAAGATTTTCTTTTTCTTGCTCAACGGCATTAAATAATTTTTCTTTCATATAACAACTCACATAAAAATTGAAAAATATTTTTTTGAAATTTCTATTTATAAATTAAGTATAAATAAAGATATTTACATCAGTGAAAAGGAAAATTACTATGCTGGATGAAATGAAACCGCTTTCGTTTGATTCAATACTCAATCAAATTTTTAGTGAATACAAACTTCACTCAAGCATTTTTGGAATTAAATCAATCAACTTCTTTAAACTAACAGATAGAAACGGTATATCATTTTTAAATCATAAACTTGAATTACCAATTGGTCCTGCGGCTGGTCCTCACACTCAAATGACTCAAAATATAATCTCTGCATATTTAACCGGTGGAAGATTTTTTGAACTGAAGACTGTCCAAAAAATGGACGAATTGAAAATTGACCGACCTTGTATTGATGCAGAAGATGAAGGATATAATGTTGAATGGTCACAAGAATTGAAACTCGAGCAATCTTACGACGAATATTTAAAAGCATGGATTTTTCTTCATATCATAAAGGAATTTTTTGGATTATCTGACAATGATGAACCAGGTTTCATTTTTAATATGAGTGTTGGCTATGATCTCGAAGGAATAAAAACCAAAAGAATGGATAGATTCATCGAACAATTAAAAAACGCTGAGCTTTCAAACCTGTTTGCCGATTACAAAAATAAATTAATTAACTTTATTTATAATGAATTTAATGGCGATAAAAAACTTATAAAGACAATCGAAAATATTTCACCACATATTTCAAATTCTGTTACACTTTCAACGATGCATGGTTGTCCGCCAAATGAAATTGAATCAATAGTAAAATATTTAATCAAAGAAAAAAATCTGCATACTTATGTTAAATTAAATCCTACATTACTTGGTTACGATTTTGTCAAAAACACTTTAGAAAATCTCGGATACAAAAAAATTTTTCTTGACAAACATTCATTTGAAAATGATTTACAGTGGAACGATGCCGTTACAATGTTACAAAGATTAAAAGCATTTGCAAAAGAGAATGGAAAAGAATTTGGAGTAAAGCTTTCTAATACACTTGCAGTAAAAAACAAGAAACAAAAAATGCCGGGTAACGAAATGTATATGTCTGGCAGAGCACTTTTTCCACTTACAATTAATCTTGCTTCAAAAATTGCCGAGCAGTTTAATGGTGAAATAAATATTTCTTTTTCTGGTGGAGCTTCAATCAATAACACAAAAGACATTCTTGAAGTTGGTATAAAGCCCGTTACATTTGCAACCGAACTTTTGAAACCTGGCGGATATAACCGACTTCGGCAAATAGCAGAAGGATTAAAAGAATTTCAAATTAATAAAGTCGATCGTATTGATTTACAAAAACTAAAAAATCTTGCAGATGATTCATTAAATAATCAGCTTTACAAAAAAGAAACAAGAACAGTTGAATCAATCAAAGTGCCTGTAAAACTTGAAACTTTTGATTGTTTTATTGCTCCTTGTAAGGTTGCTTGTCCAATTCATCAGGATGTTCCAGAATATATTCGACTTGTAGAAGAAGGAAAGTTTGAAGAAGCTCTGCAAGTGATAACTGATAAAAATCCACTTCCGCATATTACTGGATATGTTTGCGATCATCAATGTATGTATCATTGTACAAGAATTGATTATGATGAAGCAGTAAAAATTCGGGACATTAAAAAAGAAGCTGCGTTGAATGGTTATCAAAATTTTGTGAAAAACTTATCAGTAAAAGAAATAAATAACAATTTAAAAGTTGCAATAATTGGTGCTGGCCCATCAGGTTTATCTGCAGCATACTTTTTAGCAAAATCAGGTTTTGATGTAACTATTTTTGAAAAGAATATGAATGCTGGAGGAATAGTTCAGAATGTTCTGCCGCAATTCAGACTTCCGCAATCAGCAATTGATAATGATATTAAATTTATTGAACAATTCGGTGTTAGATTTATTTTTGGTGTTAATGAATCTTTTTCAATTAACAAGCTAAAGCAAGAAGGTTACAAATACATTTATATTGCCATCGGTGCAGAAAAATCGAATAAATTAAAGATCACTTCTGACAAAAAAATTTTGAATGCAATTGATTTTTTGTGGAATTATCATCATAACACAAATATTACTTTAGGAAAAAATGTTGCGATTATAGGTGGTGGAAACTCTGCGATGGATAGTGCACGTGTGGCAAAACGTTGTAATGGAGTTGAAAATGTTTTTTTAATATATCGTCGTACAAAAGAATATATGCCCGCTGACCGTGAAGAATTTGAAGCTGCACTTGATGATGGTGTAATTTTTAAAGAACTATTGCTTCCATATGATTTTACAAATGGAAAATTAATTTGTCAAAAAATGATGCTATCCGAAATTGAAGCTGATGGAAGACAAAGTGTTATTCCAATTGATGGAGAATTTGAAGAGCTTGATATTGACTCCATAATTTCTGCAATTGGTGAAAGTGTTGATACTGAAATCCTTGAATCAAATAAAATTAAGATTATTAGAAACAAAGCAGATCTTAATCCTTTGACAAATGAAACAAATATTGAAAATGTTTTTATTGGTGGAGACGCGGCTAATGGTCCGGCAACAGTTGTAGAAGCAATTGCACATGGAAGAAAAGTTGCTGATGCAATTTTAAAAAAAGAAAATTTAAGTTACCCTTCAATTAATTTTAATTATTACCATAAAACAGATTTTAGTCAATTCAATTTATCAAAAGGGAAAGTTGAATGGGTAAAAACTGAGATGACAGAAGAAGCAACTCGATGTTTAAGTTGTAATACAATTTGCAACAAATGTGTAGATGTTTGTCCAAACCGTGCGAATGTAGAAATAAATGTTAATCATTCAACTTTCAAAGATGTAAATCAAATACTTCACATTAACTCACTTTGCAATGAATGTGGAAACTGCGAAACATTTTGTCCACACGATGGTGCACCATACAAAGATAAGTTTACTTTGTTTAATACTGTCGACGAACTCAAACAAAGTAAGAACAATGGATTTGTAGTTTTGAATGAAGAAAAACAGTTCAAAGTAATTTCAAGAATAAATGGTGATATATTTGAGTTTAATGACTTACTTAATACCGACAAAAAATTCGACAGTTACATTACGTTTATAAAAACTGTCATGGAGAATTATTCTTACCTGATACCTTCATAATTTTGTTAACAACAATAAGTGTTGCTAAATTTTATTTGTGATAATCGGTTATAGCTGATGTTAAAAATAAAACTACAAATGGCATATATTTACACAAAGATTAACCATTCCAATTCGCAATTCATAATTAGCAATTAGCAATTAGCAATTTGCAATTTGCAATTTGCAATTAACAATTATCAATTAATTAATGCCCTAAACCGTGTAACATTAGAATTGCATGTTCCAAAATTTTGGTAATTTCACTTAAGTAATCTTTAACAGCTTTTACACTTCCGGGGAGAGCAAAAATTAAAGTTTCACTTTTTACAGCGGCAATTGATCTACTTAATAATGATGAAGGAACCTTTTCATAAAACTTCAATCGAATATTTTCCATAACACCCGGAATAATTTTATCGGCAAATTTTTCTACAACATCAGGAGTAAAATCTTTCGGGCCAATTCCAGTTCCACCTGTTGTAAAAATTATATCAGTGTTTTCTGTTACGGATTTATTTAATTCTTCTTCTAACAATTTTTTATCGTCTGGAATTAAACAGTAATCATATTTAATGTGCCATCTTTTATCTTCAAAAAATTCTTTCAAAAAATTAATAATTGCTGGTCCACTTTTATCTTCATATTCACCTTTTGATGCACGATCACTTAAAGTTATAATCTTAATTTTTAATAGGCGAGGAAAGTATTCAATCCTATCATTCTTTTTTATTGAACCACCTTTAATTACTCTTGCAAACACACCCGATTTTGGCATTACACATTTGCCAACTTCAACAAAAATAGAACAACCATCACCATGACAATTTTTTCCTATTTGAGAAATTTCTAATTCAGCTTCACCAATTTTTAATTTATCAAGAATAGCAACTTTTTTGAAATCTATTCCTTTCGTTGTAATGTTTTCGGCAAATTCACCTGGTAAAAATTTTCTTCCTTCGGCATCGAGCAAAGAAAATCGATCTATATCTTCTTGGGCAAGTAGACTTACTTGTCTATGCCACGAACCAGCATGAGCATCACCAATAACACCGAATTCATTCAACTCAATTTTTTCTTCTGGAGTTTTGCTAGTTCCCTTTTCCCTTGATACATTTATTGATATTACAAATCTATTTGTTTCATCAAATTCAAAATTCATAGTTGACCTTTTATAAATCCGATTTATTTTCTTTAATCAATTTAATAGTTGTTGGTTTTAAAGAGATAAGAACTTCAGTTTCTACTTTTCTATCTTGAATTTTCTTTTTCTTACATCAACCAAGTTATTTCTCCCTTTTTCAATAACATAAGTTAATTTTTTCTCTTAACCTTCAATATAGATAATTTATTTCTCTACCAAATTGATCTAACATTTACTTTAGTTCCTTTCTTTAATTCAATTACACCAATAGGAATAGAAATAATTCCATCTGCATTTAGCAATGAATTAATGTGTGCTGAGCCATGATATTCAATTGGGACAATCATTCCATCTTCGTTTATTTTGATTGGAATTCTGCCAAGTCTTTCGCTTCTTTTTCTTTTATAATCTTCAGCAAGCTCAAGATTTAATTCGTTGTAATATTTTTTAAGTGAAAGCATTCCAGCTAAAAGTTCTTTTGCAAAAAATTCAAAAACAAAAAAAGATGAAACTGGATTACCCGGCATTCCAAAAACAAATTTATTTTCATCTCTACCAAAAACTGTTGGCTTTCCAGGTTGTTGTTGAACCTTTTCAAAGAGCAATTTAAATCCAATTTTTTTTAATGAATTAGGAATTAAATCAAATTCACCCATTGATACGCCGCCAGTTAAAATTAATAAATCATTTTCTTCTTTCGCTTTAGAAATAATTGGTAAAATTTCTTCTTCTTTGTCTTTAACAATTCCATAATAATTTGGAATACAACCAAATTTTTCAACTTGAAAAATTAATTGGTAAGCATTTGTATTTCTTATTTGCGAAGAATTTGGTTTTATGAAAGGTTCAACTATTTCATCACCAGTTGAAATAATTCCAACTTTTGGTTTTTTGCTTACAAGTAAATTCCATTTACCCGACATTGCTAATGATGAAATTTCCTTTTCAGTAATTCTTGTTCCAGGGGTTAAAAGTATTTCATCTTTTTTTACATCTTCACCTGTGTAACAAATATTATTCGAAGTTTTATCTTTTAAATACTTAATCTTGTTTTCGGAAATATATTCAACATCTTCAAAAATAATAACGCAATTTGCACCTTGTGGAATTTCTGCACCAGTCATGATTTTAGAACATTGATTTTTGCCGACAATCTTTTGTGGTTTGTATCCAGCTTGAATTGATTCGATTATTTCAAGTTCGTTTCCAATATCTTCTCTTCTGCAGGCAAATCCATCCATTGCAGATTTGTTGAATGGCGGCATATTCATATCTGAAAAAATATCTTCTCTCAAAACACGGTTTAAAGAGTTTGTCAATTCTATTTCTTCTGTTTCTAACTCGATAATATTTTGTTTTATTATTTTTAATGCTTCTTCGTAAGTAATCATTTTTTCACCTATAAATTTTACAAGCAGATGCTTTGAATGAAATCCATACTTCTTTTCCAATTGATAATTTTAAGTTTTCAATTGATTCTTTTGAAATTGATACTGCAAATTTATAACCCAAATCAACAATAATTTCATAACCGATTTTAGCTTTTGAAATATCTATAATATTACCTATGAAATTATTTCTATTACTTGAGATTTCCTTTTGATTAGAAATAGAAATATCATCAGAAGATATAATTAAAAATCCTTCGCCATCATTTAAATCCGTTAAGCAATAAATTTCTAAATAATTATCTACGATAAATTTTTTCAAATCTGAATTTTGAATTGATTTAACTTTCCCTTTTAAAAAATTCTTATGCCCGATAAAATTTGCAATGTATTCTGACTTTGGATTTTTAAAGATTATTTCAGGTTCGTTAACATCAACAATAGTTCCGTTTTCAAGAACAGCAATTTTATTTGCAAGAGAAATTGCCTCTTCATAATCATGCGTTACATGAACAAATGTTATTCCTTTACGATTTAGATTTCTTAATAATATTTTCAATTCATTCTTTGACTTTGTGTCTAACGATGATAGCGGTTCATCTAATAATAATATTTTGGAATCAGTTGCTAAACATCTTGCAAGAGCAACTCTTTGCATTTCACCACCAGAAAGTGTGTCAGGTTTTTGATTTAATTTATCTTCAACATTAACAGTTCTTGCAAGTTCAATAACTTTTTCTTGAACTTTTTTTTCTTTTCTATTCTTTAGCGGAAAAGCTATATTATCAAAAACAGAAAAATGTGGGAATAAATCTATAGTTTGATAAACCATACTTAAATTTCGTTGGTTAATTTCTTTTTTTGAAATTTCATCACTGTTCAAATAAATATTACCACAATTAATTTTATTTATGCCAACTATAGATTCTAATAGAATTGTTTTGCCAACACCATTTGAACCAAGAATTACAAAGTAATCCCCCTTTTCAACTTCAAAATTGATGTTTGAAAGTGAAAATTTACCTGCACTCAAATTTACATTTTCAAGTTTAAGCATCAGTTTTTCTTTTTTATAACTTTTAAAAAAATAAAAATCATTAAACTAATTGAAATAAAAATCACAGTAACTGGAACAGCGTATTTCAAACCATAAGTTGTAAATCTTTCATAAATTAAAATTGGAGTAACTTTAGGATTGTAAGCAATAATAATCACTGCACCAAATTCACTCATACCACGAGCCCACATTAAAATTAATCCACTTAAAACTGATCTCCAGGCTAACGGAAGTGAAATTGAAAAAAATACTTTTGTTTTTGAAGCACCGAGTGTTAAAGCCACTTTTTCTAATCTTTCTGGAACAGATAAAAATCCGTCGCGAGCCGAATTAATTAAAAATGGAATACTCACAAACGACATTGCTAAAATTATTCCAGTTGAATTACCAATAAAACTTAACCCGAAAGTTTCTGCTATTTTGCCTATAAAAGTATTTCTATTTAAAATACCAAGTAATGCAATACCAGCCGCAGTGTGTGGGATAATTATTGGCAAATCAATTATACCGTTAACAAAGTTTTTTAGAGGAAAATTTTTTCTTGCAAGTAGATAAGCAAGTGGAATTGCAAAAAAAGAAAAAACTATTGTACCAAGCATTGATGTCCACAAAGTCAACCAAATACTTTCTTGAACTTCAACATCAGTTGTAGTTTCAATTAATCCATTCAAAGTTGAATTAAAATATAATCCAATTATTGGTGACGCAATGAAAAGTAGAACAACACCACTTAAAAAAATAAATAATAAGTCTATATTGTTTTTGCGAAAATTTTTAATCATTCGAAACAATCACATATTTTTTTAATTCTTTTGGCACTGAATTACAATTAATACATGAAATTGGATGAATAAATTTAAGTCCATTTCCTTCAATGATTTTTTTCCCTTTTTCACTTAAAAGAAAATCAACAAACTTTATTGCTGTATTTGAGTTCAATGAATTTTGAGGAATTGTAACACCATAAGCAATTGCTTCCCCTTTTTGAATAATTTTTTCTTTTGGATTTTTTCCTTTCAGTGCAATGCTTTCAGTAATATAAAAATTATTAAAAGCTGGGTTGCTTAAATTAAATTCATCTGGCAATGAAATAAATTTCAGTTTATGCTGAATAGCAACAGAACGATAAGTAAAAATATAATCAGCTTCTCCAATTTCAAGTAAAGCTAATAAATCCACTTCTTTTGGTCTTATGAGCTCGGGATTTTTTTCTAAGATCTTTTTCGATAATTGTTTAACTCTGTAAAATTTTTCTGCAAGTTTTAAAGCTAAGACTGTTCTATATCCGCATGGATCTAAATTCGGTTCAGAACGAGCAATTTTAATTTTATCATTTGATAAAATATTAAACCAATTTTTAATAGAAATTTCTTTTGCTCTTTTAGATTTTTGAGTAAACGCAATAACAATTTCATTTGTAGCAAATTTTAAATTCCAATTAGCATAATTTGGAATAAGAAAATTATTGATCACCTGATAATCTGATGAAACAAAAACATCACAAGGTTTATTTAATTCAGTTATTTTTCTTGCACATTCAACGCTACCTGCAATTTCTCTTTTTACATTAACATTTGGATTTTCTTTCCTAAACACTTCTATTAATTTTTCCATTGGTTTTGAAAAACTACCAGCATGGAAAATTATTAATTCATCTTTTTGTGAAAATAAATTACTTGCTATAAAGAGCACCAAAAACAATATGAATTTTATCATCGCTTTATTGATTGATTTAAAATATAAAGTTACATTTCAATCAGAAAATTAATGAATAATACTCATTTCTTAATCATTATCGTTCTTCTAACTATGAATAAACTAAGAATAATCTTATAATATATTTGGAGAGTTTATGAAAAAAACACTTCTTTTTATTTTGTTTACTTCAATATTAACGACAGAAATTATATCACAAGAAAAAGGGGTTGGAATTGGTGTAATGATTGGAGAACCAACAGGTATTAGTGCAAAATATTGGCTAGATAACTCAACTGCCGTAGATTTTGGCTTAGCTTATTCTTTATTTCATTCTGAAAGTAGTTTTTCATTTCATGCTGATTATGTAATTCACAATTATGAATTAATTAAATCAAATTATAAAATTCCTATTTACTATGGTGTTGGCGGAAGAATTAGATCATACTCAAATAATACTTATCTTGGTGCGAGAGGAGTTGCTGGGATTCTTTATATTGATAAAAATTATCCTTTCGATGCTTTTTTTGAAATAGCACCTGTGTTTAATCTTTTGCCGGAAACTTCTTTACATCTTGATTTAGCAATTGGAGCCAGATATTATATAAGGTAAAAATGAATAAACAATTAGAAACATTTTTTGACACACCAGAAAGATTATCAAATGAAGAAATTCTCAATGAGATAATAAGATTAAAAGAAAATTCATTGATGAACCAAATTATTGAAGGATTTCCGGAACTTGCAGTAATATTAAACGAACATCGCCAAATTGTTGCTTTGAATTCAAAAGCGTTAACTACTTTTAATGTTGGTGATTATTTTGAAATTGCAGGTAAAAGATTAGGTGAAGCTTTAAATTGTATTCACAGCAATGAAACTGAAGCTGGATGCGGTACATCAAAGTTTTGTAGAGAATGTGGCGCTGCAAAAGCAATTAAAAAATGTAAAGATGAAAATATTGTTACTGAAGAAGAGTGCAGAATTACAGCAGCCAGAAATGGTAATCAAATCAATTATGATTTCAGTGTTCATGCACATCCAATTTTTATTAATAATAAAAGATATACATTTTTTACAGTTAGAGATATTTCCAGTGTTAAAAGAAGAGAAGCTTTAGAAAGAATTTTCTTTCATGATATCTTAAATACTGCTGGAGCAATCAGAGGTTTAGTCGAAATTTTACCAGAATCTGAAAGTGAAGAAGAAAGAAAAGATCTTGAAAATGCAATTCATAATTCTATCAATCAACTTATTGAAGAAATTTTGGCACAAAGACAATTGAGAAATGCCGAAGATGGAAATTTAACTCCAGAATTTTCAAATGTCTCAGCCAACTCAATTATTGAAAAAGTTTTTGAAATGTACAAGAATCATGAACTGGCTCACGATAATTTAACTTATAAAAAACTTGAAAACGATATTACTATTAGCACTGACCAAACACTTTTAGTAAGATCAATGGGAAATCTTATAAAGAATGCATTGGAAGCTTCATCAGCAAATCAAAAAGTTGAGATTGGTATTGATATTAAAAATGAGAATATAATTTTTTATGTTAAAAATGATGCTGTAATTCCTGAAAATGTTCAACTACAATTGTTTCAAAGATCTTTTTCTACAAAAGCAAGTAAAGGAAGAGGAATTGGTCTATACAGCGTGAAGTTGATTGTAGAGCAATACCTAAATGGCAAAGTTGAATTCGTTTCAAATGAAACCGAAAAAACAATTTTTAAAATAAAATTAATTATTCATTGACAATTAAATTATAGATATTTGATTTAAATGAAATTGGAGCAACCATGAATTCTTTCCACTTTATTAAAAAAGCAGTTTTATTTTTAATTGCATTAATAACTTTATCAATATTCCTCGGGATGATTTCATCTTCCCCAGATGAAGGAATGTATCCTTTAAGTGAAATTCAAAAAGTTGATTTAGTAAAAGCTGGTTTAAAGATTGATCCAAAAGAAGTTTACAATCCAAATGGAATAAGTTTGGTTGATGCATTGGTAAATTTAAGTGGTTGTACTGGTTCTTTCATTTCAGAAAATGGCTTGATAATAACAAATCATCATTGTGCTTATGGCTCAATTGCAAAAGCAAGCAGTGTTGAAAATAATTATTTAGAAAATGGTTTCCATGCAAAAAGTTTAGAAGAAGAAATTCCTGCAAGTGGTTCAACTGTTAAAATTATCGATTCATATCAAGATGTTTCTGATGAAGTATTAAATACAATAAAAAATATTTCTGACCCAACTGAACGTGCAAAAGTTTTATCGGAAAAGCTTAAAGAAATTTCAGATAAAGCAACAAATGAAAAAGAATCAATTGTTGCAGAAGTAGCTGAAATGTTTGCAGGCAAATCATATGTTTTATTCAAATACAAAATTATTCGTGATGTTCGTTTAGTTTATGCACCACCACAATCAATCGGCAATTTTGGTGGTGAGACCGATAATTGGGTTTGGCCTCGTCATACCGGAGATTTTTCACTTCTTCGCGCTTATGTTGCTAAAGATGGAAGTTCTGCAAGTTACTCAAAAGATAATGTTCCCTTCAAGCCAAAAAAGTTTTTAAAGATTAATCCAAATGGAATTGAAGAGGGAGATTTTGCTTTCATACTTGGTTATCCGGGAAGAACTTTTCGGCATCGTCCCGCAGCATATTTAAAATATCAACAAGATTATTTATTGCCTTTTACTTCTAATCTTTATGACTTTGCAATAAAAACAATGCAAGATTTAAGTAGAGATGATAAAGCTCTTAAACTAAAATTTGCAAGCAGAATGAAAGGTCTTGCTAATACAATGAAAAATTATCAAGGTAAAATGAAAGGATTAAGAAAAATAAATTTGGTTGAACAAAAATTAAATGAAGAAAAAGAACTGCAAAAATTTATTAATGAAAATCCGGAACTAAAAAAGAAATATGGCAATCTTCTTAGTGAAATAAATTTTGTTTTTAGTAAAATAGATGAAACAGCGCTTGCAGATTTATGGATGAGACAAATTCAAAATTTTTCAACAACATTATCTTTAGCAAATTTTGTTCTTAATTATGTTGAAGAAATTCAAAAACCAGATTCTGAAAGAAAATTTCAATTTCAAGAAAAGAATTTAAAGCAAACATTAATTACACTTGAAAACTTAAGAGCAAATTATAATCCTGATTTTGAAAAAGAAATTCTAATGAAAATGTTTCTTGATGCTTCAAAGTTTAAAGAAACATCAAGAATTTATGCTTTAGATTATTTACTCGAAGGTAACGGCTCAAATCCAGAAGATACATTCTCTGAGTTTATTGAAAATAAAATTATAGGTTCAAAAATAAGAGAGAAAGATTATTTTGATTTACTTTTGAAAAAAACTCCAGATGAAATTGCAAAAAGTCAAGACGAACTTTTCATATTTACATCCAAACTACGTAAACAAATTTTACAAAATGAAAAAGAAAACCAAAAGATTGAAGGTAAGTTGAATAAACTTTATGGTGATTTAGTTGACGTAAAAATGGAGTGGAAGAAAACAAATTTTATTCCCGATGCAAACAGTACTTTGCGTTTAACTTTTGGATACATTAAAGGTTACAATCCAGCTGATGCTGTTTACATGGAACCATTCACAAGTATTGATGGAGTTATTGAAAAAAGTTTAACTGGTGAAGAAGATTTTGTTATTCCAGATAAATTGAAAACTCTCTACAATAAAAAAGATTTTGGAAAATATGTAAACAAGAAAACTGGGAAATTACCAGTTGCAATGCTTTATAATATGGATACAACTGGTGGTAATTCCGGCAGCCCAATTTTTGATGCTTATGGAAATTTAATCGGAATAAATTTTGACCGCGCTTACGAAGCAACAATTAATGATTTTGCATGGAATGAATCTTACAGTCGCTCAATTGGAGTTGATATTAGATATGTACTTTGGATATTGGATAAATTTTCAAACGCACAAAATATTTTGAAAGAATTAAATATTTAAAATTTCTAAAATATTATTTGTAATTGTAAAAACTCTGCTTATTGTTTTTTAAGCATTTTATTATTTGTGTAAATCTGTGCAATCTGAAGTTTATTTTTGACCACAACTCTCACAGATTATCACAAATGTTAATATTCAACAAACAAAGCGAGCAATCCAACGATTAACAAAATAATTCCACTAATTAATTTTTCTCTGTGTTCAAAGAATTTTATTCTAAATTTTTCAATTCCTTTGATTGCTAAATAAACCAAGATCATCATTCCAAGAACTGTTACAAAGAAATAGGTTATAGATACAATTGCAATACCCAACCAGCCTATCCTTGCAGCAGTGAAATAATAAACTTCAACTTCAATACATGGTGAAAAAAACATTGCAACACTTAATGATGTAACGATTGCTTTTTTTGTTTTTTTCTTTTGAATTAACTCATCTACATTGATATGACTATGTTCATGTATAGTTTTAATTTTGCTGTGTTGATAATCTTGATAAAAATAAATTAATCCAAGCATTATTAACACAAGTGGAGCAATTACATGAGTTACAAAATGATAAGTTTCCGAAAGTTGATAACCAATTATTCCTACGATTATTCCGATTATAATTGTACTAATTGTATGTGAAACACCAGTAATAAAAGTTACCGACAAAGTTTCTTGCAATTTCCACTTTTCTACTTTTCCAATTGCGACTAATGGCAACCAATGATTTGGAATTGATGCATGCACTAAACTTAATAAAATACTACCAATCAAAATTTGAAAAACAGGATTCATTATAGTCCTTAATTAATGTTAAAATTTTTCTAAATTATATTTGGTCCAATCATATTTTCTGGTGCGAGTAATTTATCAAGCTCTTCTTTTGATAAAAGATTTTTTTCTTGAACCAATTCTTACTTACTGCCATTTGATAAAGTCTTTCATTTGTTCAACGGTCAAAAATTTTTAGTATTAAAAATAAGTAATTGAATGTTAGGATAATAAATTTGTGGTAATCTGTAGTAAAAAATTATAACCACCGATTTACAGAGAAAATAAAATTAATCACTCAAATTTTCTGCGGTTTTTTTACTGCATCAATTATTTGTTTGTACCCGGTGCAACGACACAAATTTCCGGCAATTGCATCTTTAATTTCTTCTTCAGTTGGATTTGGATTTTTTTCAAGCAATGCATAAGATGATAAAACCATTCCAGGTGTACAAAAACCACATTGAATTGCACCAGCTTTCATAAAATTTATTTGAAGTGGATGAAGCTCATTTCCATTTGAAATTCCTTCAATTGTTAAAACATCACATCCATCAACCTGATAAGCTAACATTAAGCAACTATTTACTGCTTTGCCATTTACTAAAACCGTACAAGCACCACATTCACCAACACCACAACCTTCTTTTGTTCCTGTTAAATTTAATTTTTCTCTTAGTAAATCGAGCAAACGAATTGTTGACTCGGTTTCTATTTCAATTTCTTTTCTGTTTAATTTAAATTTTATTTTCATTTTTGTTTATCATAATATTATTTAACAATTGATAAAACATTTGTTGAACAACAGGAAGTTTGTAAGCAGAAGACCAACGCAAACCAGTTATGTTCAAAATTTCTTCACCGATTTTTTGTGAAAGATTAATGAGTAATTCTTTTTCTATTTTTTTCTCTTTTGCAAAATTTTCTAATTCATAAAATCTTTTTCCGATTGGAGTAACTGCACCGGATGCAATTTTAATATCTTTAATAAAATTATTTTCTATTTCACAAAGCAGTGCTAATGTAATTCTGGAAATTGCAACAGCTCTTCTTCTACCAAGTTTGTAAAAATCTCCTTTCAAATTTTTATTTGGCGTTGAAATAATAATTTTAGTAACAATTTCATTTCTCTGTAATTGAGTTTTGTAAGGTGCTTCTAAAAATTTTTGAAGTGAAATATTTCTTGTTCCATTTGCTGACATTAATTCAAGTTCAGCATCATAAACAAGCAAAGCTGGAACAGAATCTGCACAAGGAGCGTTATTTACAAAGTTGCCCGCAATAGTTGCTCTATTTCTTATTTGTAAACTTCCAATTGTTGACACAGCTTTTTTTAATATTGGTAAATGTTTACTTATAATTTCATTTTCTTCAATTTCTGAAAAAGTTGAAGCAGCACCGATAAATATTTTACCATCAATAAATTCTATTTTATGAAGTTCATCTATTTTATTTATATCAATTAAAGTTTCAGTATCAATAAATCTTTTTGAACCTTGAATTTTACCAACGACTAAATCAGTACCGCCAGCTAAAATTTTTGTTTTTGAATTTGCATGCGAAAGTAAAGTTATAACTTCATTAAGTGATTTTGGGGTTTCTACTTTGCAATTAAGATTTATCATAAACTTCCTCTATTCAAATTTTGAGGACGAATTTTTTTTCCAAGAATAATTTCTTCCAAATTAATTGGAAGATTAAAAAATCTTTTGCCAGTTGCATTTTTAATTGCATTTGCAATTGCCGCTGCTGTTAATTCTAAAGTTGGTTCACCTAACGATTTTGCACCGTAGCCGCCATAAATATCATTTCCTTCAACAAAGAAAGGTTTTATTTCATCAACATCTTTTGCCGTTGGAATCAGATATTGATCAAAATTTAATTCACGAATCATTCCATCTTCCTGTGTAATTTCTTCGAATAATCCATAACCAGCCCCTTGCGTTACACCACCAAAAACTTGTCCCAATGCACCAAGACGATTTATTACAGTTCCGGGATCATGCACAGCAGTAATTTTATTTAAGTAAACTTCGCCTGTCCCAATATTCACTGTAACTTCTGCAATTTGACATCCATAAACATAAGTGAAATATGCATCACCTTGTCCATTATGTTCATTCCAATCAACTTTTGGACTTTTGTAGTAACCAATAGCAGATAAATTTTCTTTTTGTTCAAAAGCTAATTGACACACAAAATCAAAATTTGTGAGCAATCCTTTTCTTCTTGAAAAGACTAAATTTTCTCTGAAGGAAACAAAGTCATTTTCATCTAGTTGAAATTTTTCTCTCACAATTTTTTCTAATCTTTCTTTTAAAATTTCGCCTGCATTTTGAACTGAGCCAGTACCCATAATTGTACCGCGTGAAGCAACTGTTGGTCCACTATCTTTTATTAATGTAGTATTAGTTTCAAGATAATTAATTTTTTCGGGAGTAATTCCAAGAGTTTCTGCCGCAGTAATAACCAAAGTTGTTCTTAACCCTTGCCCATTTTCAGCTAATCCAGAAATCATATTTACTTTACCATTTTTTTCAATAGACATATAACAATAAGTTTCATCTAAACCTTCAGCCCCAAGTGAACAACCGCGAAAACTTACAGCTAATCCAATTCCTTTTTGCAACAATTTTTTGGGTTCAATGAATTTATTTTTTTCAAGAATAGGTTTTTCAAATTCATAATTATTCAAAATTGGTTTCTCTTTATTGTATTCTTTCCACTTGTTCGTAAAGTTTGTAAGTGAAACAGCTTTATTTAAAACTGTAATTAAATTAACATCATGGTTCTGAAGTTTTTGTCCCGTAGCAGTAATTGAACCATTCTTAAAACCATTGATTCTTCTAATTTCATCAGGAGTTAAACCAACACGAACTGCAATTTCATCCATAATTGATTCTTGAGCAAAGATTGGTTGCGGTGAACCAAAGCCGCGCATTGCACCAGTGTATGGATTATTTGTATAAACTGCACGCACGTCTGTATGAACATTTTCAATTTCATATGGACCAGTTGCTTGAACTACAGTTCTCCAGGTTACAAATGGACTCATTGAACAATAAGCTCCGGCATCAGCAAGAATATCTATTTTCATTGCTTTGATTTTTCCATCTTTAGTGTAACCAACTTTATAATTCAAAATGTATGGATGACGTTTGTAAGATTCTAAAATTGATTCTTCTCTTGTGTATTTAATTTTCACTGGCCTTTTTGAAATTAGACTAGCAACAGCTGCACGCGAGGAAAGAATACACATTATATCATCTTTCCCACCGAATGAACCACCAAGTTGAGCTTGAATAACTTCGATTTTTTCTAAAGGTAAATTTGTTGCAAGTGATACAATTCTTCTTGCTGTGAATGGATTTTGTATGCTTCCAATAATTTTAATCCCATCTTCTTTTGGAATTGCAATTACACATTCTGGTTCTATGTATGCATGTTCAATTAATTGTGTTGTGTAAGTCTGTTCTAAAATTTCGTCACTTTCGGCAAAACCTTTTTCAACATCTCCCTTTCGTAATGGATGATGAATTATCAAGTTACTTTTCAGTTCTGGATGAATTAGTATTGCATCTTTATCCAATGCTTTTGTTGCATCAGTTAAAGTTGGAAGCGGCGTGAAATCAACTTTCACTTTTTTGATTAATGCGTTTAACTTTTCTTCGTCATCACCGACAAGCATTGCAACAACATCACCAGGTGTAACAATTTTTTCATCACAAAATATTGGTTGATCATGTTTGATTAAGCCAACTACATTTTTTCCTTGAACATCTTTTGAAGTTACAATCAAAATATCTTTTTCGTTTTCAATATCTGAAAAATCAATTGAATTTATTTTAGCATGAGTAGAATTAATTCTTATCATTTTGGCAAAAAGCATTCCGTCATATTTGTAATCATCAGCAAATTTTGCTTTGCCGCTAACTTTTTCAAAAGCATCTTCACGAATTATTGATTTACCAATTACAGAAAATTCTTTTGCCATTTAATCCTCAACAAACCTTTTAATAAAAGTATAAATTATTTTGTCTTAATTAAGTTAAACAATTTTTCTCCTTCCAAATAGATGTCATTTAAAATAGATTGTTCATCTATATTGATGAATTTTCCATCACAATAAATCATTTCCCCGTTTTGAACAACAGTTGAAATTTTCGATTCCAACATACCATAAATAAAATGACTCCAAAAATTTTCTTTGGTAATTGGCGTTGGTGGTGTATAATCCCAAATTACAAAATCTGCTCTTTCATTTTCACTTAGGGAAGGATAATCATCAAAATATTTTTTAACAAAATTGATTTGATCAAAATATATTTTTTTAATTAGTGAGAATGATTCATTAAACGAAAATCCTTGATTTCTTGAAATAAGAAAAACTTGTTTAAGACTTTTGGCAATGTTCGAATGCATTCCATCTGTTCCAATCAATAATGAGATTGCATTTGGAACTCTATCAAAGTCAATTACACCAACTGAATTATTCATGTTTGAATCGGGACAAATTGCAAGAGAGCTTTCAAATTCTTCAATTCTTAAAAAATCATTTTTTGTTAGATGCACACCGTGAACTAAAATGCTTTTATCGTTTAAGAGCTTATATTTTCTTAACCTTTGAATTGGAGAAAGATTCGTAAAATCTTTACTTAATTTTATATCACTTTCATCTTCTGCAACGTGAATGTGAATCCCCCAGTTTTTACTTAATATTTTTTTTGCTTCGAGAAGCGTCTCATCTGAAAGTGTAAAAGATGCATGCAAACCAAGCATTGCTTTTGTGTCGTCATCTGTAAAATTGTCAAAGAAATTTAGGTTTTCATTTAAACCTTGCAAAGCTTTTTGAGCTCCATTTCTATCAGTAGTTTCAAAGCATAGAACTGAACGTATTCCAAGTTCTTTGAGTGAAGTTTTTAATAATGATAAAGAATTTTCAATTTTATCCTGCGATGAATGATGATCGAATAAATATGTTACACCATTTTTTATAGATTCAATTGCGGCATAATTTGCTGAAGCAATTATCATATCTTCATCAAGAACGTTGTCAATTTTCCACCACAAGTTTTTAAGTATGTTTTGAAAATCATTTAAAGGATGATTAACAGGAAGTCCTTTTGCTAATCTTGAATAAATGTGATCATGAAAATTTACATTAGGAATTGTGATAACTTTACCAAAAGCATTGAAAGAATTCTTTCCAACTTTATTTGGATTTTTTTGATAAAGTGAAAAATTTTTCGGACGTATTTTTTGAATGCGATTTCCATCAACAATAATATCACCAAAGAAAGGAATAATATCTTCAGCTATTACCGGGCAAATCCATGCGTTTTCAATTATTAACTTTTGCGTTTTCATAGATTAGCTCCTTTGATAAATTAATTTACCACCCACATAAGTTTTTTTAACAACACAATTAAAAGTATGTCCTTCAAACGGTGTATATTTTCCTTTGGAGTACATTTCATTAGCATTTATTTTTTCTTTGTTCCATAAGTCTATCAATACAAAATCTGCATCATAATATGTTTCCAATTTACCTTTCTTTTGAAGTTTAAAAAATTCAGCAACATTAGTTGAAAGTAATTCGATTGTTTTTTGCAAAGAAATTTTCTTTTTTAAGAAACCTTCGCTAAATAAAAATGATACACGATGTTGAACGCCCGGAATTCCACCATAAACTTGCCAAAAATTTTTAGAAGACTTTTCTTTTATCGGGTTACAACCAGCGTGATCAGTTGTAACAAAATTTATACTCCCATTTTTTAAACCATTCCATAATGCTTTCTTATCGATTTCATTTTTTACTGGTGGAGCGGTTTTTAAGTAGTTTCTGATTTTTTCATTCTCAAAATCTTTTTGAGTGAAGAATAAATAATGTGGACATGTTTCTGTTGAAATTTTAATTCCATCTTGTTGTGCTTTTTTAATTTTATCTAAAGCTTTTTTTGAAGAAAGATGAACAATATGAATTTTACAATTTGTCTCACGGGAAATTTCAATCATTTTTTCTACAGCAACAACCTCAGCATTTACATCACGACTTTTACAATAATGCTTCCAATCATTTTTATTTTGTCTTTTGAATTCTAATTCCCGTGACAAAACTAAATTTTTATCTTCAGCATGCACAGCTAAAATTTTTTTTGTCTTTGCTACAATTTTAGCAACGGTTTTAATTTGTTCATAAGTTAAATCTGAAAAAGATTCCATACCAGAAATAACATAAACTTTAAAGCCAACAACACCGGCATTTGCTAAATCGAAAATATTTTTTTCAACTTCCTTGATATTAAAATCATTACCGGAAATTCCACCCCAAAAGTATCTGTTTACTTTTCCTTTATTTTTAATTGCGTTTAATTTGATATTAAAATTTTTCAAAGTTGTAACAGGCGGAATTGAGGTGCAAGGCATGTCAATAATTGTTGTTGTCCCGCCAGCAATTGAATCTTTAGATGCGTGTATAAAATCTTCTCGAAATTCAAAACCGGGTGTATCGAAGTGAACATGAGAATCTATTCCACCAGGAATTGCTAAAAAAAGTTGTTCATCATTTTTAATAGAAAATTGTTTTGCAATTTTATTTCTTTTTGCTTTTGTGTTGATTTCACTCCAATCAAAAATTTTATTTGTTACTGGCTCAATCTTTTTTATTGAAGAATCAAAATAGATATTTACAAGTTTTAGTTCATTATTTTTTACAGAAGTAAAAACATTTTCTATTTTTTTTAATCCTTTCACTTTAGATAATTCCAACTTTTGAATTAAACTCTTCAATTAATTTATCCCAAATTGGTGTAACATTAAATCTTTCCTGCCAGTAATTTTCATCATACCATTGAGCATTTAATTCTTCGACTGTTTTACCTTGTTGTTCAACCCAGGTAAAATATTTCAAGTTATGAATTCTTTTTTTATCCATATAAGTTAGTTCTTGAAAATAATCTATACTTTGTTTTTGTAAAATTGAATACCAATCAATTTCAGCTTGTTTAATAGAATATTTTCCCCAAGCAGAATTCATTTCTTCCAAACGTGAATTGTATAAGTCAACAGAATCAGTAAATATTGTGAAGATTATATCATTCTCGTTCATTTCATAATATTTAGCAAGTTTAATTGAACTAATTAAATTGCTAATGCCTGAAATCCCTAACCAAGAAAGTTTTTTCAAAGTATCATTATCAATTCCAAGCTGAGATAAAAATTTTAGTCCATCTGCTTCATTAAAAAGTCGTAATATTTTTAATGGTTCTTTGTCATCAATAGCAGCAACAGCATCAGTATTTTTAACATTATGAACCCAAGGAACATGTTTATCACCAATACCTTCAATACGATGAGCACCGAAACCATTTAATAATAAAGTTGGGCATTGAAGTGCTTCGGAAGCAACAACTTTAATGTTTGGAGATATAGTTCTTAAATAGTCTCCCGCACCTATTGTTCCAGCAGAACCAGTAGCACTTACGTAACCACTTAATCTTTGATTTTCATTTTTAATTTTGTTGAATACTTTTTCAATTTCATAACCAGTTACATTGTAATGCCAAATTGGATTTCCCATTTGATCAAATTGATTAAAGACAAGATATTCATCACTTTCATTTTCAAGCTCGTGACATTTATCATAAATTTCTTTTACATTACTTTCGCAACCTTTTGTGGCATAAATTTCAGCACCAATATTTTTTAACCAATCAAATCTTTCTTTACTCATTTCTTCTGGTAAAATTGCAACAGCATGAACAGAAAGTAATCTTGAATTAAAAGCACCACCACGGCAATAATTTCCTGTTGATGGCCAAACAGCTTTGTGATATTCGGGATTAAATTTCCCAGTTACTAAATATGGAACCAAGCAGCCATAAGTTGCACCAACTTTATGAGCACCAGTTGGAAAAAACTTTCCAACCATTCCAATTATTCTTGCTTTAACTCCTGTAATTTCTTTTGGTATTTCAAGATAATTTATTTCTCCAATTTTTCCAGTCGTTGGATCATTTCTCCAATTAATTCTAAAAAGATTGAGTGGATTCGTTTCATTCAAATCAACATCAACTAACGCATCTTGAATATTTTGAGGTATTGTTTCAGGATTTTGTAATTCTCTGAATTTTGGTAAGATAATTTTTTGTTCTTTACATCTTTGAATTGTTTTGTTTAGATATTCTTCATTTTCAATTTGCCAAGACCAATTAAACATTATTTCTCCAGAATTTATTTTCAAAAATTATTTTCATAAAGCATCATTAAAACTTTTTCAGGTGTTAAAGGTGAGTTGTATTTTAATTTTAATTTTGGATTAAATGATTTTATTGCATTCAATAAAGCAAAATAAAATCCAATTCCATACATAAATGGCGGTTCACCAATTGCTTTTGAATTAAGAGGTCCGATTTGATCTTTAAATTCATCATTTAACAATTTCTCTTTATCATAAGGTAAAGGCTCAATGTTTATTTCTTTTGGAATAGCATGAATATCGGGAACTTTATAAGTTGAAAGAGCATCTGTTAAAAGTTTGCCATCTTCATTCCAAATTAATTCTTCGGAAGACATCCAGCCAATTCCTTGAACAATAGCACCTTCAACTTGTCCAATATCAATTTGACGATGAAAAGATTCTCCAAAATCATGAACAACTTTAACGAAATCTGTTTCATAAGTGCCGCGTAAACAATCCAAAGTAACTTGTATAATTGCTGTTCCATAAACGTGATATGAAAAAGGATTTCCTTTATTAGTTTTGGTATCAAAATAAATATTTGGAGTTGAATGAAATGCTTGAGCTGTTAAACTTATTCTGTTGAAATATGCTTTTTTAATTACATCAACAAATGTTAAAGTTGTTGGTTCATTTTCATCAAAAACTTTTTCATTTTTGAAAGTGATGTTTCTCCAATCATCTTCACCAAGTTCTTCTGCTGCAACTTTTTTCAATCTCTCCAGCAAAATATTGCAAGCATCAATTACAGCAAAACCATTTAAATCTGTTCCTTTACTTGCTGCTGTTGGTGAAGTATTAACAACACGCGAAGTGTTTGTTGAATCAACATTAATTCTTGATTCATCAACAGATAAAATTTTTGCTGCAATTCTTTTCATCTTTGCATTAACACCTTGCCCCATTTCAACTGCGGCAGTGCTAACATTAATACTTCCATCTGTATAAATATGAATTAATGCTGAAGCTTGATTTAAGAATGTCGTTGTAAAAGAAATTCCAAAAGTAATTGGCATTACAGCCAATCCTTTTTTGACAAGAAAATTTTTAATATTGAACTCATCAACTTCTTCTTGAAGTTTTTTTAAGTCAAATTTTTCTTCGCTAAGTTTATAACTTTTAATTGTAAAACAATTTTTAGTTTTTTGTCCATAAGAAAATTCATCGTTTTCATTTAACAAATTTTTCTTTTGAATTTCTGTTACTGGAATATTCATTTCATTTGCCGCATGATGAATAGCAGATTCAATTACAAACATTCCTTGTGGTCCGCCAAATCCACGAAAGGCAGTAAAAGGAACTAAGTTTGTTTTACAACTCAATCCAGTTGCTTTCACATTTGGAATGAAATAAGAATTTGTACAATGGAATAAAGTTCTATCTAAAATTGCAGGTGAAAGATCTGCCGCCGCTCCCGCATTTTGATAAAAGGTTACCTCGTATGCTAAAATTTTTCCTTCTTTATTTAAACCAATTTTATAATCGGATGAATATGGATGACGCTTGCCTGTAATTCTAATATCATCTTGACGATTTAGAATCAATTTGACAGGAGTTTTTAATTTGTAAGCAGCAAGAGCTGTCATGCAAGCCCAGGCAGTTGCTTGATCTTCTTTACCGCCAAATCCACCACCTAATCTTTGAACATTAACTTCTACTTTGTTCATTGGTAATGCAAGTATTCTTGCAATCGTTCGCTGTACTGCTGTTGGGTTTTGTGTAGCTGAATAAACTTTTAACAAATCATCTTCAAAAGGAATTACAACAGCGCCTTGTGTTTCAAGATAAATATGTTCTTGTCCTCCGCTATCAACTTTCCCTTCGAAAATGTAATCACAGTTTTGCCATGTTTCATCTGTATTACCAAGTTGAAATACACGTGGTGGAATAATGAATGAGTCATTTTTAGCTGCTTCTCTTGGATCTAAAATTGGTTTTTGCTTTTCATAAACAATATGAATTTTTTTTGATGCTTCTTTTGCTTGTAAATATTTTTCTGCAACAATTATTGCAATTGGATGCCCAATAAAATGAACCTCGTTTTCTGCAAATAAGTTTTCATCTGAAATAATTCCACCAATTTGATTTTCACCTGGAATATCTTTAGCAGAAAAAATTCCTTTTACTCCTTTTGATTTTAATGCTTCAGAAAAATCAATTTCTAAAATTTTACCATTTGCAATTGATGAATAAAAAACATAAGCAAATAAAGTGTTCTGTGGTATTTTAATATCATCAATAAAAATTGATTCACCACGAACATGACGAACTGAATCTATGTTTTTCATAGCAGTTCCTCCGCATTAATTTTATCTGGAAACAGCAAAATAAAATGAGCATAAATTAATTGCCGCAAGAGAAGTTTTTTATATTCAGCCGAACCGCGTGCATCGGAAATTGGAGATATTTCACTGAAAGCTATTTGTGTGGCTTCTTTTACATTTTGAGATGTCAGTTCTTTATTCGTCAAAAATTCTGATGTGCTTTTCAAATAAAGTGGAATTGGTGCAACACCACCAGCGGAAATTCTAACATCTTGAATAATATTATCTTTTACTAAAATTCCGATTGAAGAATTTACACTTGCAATATCCAAATATGTTCGTTTAGAAACTTTTTCAAAATTGAATTGAAAATTTTTAGGTGGTATTTCAAAAGTAATTTTAGTTACAATTTCATTTTTCTTTTTATTCAGCAGTTTATAACCGAGATAAAAATTTTCAAGAGGAATTATTCTTTTCTTTTTACCTTCAAGATGAACTTTTGAATTAAGTGTTAAAAGTATATTTGTAAGATCACCAATTGGTGAAGCATTTACAATATTGCCAGCAATTGTTGCTTTATTTCTGATTGGTAATGATCCAAATAATTCAAGCTGTTCTTCAATTTGTGGAAAATATTTTTTTATTGTTTTATTGGTTATAAAATCTTCAATCGTAACTGATGCTCCAATAATAATTTCATTTTCTTTTTTAATTATTTCATTAGAAATTTTTTTATCAACAATAATTAAAGATTTTGAATTAACTATATCTTCCCACTTTTGGACATATAAATCAGTTCCACCACCAATTAAGTATTTTGGTTTTTCAATTTTAAACTTAGCAGATTTTATTTCTTTTAGTTGCTTTGGAATTTTTTTGAAATACTCAGGAATAATATTAGCTGAGATTAATTTTTCGAGGTGTGATTTTCCATCTGCACTATTCAATAATTCAGCAGTTCTATTTAGTGAACGAATTATTCCATGATAACCTGTACAGCGGCAAACATTTCCACCAATTGTGTTAATTGCTTTTTGTACATCATAATTTTTGTTATTAATAAAATAGCTTGTCATTGAAACAACAAAACCGGGTGTGCAAAAGCCACATTGAGTTCCACCTTCATCAACGAGCGCATTTTGTATTGGTGTTAAAGAACCATTTTCAGTTAGTCCTTCAATCGTAATAATATGTTTTCTGTGAACAGAACCAATTGGGACTAAACAGGAATTAACTGTTTTGTAATGAATTTTGTTATTAATTAATTCGCCAATTAATACAGTACATGCACCACAATCACCTTCTCTGCAACCCTCTTTTGTTCCAGTTAACTTTTGTTCTCTTCGAATAAAATCGAGAAGTACTGTTGTTGGTAAAATATCAGTAACAATTTTTTTTTGATTTAGTATAAACTCTGTCATTTTTACCTCGTTGCAATTTTTTCAACGTGGTTCATAATTAAAGAACAATTACATTTAAAATTAATGTTTTGCAATGCGGAAATCAAAAAGTTAATTTCAATTAACTTAATTTTATTTTTATGAAATTTAATTGGACAAACATTAACAGGTTTTGCTTTTTCATTTATTGGAATTGATTTTTATTTGCATCATGCAGAATAGTTTTATTAATTGGTTTTATCCTTTTCAACTTTTATGGTAATTCAATTGAAAAAAGTAATTAAAAAATTTATCAAGAGTAAAAAACTTCAAGACAATTTAAGATTGATTTATAATTCATTAAAAACATTCAACCTGAATTTATTAAAAGATGAATTAAGCTATCGCAAAAATGGATTGCCTGACAACTTTCCATTTCCAAGTTCGGATTTAATTTTCACGATAATTGCAATTCCTTGGGTAAGTGAATATTACAAATCCGGGAAACTTATTTATGATGAAATAATTTCAAGTCTTAATAAAGCTAATATTCATTTAAAAGAAAATTCAAACATATTAGATTTTGGCTGTGGCTGTGGTAGATTGATAAGACATTTTGCAAATGAAAGTAAATTTAATCTTTATGGTTCGGACTTAAATCCCAAGTTGATTAATTGGTGTAAAGAAAATTTACACTTCGGAAATTTTTCCACAAATAATGTTTTACCGCCATTAAATTATCCCGACAATTATTTTGATTTTATTTATGCTCGTTCTGTTTTTACTCATTTGAGTGAAATTTATCAAAAGCAATGGATTAATGAAATTAAAAGAATCTTAAAACCAAATGGATTATTTTACTTTACAACTCATGGTAACCAAACATTAAGTAATCTTACACAAATTGAGAAAACCATTTTTCATGAAAAAGGAATACTTGAACACAATTTTTTTGATGAAGGTGATAATAAATTTTCAACATATCAATCATACAAATGGACAAAAGAAAATTTAATTAGTGATTTTGAATTACTTTATTTTGAAGAAGGAAAAACGTGGACACATTTAACTCAAGATGTATATATTATAAAAAAAATAAATTAACATTATAATAATTTATACAACTAACAAACTTGAGGAAGAAATGAAACTTTTAATTTTATTAATCATTTTATTAGCTTCAATAAACCTATATGCACAAATTGACACGTTGAAATCTCCTATGATGAAATTAACTTTAAAGGATAGTTCAGTTTATTACGGTAGAATAATTTCAAGTGATGACAACAAACTAACATTACTTAAAAACAACAATGTTGAAATTGTTATTCCGAAAAATGAAATTTTGGAAATTTATCGTGTTCAAGATTTACCAAAAGAAATAAAAAAAACTTTTACGAAAAAAGATTCTTTAGAAGTCGAAGAAAAACAATATGTGGATAAAGGTTTACATAGAATGTTCTTCTTTCCAACGGCAAATCCAGTCCCAAATAGTGAAGGTTATTTATCATCAAATATGATTTTCTTTCCTTTTGCTGCTTTTGGTATTGCAAATATTTTTACAATTGGCGGCGGCGTTTCATTAATTCCAGGAGCAACAAATCAAATTTATTACTTCGCACCAAAAATTACTTTTTTAAAATACAATAACTTCTCATTTGCAACTGGTGGATTTATTTTTAATTCTTCTAACTTTTCTAACTTTTCAAATTCAAATAGTCATTCTGGAATGATTTATATTATTGGGACATACAATAAGAATTATAATAACTTTACAGCTGGTTTAGCTTATGGTTATGAAAATAACAATTTTGATGACTCTCCAATGATATTTTTAGGTTATCAAGGATATATTAAAAATGGTTCTAAGTTTTTAACAGAAATTTGGTTGCCAACTTCAAAAAATTCATTTCCCGAAATAGCAATTATATTTGCTGGTTTTCGGTTTTACAACGAAACTTTTTCTGGCGATGTTGGTTTGATTCGTCCAGCTAATTATAATAACAACGGTTTTCCTTTTATTCCATGGATTAACCTGACATATAATTTTACACTTTATAAATAAAATTAAATGGAGAAATAATGAAAAATTTAAGCATCACTAAAATTGAAATTTTCAAAGCTGATATTCCATTTCATGAACCATTTAAAATTGCAATTATGGAAATTCCAGCCGCACAAAGTGTGTTTATTAAAATTCACACTAATGAAAATATTTATGGTATTGGCGAAGCAAATCCATATTGGGGAATTACAGGTGAAACTCAATCAATTAATATTGCTGCCGCAGTTGATTTAGCAAAAATTATTTTAGGAAAAGATCCTTTAAATATCGAAGAACGAAATAAAGAAATGCATAAGTACCTTGCTTTTAATTCAACAATAAGAAGTGCATTTGATATGGCTCTATATGATATTGCTGCAAAAATTGCTGGACTTCCACTTTACTCTTTTTTAGGTGGCGGTAAAAGAACATTTTGGACAGACAATACAATTGGTCTTGATACTCCAGATCGTGTTGCACAAAAAGCAATTAAATATAAAGAAATGGGTTTCAAAGCCATCAAAGTTAAATTGGGGACTACAAAAGAACTTGATGTTGCAAGAATTAAAAACATACGCCAAACAATTGGAAATGAATTGCCAATCAGAATAGATGCTAATCAAGGTTGGGATTTTCACACAGCTAAAAATACATTGAAAGCACTTGAACAATATGGAATTGAATATTGTGAACAACCAATTGCACATTGGGATTATGATAACTTAAAAAGACTAAGAGAAATTACAACCATCGCAATAATGGCTGATGAATCTTTGTTCGATCATCATGATGCTTTCAAACTTGCAGCTAATGGTTCATGCGATTATTTTAATATTAAACTTGCAAAATCCGGTGGAATATTTAACGCACTTAAAATTAATGCTGTTGCTGAATCAGCGGGAATAAAATGCATGCTTGGCTGTATGACTGAAACAAGATTAGGTTTAACAGCCGCTGCACATGTTATTTCTGCATTTACAAATTTTCAATATGCTGATTTGGATGGTTATTTATTTATGAAAGAAGATCCAATTATTGGTGGTGCAATTTATAATGTTGGAGAAATTGCTGTTCCCGATTCACCAGGACATGGTGCTGATGTTGATCCTTTATTCTTAAAAAAATGTGATGTTATAGAAATTAAATAATAATATGAAAAAACATATTTTGATTTTCCTTTTAATGATTTTTTCCGTTAATAAATATTACTCGCAATCACTAATTGAGTTAGATGATTATATTAATAAAATAAAAGACTCAGTTGAAATTTCATTATTAGCTCAAGATGAAAATGGTAAAATTCTATACGAGGTAAATTCAAACAAAAAAGTTCCTTCAGCAAGCATTATAAAAATTCCAATTTTAATTTCTTTATTTGAAGAAGTTGAAAAAGGAAATATTTCTCTTCAGGAAAAATATCTTTTTACAAAAGAAGATATTGCACGAGAAGATGAAGAGTCTCATAAAAATTATATAGACAAAGAATTAACAATTGAATTTCTTGCCAAAGAAATGATACGTGTTTCAGATAATTCAGCAACAAACATTTTAATAAAAAGATTAGGCTTTGATAAAATAAATAACTCAATTAAAGTAAAAGGTTTGGCATTAACTCAACTAAATAGATTAATGATGGATTTTGAAGCAATCAAATTTGGGAAACAGAATTATACAAGTGCTTTTGAAATCAATAAATTACTTTTATTAATTAAACAGAAAAAAATTTTGTCAACTGAAATGAATAAAAAATTTATTGATTTTCTTTTTTTATGCGATGACAATTCAACAATTCCAAAATTACTGCCTAAAAATGTTTTAGTGGCTCACAAAACCGGCACATTAGATTATCTTCGTGCCGATGCTGGAATAATTTTTTCCCGCAATCCAATTATACTTTCTATCTTTGTCGAAAAATTTAGAACTCAAGAAGAAGCTGAAAAAATAATTGCTACAATTTCAAATTACATTTACAAGATTTTTTGTGATTGATTTTACTTTACTAAACTTATTTTCACAAGGACAAAGTCATCAAATGAAAATAAAATTTTCGATCTTTATCTCACTAATTGTTACCTCAATTGCTTTTTCACAAGTTTACCCAGATCAATTTTATGAATTAAAAATTGATTCACTCAAAAACAAAATTGAATCATTAAGCGGTGTCAAATTAAGCATTGACGGGAAATCATTTGAATTAGAAGATAATGTTCTGGAAGGTTATATCATCATAAAAGAACAAACATCACAATTCCCTTTCAATCAAGGTTTACCTTCTTATAACGGAAAAGTTTATGATAACAAAAGCGGCTTCAAAGTTTTAATACGTTTTCCTTATGGAAATGGATGGTCGCCATGGTTAACAGTTGGTTACTGGCAAACAAATATTTGGAATACGTATGGCTCAACAAGTTATTCAGGTGGTTATGTTGATGTTGACTATGTTAAATTAAGCTCATATGTAAGTAAATGGCAATTTCAAATAATTTTAACAAGAACAACCCTTTCTTCCAAATCGCCATCAATTCATAAAGTTAGCTTTTTTATAAGCGATTCAAGAACAACAAGCAATGTAAATGTCGCTCAAATAGTTAACGATAATCCAAAAGAGTTTTTTATTTCAACAAGTTTCATTTATCAGTATTCGGTTGATCCTGTAATTGGCAAAGATATTTGCTCACCAACAACTGTTTCTATGATTTTAAAAAGTTATAACATTCAAGTAGATCCATATCAATTTGCAGTTACAACATACGATACATATCATAAAATGTTTGGTGTTTGGCCTCGAGTTGTTCAAAATGCAGCAGAATATGGTTTAGATGGTGCTGTTACTCGTTACAGAACATGGAGCGATGCAAGAAAAGTGTTAGATGCAAATGGTAGAATTGCAATGTCTCTCGGTTCACCTCTTTATCCAAATGGACATTTAGTCATGCTTGCTGGTTTTACAAATGATGGCAGAGTTATAGTTCATGATCCTGCAAAATCAAATGGTTATAGTTACATACACGATAAAACTAATTTAACACAATCATGGTTTGCAAAAGGTGGAATTTCATATACGTTTTACAATCCAAATAATGTTACATCAGTTAAAAATAAATCTGAAAGATATTTAGAAAATTCTTTTGAACTTTTTCAAAATTATCCAAATCCATTTTCCGCCAGAGGCGGATCCGCCTTTGGCGGAAATCCAACTACAACAATTTCGTATTATTTGACTTCTCCCAATTCAGTTCAATTAAAAATTTATGATGTTTTAGGAAATGAAATTTCAACATTAGTTGAAGAATTTCAGGAAGCTGGAATCTATAAAATTAACTTTGATGGTTCAGACTTATCAAGCGGTATTTACATTTATAGATTAACCGTTGGGAAAAATTCATTGATAAAAAAAATGATGCTTTTAAAATGAAAAATAATGTAT
>JARGDL010000019.1 GCA_029210465.1 Stygiobacter electus
GTTAGTTATCCAGAGCAAAACTAAGATTTATTCCGCAGAACTTGTAGAATATCTTTTTAGTTTTCCGTTTTACTCCCAAAAAACTATGCAAACTACTCTTGGAATTTCTCGTAATACTGCTTCAAAGTATTTCACTGAATTAGAGCGTATAGATTTGATAAAGTGGCAGAAATATAAAAATGATAAAATTTACTATTTGCCTGAGTTTCATAATCTCCTCAAATAGTCAAAATATGTTCTTTGCACAATTTATTGTATAATCTGTGCATTTCTCCGTACCTTTGCCCAAAAAATCAAAAATATTGTGCATAGCTAACTACCTTTGCACAATTATTTGGGTCAAAATGCAATGATTAAACCACATAATAATAACAAGGTGCTTTATGTACCATAAAGAAATCAACCACAGAGAACGCAGAGAATCACAGAGAAAAAATATGAATGTTATGATAGCAAATAAAATTACTAAAAAAATATTTGAATAAATAATATAGTATGGAAAACCAGATATTTGAGAAAAAATCATTAAGATTATTCATTGGTAATAATACTGATTGGAAATCTTTAGCCAGAGATTGTGTTTGTCTTGCAAATGCCAGAGGTGGAATAATTGCAATCGGTATTGAAAATAAAGACGACCAACCGCCTTCAAATCAAAGAATACCCGAAAAGTTAGATGAGATAATACGAAAAAGAATCAGCGAACTCTGCATTAATGTCGGTGTAAATGTTACCAAAGAATCAGATGACAATGGTGGAGAATGGATAAAGATTAATGTATTGCCGTCGCAAACTTCTATTGCCTCAACCACAGACGGACAATATTATATTCGTATATCAGACAACTGCAAACCGGTCTTACCTGATGAACTGGGTAGATTATTTACAGACAAACCCGCATATATTTGGGAAACAAAAGTTGTTCAAAAGATTACTATACAACAATGCGATGAACAAAAGTTAGAACAGTTTATTGACGATATAAAAAAATCAACCCGCGTCAGTAATTTTGTTAGGCAAAAATCAACTAACGAACTTCTTTCTTATTATCAAATGTACGATGGTAACTATTTAACTAACTTAGGAATTCTATGGATAGGCAAAAGAGAACAACGAGCTAATTTGCTTTATGCACCTGTAATTCAGTTTATTAAATATGACTCCAATGGAAATAAAATTAAAAAGGAAGTATGGAACGATTTTTCTTTAAATCCCAAAGAATTGATTGAAAACGTTTGGCAAAAATTACCTGAATGGAAAGAAGGGATTGAAATTTCAGAAGGTATTTTTGGCCGCAGAATAATCTATCATTACAACGAGAATGTTATCCGCGAATTGCTTGCAAACGCTTTTGTTCACAGACCTTACACAACAAGGGGAGATATTTTTATAAATTTATATCCTGATAAATTGGAAGTACACAATCCAGGGTTATTGCCATTGGGTGTAACTCCCAACAACATTTTACATACTTCCGTTAAAAGGAATGAGCATTTATCAAAAGTATTTTATGATCTTAATTTGATGAAACGCGAAGGCAGCGGTTTTGATAAAATGTATGAAATTCAATTGAGTGAAGCAAAAGAACCTCCGGTTGTTGAAGAGAAAAACGACAGAGTGGTTGTCACTGTTTACAACACTATAAAAAATAGAGATGTAATAAGTTTAATTGAAAGGGTTAAAAATCATTATCAACTTAATCAAAGAGAAGTCATCTGTCTTGGAATTATTGCTTTGAATAAACAAATAATAGCTACGGAATTTTCAAAAAAATTCAAAGTAAAGATGATAAACAAATCAAAAGCTGGCTTGGCAGTTTGATAAAATATCAAATCATACAAACAAAGGGCAAAACCAAGGGTTTACGATATTTTATAAATCCAAAAATCTTAAAAGATACTCCTTTTGAAAAAACTGATTTATCTAATATTGAAGAGCATCGTTTAATCACTTTAGTTTTGGAAGATTTAGAAAAATATCCCAATTCCAGAATTGGAGATGTTCACCATAGAATCGGTGAAGAAATACCTTTAAGAAGATTGCGTGCTTGCATATATAAACTTGTCAAAGAAAATAAAATCAAACCAAGTGGTGGTAAGAAATTCAGAAGCTATTTTATTGACAAAAATACGGGGTAAAAAACTCGAATTTTTATTAACAAATAAAAAAGAAATTATATAAGTAATTGTAAATCAATAACTTATATTGACAAAAACATTGAAAAAATCATTATAGAAAATGAATAAGTCCGATAAATAAATGATATGGCGGACAGGCTGTATGCGCTATCGGAGGCGGAAATAAAGATTATTGAGGAAGAAAATAAGTAGAATCTTTCTATGGAACATTTGATATATGCTGCTTATAATTTTACCCTGCTTAAAGAGAGATTAACTATAATTAATGAGGCTAAAGCCTGAGATTATTGTGGAATTATTTCTAATCAGTTGGATAAATCCAACTGCAATAATGAAGTAAAATATTTTTATATTAAAATTATAAAGAATAATTGCACTTGACTTTAGTCAAGTGAATAAAAGAAATTAAAAGCTAAAATGGCTTCAGCCACATAAAAAGATAAATGAGGCTAAAGCCTGAGATATTTTGAGAATTATTTTTTATCAGTCAGCTAAAGCTGACTGCAATATTAATTAGAATAGAAATAAATTTATTTAATTGCACTTGACTTTAGTCAAGTGAATAAAAGAAATTAAAAGCTAAAATGGCTTCAGCCACATAAAAAGAATAAATGAGGCTAAAGCCCGAGATATTTTGAGAATTATTTTTTATCAGTTGGATAAATCCAACTGCAATAATTAAGAAAGAAAATTATTTTAAGACTTCAATTGCAGTTCACTTCAGTGAACTGAATAAGAAGGAATGAATAATATTTTGGCTTTAGCCACATTTTAGGAGAAATAAATTATGAGCTGGGTAAGAGTTTGGATTCATCTTGTCTTTTCAACAAAAAACAGAGAACCTTATTTGAACTCAAAAGAATTGAGAGAAAAAGTTTTTAATCATATAAAAGAAAATGCAAAAGAAAAAAATATTTGGCTTGAAGATTTAAATGGCTACAAAGAACATATTCATTGTTTAATTTCTTTAAATAAAGAACAATCAATAAGTAAAATAGCTCAGCTAATAAAAGGTGAGTCTTCTTTTTGGATAAATAAAAACAAATTGATAAAAGGTAAATTTTTTTGGCAAGATGATTATTGGGCTGTAAGTGTTAGTGAAAGTCATATTGAGAGTGTAAAAAATTATATATCAGAGCAAGAAGAACATCATAGAATAAAATCATTTTCTGAAGAAGTTGATGAGTTTATGAAAAAGTATGGATGGAATTATATCAATAATGAATCAGATAATTAATGAGGCTAAAGCCTGTGATTTTTTTATAATTATTTTTATCAGTTGGATAAATCCAACTGCAATAATGAAGTAAAATATTTCATATTAAAATTATAAAGAATAATTGCACTTGACTTTAGTCAAGTGATTAAAAGAAATTAAAAGCTAAAATGGCTTTAGCCACATTTAAGAGAATGAGGCTAAAGCCCGAGATTTTTTGAGAATTATTTTTTATCAGTCAGCTAAAGCTGACTGCAATAAAAAATGAAAAAATAATTTCAGTTCACTTTAGTGAACTGATAGAAGAAATAAATAGTTAAAATGGCTTTAGCCACATAAAAAAATGAAAATAAAGTTTTATTTTAATTGTGAACTTTATCTCATCAGAAAAAATCTAACCATAGATAACACAAATAAAAATTAGCAATTGTTCAATTTAATCTCCATTCCATATATTTGCTAATAAAAAGAAAAATCTATGCATAATAAATTCGATGTATTCATAATTGGTAGTGGACCCGGCGGTGAAGGTGCCGCAATGACTTGTGCTAAACAGGGATTAAAAGTTGCTGTTTGCGATGAGTTTTCTTTAGTCGGCGGAAGCAACACTCACAAAGGAACAATTCCTTCAAAAGCTTTAAGACATGCAAGTCAAATCTTGATGGATAATAAAAAACTTCAATATGCTACTTATCAAGATTTATTAGTTCAAACCAGAAGTGTAATTAATGCACAAGTAGAATTACGCACAAGTTTTTATTTAAGAAATGATGTTGAATTAATTATTGGAAGAGCATCTTTTATAGATGATCATACAGTTGAAGTCACTGAACCATCAGGATTAAAGAAAAAATATCATGCAGATAATTTTATAATTGCTACTGGCTCACGACCATATCATCCGCCAGATGTTGATTTTTCACATCCTCGAATTGTTGATAGCGATAAACTTCTTAAAATTCCAGATAACCCAAAAACAATTTCAATTTATGGTGCTGGAGTTATCGGTTGTGAATATGCATCAATTTTTCGTGGATTAAGTATAAAAGTAAATTTGATTAATACGCGTCATCAATTATTATCTTTTTTAGATGATGAAATTATTGATGCACTTGCATATCATTTAAGAGAAAATGGTGTATTAATTCGTCACAATGAAGAATATGAAAAAGTTGAAGCTGATGAAACTGGTGTAACAATTTTTCTAAAATCAAACAAACAAATTAGAAGTGAATATTTACTTTGGGCTCAAGGTAGAACTGGAAACTCCGATAAAATGGGATTAGAAAAATTAGGAATTGAAACCGATTCTCGTGGTTCAATTCCAGTTAATGAATTTTATCAAACTAAAATTCCAAATATTTATGCTGTTGGTGATGTAATTGGATTCCCTAATTTAGCAAGTGCTTCTTATGATCAAGGAAGATTTGCTGCAAGGCATTTAACACTTGGAGAAACTTCTACTTTAAGATCTACAGATATTCCTACTGGCATTTATACAATTCCAGAAATTAGTTCTATTGGATTAACAGAAAAAGAGTTAACTGCTAAAAAAATTCCTTATGAAGTTGGGCATTCATTCTTTAGACATTTAGCTCGTGCTCAAATAACTGGAAGAACTGTTGGTATGTTAAAAATATTATTTCATCGCGAAACTTTTCAAATACTTGGGATACATTGTTTTGGATATGGTGCTTCAGAAATTATTCATATTGGACAAGCTATAATGTCTCAACCTGGTGAAGGTAACACAATTAAATATTTTACAACAACAACATTTAACTATCCAACAATGGCAGAAGCATATCGTGTTGCTGCCTTAAATGGATTGAACAGAGTGGAACTTAGTATTCTTCATGAAAAGAAAAGTAAAAAATAGTTCGTTTGTAAATTTTAATGTTAATGAGTTAGAAATTTTAAGAAGTTTTAAATCACCAATTGATATTCAAAATTTTCTAAACAATATTGAATACAATCCAGAATATATAACTAGATCGCCAAAAGAAATTTTAAAACATAAAAAAGCAAATTGTTTTGAAGGAGCTTTATTTGCCGCTGCAACTTTAAGATTCTTAGGATATAAACCTTTAATTGTTGATTTAATGGCAAAGAATGATGATGATCATGTTATTGCAATTTTCAAACAGGATAAATTTTATGGTGCAATTGCAAAATCCAATACTACCCTTTTACGTTTTCGTGAACCTGTTTATAAAACTTTACGTGAATTAGTGCTTTCCTACTTTGAATTTTATTTCAATACACTTGGAGAAAAATCTTTACGCAGTTATTCAAACCCAATCGACTTAACAATTTTTGATAAATATAATTGGATGACAACTGATCAAGATTTAGAATTTATTGGTGATTATCTTTTTAAAGTTTATCATCATCCAATCATTCCCAAAAAGTTTGAAAAAAAATTAAACCTTGCCGATAAAGAAGTCATTAACTTATGTTTCAGCGGTTCAATCCCTGAAGGTTTATTTGTTCCCAAAAAGAAATAATTATTTTTTATTTATTGTTCATTTCTTTATTATCATTTTCAAAAATTAATTATTATGGAGGTGTTATGAACCTTTCATTTTCTATAAAAACCTTAATCTTGATCTTAAGCTTAATCTCAACTCAAATTAATCTATCTCAATCACTCAAATCACCAGAAGAATTTTTAGGTTATAAAGTTGGAACGGATTATAAAATTGCTGATTATGAAACTATTACAAAATATTTTAAACATCTTTCGGAAAACTCAAATAAAATTCTTTTCCAGAATATTGGCAAAACATCTCAAGGGAGAGATATGTTTATGTCAATTATTAGTTCAGAAGATAATCTTAAAAACATTGATAAATACAAAGATATAATTCATCAACTTTCCGATCCAAGAAAAACAAATGAAGCAGAAGCCATACAATTAGCAAAAGATGGAAAAATTATTGTAATGGTTACTTGCAATATTCATTCAAACGAAATTGCATCAGCTCAAATGTCAATAGAATTTGCTTATGATTTAGTTAGAGGGAAAGCATCTGAAAAATCAATGCAAGCTTTAAATGATGTAATTTTTGTTTTAGTCCCTTCACTAAATCCTGATGGTACTACAATGATTGTAAACTGGTACAATAAATATTTAGGAACTGAGTTTGAAGGTTCTCAATTGCCATATTTGTATCATATTTATTCGGGTCATGATAACAATCGCGATTGGTTCATGTTTAATTTGAAAGAAACACAAAATGTTATCAAAGTTGCATTTCACGATTTAATTCCACAAATATGGTTAGATGAGCATCAGATGGGAAGCACTGGTGCAAGACTGTTTGTTGTGCCTTATAAAGATCCAATTAATCCAAATGTAAATCCATTGATTTGGAGATGGCAAACAATAATAGGAGGAATGAGTGCGCTCGATTTACAAAAGCAAAATAAAACAGGAATAATAACACAAGCATTATTCGAAGGATGGTGGGAAGGTCCGGCAAGTGATTGTGGTTTGTGGCATAATCAAATTGCATTACTTTCTGAAATGGCAAGCTGCAATATTGCTTCACCAATTTACATTGACTCTGCTGAAGTTCGTGTAAATCCAGAATTAGCAACTTATGATATAAGAACAAATTATGTTTCACCGTGGCGCGGCGGATGGTGGCGTTTGCGTGATATTGTTGATTATGAACTTGGTTTAACTTTTAGTCTTTTGGAAACTGCTGCTTCATATAAAACAGATCTCCTTTTGAATTATTATAAAATGGCAAAAGAAGCAATTGAAGATGGCAAAAAAGGAAATCCATTTGCTTATGTAATTCCACGTGATCAAAAAGATCCACAAACAACTTCTAAAATGATTGAAATGCTGCAGTTTGGTGCTGTAGAAGTTAATTGGACTGATAAAGAATTTAAACTTGGTAATACAATTTATCCTGCAAATAGTTATGTAATTTATTTAGCACAACCAAATGGAAAATATGTAAAGGATTTGTTTGAAGAACAGCGCTATCCTGATTTAAGGAAATCAAGAAGTGAAACACCAATTCGTCCTTACGATGTTGCAGGCTGGACACTTCCCTATTTAATGGGTGTTAAATTTTACACAATTGAAAAACCTTTTGAATTAGAAACAAAAATTTTAACTCATCCAAATTATTATGAAGGTTCAGTTGAAAATTCCAATGGAAATTATTTCGTTTCACCATCTGGATTAAATGTAAATTCAGCTTTGATTAATAAATTGCAAAAACAAAATATTCCAGTTTATTGGAATTCAAAACAAATAGATCAATTTCAGGAAGGTTCTGTATTTATTCCAATGAATGAAAACAGTAAAAAAGCAATAAATGAATTAGCAAAAGAATTTCATCTTAAAATTTATTCAGCGAATGTAAAAGAACAATCATTATTAAAAGAGTTGAAAAAAGTTCGTGTTGCACTTTACCAACCTTACACAGCAAATATGGATGAAGGCTGGACTCGTTTACTTTTAGAAAATTATCAATTTGATTTTAAAAATATATACAACAAAGATTTCAAGAATAAAAAATTAAAAGATCTTTATGATGTAATTATTATTCCTGATATGTCTGGGGATTTAATTAAAAATGGAAAACCAAGCGGTGATAATGCAAGATTCTACAGACCCAAACCAGCTGAATATGAAGGCGGCATTGAAAAAGAAGGTGTTGAAAATTTAAAAACATTCGTTGAAAAAGATGGTGGATATTTAATTACTCTTGGTCAAGCATGCAATTTTGCAATTGAAGATTTAGGATTAAAAGTAACAAACGTTTTAAAAAATGTTAAAGCCGATGATTTTTATTGCCCCGGCTCTTTAGTTAGAATGACTGTAAACAATCAACATCCAATTGGTTATGGATTTGACAATGAAGTTATCGGATACTTGAGTGACAACATTGCATTTTCTACCACTGTACCTTATGCCGATTACGATAGAAATGTAATTGTACGTTATCCAACTTCAAATATTTTAAAATCTGGATTTCTATTAGGAGAAGATTATTTATATCGTCGTTCAGCCATTGTAGATGTTAAACAAAAGAAAGGACATGTAATTTTATTGGGATTCAAAGTACAAAATCGGCATCAAACATTTGGAACATTTAAATTTTTGTTTAATGCAATACATAATGCGGGAATTAATAATTGATAATCTACCTGTCGGTAAAAAGGTTGCTAATTGATAATTGATAGATGATAATTTTGTTTGTTAGAAGATTGGTTAAAAATTACATTATTTGTGTTAATCTGTGGTATCTGTGGTTTATTTTTTTTACCACAGATTTTCACAAATGATTTTATAAAAAAAGACGCAGTATACTGCGTCTTTAGTTGATTTTTAATATTCTTTTGTTTTTATAAACTAAAATCCACACCCAAATAAAAACTTCTTCCTAACGTTCCGTAGTACAAAACATCTTCATACTTTTTATCAAACAAGTTTTCGATTCTTCCATAGATAGTAATCAAATTATTTACTTTGTAACTTGTTGCTAAATTAATCAATGTATAATCTGGTAATGTAATTCTTTTTGCTGGGAAAGAAGAAAAATCTTTATCAATTCTTTTCCCAACATATTTAATTGAGAGATTAACATCAAAATTCTGGTTTAAGTTATAATTAGCATAAAAATAAAATTGATTCTTTGGTCGGCGTAACAATTCTTGTTTGTATTCTGGACTCAATTCATAATCATCAATTGCATTTGTGTATGTGTAATTTCCTGTTAAAGTAATTTCATTAATTTTTGCAGAGGCAATAAATTCTACACCACTTGTTTTTGCTTTTGCAATATTTACTGTTTTAAAATTTTTATCAAAACCAAACATATCTTGAATATTATTTATAAAATAAGTTATAGATAAAGAGTTATTCCCATTATTAAAAAATTGGTCAATACCAATATCAAAACTTTTTGATTTTTCTGGTTTCAACTCTGGATTACCAAAAGCTGGGTCGAACAAGTAATATAAAGATGGAGCTTTAAAACCAGTACCATATGAAGATCTAATTTTTGTATTCGTCTCTTTTACAAAATAGACTGGAGCGATTCTAAAAGTTGTAACACTACCAAATTTTTTATGTGAATCATATCGTAACCCAGCAGTCAAGAAAAAAGATTTATCATACTCAAACTGATCTTGCAAATAAATTCCTAATGTATTTGTTGATTGATTTGGGAAAACAGAATTAAATGGTCCCCAATCACTATTTGAATTGTAACTTGAGTTAGCTTTTTCAGTTTCATTATCAAAACCAAAAGTTAAAATATTTTGAGGAACTATATAAAGATTATTTTGCCAATCAACTTTGAAACGTGAACCATTAGCGTATGAATCAGAAGAAGTTTTTTTATGAACAGCATCTGGCAAATCAACAGCATTACTAAATCTTCTAATTTGAGATACAGAAAAATCCTGCTTCCACAAACCATCAAATAGTAAAGATGATAAATTTATTTTCATAATATGTTCTTCTTGTTTGAAAGTATAATTTGGATCATCACCAAATTTATTATTCTGATCTAAATCGGCATTTGATTTTAGAAACCTGTAAGTAAAATTTGCCTTCCAATTTTTAATAAAATTATATTCAAGATTTGCCGAAAAATTTGTATTGGCAAATCCATCTTTTTCATTATTACCATAAATTGAATTAGCTGCTGAAATTCCTTTGCTTTCTGCACGTGAAGCAAAAACAGAATAATTTAATTTATCATAACTGCCTAAAGCAGATAAACTACTTCTGTAATAATTGTTTGAACCAGCTTCCCCTTCAAAATAATATTGAGGTTTATCATTTCCTTTTTTTGTTATGATATTTATAACACCACCAATTGCATCACTACCATAAAGAGTGCTTTGCGAACCACGTACAACTTCGATGCGGGAAATATCAAATACATTTAAAGAAGAAAAATCAAAAGCATTACTTGGAGAAGATGGGTCATTTAATTCAACACCATCTAAAATTACAAGCACATGATTTGAATTAGTTCCACGCATAAAAACACTTGTTTGTTTTCCTGGTCCACCAAGTTGTGTTACTGATAATCCTGGAATTTCTTTTAGAACATCTACAATAGTTTTTAATTGTTTTTGTTGGATTAAATCCGAATTAATGATAGACATTGAACTACCAATTTGATAATAAGGTGTTTCAGATTTTGTTGCAGTTATTACAATTTCATTTAAAATAGTTTTAACTGAATCTGTTTGGGAAAAAACTGAAATTGTAAGAAAGAAAAAGAAAGAAAAAGTTTTTAAAAAATTTTTCATAGAAGTTACTCCTTTTAGTTTGTTAGTTAAAGAATAACTTCGTGGGAGAAATTCCAAATGGAATGCTTTGAAACGAAAGTAAATTCGTTAATCAAAATCTCACCCGCGAAGATTGATTAGTTTTTGAAATTTGTGGCAGGTCTCCTGGCTTAAGACTACAATCAACACCTTCCCGAATACAAATGATAATCTACCTGTCGGTAGAAAGGTTGATAATTGACAATTGCTAATTGCCAATTGAAGATTGAAAAACACGTTGAAATGTATAAAAGTGAATTTAATTTGTTATTAGAATAGCAATTTTAATTTTTCACAGAAATAAAAATGAGCATTAATTAAAGTGTTTGCCAATCAAAATATTAATTCACTGATTGTAATTATCAACTTGTTTGCCGATAAGCAATATTTGCAACAATTAATTTGCAATTTGCAATTATCAATTTGCAATTATTCAGTGGTTTTTATTGATTGATTAATGCGTCTATTACAGTTGCGCGACAGCACCGGATTTCTAAATTAATTAGTCACCGGTTTCCCTATTAAGTAAATCACCACAAATTGTAAAAGAACTCAAACCAAATTTATTAATAATATTATCATTATCAAAAGTTTTTAAGTCTTGTATAAAACAATCAATAGCTTTATTTTGCAATTAAGATAAATAAAAAATTTTGTGGTCATCTTGTTTTTAGCATTTCAAAATAACATAATTAAACAACTTTCCTTAAAACAAACCATCAAAAAAATAGGAGTAATTTAATGAGCTGGTTTACAAGAGCTTTAAATTCGTCTATTGGTAAAAAATTTGTAATGGCTCTAACCGGTATTTGTTTGATACTTTTTTTAATTATTCATTTAATTAATAATCTTACATTATTCGCTGGTCCGGAGCTATTCAATACTGTAGTAAAAAATTTAGATAACATCAAACCATTGGTTCGAGTTATCGAAATTATTTTAGTAATAATTTTTGTGCTACATATTTTTAATGGTGTAAAACTATGGTGGGAAAACAAACAAGCACGTCCGCAAAGTTATGCGGTTAATGCTTCATCTGAAAATTCAACTTTGTTTTCACGTACTATGATTTACAGTGGAAGCATAATTTTTATTTTCCTTGTTGTTCATTTAAGAACAATGTGGATTGCTTTTAATTTTAACCCTGAAGTTCATCATAATCATACTTATTATGAATATGTATCTGCAGCTTTTAGAGATCCTGTATATTCTATTGCATACATTATTGCAATGATTTTATTAGGATTTCATCTTAATCACGGTTTTCAAAGTGCTTTTCAAACATTCGGTTGGAATAACAAAAAATATTTCCCTGTAATTCAAAAAATTGGTTTCTTCTATTCCTGGATTACAGCAATATTATTCGCTCTTATTCCAATTTACTTTTTATCTGGAGGTGGATTATGATAAAACTTGATGCAAAAATTCCTGAAGGAAGAATTCAAGATAAATGGAACAATTACAAGTTCAACATGAAACTTGTTGGTCCAGCAAATAAACGTAAGTATGAAATTATAATTGTAGGTAGTGGATTAGCTGGAGCTTCAGCCGCTGCAAGTTTAGGTGAACTTGGTTATAATGTAAAAGTTATAACTTTTCATGATAGTCCTCGTCGCGCACACAGTATTGCGGCTCAAGGCGGAATTAACGCTGCTAAAAATTATCAGAATGATGGTGATTCTGTTTATCGTTTGTTCTATGATACAATTAAAGGCGGAGATTTTAGAGCACGCGAAGCTAACGTTTATCGTTTAGCTGAAGTTAGCAATAACATAATTGATCAATGTGTTGCTCAAGGTGTTCCTTTCGCTCGTGAATATGGTGGATTGCTTGATAATAGATCTTTTGGCGGAGCTTTAGTTTCAAGAACATTTTATGCAAAAGGACAAACTGGTCAACAACTTCTTCTCGGGGCTTATTCTGCAATGAATAGACAAATTGCTCTTGGCAAAGTAAAAGTATTTAACAGAAGAGAAATGTTGGATCTTGTGGTTGTTGATGGTGCCGCAAAAGGTGTTATTTGCAGAAATCTTTTAACTGGTGAAATTGAAAAATATTCTGCTCATGCTGTCATTCTTGCAACAGGTGGTTATGCAAATGTATTTTTCTTATCAACCAATGCAATGAATTGTAACGCAACCGCAATTTGGCGAGCACATAAAAAAGGCGCTGCATTTGCTAATCCTTGTTACACACAAATTCATCCAACTTGTTTACCAGTACACGGCGAAAACCAATCGAAATTAACATTGATGAGTGAAAGTTTACGTAACGATGGTAGAATTTGGGTTTCAAAAATTAAAGGTGATATGAGAGATCCAAATGATATTCCTGAAGAAGAAAGAGATTATTATCTTGAAAGAAAATATCCAACTTATGGAAATTTAGCTCCACGAGATATTTCATCTCGTGCCGCAAAGGAAGCATTTGATGATGGCCGCGGCGCTAAAGGTCAAGAAGCTGTTTATCTCGATTTTAAAGATGCGATTAATCGCCTTGGTGAAAATGTTATTCGTGAACGTTACGGCAATTTGTTCGAAATGTATGAAACAATCACTGGTGAAAACCCTTATAAAACTCCAATGAAAATTTATCCGGCTCCTCATTATACAATGGGTGGCTTGTGGGTTGATTACAACTTGATGAGTACAATTCCAGGATTATTCGTTGCTGGAGAAGCTAACTTTAGCGATCATGGTGCTAATCGTCTTGGTGCTAGTGCATTGATGCAAGGTTTAGCTGATGGTTATTTTGTTCTTCCTTATACTATTGGAAATTATCTCGCAGGTGATAAACCAACTTATGTTAAAACAGATCACGAAGAATTCAATAAAGCAGCAAAAGAAATTGAAGATATGACAAATAAACTTTTATCAATAAAAGGTAAAAGAACTGTTGATGATATTCATAAACAACTTGGTCGTTTGATGTGGAATAAAGTTGGTATGGCAAGAAATGAAAAAGGTTTGAAAGAAGTTATAAATGAGATTAAAGAGTTAAGAGAAGAATTCTGGAAAAATGTAAATGTTGTTGGTGATGCAAAAGATGTAAATCAATGTTTAGAAAGAGCTGGTCGCGTAGCAGATTTTCTTGAGCTTGGTGAATTAATGGCTGTTGATGCACTTCATAGAAATGAATCTTGCGGTGGTCATTTTAGAGAAGAATATCAAACTGAAGAAGGTGAAGCAAAACGTGATGATGAAAATTTTGCTTATGTAGCCGCTTGGGAATACAAATCTGTTGGCGATTGGGAATTAAATAAAGAACCACTTGTTTATGAAAATATTCAATTAGCTACAAGGAGTTATAAATAATGAATACAAATAAATTAAATTTAACTCTAAGAATATGGCGTCAAAAAAATGCAAATACGCCTGGTAAGTTTGTTGACTACAAAGTTTCAGTTTCACCCGATTCCTCTTTTCTTGAAATGCTTGATGATATAAACAATGAATTGGAAAGCAAAAATCAAGATCCTATTGCTTTTGAAAGTGATTGTCGTGAAGGAATTTGTGGAACTTGTGGATTAGTTATACAAGGTCATCCACATGGACCAATACCAAGAATTGCAACTTGCCAATTACACATGAGAAATTTCAAAGATGGTGAAACAATTTACGTTGAACCTTTTAGAGCAAAAGCTTTTCCTATAATTAAAGATTTAATGGTTGATAGAAGTGCATTCGATAAGATTCAACAAGCTGGTGGATATATTTCAATAAATACTGGAAGTGCACCAGATGGCAATGCAATACCAATTCCAAAAGAAGTTGCAAGCGAAGCAATGGATGCTGCTACTTGCATTGGATGTGGAGCTTGTGTTGCCGCTTGCAAAAATGCTTCTGCAATGTTATTTGTTAGTGCTAAAGTATCTCAATTTGCATTATTACCGCAAGGTCAATCTGAGCGTTATGAAAGAGTTCAAAGAATGGTAAAAGTAATGGATGAACTTGGATTTGGTTCTTGCTCTAACACTTATGCTTGCGAAGCTGAATGTCCAAAAGGTATTTCAATTAAAAACATTGCAAGAATGAATCGCGATTATATAGTAGCAAAAATTGCTAAAGAAGAAGTAGTTTAATGTATTAATTAATTTGTCACCCTTCGATACTTCGATAAACTCAGTACTTAGGGTGACAAGAAATTAAAATGTCATCCTGAGCGGATGACATTTTTTTTTATAACCCAATATTAAACGAAAGTCTGTTAACATTATTAAAAATATCCATCTTCGAAAAAGAATAATTTACTTCTAAATTGATTTTTATCAAATTATGAAATTATAAGTTTTGTAAATACTCAATGTTGATTTACAAATTTTGAAATTTGTTTCACTAATTTGGACAAGTCAGAAAAAAGATCACTTCATCAAAAGGAATTTCTTCGTCTGAACAAAACTACCGCTTTGCAAACGATAGAAATAAATTCCACTTGAAAGATTGCTTCCGTCAAACTTTACTTCATAATTCCCTGCTGGTTGGTGTTCATTTACAAGTGTCGCTACTTCTCGTCCAAGTATATCATAAACTTTTAATGTTACTAAATTGTCATGGTTCGACGTGCCATGTCTGCCGACAGGCAGGCTCACCATGACATTGTCATCCTGAGCCTGTCGAAGGATGACAGCAGGAATTGAATATTTTATTGTTGTTGACGGATTTCCGCCAAAGGCGGATCCACCGCTGGCGGAAAACGGATTGGGAAAATTCTGTTCAAGTTCAAATTCATTTGATATTTCAGTTCCAATTTTTTCAACGTCTGTAACTAATTCATAAACTCTTACATAATCAACATACATTGAAATTGGAAATTGCATTGATCCATCGGGATTACCAGGCCAATTACCACCAATTGCTAGATTAAGAATAATAAAAAAAGGATTGTGAAATTCTTCAGTGCTGTTAACTCCATTTACTATATAAACAAAATAATATTGCCTACCATCAACAAACCATTTAATTGTATTTGAATCCCATTCAATTGAGTAAACATGAAATTGTGTAACATCAGTTGATGTATTCCCACCTTTTGAAACATGACCATTGTCATCGTAATGAATTGTACCATAAACGGATGGATCAGAATTTATATGTTCCATTATATCAATTTCACCACATTTAGGCCATCCAACAAAAGTAATATTATCGCCAAGCATCCAAAAAGCTGGCCATGAACCTTTTCCGACTGGTAATTTCATTCTTGCTTCAATTTTACCATACTTAAAACTTTTTTTACCTTGAGTTTTCATTCTTGCACTTGTAAAGTTTCTTCCAGCGTAAGATTCCTGTCTTGCTGTAATAACAAGCATTCCATTTTCAATCTTTGCATTTTCTGTTCTATTTGTATAATACTGTAATTCATTATTACCCCAACCATTTGTACCGGTACCAGTTTCGAATGTCCAATATGATGGATTAATGCTTGTTCCATTAAATTCATCTGACCAAACTAATTTCCAATTTTGAGCAAGAAGATTATAACTAATCATTAAACAAATAAAGAATAATTTTTTCATCGTATTCCTTTTCTTAAATTTATCTTTTAAAAGATAAAGAAAGAAAAATATATTCTCACTTTAAGTAAACAAGTTTTTTATTTTGATTGAAAAGCAATTTATTTGAATAATCTTTTACTTGTATTTGATAAAAATAAGCACCACTCGATAACCCAGAACTCTGAGCTCTGAATTCAGCATTATATAAACCTGGTTTTTGATATTCGTTTACTAATGTTGCCATTTCTCTTCCAAATATATCATATATCTGTAAAGACGTCATATATGACGTCTTTACACTCATCGGAAATGAACCATTCTTTTTTGCTTTCACTTTGTAATCAGTTCTATATTTTTCTATAAATCATTTTTTAAAAAATTAGACCTCTTAATTCTTTCCAAACATTAATTTAAAATCTTTTTCCTTTGCTTTAAGCCACCAATCTTCAGGGATTACTTTCCAATTACCAGTTGCTTTTGGAGTGATTGTTTTATGCTTTTCAATCCATTTCATTATATAATAACGAAAATCTTTTTCTGTCGAGTTAATAATTCTTTTAGTCAATTCTTCAAATGGAATTTTAGCACCATCAACTAAATGACCGCCACCACCATTACCACGATAAGAATTAATTGCTACTTTATACGTTTTATTTAAATCAAAGCTTTCACCATTACTCATTGACGAAATTTTTATTTTATCACCAAATGGTTTTGAAACATCAACAGTGTAATTTATTCCTAATGCACAATCAAAATTGTAGTACTGATTTTCAAGTGACGTAGCTTGATTTCTATTATCAAATAATAAATTGCCTTTTTCATCCTTTTCAAATTTTAACAGATGGTCATTTTCATCTTTCATTTGATTAAACCATAAGTTATATGAATATTCAAGGTAATCTTTAATTTCTTTGCCAGTAAGTTTCATTGTGTAAAGAAAATTTTCGTAACGATAAAGTTTAAACATTGTCCCAACATAAACATTTCCTTTTTCAATTTTTGCATTTAATGATAGTGGTGCTGTAAATGAGATATCAGCATTAGTTACATCAAGTTGAACTTGATTTATTAAATCTGTAAAAGATGAATTTCCAAAAAGAGCATCACGTGTATAAATTGTTTCAGTAAAATTTCCAATTTCTTTTAAAACATATTTTTTTACTTCTTCAAATTGTGGATTGAATTTTTTTAAGAAAGCATCATTAGGAATATAATTTTTAGATTCTACAATTTCACCTTTGATTTCTTTTTTCCATGTCTTTAAATTTTTGTCAAAAGTTAAAACTAGATTAGCTACAGAAGCATCTCGTGCCGAACTTGAAGCACCTAAAATCTGCACTTCATTTCCATCAACACATTTTTCTTTAAAGTTCCATCCATGATGATCATGTCCAACAAAAATAATATCGAACCCAGGAACACGTTGAGCAATAATTTTTGATGCGTTCTCATTTTTATCATCATTAATAGATTGATTTCCATAAGTATAATCAACACCTGAATGAAATAGTCCAATCATTAAATCTGGTTTTTCTTTTTCTTTGATTATTTTAATCCACTTTTCAGCTGTTTTAACCATATCTTCAAATTCAATTCCGCTCCATAATTTTTCTGGCAACCAATGTGGAATATATGGTGTGATTAAACCAAGAATAGCAATTTTAATTCCTTTTTTTTTAATAATTGTATATGGTTTAAAATATGGTTTGCCAGTTTTTTTATTAATTGCATTTGCCGCAAGCCATGGAAATTTTATTTCTTTATTAAATTTATCATAAACAGCATGACCAGTTTCAATATCATGATTACCAACAGCAGCGGCATCATATTTCATAAGATTAAATGCTTCAGAAAAAGGATGAGGCACATTTGTTTTTTCAAAATTATAATAGTAAACAGCAGGTGTACCTTGTAAAATATCACCACCGCTTAAAAGTATTACTTCCTGATTTTTATTTTCTCTTTCCTGTTTTACAAAAGTATAAACCTGAGCTAAAGAATTATTTATTTCTTTTTGATCTGTAAAATCGTAAGGGAACAATGCACCATGTTCATCCGTAGTTTGGATGATTTTTATATTAACAGTTTGTGCAAATATTGAAACAGTAAAAACAATTAAAATTAATGTTACATAAAAGAATGATTTCCTGAATTGCATCATGTTTATAACCTTTTTATTTATCAATATTCAAAGTTAGAAAATTTATTGTTCGTTTTCCTTTTTATCTTCATTCAACTCTTCTTTTAATCTACCCTTTTGTTTTAAGTTTTCTTTTAAAATATATTCAATTTGGGCATTAATGCTTCTTAACTCATCCGCAGCCCATTTTTCTAAAGCAGAATATACATTTTCATCAATTCTTAATAAAAATTTTTTTTTCTCAGCCATAATTAAATTACTCTTGAATTTTTACTTCTTTCCAGCTTTACAAAAAATGGAATAAAAATTACCCAAGGATATTTTTCAAGAATTTGGGATTTTTTTTCTATTGAAACATCGGTTCTTGTTTTAAATGGAAATTTATTTGAGTACTGAATTAAAATTTCGCCTAAGCTATTTCTCAAATCATAATTTGAATTAAAAAAACTATAGCTAACTTTTAATGATTCACCCATTGGCAAATCAATAAATCCATAATCTTTAAATAGTTTTGAATTATAACTTGCAAATGAAATTTCTTTTCCGAGTTCTTTAATTTCTAAAATCGATCTCCAAAAAGAAGCTTGAATAAAAATAAATTCCTTATCAAAAATTTTGACATAAGCTTTATTCTTAAAGAAACCTTTTACTTCAACATAACCAATAGTTTCGTCTCCAAGTTTCAATTCATAATAATTTTTTAGAAGCTTAGGTTTAATAAAAAATAATTGTTCACCAATAAAATCATTTAATGATTTCATAAAAATCCCGATTAATAAAGTGAACCAGCGTTAATTACAGGTTGAGCTTGAACTTCAGAAACTAAAGCTACCATTAAATTATTCACCATCGTTGCTTTTTTCTCTTCATCGAGTTCAACAATATGTTGCTCGCTCAATGCTTTAAGAGCCATATCTACCATACCAACAGCTCCTTCAACAATTTTTGTCCTTGCAGCAACAACAGCTTGTGCCTGTTGACGACGCAACATAGCTTGTGCAATTTCAGGTGCATAAGCAAGATAGCTCAATCTTGTTTCAATTATTTCAATACCTGCAATTTCCAATCTCGATTGAGTAAATTTTTTTAATTCTTCAGCAATTTCATGTTGATTGCCAACCAAAGACATTTTATCATTTTCATTAGAATCATATGAATATTGAGAAGCAACAGCACGAATTGCAGTTTCACTTTGAATAGAAACAAATTGTTCGTAATTCTGAACATCAAATATTGCTCGAGCGCTATCAACAACACGCCATACAATTACAGCTGCAATTTCAATTGGATTACCATGAAGGTCATTTACTTTTATTTTTTCACTGTTAAAATTATGAATACGGAGTGAAATTTTTTTCTTAAATGCAAAAGGATTTACCCACCAAAATCCAGAATCTTTGATTGTTCCAATATATTTTCCAAATAAAATTAATACAGCTGAATTATTTGGTTGTAGAACTAAAAATCCACCAAGTGAAATAAATCCAAAAATTAAAAGTACAATTGAAGAAATTAACATAGAATTTAAAATAAGATAACCAGCTAATAAAAATATAACAAGAACTATTAATAACATTAAAAATCCATTAACGCTAAATGCTCTTTTTTCTGTAATTGCATCCATTTTAGATCCTCCTTAATTTTTGCTATTATAATAATATCATTATGACATCAAAAAATCAAGAAAAATTCTATTTTTTAAAAATAAAAAACCCCGACAAAGAGTCGGGGTTTTCAGCGAATTTTCGATTTTTTTAGCGGATAACTTTTACATCAGCTGCTTGAAGACCTTTTGGTCCTTGTGTAACTGAAAATTCCACTTTATCGTTTTCATTTAATGTTTTGTATCCATCAGATTGAATAGCTTGAAAATGTACAAATACATCTTCTCCACCTTCTTGAGAGATGAAACCAAAACCTTTTGTTGCGTTGAACCATTTTACGGTTCCTACTTTGCGCTCTGCCATCAGAGTACTCCTTGTTAATTTGTTAATATTGATTTTATAACGACAGGGCTTTAAAACTACTGTGGGTAAAACGAATTGCGTTTACTTCTACAACTACTTCTAAAACTACTGCCTTACAAGAACAAACATAAGTTATTTTATTTTTAAAACCTAATAATTTATTCTTTTAAAAAAGTTTTTTTGAAAGCCATCAGAATTACTGAGGCTTTCAATTTTTTGATTAGCTAATTACTTTTACATCAGTTGCTTGAAGACCTTTTGGTCCTTGTGTAACTGTAAATTCAACTTTATCATTTTCGTTTAATGATTTGTATCCATCTGATTGTATTGCTTGAAAATGTACAAATACATCATCACCATTATTTTGAGTTATAAACCCAAAACCTTTAGATGAATTAAACCATTTTACAGTTCCTACTTTGCGCTCTGCCATGAGAACTCCTTTTTAATATTTTGTTATTGATTGATTTTGTTTTGACAGGGCTTTAAAACTACTGTGGGTAAATCGAATTGCGTTTACTACTACAACTATTTCAAAAACTTACTGCCTTACAAGAACAAACATACAGATATAAAACTTAATATCCTAATTTTATTTAAAATTTTTTCATTCAAGCATAAATAAAGATTGGATTCTTGATATAACTAGAAATTAACTTGACGCAATTTTTCTAAATAAGAAAACATATACTCCCAACTTAATTTTTTATTTGGATTTTCAAATTCAATTTTCAATAAAGAAAATAATTTATCAAGAGCTTCATCAAAGTAAACCATTGGAAACGCATTGTCACGTAAATGATGAATCAATTTCAATGTTCTAAATCCATCAAACCAAAATAATTTTTGTTTTTGGATCTGCTCTTTCTTTTCAGTTTCATTTATAATTTTATTCCATGCAACATTGAAAGAATGAAGCACTAAAAAATTTTTTAGTTCAACATGAATTTCATTTGCTTTGAATAAATATTCATCAGAAGTAAAAATGTCATTTGTAAAAAATACTTCGATCCATTTTTTTAATATTTCAAAAGATTGCGGATGATAAACTAAATTTTCATTGTGTGTATTTTGAAAGTAACGTTGAACTCTTTGTCCAGTACCAAAAGGAACCCGCCACGATTTTCTTGACGAAGGATAAATTTTTGTTTTATTTATTTTTTGAATTTTAGTAAGCTTTGCAAGTTTTTCTAAAAAATAAAAATCTTCTGCCGCTTTCCTTTTATTCATTCCTCCAATTTTAATATAATGTTCAAAATCGCAAAACATAGTTGAGCCAATAGTATCAAATGCAAAAGGTGAATTTGCGTATTTTAATCCGAGCACATAATAACGTAAAAATATTTCATAAATTATTATTGCCTTTTTTTCTTCATCATCATCTGGTAATAGATGCTCATACTCGACATATCCAGCAGCAATATTTTTATTGTTGACTTCATCAACTAATGTTTTCAAATAATTGTCTTGAACTATACAATCTGCATCAAGACAAAAAAGCATTTTTATTTTTGTAGATTCATAATCAAAATATTTGAGTGCTAAATCCATTCCAATTTTTCTTGCAAAGCCAACACCACCTTCTTTTTCCGGCATTTCATTATTTTCAGTTGAAGCATCAACTATTCCAATATTGAGTTTTGATGAAATTATTTTTTCTGAAAGTTCATCAATAACTTTACTTTTTATGATCGATTTGAAATATGAAATTGTTTTTTGATTTTTATCTTTAACTTGTTTTGCTGAGCTTTTTAAATTGTTTATCACAATTAAAAATAATGTGTTTGAAAAATATTCTTTATCGTTTGCCAATATTGAAGTAAATAGTTTTTTTAGATTTTCGTATTCATCTATAGCTGGTATAACAAAAATATTTTCGAAAAGTTGGTCATCGTTTACAAATAGTTTCCATTTATCACATGAAAATTTTTTAAGATAATTTTTTACAATTTTTGGTTGGTTCATTTTAGAAAAGATTTCTTAATATTAATTCTTCAGCTTCATTAAAGTTAGGTCCATGAATCCAATTAATTTTTATTCCTTCTCTTTCCATTTTTCTAAACCATGTCATTTGTCTTTTAGAAAATTGATGAATTGCAATGTTTAATTTTTCGAACATTTCCTGATGTGTAATTTCTTTCTTTAAATATTTTGCAACGAATTTATATTCAAGTCCAAACTGCTCTAATCGTTCGAATGAAACACCATTATGCAGTAATTTTTCAACTTCTTCTATCATTCCATTTTGTAAACGCATTTTTAATCTTTCGGTAATTCTCTTTTTTACCTCTTCTCTTTCCAAAAAAACACCGATGTTAAATGATTTGATTTTAGTTTTGTATTTAACTTCTTTTTGCTCGCTTTGTTCTGCTACCATTAATGCACGAATGACTCTTTCTTTATTAATTATATCAGTTGTGTTGTGTTGCTTTGGCTGGATTTTATATAACATGCTTTTTAATGTTTCGAAATCTAATTTATTAAGTTGCTCAATTCTGTCATGATTAAAATCAACTTCAGAAAGATTATAATCTTTAATGATTGAATGAAGATATAATCCTGTTCCACCGCAAAGAAAAGGTAATTTATTTTTTTGGTTGATTGAGTAAAAAGCTTCGAAAAATTTTTTATAAAATTCAAAAAGGTTGAATTCATCATTTGGATGAATTACATCAATAAGATGATAATTTATTTGTTTGCCATCAACAATGTAATCATTTAAATCTTTACCTGTGCCAATATCCATTCCGATATAAACTTGACGTGAATCTGCAGAAATTATTTCACCATTAAATTGATTTGCCAGGAGTACCGCTAATCTTGTTTTTCCTACAGCAGTTGGTCCAAGAATAGTAACTAAATTGTAATTCATAAAATTATTTTAGAATATTGAAGCAATAGGAAGAGTAATTATGAAAGTAGTTCCAATTCCTACTGCACTATCAAATTCAATTTTACCATTATGAGCTTCAATAATTTTTTTAGCTATAGGTAATCCTAATCCAGTCCCATCTTTTTTCCCGTAAGAAACAAAAGGATCGAAAATTTTTTCTTTTATAGAATCAGGAATACCAATTCCATTATCTTTAACCAGAATTTTAACTTTCTTTTCTTCACGCTTTGTTGAAATATGAATAGTTCCTCCTTCGGGCATTGCATCACAAGCATTTCTTATTATATGAAAATAAGATTGATATAATTCTTTCATATCAATTCGAACAGTTACATCTTTATCAAACTCATTAATTATTTTACAATTTTTATTATTAACAAAGTTTTCAATCCTAGTTGCAAAATCTGCAAGTGTGTTATTTAAACTTGCATTAATGGTTCTTAAAACAGTTTTACCTTCTGAATAACTTGAAGTAGTTTGAACTAAATCAACAATATGTGTTATTTGATCAAGCAACATTTGAACAATTTGAGAAATTTCAGGTTGAAGATTTTTACTAAGTAAATGTTCTGCATATCTTTTACTAACAAGAATTGGTTTTTTAATATCCTGAATTAAAAAGTTAGCCATTTTACCAAGAGAATTAACTCTTTCTCCTTGCAATAATTTTTCAACAAGCTCAGCATTTTGCAAAGCTAAAGCTGCATGTACAGATAACGCAGCTAAAAATGTTTCATCACGTTCTGTGAAAAACCCATTTTTACTATTTATTAATTGTAATACTCCAATTACCTGTGCCTGATTATTTTTTATCGGGAAACAAATCATGCTTTTTGTTACATAACCACTTACACGGTCATATTCATTATTAAAGCGAGGATCATTTTGAACATCGCGAATATTTAATACTTCACCTTTTTTTGCTGAGTAGCCAGCAAGCCCTTCACCAATTTTCAACCTGATTTCTTTTAATTCATTTGCCTGAAGAATTAAAGACCACAATTCATTTTTTTCTTTATCAACAATATATAATGTACCTCGATCAGCATTTGTTATTTGTATTGCAACTGTTACTATATTTTGCAAAACTTCATCAACTTTAATTGTAGAATTTACAAGTTCTGCAGCACGAAGTAACATTTCCAGTTCATCAGTTGTTAATTTATTTGTTTGTTTTTCATGATTATCAGTTTTTTTTATTTCATCTTTTGATATTAAATCAATTCCTTTTGTTTCTTCAAAAGTTTGTTTTACGGTTTCAATTTTTTCTTCAATAATTTCTTCTTTTAATGGATTAATGTATTCTTGAGCTTCTTCAATAATTTTTTCATCTTCTGGTAATTGAGTTTTTTCTTCAAAGGATTTTTTGATTTTATCTTCTTCAATTTTAAATTCATTTAATTTTTCATCAGGAATTTTTGGTTCAAAATCTTCCATTGAAGCATAAAAACTTTGATCATCTTGATCCGATAAATTTTCCTCTGAAATTTCCATTTCCTTTTTTTCATCTTGAGTTGCTGTAAAACCACTTAAAGCAGCAAACAGAGCATCATCTAAATCATCTTTTGGTTTTTGTTCAACTTTTTTTTCCTCTGCAGTTTCTTCAGCATTCTTTTCAATTACTTTACTTTTCTGCTCTTCAGTTTTTTCGGTTGGAATTTCAAACTCAGCTTTTATAATTCCATCTTCATTAAAAAGAGATTCATCAAAAGGTAAATTTTCTTCAGGTGTTTTTTCAATTTTACTTTCTATTTTTTCAAGTGGGTGAACTAAATTTTCATCGCCAGAACGAGATGAATCAGAAATAGATTGGAAAAATTCATGAGATTCTTCTTGAGTTTTGATTTCTTCTTCTTTGAAATCGATTTTTTGTTCTTTTATTTCTTCTTTTGTATCCGAGATAATCGTACTGAAAGTTTTTGCTTCAGAAATCGGTTCTTGAAAAGTTTCTCTTAGATTTTGTAAAATTTTATCATCTTGCCTGATTAAAATATCTATTTCATCTTTGGAAAGAAAAATCAAATATGAATCTCTTAACGCAACAGCAGTAGAAGTTCTTGAAGTTTCTTCTAAATACTCTTCTTGACCAAAAAAGTCATCTTCGCTAAAGATAAAAGATTTTGATTTACCTAATAATCTTTTTTTCAAAAGATTAATTTCACCAGATACAACAAGAAAAATTCCATCAGCATGATCACCTTCTCGGTAAAGTATTTCACCTTCCCCAATTGTAATTAATTTTCCTCGTATATTGCGAAGGTCAATTTTATTGATTTCTACATTTTTCAGTAACTTATTGCGACTTAAAGAAATCATTAATTGATTTTCCATTTTAGTCAACCAATTGTTAAAAAAATTATTTATTAAAATGTCGTTAAATGAATTTCAAAAAGGATTAAATCACTTAAAACAAAACGATCCAAAATTAGCTTCATTAATTTTAACTTATGACAAACCAAATTTAACAACACATCGAAAATACTTCAATCTTTTATTAGGAGCAATTATTGGGCAACAATTATCAATACTTGCTGCCCGTTCAATCAAAAATAGACTTTTCAAATATTATAGAAATAATCCAACTCCTGAAAAAATTATAAATACACCCGACGAAACACTGAGAAGTTTTGGATTATCTAACGCAAAAGTACAATATGTTAAAGATTTATCACATAAAATTCTTAATGGTAAAGTGAGATTGAAAGGCTTGTCTAAAATGACTAATGATGAAATTATTAATGAGCTAACAAAAGTTAAAGGCGTTGGTGTATGGAGTGTTCATATGTTTTTAATTTTTGTATTAGCAAGATTAGATGTATTACCAACAGGTGACTTAGGAATAAGAAAAGCAATTATGAATAATTACAAATTGAAGACTTTACCAGATGAAAACAAAATTAAATTAATTGCAAAGAAAAATAATTGGTATCCATATTATTCGATAGCATCTTTATTATTATGGCATAGTCTAGATAATATCAGAAAAATGAAATGAATCCATTAATAAATTAAATCATCTTACTTATGGACGAAACAAAATTAATAGAACTCGCACAAAATGGTGATCGTAAAGCATTAACTGAATTAGTAAAACTTTACGAACAAACTGTTTTTAATTTTTCATATAAAATTTGTCGAAATAAAGACAAAGCTGAACACACTATGCAGGAAACTTTTTTAAGCATGGTAAAACATTTAAATCAGTTTAGTGGTCATTCTAAATTATCAACCTGGTTATATCGAGTTGTTTCAAACCATTGTTTAATGCTTGCTCGTTCTGAAAAAAATATTGGCTTCGCATCTTTTGAAGATGAAGAAGCTGTAATTGATGAAAAAGACATTGCAGATTGGAAATTTTCGCCAGATCAAATAACTGAAAATAATGAACTTAAAAACATTTTGGATGAAGCAATAAAAAAACTTCCTGCTGATTATAGAATTGTGTTTCTCCTTCGTGATGTTGAAGGTTTATCTACGGAAGAAACGGCTAAAATTGTAGAGCTTACAATTCCTGCTGTAAAATCAAGGTTGCATCGTGCAAGAGCCTTTTTGAGAAATGAATTAAATAAATTTTTATCAGAGGAGATGAATTAATGAGTGAAATTAATTTAAATATCGTTCATCCTCTTCCAACTTGTAAAGAAGTAATGAATCACATATGCGACAATTTAGGTGAAGAACTTGATTCTCCTAAATGCATTGAAATAAAAAATCATCTTGAAAACTGTGACAACTGCAAACATTATTTTAACTCAGTAGAAAAAACAATTGAGTTTTACAAAAAGTACAATGTTGAATTACCAAAAGATGCTCATGATCGTTTGCTGGATTTATTAGGATTAAAAGAATGAAAGTTCTTTTGTCTAATCTTTGAAGTCTGTGTTTAAATATTTTTAATTAGTCTACATTTTTCTGCTGTTAAACCCAATTTCAATTTATTTTTATCATTTCATCAATATCATCTTATTAACCTGAACAAATTCACCGCTTTGCAATTTGTAAAAATAAACTCCGCTTGATAAATTTTTTGCATCAAAGACAACTGAATGTTCGCCCGACGGCATTTCTGCATTGACCAGTGTTGTAATTTCATTTCCGAGAGCATCAAAAACATTCAGTGTTACATATTCCGTTTTTGGTAGTGAAAAGTTAATTGTTGTGGATGGGTTGAAGGGATTGGGATAGTTTTGGTAAAGAGTATAATCGCTTGGAAGATTCTTTGCGCTTTCAATATTAACATTGGTGAGATTTGATAGATTTATTCTTTGAAACCAGATATTGAGTGTACCTGTTGTATTGGAACCCCAAACTGCATACGCAGTGTCATTTGAAAACTGAACGCACATGAAATCATTTCCCGATGTTGCTCCGAGTATTGAATCGTAAGGTACAAGATTGTCTGATATTTTGAAATTCACAGCAAAATCAGTTGAATCGTGCCATTTTACAGAACCCCAAATTTCAGAAGAAGTAGTAAAAGTAGAATCAGGTGCATTTCGCCTGTCACGCCATGCGACAAACAAGTCTCCATGTTGATTAAATTCAGCCCAAACCAAATCCTGCATACGTTTGTTTGAAACTGGGTCATCATTAATTCTTTGTGGACCTGCCCAAGTCATCCCACCATCATAACTTTCTCTGGCAAAAACATCAATATCTCCATAGTTCTTAGCAAGATAAAAAAATATCAAATGCTGAGGATTTATTGGATTAACTCTAAGCAAATACCCTTTTTTTGGAAAGGAATCATTGACATTATTTGTGTCATAAAAAACAGTATTGTAATTTAAGGTGTTACCTGAATCACTGCTCTTGACATGAATGTATCGTGGGTATGGGTTTTGAGTATAATCATAACTCGGATAAATAGCATGAAAAACTCCTGTTGCAGAAACATCAGGAGTAGACATAGGATGAGATATAAAATTTCCTGACAACCATCCTGCTGTATCTATGTATTTATATGCTTCCCATGTGTTACCACCATCAAAAGACCTATGCAAGTATGGATTGAATGGAGGCGTTGTTACACCTGCCATATTCATAGATGTGATATAAATATTGCCGTTACTCGAACCAGATGATCTGTCAACCCTTAGCCAGGGCCTATCAATTGCCCTTTTACCAGGATCACTGTTCAAATCCATTACTTTTACCGGCGATTGCCAAGTTAAACCACCATCGGTAGATTTTCTCATAAAAATACCTCCTGAATCCGTTGTATTTGGTGGGCTAACAAATTCTACATAAGATAAATAAACGTTTCCTTGATTATCAAAGTCAATACTAGGGTCTGCTGCGGAAAATACACTGTTTGTTTGCTGAATCTTAGCCTTATTTGACCAAGTATTTCCTGCATCAAAGCTAACCCGGTAATATAAAGCAACTTTATAAGGATGGTCATAGCCCATCCATACAAGAACCAAGTGTTGGGAATTGTTTGGATTTACTCTTAAAAATGGCTCTCCTTCAAATATTTTTCCATTCGAAAGATTAATATTCTGAGCATTTAAAAAGAAGGAATTCAATACCAGAACTAAAATTAAAGAAAGAATAATTTTTTTCATTTCAACACCTCCGCTTTCATAATTTTTATCAATGAATTAGTCTTTAATTGATAAAAATAAACTCCGCTCGATAAATTTTTTGCATCAAAGACTATCGAATGCTCGCCAGCCGTCATTTCTGCATTGACCAGTGTTGTAATTTCATTTCCGAGAACATCAAATACTTTCAGTGTTACGTGTTCTGTTTTTGGTAGTGAAAAACGAATTGTTGTAGATGGATTGAACGGGTTTGGATAATTCTGAAATAATTGAAAGGTACGGATTTCAGAATTGTGTTTCATTTCTTTTGCATCTGTCAGCGTAGAATGAAGTTTTTCTGAAAACAACGTAAATACATTGTGTAAAGAAGTATCTTTTACATCGGCGCCGTAAATTTCAAAATAGCGTATCCCAAACATTATTCCCTTTTCCAGTGCCGCCTGCATTACTCCCGCTTTTGTAGTATCAGCAATGCCGCATTGATTCATTCTTGTGGGACCATCCTGAACATGCCATAACATTTGTGCGCCGGTTCTATCAGAATAATTGCTCATCACAGCCCATGGCGATCCTGGATTTGGCGGATACAGCGTGCACCCGCTGATATCTTCCCGCCATAAACCAAATCTGTCCGGATATTTTCCAACACCGTATTTCGCATATTCACCGCAGACATAATTGGGCCTTTTTCCGGTTGCTTTTGGTTCGAACGACACATAATCCATTGAACTCCATAACGGTGTATTGGGAAATACCGACATATACACATCCAACACACTGCACAACTTTGCAATCAGTGTATCCGGATTGTAATCAAATACCTCCCAAAAATTTCTTCCATCAGCAATCTTTTCTGGCAAATTACGCGAAATACTTCCGGACACAGCATTAATGTAAGCAATATTTGTATCGGCGGCATATTTCGCACCGAGAGCAGTAATCAAATTTTTCACACGTTGTAGATAGATGTTGTCCCACGGAATATAACCGAACAACGTATCTCCAAATGTGGGGTGATATTTATTTTGATCAATATAGAAATATACCTGTGCATTAAGCGAATCACGTATCCATGCAGGACTTCCCAAAATCTGGATGACTGATTTTTTACCAAATTTTTTGGCATTATTCACTTCAGAATCGATATATGTCCAATCGAATAGACCGGGCTGTTTTTCCACAGTTTCCCATTTTGTACGGATTACAACTCCATCAATGAACGGTAGATTAACAATATTTTCAGGCGTCGTTTTATCTGCTGTCCCTAATGTGTACAAACCGGGAGAGATAATAAATTGTGCGTAGACAGATGAATTAATAAGAATGAAAATTGTAGTGTAAAAATATTTCATGCGATAGTATGTTTTCAGTAAAATAATAAAACAATTTTTTATTGATTTCATAGTTCAAGCCTTTTATTTAAAGTTTAGGTCATATGATACTATTGTAGTAAAATCATTCTTTTAACTTGTATAAATTTTTCTGCTTGCAGTTTATAAAAATAAACTCCACTTGCTAAGTGCTTCGCATCAAAGATAACGGAATGCTCGCCAGCCGTCATTTCTCCATTAACTAATGTGGTAATTTCATTTCCCATAACACCAAAAACTTTAAGTGTTATGTATTCTGTTTTTGGTATTGAAAAACGAATTGTTGTTGCGGGATTAAACGGATTGGGATAATTTTGAAATAAATTAAAATTCTCATAATTGTAATGCTGATAAGGAACTGAGTCATAAATATTAGTTGTTGTCAGTAACCGATAAAAAAAATGGGAGGCAAAAAGGATAAGACTATCCATCTGGGTTTTGTTGGCAACACCGTGTCCCATATTAGGAATTAGAGCCAGTTCATAATAAATACCGACTCGGGCGGCTGCACGACAAATCGCAGCACTTCCATTAAAAGGAAATCCAGATGAAGTCAATCCGACATCGTACGGCACTATACTATCGTTTGTACCATGATAAGCTGCGACCGGCGGTTCACCAGCATCTATCCAGTTGGTGTCGGCAATACCACCCCAGCAGTTGAGTATACCATGAACAATTGAGGAGTAACCCGCATTGCCACTGGAGCCTTCTAGTTCGCCCCAACGAGCCTGATCTACCGTAGCAGGTAATTCATCCTGATCCCAGTAAGCTGTTAACAGAGCAGTAATGCCGCCAGCGGAAGAGCCAGCAACGAAAATATGTGTAGTATCCACTCCATATAGTGAAGCATATCTACGAAAAAAACGGATTGCAGCTTTGCTATCTTGTGTAGCGCGTAACATGGCTTCAATAAAAGCAATGTTACTACTATCAGCCACACCGAGACGATAGTCAATTGAAGCTACAACATATCCGCGTTTTGCAAATTCATTGCCCATGACCTGCGCTTTCAAATCACTACGCTTGCCCCCTACAAATGCGCCTCCGTGTATCCAAATAAGCAAGGGACGAAAAGAAAGCGCGTCACCCACCGGTTGATAAAAATCCAACAGCAACTCCTGTATTTGACCATCCAAATTGATGTTGGAGCCAAAGACAATGCCTTTGTTTACCTGCACCTCAGAAAACACTTGGTCGAGGTAACGGATCGGCATCTGTGCTAATACCTTTTCGTATCCCCATAATCCTATACTAACCGAAATAAAAGTAAGCTTAAGAATTTCTACGAACAATCTTCGTTGAATGATTGAGCTGAAAAATTTCATTTTATAATGACCATTTTTCTTTGTTTAACAAAATTATTAGTTTTCAATTGATAAAAATACACCCCACTGGGCAAATCTTTTGAATCAAAGATAATGGAATGCTCACCCTCGCTTAATTCTCCATCTACTAGCGTTCTCACTTCTCTGCCAAGTACATTGTAGACTTTCAATTTAACGTAACTCTCCACTGGTAACTGATAACTGATCACTGTTGATGGATTGAAAGGATTGGGAAAGTTCTGTGATAGCTCAAAAAATAAAGGAACCCGCAAGATATTCCTATCATCTATACCTGTGGTAGAAGCCCACTGAAAGAATATCGGCACACCATCCCTTAACTGCATATTATATGAACCTGAAATGACTAAGGTGTCTTCAACGACAACAGTATCTCCCATTACAGTTGGAATATGATATAGATAAAGTTTACCGTTGCCGTTTAACACAAAACTATCTTTGGAATTGGTTGACCAGATTACTTCCATTCCAAGGGGTTTGATTCTATAATGATAAAGGCTGGGGTTAGATTCGGCAACGCGAACAACTGAGTCCGCTTGTTCACTTGCAAAAACATACTTTGAAAGAAAACGATACGTGTAAAAAGACGGTTTCGGAACATAATTGATGCTTAGCAAATCCAAATCACCCCAGATCGAGCCCCAAGCACTGTATTCAGGGCTGACATTCCAATTCAGCCGTTTAACTCCGCTGGCAAGTCCACTGATAAAATAATAGACTACGTATGATGCATTATCTCTCACTAATTCAGGCGGGAGAGTTCCTTTGGTTTCGCTGGCAGGATGATAAATGTTCTCACAAGATTTACAAAACGGACCGCCTCCTTCAAAAAAAACGACGGGGATGCTTCTTGATACAGCATGATCTTTACACCATTTCACCACATCCGGAATGTGCTGCCATTCACCATATTGGTGAACATCCAATACATCATATTTTGCATTTTGCAGTAAATACAAAGTGATTGTGCGACTCGATAGGAATTCAGGAATTGATGATAGCATTTCACGGGTGAGATTATTCTGAGTATTGCAATCACCACTCAGACAGTACGTGGATTGGTTATAGTAGCCATCATAAAAGGTGTTTACCTTGTGGTTCGTCAAACCGGCAAAACTAATAATTGAATTAGTTTGACGTTTTTTGATTTCATTGTACGTCATAACTTCATAACGTACAAACTCCTCAGCAAATTGCAGACTGTTCTTGTCAAACTGGCTGCACCAGATTCTTGGCCATTCTTGTCCTATGTGCCATTTGCTAACTGGGAGAGTTAGTCCCGGCATATCGCTGATGCCGTTGCCATCGTACCTTTCGACCAAAGCATCAAGAAAGAGTTTCCACTTCACTGTGTCCTCAGGAAACCACGATGATAAATTATCAGTCGTTCCACTGCTATGGTCATAAATATAAGCACATGTTCCTGGAATCGTATCGCTTGCGCTTATTGGATTAGTGCATCTGAGAACGATCCACGGTTCTAAACCCGCGGATTGAGCTGCTCGAATAAAACTATCAACAGAACTCCAATCGTATGACGAGATATAATACCGTTGAACCTGGCGCCAAGAAATGTGAACAGGAACGGCTTTTGCCCCTAACGTGCTTCCATATTGCATGCCGCCTGATATAGTAAAAGCAGAATTTAACTGTGCATATCCTTTTTGTGTAGTGGCTAGAAGAATGGCAAAAAGAATTATAGCTTTTTTCATTTTATCACTACCATTGATTTAGTTTGAGAAAATGTTAGTGTTGTCAAGCGAAAGAAATAAACTCCGCTCGATAAATTCCTTGCATCAAAGACAACGGAATGCTCTCCAAAGTTTAATTCTCTATCAATTAATGTTTCAATTTCATTTCCAAGAACATCAAAAACTTTAAGTGTTACATACTCAGTTTCTGGTATTGAAAAACGAATTGTTGTCGTTGGGTTGAAAGGATTTGGATAGTTTTGTTCTAATTTAAAATCACTTGGTAAGTAAATATCATGAATATTTGTTTTTACACCGAATTCAAAATCAGCATAAATAGGAAGATGATCTGATGCTGTTGTTGTTGAAACTGCTAAATCTGGATCATTTAAAAACCATGCATTAGTTGTATTAGCTACTGATTTGTTGAATTGATTCCCATCGTTACCAAAAATCTTAAATGAATTTTCAACATAATCAACTCCGCCTTTATCAATTAAGGATTGCGAGACTAAAATCATATCTAATCTTGTATCTAATCTTGTTGAGGAATGAGTACATACTGAAGAAAATTTTGGATCACCACTCCAATAACCAATTGAATTTGTAAAATCAATTACATATCCAGTTTTTGATTTATCAGTTAATTTTTGAAATGCTTGTTCATCGGAAGAGAAAATATTGAAATCACCACAAACGAGAAAATTTGTTTTGGGGTGATATTTATCTGTTTCATTTCGCAAGGAAATTACAGCATCCGTTCTTTTTTGCTGATTCAATAAATTATTATCAGAACTGTTATAAACATTTGCTTTTAAGTGTACACCTAAAATTATTAAAGTATCATTTGTAGAATTTGATACAACTTTAAAGCTTGAAATTACTCTTGTTCTTGCAGAAATTGTTTTTGTTTCAATTAATCTCACTTTAGATGGTTTATAATAAAAGGCACAATCATTTCCGTCATAACCAGAACTATTTGATGACTGAATAGTAACATTTGCAGCGTTAAAATCATTACCTAAAACATTATTTAAAAATTGCTGAACTCCATTTTGTTGAAGCATTTCTACAACAACAATCAAATCGGGATTAATTTTGTTAATTACATTTTTATAATGTGGTTCAATCGTTGTAATACTTGATCCATATCTAGAATTAGGATAATTCAAAATATTATAGCTCATCAAACGGAGTTTTTCTTGGGAAAGGAATTCAGAATTAAAAATAAAAATGAGTAACAAAAAGATTTTAAATAAGTAATTCATAAAAGTATTGTCCCGAATTATATTAAAGAAAAAAGCCCGAAATCTGATTGATATCGGGCTTTAATATGTGAGCGCGGGTGGGCTCGAACCACCGACCCTTTGCTTAAAAGGCAAATGCTCTACCCCTGAGCTACGCGCCCTAAATCAAAATTTTGAGGGCGTAAATATAATTCCATTGCCCTTAAATTCCAAAATTTTTTGAGAACATTTTTAATTTATCCAACTTTTGCTATGATAAAATCTGCAATTATTCTTCCACTTTCTTTTAATTGATAATCTGTTTTTGAATTATTTTGGTTTGGGTTTTCAACTTCTTTTTTCTCTTCAATTTTAATTCCTAATAGCTTTGCTTTTTCTTCATCTCTTTTTTTCTTTTTTGCTTCAGCTTCTTCTTTTTGCTTTTTTCTTGTTTCTAAGTTTAATGAAAATTCTTTTTGCTTTCTTGCTTGTTTATTTTCATTTATTTCATCAACTATTAACTGATATTCAATATCATTTTTAGTTCTATCTTCATGTTTTTTTTGAAGTATTGGTATTACTTTATTTAAGTCTAAGTATTTTGAAAATTGTGTTGTATTTATTTGATCCCATGGTAAAGCACTTGGGCGAGATGATTCACCAAATTCATCTTCATCATATTGTGAAGGAAAAATTACATCTGGGAAAACTCCTTTTCTTTGAGTACTGCTTCCATTTATTCTGTAAAATTTTGCTTGCGTTAATTTAAGTTGTCCTGCTTTTCTTTCATTGTTTCTTATCATCATACTTAAATCATAAAGATTCTGAACTGTACCTTTTCCATAAGTTTTTTCACCGATAATAATTCCACGCCCATAATCTTGAATTGCAGCAGAAAAAATTTCAGAAGCAGATGCACTGAATCTATCTGTAATTACACCAAGTGGTCCTTCATAAAAAATTGTTGGATCTGGATCTCTATCAACTTCAATTATATTTTGTGCATTTCGAACTTGAACAACTGGTCCTTCTTTTATAAACAATCCTGTTAGTTGAATAGCTTCCTGAAGTGAACCGCCACCATTTCCTCTTAAATCAATTAATAATCCATCAATTTTTTCTTCTTTTAGTTTTGATATTAAATTTTTTACATCGCGAGTTGTGCTTCTGTAATCAGGCTTATTTAATCGCTGTCCTTCAAAGTCAGTATAAAAAGATGGAAGTTTTATTACTCCAAGTTTGAAATTCTTTCCTTCATGATCAAAATTAATGATTTCACTTTTTGCCGCTTGCTCATCTAATTTTATTTGATCTCGAACTAATTTAATTTCTCTTGGTATTGCATTATCGCCTTCTTCTTTTTTGAGAATTTGAAGTCTAACAATTGTCCCCTTTTTTCCTCTAATTAACTGAATAGTATCATCCAATCGCCAACCAATAACATCAACCATTTCACCATCCTCACCTTGAGCAACACCAATTATTTTATCTTCTTCATGAAGTAAATTGCTTTTTGCCGCTGGACCTCCAGGAACTATTGAAGCAACAACTGTATAATCCCCTTCTTGACGTAGTTGAGCACCAATACCTTCTAAAGATAATTTCATTGCAATGTTGAAGTTATCTGAATTTACGGGGGAAAAGTAATCCGTGTGAGGATCGATAGTTTGTAAAAATGAATTTATATAAATCGAAAAAACATCTTCAGCTTCGTATTGTAAAATTACTTTGTGAAAATTCTGATAACGTTTAACTAAATCTGATGCAGCTTTTTGAAAATCTTTTCCAGTTAAAATTATTTGGAGAGCTTCATTTTTTAATCTAAGTCTCCAAATTTCGTTTAATTCATTTTCATCTTTTGCCCAGTCTTCTTTTTCACGGTCAGGTTTATAAGTTTCATTTGTTGTAAAATCAAATTCATTTTTAAGCGATGCTTTGATATACTCAATTCTTTCATTTACTCTTTTTTTGAACAGATTAAAAATTGAAAATGGAATTTCAAGATTTCCTTCTTTTATAAAATCATCAAATTTATTTCTGAAGGGTTCGAATTTTTCTATATCAGATTTTAAAAAGTAACTTTTATTGAAATCAAGTGCTTTTAAATATTCATCAAACACAACTGATGATAATGAATCACTTAATGGCTGCTTTTTGTAGTGATAAAAATTTAAGAGCTGAACAATAACTTGTTCCTCACGTTTATAAAATTCATCAGGAATGATGATTTTAGTTGAATCTATTTTATGGTCTTTCTTTAGAACTAATTCAGGATTTTGTGCTTGTAATCCAAATGATGTTATAAGAATAAAAAACAATAAGAGTTTTTTCATTTTATTTCCTTGAACGATTAATTTAATTTATGTTACAAATTTAATAGAATTTTAGTTTCTTAATTTTCAATATATAAAAACCTTTTGATTTTTTGTGTTGGAGTTTTTTCAAAAGGAATAGTTTGTTCAATAATTTTATTAATTCTTGAAAAAGTATTTACACGTTCATTTATTTGAGTTAAAAGATTCGAGAAAATTTTATTTTTAATTTCACGTACTTCAGGTTCACTTTGTTTTTTAATGTTATAGTGTAAATCAATTTCATCATAATTTGGATAAATTTTTGCAATAAGAATTTCACCCTTTTCCATAACTAAAGATTCGGCAACAAAAGGTAAAGAATTAATAATTGATTCAATTTCTTCGGGATAAATATTTTTTCCATTTGGACCAATGATTACATTTTTCGAACGACCTTTGATATATAAATATCCATCTTTATCAAATACACCAAGATCGCCGCTTTTGAACCAACCATTTTCAGTAAAAACTTCTTTTGTTTTTTCAGGATCTTTGTAATAACCTTTCATAACATTTGGACCTTTAATTAAAACTTCTCCTTCACCATTTTTAGGATCAGGATTATCAATTTTAACTTGCGACCAAAGAATTGGTTTTCCACAAGAGCGAAATCTTACATTCTCAGGATTTGTTCCAGCTACCAATGGAGAAGTTTCTGTCAAACCATATCCAATTGCATAAGGAAATTTTCCTTCTTTTAGAAATAGCTCGACATCTTCAGCCAAAGAAGCTCCGCCAATACAAAACATTCTTAATTGACCACCAAAAGTTTGCATCAATTTTTTACCAGCAATTTGGTTTAATTTTTTTCTAACTGCTGGTATTTTGTAAAGATTTCTTACAATAAATTTTTTATTGATTTCAGGGAAAATTTTATTTCTACAAATTTTTTCAATAACTAATGGAACAGCAAGCATCACAGTTGGTTTTACTTTTTGAAATGCTGGTAAAAGAACGGCTGGTGTTGGAGGTTTATCAATATAATAAATTGATGCCCCAACCATAATTGGAATTACTAATCCTAATGTTGATTCAAAGGTATGAAACAAAGGCAGAATTGATAGGAAACGATCTCTTTCATCAGCATAAACTATTTTAAGTGTTGCAACAGCATTGCTAACAACATTTTTATGAGTTAGCATTACACCTTTAGAATGCCCTGTTGTACCGCTTGTATATAAAATCAAAGCAAGGTCATCTTCTTCAACTTCTTCTGAAATTAAACCAACAAATTTAAATGCAGCTTCTTTAATTTTTGCAAATTCTTGTTTAGCACCAGTTATTACTTCTTTAATTAAATCATTTTTTGTTTGAAGAGGTATAACAGAAAAATCATCGAGTAGTATTTTTGTATTCAAGTCTGACGAATCAAATTCTTCAATCTTATTAAAATATTTTGCAGAGACAAAAATCGCTTTACTTTCTGAATGTCTTAAAATATGATGTACTTCCGTTGTATGAAACTCTGTCATAATTGGAACGGCGACAGCACCCATTGAAGTGATTGCAAAATATGCAATTCCCCAATTTGGTTGATTCTCGCTTAATATAGCAACTTTATCACCTGAAGTTATGCCGACACTTTTTAAAAATTTAATCGTTTCATCTATTTTTAATTTAAAGTCTGAATATGTTATTGGGGATTTATTAACAAATGAAACTGAAGGATTGTTGCTATATTTTTTAGCTGATACATCTAAAACATGTTTTAGTGTAAATTTTTTTAATTCGGACATTTGATTTTCCATTTATAAAAAAACAATGATCAAATTGGATCAATATGAACAAAAACTTTTTGTACTTCTTCTATTTCTTCAAGTGCATATTTTACTTCGTTGCCTATATCATGAGATAATTTTGTTGATATATCTTTATCAACTTCAATGTGAATTTCTACATGAAATTTATTCCCCACATAATGTGAACGCAAATCATTAATCCCTTTTACACCATTTATCTTCAAAGTAATGTCTTTAATTTTGGAATCAAATTGATGATCGGCAGATCTTCCCATTAAGTAATCCATATTTTCTTTTGCAACTTCATAACCGGATTTAAAAATAAACATAGCAACCATAATTCCTGCAATGCTATCAATGTAATTTAAATTCATTGAAGCACCAATTACACCAAGTAAAGCAATTGAAGAAGCAAGCACATCATTTATACTATCAATTGATGCGGCTCGTATAGCAGGGCTTTTGAACATTTTTGCAATTTTAACCTGATATCTATTTAATAATATTTTGGAGACAATAGTAAAAATTAATACCACATAAACAGAAGTTGAAATTTTAATATCCTTTGGTTCAATTAATCTTTTTACAGATTCTTCAACAATGTTAATTCCAACTACAAATGCAAAAACAGCAAGAATAAATGCTGCTAAAGGCTGTGCGGCATTGTGTCCAAATTGATGTTTTGTATCTGGTTTATCTCGTGATATTTTTACAGCAATTTTAATTCCAATTGAAACTAAAACATCTGTAAAAGAATTCAATGCTTCGGAAATTACAGCAATTGAATTTGAAATGATTCCAACAATTCCTTTTATAATTAAAAGAAAAATGTTTATACCTAGTGCAACGTTAGTTGCTCGAGTTAATCTATGTGGCATATTTATTTTTTAGAACGTTGATTTAGTTAATATTTAAAAATGAACTTAAAAAAATTTTGTAATCACGTTCTTATCAAGATTTTTCTTCCCAAATTTGTGCAAGTGTTACTATCATTTGAACTGCAGCTTGCATATCTTGAACAGCAACATATTCCAAAAACCCATGAAAATTATGTCCACCAGCAAAAAGATTTGGTGTTGGTATTCCCATGTAACTTAACCTTGCACCATCTGTTCCGCCACGAATTGCAGATTTGATCGGATTAATACCTAATCTATTTAGAGCTTCAATTGCAAATTGTTCAACATGTGGATGATTATCTAAAACATATTTCATATTTCTATATTGTTCTATTACTTCAAAATCATAAGTTGAACCGGGATATTTTGAAACAGCTTTTTCACATAATTCTTTAAGATAGTTTTCATACTCTTTTAATTTGTTTGCGTCAAAATCTCTAATAATGAATTTTATAACTGTTTGAGTTTCATTTCCATTAACAGATGTTGGATGTACATAACCTTCACGTTTTTCTGTTGTTTCTGGCGAGAGAGTGTCTTTAGGTAAAAGATCAATAAAATAAGAAGCAATTTTAATTGCATTTATCATTTTATTTTTTGCATAACCAGGATGAACATTTTTTCCGTTAAATTTAATTACAACTGCATCTGCACTAAATGTTTCTATTTCAACTTCTCCACGTGTTGAGCCATCAATTGTATAAGCATATTTAGCCCCAAATTTTTGAACATTAAATTTTTCTGTGCCCCGCCCAACTTCTTCATCAGGAGTAAAACAAATGCGAATTTTTCCATGTTGAATTTCTGGGTGAGTAATTAAGTAATGCATAGCATCCATTATTTCGGCGACACCAGCTTTATCATCTGCACCAAGTAATGTTGTCCCATCAGTAGTAATTATATCCATTCCAATCATATCTTTTAATTCTGGGTTTTCATCAACTTTTATAATTTTTGTTTTGTCGTTTGGTAATACAATATCACCACCTTGATAATTTTTATGAATTACTGGTTTTACATTTGTGCCTGTAACTGCTGGCGAAGTATCAACATGAGCAATAAATCCAATAGTTGGAACATTTTTATCTGTGTTTGATGGAAGTGTTGCCATTACATAACCATATTCATCCATTTCAACTTCAGTCATTCCAATTTGTTTTAATTCTTCAACTAAAAGTTTAGATAACTCTAATTGTTTAGGATCACTTGGAAAAGTTGTTGAATCCTCATTCGATTGAGTATCAATTTTTACGTATTTTAGAAAGCGTTCTAAACAAGTATAATTATAATTTTGATCGAACATAGTTTTTCCTTTATTTATTTTTTTATATTCTTAAATTAAGAGAGTTAATTTGATTCAGCAAGATTAGAAGAAATATTTTTTTCACTAAATATGAGCTTAAAATGAATGTAGTTGAATTAATTCGAAAAAAAAGAGATGGAAAATTTTTATCCGAAGAAGAAATTAAATTTTTAGTAAATGGTTTTACTAAAGGAGAAATACCAAATTATCAGTTCTCAGCATTTTTAATGGCTGCATATTTAAAAGGTTTGAATAAAAAAGAAACAGCATATTTAACAAATGCAATGTTATATAGTGGAATTGTCATCGATCTAAATTTCATCAAAGGTAAAAAAGTTGATAAACATTCAACCGGTGGTGTTGGCGATAAAACTTCATTAATTATTGCCCCAATTGTTGCGGCGGCTGGTATTAACGTTCCAATGATTAGTGGGCGTGGACTTGGTCACACTGGTGGAACTCTTGATAAACTTGAATCTATTCCTGGTTTTAATGTTAATGTATCTCTTTCAAATTATAAAAAAATAATTCAAAAATGTGGTGCGGTTTTAGCAGGACAAACAAAAGAAGTTGCACCAGCAGATAAATTAATTTATGCTTTGCGTGATGTTACTGCAACTGTCGAATCAATTCCATTAATTACTGCAAGTATTATGAGTAAAAAATTAGCTGAAGGAATTGATGGACTTGTTCTTGATGTAAAAACAGGAAGCGGTGCATTTATGAAAAATTACAATGATTCAATTGCTCTTGCTGAATCTCTCGTCAATACTGCAAAATCATTTAAGAAAAAAGTTTTTGCCTTTATAACAGACATGAACCAACCTCTTGGAAATTACATTGGCAACTGGTTAGAAGTTTATGAATCCATAAAAATTTTACAAGGTGAAAAAGTTGACGATTTACTTGAACTATCATTAAATCTCTCTGGTGCAATGATTATGCTTGGTGGAAAAGCTAAAACAATTAATGAAGGAATTGAGATTTCTAAAGAAATGATTTCAAGTGGAAAGGCATTTGATAAATTTTTAGAAATTGTAGAATTACAAAATGGAAATATCAACTACATTAAAAATACCGATAGTTATCCAAGATCAAAATTCAACGAAAAAATTTATGCTACAAAAAATGGTTATTTGGAATCAATCAATAATTTTGAAATTGGAATGGCTTCTTTAGAACTTGGAGCCGGAAGAATGAAAATCGATGATAAGATTGATCCCAAGGCTGGAATAATTTTTTATCCCAAGATTGGAACAAAAATTAAAAAAGGAGAATTGATTGCCGAAATATTTACTGATAAAGAAGAAAATATAGAAGACGCTAAAACAAGACTTTTATCCTCACTTAAATTATCAAATAACAATTCCCCAAAAATTAAACTTATTAAAAAGGTTTTAAGCTAATAACAAAAAGCTATGGAATAAAATGATAATGCCAGAGAAATAAAATTATATTAAAAGATTAACTTGAAATAGAATGGAATAATGGCAAGATTTTATTCATTGGGTAAACAGGATGGTTTTTGTAATCGTATAATTCAGCATTAACATTTTCTATATAATCATCACGATTTGCTTTTATAAATAATGGAACAATTGTATTCCCAATAAAAAGTATAAATATGATTATGAAAATAAATAATTGTAATTTTATCACAATACTATAAAACAATTTTGTAAAAGATAATTAAAAAATATTTGTTGTTATGGACTTTACATTGATAAATTTCTGGAATTATATATTCATTACTGCAACGGCAGTGTCAGCATTTGGTCTTATTTTTATTATATATTCACGTTCAACACGTAATATTACTTCAAAACTATTTATTATCACTTTAACTCTTGTAATAGCTTATTTAATTTCTCATACTGTTCATTTTGTAATGATGCCAGCAACTGATGTTACTTTGTTTGACCAATCATGTCACACGTTGCTTTTAATGATACTTTTATCAATAACTTTTTTAACTTTCAATTTTCCTTATCCGCAAAAAATTGGAATAATCAGTGGATTATCAATTATTGTTCCCTCTACTGTAATAATGATTCTCTTATGGAGCGAGAATTTGATTTACGTTTCTTATGCACACGAAGAACATTTCACTGCACGTTTTACATCTCTTTATATTTTCTATGTTATATGGTATTTTTTACTCATAATCATAAATATCAATTCACTTATAATAAAATACAAAAAATACAGCGATACAGAAATTAGAAAACAATTACTCCTTTATTTATTTGGATTGATAATAACAAATACTACTACTTTTATCTTTGGTATTTTACTTCCATGGATTCTCGGTTTATACTATCTTGTTGAAATAAGTCCTCTTGCGTTTTTAATTGGTTTTATATTTTTCACATCAATTGCAATTGGCAGATACAACTTATTGCCAGCAGCAGCTCAAAGAGTTAATGCTCTGAGTTTAAACAAAAAAATATTCTTTGCAGCTATTGTTCTTATTCCAATCATAATTTTACTAATATTAATTCCCTTAAGCAGGGTATTTTTAAAAATCGATTCTTACAATAGTCTTATAAATTTTTTTGTAAATAGTATTTTTATAGGTTTGGCAGTAAGTTTAATATTATCATTTATTGTTTCGAGAATTATAACAAACCCAATTTCTTTGCTAAAAGAAAAAGTGTTGCAAATAGAAAGTGGTAATTATGATGTAAAAGTTGATATAAATTCAGCTGATGAAATAGGAGAATTAGCTGATGCGATCAATAAGATGGCGTTTACACTCAGTAAGAATCGAGCAGAACTATCCAGACGAGAAGAAAGAATATCAATACTTTTAAATGCATTCGAAAAATCGCCTGCAGCAATTACCGTTGTTGATAATAATTTTAATATAACCGAAGCTAATGTAAAATTTTTTGAATTAACAGAAACACAAAACAATAAAGACCGAAGTAAAAAAATCAACGAGCTGCAATTTCATACCATCCAAGAAGAATTTGATAAAATTATAAATGAAGTAAATAATAAAGGATTTTACTCAGGTGAAATAAAATTAAAAGATAAAACAGGAAATAAAAAAGATCTTTTACTTTCGATAACAAAGATTTACTCTGCTGATAATATTGAAAAAGGATATCTTTTTGTTGAAATAGATATTACAGATAGAAAAAGAATGGAAGCAGAAATTTCGAAAGCCGAAAAACTTTCTGCACTTGGAAAAATGTCGGCTATTCTTGCACACGAAATTAAAACGCCACTCACATCTATAAAAATGAATATTGATATGCTGGGTAAATCATTACATTTAAATTCTTTAGATAAAGAATCATTTGACATAATAAAAAAAGAAACTGAAAGATTAACCAATCTGGTAAAAGATGTTTTGCAATTTTCTCGTACAACCGATTTGTTCATTTCAAAAGTAAATCTTTATCAATTTATAAGTGAAGTATTTCAACAAGCCAAAATAAATACTTCAAATAAACAGATAACGTTTATCAATAAAACAAATGATGTTACTTTAGAAGTAGACCCCGATAAATTTAAACAAGTTCTGCTTAATTTAATCCAGAATTCAATTGATGCTATAATTAATAAGGGAATAATTGAGCTGAGTTCAAAAATAAATGAATCATCAATTTCAATTTATATTCGTGATAATGGTATTGGTATAGAGGATCCTGAAAATATTTTTGATTCTTTTTTCACCACAAAAATTTCAGGTACAGGACTTGGTTTATCGGTATCTCAAAAAATCATAGAGCAGCATAAAGGAACATTAAAATTAATTTCTGGAGAAAAGGAAAACACAATCTTTGAAATTAAATTACCTCTTAATAATTAAAAGGGATAAATAATGAATGAGAAAATACTGGTTATTGATGACGATGAATCTATTCGACAATCATTATCGAATTTTTTAAGAAGATCTGGCTATAATGTTTTATTAGCAGAGAATGGAAAAACAGGTTTAGAAATTTTAAATAAACAAACCCCCGACCTAATAATTTCTGATATAAAAATGCCCGAATTATCCGGAATAGATGTTCTAAGGAAATCAAAAGAGATTGATCCTTTTATAAAAATAATTTTAATAACAGCACACGATGATGTTCAAATTACAATTGAAGCAATGCAATACGGTGCATATGATTATTTTGAAAAACCACTCGATATAGTGAAATTAAGAATAGCAATTCAACGTGCACTTGAATCAAAATCCTTAAGTGAAAGATTAGTCTCATTTGTTGAAGAGGAAACCGAAGAATTTCAATTAGAAAAAAAGATCATCGGGAAATCACCTTTGATGAAAGTTATTTACAAAATAATTGGACAGGTTTCCAATAACCGTGTTACGATTTTTATTACTGGTGAAAGTGGAACCGGCAAAGAGCTTATAGCCAAAACAATTCATTATAGTGGAATTACAAAAATTCATCCGTTTGTTGCAGTTAATTGTTCTGCTATTCCCGAAACTTTATTGGAAAGCGAATTATTTGGTCACGAAAAAGGGGCTTTTACAGGAGCTGATAGACTAAAGAAAGGCAAATTTGAACTGGCTGGTGAAGGAACAATTTTTCTTGATGAAATTTCCGAAATGTCACCTTCTCTTCAAGCTAAACTTCTTAGAGTTCTACAAGAAAAAGAATTTGAACGTGTTGGTGGCGAATTTAACATTCATATGAAAGCAAGGATTATTGCAGCAACAAATAAAAACATAGAACAACTTGTTAACGAAGGTAAATTTAGAGAAGACTTATTTTATAGATTAAATGTTGTGTCAATTAAACTACCACCATTAAGAGAAAGAAAAGAAGATATTCCTTTGCTTGTTAATTACTTTTTAACAAAAATAAATAAAGAGCTTCATAAGAATATATCCAAAATTCCTGATGATGTACTCACAATGTTAATTAATTATGACTGGATTGGAAATGTTCGGGAACTCGAAAATGTTTTAACACAAGCTGTAGTTCTTTCCAGTGATGATGTATTAAACAAAGAAAATATTCTTTTAAGAAAACCACAAACTGGCGAACAGAAGGAAAAAGAAGTTCAATTTATTACACTAGCTGAAAACGAAAAAAATCATATTAAAAAAGTTCTTAATGCCGTTCAGTGGGATAAGAATAAAGCGCATAAAATTCTTGGTATATCACTGCCGACTTTATATAGCAAGATTGAAACTTATAAGCTTTCACCGTTTGAGGAAAAAGCCTGAGTAAATATGGAAATAAATTTTAGTTCTATTATTAAACAGTATAAAGATGACAAAGAATCAGTTTATAACACTTGGTTTATTAACAATGAAAATAGATTAAAAGCCTTTCGCTCCATCAGGCGAGGTGTAATGCAAGTTATTGAAGACATTAAACAAAAAAAATTTGGAAATGATTTTAAGGGGAGTTCACTTGAATTTGTTCTCACTTGCATTACTGAGCAGAAACAAGTTTTTGAAGGAGCGGCACATCCTTTTTATTGGAAACCAAAGCTGAGAATTCCTGATATTTATGAAAACGAAAATAACAAAACAACTTTTGGTCAATTCCTGGAAAATGTACTCTATGCTGGAAAAGAAGAGCAAGTAATTAAAGAAATAATCAAATTAGCTTCTTATAAAATTAAAGGTCTTGGTCCAGCAGTTGCCAGTATTTTATATTTTCTTCATCCGACAATTATCCCGCCTTTTAATACTGCAATTATTAAAGGGTTTAATTATTTATTCAAGGATAAAAAGAAACTTGGCTCTTGGGAGGATTATTTAAAAATCAGAGAAGTAATAGTAGAAACTAATAAGAAGTTTCAACAAGAATTTTCTCTTGATCTAGGAGCCTTTACAGGGATGCTATACGAAATAGGAATACAAAAACTTTTGGTGGGAAGTGATGAATACATTAATGATGATGAACGTAAAAAATTAGAATCTCTTTTCCATAAACGACAAAAAGAAATCTTTGAAGAACAAAAAGAAGAAAGCTTACATTCCGAAATGCAATATCATTTACTTAAAATAGGAAAAGCACTGGGATATGATGTAATTTGTGCTAGAAATGATTTATCGAAATCTTACAATGGATCAAACTTTTCCTTTCTATGTTTGAATTCATTTCCCGTTATTCAGTTGGATAAAGAAACACTTAATACAATTCAATTGGTTGATGTACTTTGGTTTAAAAAAGATACTAACAATATAATCGGAGCTTTCGAAGTAGAAAAAAGTACAAGTATATATTCGGGAATCCTAAGACTAACAGATTTAGCATACTCAATTGCAGACGGAGATGAAGTATTTTATTTAATTATACCTGATAGCAGGGAAAAAGATGTTATCCTACAATTAAGCAGACCTTCAATAAAAAAAATATCCGTACCTATAAAATATATTTTATTTTCTGATCTTAGATCAAATTGTGATGCAATATGCAAATTTGGTAATACACATTTTGTTATGGAAAAGATTGCAAAGTCTGTCTGAAATTCTCTACAAATCTTTTGAGTAATAAAACCTTTATCAAACCCACTGAAATAAAGCCGTAATTAAAAAGAACTTAAGTTATTTAAAAATATTTAAGTAAGTTAAGGAAATAAAAAGGATAATCATCCTATTTATTTCTTTTTGATTAAAATATACTTCTCCAATGGGAATTGTTTTGACACAGACAAAAATTTAGAAAGGGCATAAAATTTAACTCCCCATCAAAATTAAGAATCTAATTAATTAGACTTTTTACAGCATTTGTTTTTCTCTTTGTAATCAAGAATATTTCCATATCTATCCAATTCGAAATGGCAACACTCTAGAAGCATTTGTTTCAATTGCTGTCTTGCTCTCTGTACGCGCGATTTAGCTCCGCTCAAAGAAAGACCAAGACTTTCAGCAAATTGTTTCTGTGCCATTCCACTATATTCAGTGAGAAGAAGAGCTTCTTTATAAATATATGGGAGTTCATCTATCATTTTTATAAGGCTAGGTGAGATTCTTTTTGCGGCTTCATCCTCGGATGAATCATCTTCTGCTAGAGATTCTGGAAGTTCTATCACTTGTTTCTTTGAACGGTAGTAATCAAAAATAACATTTCTCGTTATTTGATAAATCCAGCTTTCAAGTTTTTGGTTATCCTTGAGCGTGTCGATTTTGTTATGGATCCGGATGAAAACTTCTTGTAGAATATCATCTGCGTCATCTTTACTTCTAACTTTCAGTATTATAAACTGCTTTAGCTTTTTGTGGAATTCTTTCCAAATAGCTTCAGTGTGTTGATTCATTTTTATTTTTTTGTCCTCTCAATATTTCAATATTTTTTTGAATTATATTATTCCTCTAGGAATTTTCCAATAGTCTTCGCTTGAAATATTTTTCGGTATATTTTCAAATGTAATATTATAATGTAAAATATCAGGTTCAAGTTTTAGTAAGTACTTTTTATCCTCGCGAGTGTAAACAGCTTTTTCAATACCGGAACACGCAAATTTTTGTATCGAATCTAAAGAGTCCCACAAAGAGATTATTAAAAATTCAGTATTCTCATCATCGTTCCTTTGAAGAAGATAGACTCCTTTATTGCCTGGGATATTTCTATAGTTTTTTACTTTGTTTTCTTCAAGATATTTTAGATAAGACTCTGAATCAGATTCCAAAGTAATCCCTTTCCAAACTCTAGCTATCATTTTAAACCCCAATTTTATTATTACTTTTTAATTCCTTCTGCGATAAAAATTGATATCTCTGCATTGTCTTTTCCATCTTGGGAAGTTGAGCAGCAATTTTCGTTTATACATTCAATTTTAACATTGCTCAAACCGGCTTTATCAAACCAATTTGATATATCCTCTCTTTTAAATCCCATCCATCTATCGTTTTGCTCTGTAATTAGAAAATCAAATTTATGTTCATCGAGATCGGTAATTATCAATTTACCGTCTGGCTTGAGAATTCTAACCATTTCACTAATTGCAATTTGCGGATTCTCAACATGGTGCAAATACATATTAGCAAACACAAAATCAACCGAATTATCATCAATCGGTAAATTTGTATCATTCCCTTTTTTGATTGTAAGCGCAGAGTTACAACAGAATTTTTTTTTTAATTGAAAAAGCATCTCAACAGATTGATCAACAGCAATCACATGTGCTCCTTTTTCAAGAAGTATTTCGCTGATAAAACCAGTTCCAGCACCAATATCAGCAGCTACATCTCCTTTTTTTATTTTTGACAATTCAACTGCTTTTTCCCTAACCTGATTTGGGAAGAAACCTTTCCGCATATCGTCCCATTGGTTTGCTACTTTATCGAAATAATTGATTTTGGACATAATGTTTCTCCTTTAACTATTTATTCTGTATATGTAGACGAGGAATGTCAAAAAAGGACGCAAAGATTTTTTGCTGCGTCCTTTTTAAAGTTATTCCGTCTACGAGTTTGAAAAAAAAAAATTATGAGCTAAAAACATGAGTATGAAAAAGTCAGTTAAGGATATTGTAAAGGAGAAATACAGCGAGATCGCAAACCAGGTTGAATCAGAAAACTGTTGTTCTCCTTCATCTTGTTGCTCATCAAATAAATCTAGATGTACAGCTATGAATGATAATTACAAAGAACTTGATGGTTATGTGCCTGAAGCAGATTTACAATTAGGTTGTGGTGTTCCAACAATATACGCGGGAATAAAAGAAGGCAACGTAGTTGTCGATTTAGGTTCGGGAGCCGGGAATGATGCTTTTATTGCAAGGTCACTGGTTGGTGAGAGCGGAAAGGTTATTGGAATTGATATGACGGAAAAAATGATTCAGAAAGCAAAACTGAACAATTCAAAATTAGATTATAATAATGTGGAATTTCGATTAGGTGATATTGAAAATATTCCGTTAACGAACAATTCTACCGATGTCGTTTTAAGTAACTGCGTTCTTAATCTTGTACCAGATAAGAAGAAAGTATTTGCTGAAACACATCGAATATTAAAAAAGGGAGGACACTTCTGTATTTCAGATATTGTAACCAAAGGTATTTTACCGGAGAAGTTAAAAGAATCAGCAGAATTATACACTGGATGTATAGCAGGTGCAATAGATGAGGATGAATATTTACGAATTATCTCCGACGCTGGATTCTCAAATGTAGAAGTGAAAGTATCCAAAAAAATTCCCTTACCTGAGGAGATATTAGCCAACTATTTCAGTCAAGATGAAATAATTCCTTTTAAGAATAATGAAGTGGGGATTTTCAGCATAACAGTAGTGGGATATAAAATTTAGATACATCAAGAATTAATTAAGTAATTCTTTTATGAGAGGAGTAAACATGAAACCGGTTATTTTATCAATAATATTTATCATAATGAGTTTTACTAATACCTTTACACAGCATGTAGCAGTTAAAACTGAACATAAGCCTATCATAGATGGGGTACTAGAAGATTTATGGTCAGGTGCGACGAAATTTGAATCTTTCAAACAAATCGAACCTGATATTTTAGCAGAACCAACAGTAAAAACCGAAGGATATTTTTTTTATGACACTGAAAATATTTATATGGCTATGAAGCTATACCAAAAGAAAAACACCATCCGCTCGAATCGGGGGAAGAAGGATTCAGATTTAATAAGTGAAGGTGATTTTGTTACATTTGCAATTGACCCAATGAATAATGGTAATACTGCATATTTTTTTACTATTAATGCCTCAAATGCTCTTATAGATGGAACCATTGCCGAGGATGGAAAACTAACGACTGAGTGGGATGGAATCTTTTATTCAGGTGTAAATATCTCAGAAGATTTCTGGAGTGTTGAAATTCAGATACCGCTCAATTCAATCAGCTTTCAGGATAAAGAGGTTCAGGACTGGGGTATTATTTTCAATAGATATTATGCACAGAATCAGGAAAGGATAACAAGCCGATTAGTAGATATTCATAATCCTTTCAGATTAACAAATCTCGATAAAGTTATAGACTTAGCAGGTCTAAAAAAATCTCAGAATTTTCGTTTTCTACCCTATTTGTATTCTACAAATGAAAGCAATTTTTTATCACAGTCACCTATTTATAAAGGGAAAACAGGGGGTGAAATAATTTATACTCCAAGTTCTTCCATGCTAATCTTAGCAACAGTTAATCCGGATTATGCGCAAATAGAGACAGATAAAGCAATAATTAACGTTAGTGATCTTCCAACAGAATATCCCGAGAAAAGACCTTTCTTTACAGCATCAAGTGATTTTTATCCAGGAGCTGCAGTGAATACTAGAAATATTATTGACATTAAAGCTGGATTAAAGATCAGACAATTTGGAGAACTCTTGAAATATGATATTACAGGAATATTAGACTATGACGAGAACAAGTGGTTTTTAAGTAATATAAAGTTATCTGATAATATTACATATCTTGCAGAGATAATAGGTGGGTTTAAAAATCATAAATTAAGAAATGATTATAATATTACATCACATATACATGGGTGGTTTTACGATAAACGTCTCTCAATCTATGATTGGTTTGGAACAATAAATAATACAGCGAGGAATAAAAATGAATTTGAAACAGTAAATGCGATTAAATGGAAAAGTAGATTCTTGGATGCAGGAATATGGACTCATTATCGTTCAAAGTATTATAATCCCAATGTTGTTGGATGGAATTACTTATCCAACTTATTTATATATAAACTCTGGCTAAATTACTCCATAATTAATGAGACCGGATTTTTTAGGATACATACTTTCGGTATTACAGTAAACTACAACGATTTAACATCGCCACGGGGAAATGTTTATACTACATACGATCTCGTTAGCGATAATATTTTTCATCTTAGCGATTATCTGGGGAATTGGTCGTTGAGGTTGACTTTTACTCCGAAATCAGATCAAAAATTTAGACACCGTAAAGTTAATAACTTCCCGACCCATCAAATCTTTGAGGATGAAATAAGCAGATTTGTATTAATTGGTGAAGCGGCAAACAGCTTTGAGATGGAGATTCAATCAGATTATTCAAAAAATTTAGGCGTCAAATTAAATTACAACAACCGTAAAGTCCGTCAGTCCAACTCAGATAATTTAGAGACAGAAGTTTACCGGAAAGTCGGTTCCAGTTCAATTATTAAATATTCGCTAGCTTTCATTAATATTGCAGGTTCTCCATACCAAAATAAATTCGAACAAATAATTCATAGACTGCAAATTGAATATAATATAAACGATAAACTTAATATAAGAGCAATTATACAGCCTAATATTTCAAAATTACCTAACGAAAATGAATATGAAAATATAATACAAGCTTATAACCTAACTGTTTCGTGGGAATATTTACCGGGCAGCTTTTTATACTTCGTTTATAATAAATATAAAAATTCAGAGCAAACCGCTCTTCAATCGCAAGCAGTTTTAGAAAACAATCAATCATTTATATTGAAATTCAACAAGTCATTTTCATTTTAAGTGGCATTATTAGCTGGTAAAATTGGCTAACCGGAATTCAATGTCGCTCGGTTATTACCTTATATGTTTGGGAGTTGGCTTGATGGCTGGTTCAACATATCTTATGTTAGGAACTATGCTGGTTTTAGTTCCAGCACACATATTCAATCTCAAATATTTTGAAGAGAAAGAACTTGAGATCAGGTATGGTCAATCCTATAGTTATTATAAGAAAGATGTTCCGTTTTTGATTCCTCGATTAAACTTTGTCGCAAGGTATCAGGCTAAAAAATGATCTCTAAATTATTTCATACTATGATATGGTTATTCTACTCAGTGATAATCTTATATATACTTTTACATACTTTATTGAGGCATTCTTAATGAAGTAACAATTTACATCTCGTTGGCAACTGGGCTGGTAATCATGGAAGGAATCATCCTATTCAAAAATAAATGGTCGTGCCCGTTATCAAGTATTGCACGAAGATATACTAATTCAACGAAAGACAATTATGATATTTTCTTGCCCAACTGGTTAGCGAGTAACAACAAAACTATTTGCACAATACTTTTTTATCAGGTGCGATTTTAGTGTTTATTAGAATACTTGCAAAGACTTGAATAGTATAAAATAGAAACAAACTCAAGATTGGAAAAGCATCAATAAATAAGGAAAAGAATAGGAAAAGAAAAAGTCTTTGTAAAACAAGTCAAAAAACTTTATGAATAACAATTTTTAATTAACTGAAAGCGAGTCAAAAAACAATGGAAATTAAAAAATTCACCGAAGAAGATATCCTTGAATTAGCAAGAACAGCATATGAAACCGGTAGCGCGAGTTTTGAAATCGTACCCCACAAATGTGTCTTGCTTGTGATTGATATGCAGGATGAATTCGTAAAACCGGGTTGGACAGTATTTTGGGTCCCTGAAGCTACACGACAAGTTCCTAAAATCAAATCGTTAATAGAATTCTGTAGAAGTAAAAGTATGCCAATTATTTATACTGCTTTCGCATCTACATATCATTTCCTGGATTGTCCAAAAACTGGAGATTTCATGCCAAATCGCTATCCGCAACTTAGTTTGACTAATTCAAGTTGGTTTAAGGAGGGAAAAATATGGCATGGATTGAAACCTCAGCAAAGCGACATCGTTATCTACAAACCGTCGTATGGCGCTTTCTATGATACTCCATTGGAAACAATTCTCAAGTACCTCGAAAAAGATACAGTGATCATTTGCGGAGCATTGACAAACTTCTGTTGTGGTACAACTGCTAGACAAGCATATGAACGAGGATTCAAAGTTGTATTCGGAAGTGATGTTACTTCAACAGATGACCCGTCGTTACAGGAAACTGAACTGAAAGTATTAAGAAAAGGATTCGCGAAAGTTTTATCAATGTCTGAAATTATGGAAGCATTAAGATGATACACAAGTTTTGCCAATCGATTGCATATTCCTTAAAAAATGAATTTGCAAAAACATTACTCGGCACTCTAAGGATAGAAAGGATATGAAAATACAAAAGTCTAAAAACGTAATTGAATCTAATATTGCCACATAATTTTGAATGGAGACTGAATGAAAAAATTTCTTTTCTTTTATCTAATGAATAATAAAGCAAATGAGATTAAACTTAATGCACCAAAGCACTCACAGTATTGGAAAAGTAAGAAATTAAATTTATATGAAGGAGGACCCTTTTCAGATTTCTCCGGTGGATGCATTAAGTTTTCTTCTGAATCTATCGAAACCGCAAGGGAACTAATAATGAACGATTTGTTTATAATTACATGTTGTCTTAAAGTATAATTTTATTAAACAATGGATGATAGACTATCATTAAAGCAAATTCACCCCAAAAAGATATTGCCTTCTTTGAATAGTGTAAAGATCGTCGCTAAAAATTTTTATCAAAAGAGATTAAGGAATGCCAAGTTTTCAAAATTATATTTTTCGGTACTTTCTAAGGGAAACAACACACTGGAATAAACCAGAAGCAGTAAAAATTCTTGGCATTTCTCTCCCAATTCTCTATGCAAAAATTGAAAACTATAAACTTTCTAAAG
>JARGDL010000002.1 GCA_029210465.1 Stygiobacter electus
TATACATCTCAAAAAGTATTACCAACTAATCATGTTGAATTATGGGAGTTATTTTAAACAATATGAAAAGATTTTTTCCCTCTTTTTTAAAAGCTGATTTAATTTACGATTATTTTAAAATCATTTATTAAAAAATTATGCTTCTTATTGATTAATTTCTTTTCCACCTAAATTTTTAATGATTGAATCAACAATTTTTGAATTATTTCCTAATGAGGTCTTTTTTGGATTTTGAGTTTTAGATTTGACATCAATTTTAAATTTCTTCCCAAATGTTTCTTGCATTTTGTTACTAAGATAATTGAGATTATTTTTTATTATTTCTTCATCTTGTAAATCTTCAACTTCTAGTTCAATTTTATTGTTGTTTAATTTGGGAATTGTATTCGTTAAAACTGATCCAAAGAAAAATTTATCTTTTTGAATGTAATCAATAAATGATTGCCATTTATTTATCAGCTCATCTATATTGAAAGTATCTGTAATTTGTGGAGCTGTAAAGTTTTCAATATTATTTTTAATCTGGATTGTTTCTAGTTTTGTTGTGGGTTCATTAATTTTTAATTGGGGGGTGCTTTCTTTTGTCGTTTCAAAATTAGTTAAATTATTTTTCCCGCTAACTTCTATTTTACTAATTAATTCTTTAATAGAACTAGATTTTTCGAGTGCAATAATTTGCGAAAGCGCAACTTCTATTTTGATTTTTTGATTTGCAGAGGTTTTTAGTTCATATAGTGTTTTATTGATGAAGGAAAGTATTCTTAAAATGTCAGCTTCTGTAAACTGGTCTATATAATTCAAATATTTTTCTTTGTATAAATCAGCTTCTTCAATTAACTGATTGTCTTTTCTTATTACAACTGTCAAAATATTTCTAAAATGTTCGGTTAGTCCATTTAAAAAATCAATGTAATTCCATCCATTTTCATAAATCTTATTAGTGATATTAAAAGCAGCAATAAAATTTTTACTTAATATTGCATCAGATAATTCAAAATAAATTTCTTCATCTATCAGATTAAATATTTTTTCAAGTTCGGATGAATCTACTTTATTACCACTAAAAGATATAACTTGATCGAAAATGCTTTGAGCATCTCTTAAAGCACCATCAGCCTTTTTTGCAATAAGTGTTAAAGCTTTATCATCTATATCAATATTTTCTGTTTGTGCAATTTTTTTTAGGTGATTTTTAATTGTAGAAATTTCAATTCGACGAAAATCAAATCTTTGGCATCGTGAAATAATTGTTAATGGAACTTTGTGAACGTCAGTTGTTGCAAAAATAAAGATCGTATGTTCCGGTGGTTCTTCTAATGTTTTAAGTAGTGCATTGAATGATTCAGTCGTTAACATATGGACTTCATCAATAATATATACTTTGTATTTACCTTTTGTTGGGGTGTATTTAACTGATTCTCTTAATGTTCTAATCTCTTCTATTCTTCTGTTTGATGCCCCATCTATTTCAATTATATCAAGTGTTTGAGATGATAAAAATGATTGACACATTTCACATTCGTTGCAAGGTTCTCCATCTTTTATATTGAGACAATTTAAAGTCTTTGCTAAAATTCGTGCAGTGGTTGTTTTCCCACATCCTCTTGGACCAGTGAATAAATATGCGTGTGCAACTCTTTTATTTATTATTGCATTTTTTATTGTGGTTGTTATATGTTCTTGTCCTACAACTTCTCCAAAAGTTTGTGGTCGCCATTTTCTTGCAGTTACAATATAGTTCATATTATAAATTCTTAATTTGATTTTAAATTAAAGATTGTGATTTAATAATTATAAAATTTATGAATAACTAAAATATTTTATCAAAAGAAAATTTATTTAATAACAAGTTACAAATTTGCTCTAAATATTTTTTATCGATTTCATTAAAAGAAGAAAAGTTGTAGCTATCTAAATCTAAAACACCAACAACTTGATTGTTTTTAATTAAAGGAACAACTATTTCAGAATTCGATTCAGAATCACAAGCTATGTGACCTGGAAAATTATGTACATTTTCAACAATAGTAGTTTCTTTCATTTTTGCAGAAGTACCGCATACTCCACTTCCAAAATCAATTTTTGTACAAGCAACTTTTCCTTGAAATGGTCCTAAGTATAAAGTTTCTTTTTTAGCAAGATAAAAACCAACCCAACTTATTTTTGAAAATGATTCTTTTAACACAGCAATAACATTTGAAAGTGAAGATAGCAAAGGTTCATCTTCATTAATTAAATTTTCAATTTGTGGAATAAGTTGTTTATAAATTTCTTCATCAGGAAGATTTTTATTTATGTTTATTTGCTCTGACATTCCTTTTCTTTGATTTTATTTTTGCATTAATTTCAAAAACGTAGGGTAGTGCTTCCTTAATAGTTTTGATTGGTATTATTTTCAATCCTTTTTTAATTTCATCTTTAACTTCTGATAGATCTTTTTCATTATCTGCAGGAATTAAAACAGTTTTAATTCCACTTCTTCTTGCTGCTAAAAGTTTTTCATTTAAACCACCAATTGCTATAACATTTCCACGAAGAGTAATTTCACCTGTCATTGCAACATCACTTTTAGCGGGTTTGCCACTAAAAGCTGAATACATTGCTAATGCCATTGTAATTCCAGCGGAAGGACCATCTTTTGGAATAGCACCTTCAGGTAAATGAATATGAATTTCTTTACCTTTTGAAAAGTTAGGATCAAGACCAAATTCTTTTGCATTCGAACGTAAATAACTTAATGCTGCTTGTGCTGATTCTTTCATAACATTACCAAGTTGACCCGTTAACGTTAGTTTTTCAGAACCATTCATAACTGTTGCATCAACTTGTAAGATTTCTCCACCAACACTTGTCCATGCTAAACCAGTTATACTTCCAACTCTTAATTCATTTTCTGTTTTGTGAGTTCTGAATCTTGGAACGCCAAGATATTTTTCAATAACAGATTCATCAATCACAAATTTGTTTTTCCTTTTAGAATTAGAAAGAACAATGTCTTTTGCAGTTTTTCTTAATACAGAAGAAATTTCTCTTTCAAGATTACGAACACCGGCTTCACGTGTGTATTCTAAAATAATTTTTTTAATTGCTTCATCTTTAAAATCAATATGAAATTTTTGTAATCCATGTGCTTCAATTTGTTTTTGTATAATATGGCGTTTTGCAATTTCAATTTTTTCATGTTCAAGATAACCTGGAAGTTCAATTATTTCCATTCTATCTTGAAGAGGCAAAGGGATATTATAACGAACATTTGCTGTTGTAATAAACATTACTTGAGATAAGTCATAATCAACATCAAGGTAATGATCGTTGAATGTATGATTTTGTTCTGGGTCTAAAACTTCTAACATAGCGGCAGAAGGATCACCGCGAAAATCCATACTCATTTTGTCAATTTCATCAAGAAGCATAACTGGATTTATAGTTTTAGCTCTTTTCATTGATTGAATAATTTTGCCGGGCATTGATCCAATGTAAGTTCTACGATGCCCGCGAATTTCAGCTTCATCACGAACGCCACCAAGTGAAATTCTTACAAAGTTTCTATTCAATGCTCGTGCTATTGATTTACCGAGTGATGTTTTCCCAACTCCAGGAGGTCCAACAAAACATAAAATTTGACCGCGCATGTTTTTGACTAAGTTAAGAACAGCAATATGTTCAACAATTCTTTCTTTTGGCTTTTCTAAACCATAATGATCTTCATCTAAAATTTTTCTAACATTTTTAATATCGAGATTATCTTTTGTTTTTTTATACCAAGGAACATCGCAAAGCCAATCAATATAATTTCTAATAACAGTTGCTTCGGGTGAACTTGGCGGAGTCTTTTTTAGCTTGTTAAATTCTTCTATTGCTTTTTCATAAACTTGTTCCGGCATTTTAGCTGAATCAATTTTCTCTTTTAGTTTTACAAATTCTGGAGAGATTTCATCTTCATCACCAAGTTCTTCTTGTAAAATTCTAATTTGTTCCTGAATGATAAATTTTCTCTGTGTCTTTGAAATATTTTCTTGAACTTTATTTTCAATTTCTTTTTCGATTTTTAGTATTTCAATTTCTGATGTAAGTATTCGAATAACTTCATAAAATTGATCACTTAAAGAAAATTTTTGAAGAATTTTTTGTTTTACATCCATTGATTGTTGAATATTTGCAGCAACGTAAAAAAGTTTTCTATCAGGTTCATCAATGTTTTCAAGTGCATTTACAGCTTCCGGAGGAATTGCTTTATTGCTTTTAACATATTCCTTAAAAAGATTAGTTAATTGCCTAACGAGAGCGTTTATTTCTCTTTGGTTTTTTATTACAGTAGGAATAATCTCAATTTCTGCTTCAAAAAAATTTGTTCTTTCAGTGTAAGAAATAATTTTTCCCTGAATAATTCCATCTACTAAAATTTTTAATAAACCATTTGGCAATTTTAATATTTGAATAATTTTAGCAACTGTTCCTTCTGTATAAATATCTTCTTTTGTTGGTTCTTCAATACTTGCATGTTTTTGTGCAGCAAGAAAAATATATTTTGAACTTTCCAAAGCAAAATTTGCCGCACGAATTGAAGTTTCTCTTCCGACTAAAACCGGAAAAATCATATAAGGAAAAATTACATTATCCCTTAAAGGTAAAACTGGTAAAACTTTTGGTATGTTTTCTATTGCAGTTATTTCATTACTAAACTTTGTTATTTCTTCCATTAAATTGCAAACCTCTCAAATGATTTTAATGCAAATATACCTATAATGATTTGGGCTTACAAGGAAGTAAATTTTGAATATAGAAGGTTAAAAAAAATTATATTTGCACTTAAAATTATGGGATTCTATGATTGATAAAATAATTACAATTGCTAAAGAAGCTGGTGAAATTTTAAGAAATGGATTTAGACAAGATTTCCAAATTGAATATAAAACCAACTCTTCGAATCTTGTTACTGAATATGATAAAAAATCAGAGAAGTTAATAATCGATTTTGTTAATAAAGAATTTCCAACTCATTCAATTTTAGCTGAAGAAAGTGGAAGACAAGATAATTCAAATGAATATCTTTGGATTATTGATCCACTTGATGGCACAACAAACTTTGCTCATGGATTGCCAATCTTTTCTGTTTCCATTGGTGTAATGAAAAGCAGAGAAATAATTTATGGTGTTGTGTATGATGTAATGCGTGATTTAATTTATTCAGCCGAAAAAAGATCGGGTGCATTTTGTAATGGAAAAAAAATTCATGTAAGTAGCAATGACAACTTAAGTAAAAGTGTCTTGGTAACTGGATTTCCTTATAATATTGCTGAAAATCCTGACAAAGCTTTTGAAAGATTTATTGCATTTTTAAAAGAAGCACGAGCTATTAGAAGACTTGGAAGTGCCGCAATTGATATGTGTTATGTTGCTGAAGGTGTGTTTGATGGTTTTTGGGAAGTTGCTTTAAATCCTTGGGATGTTGCCGCTGGTAAATTATTAATTGAAGAAGCTGGTGGTTTTGTTACTGATTTTAATGGCTTTCCAATGAACATCTTTGATAAAAGATTACTTGCAAGTAATGGTAAAATTCATCAGCATATGATTAAAATGATGAATAAAGTTGAATTTTTTGAATAGATGAATTCTTTTATCTAAAAAAATTAACTATTACAAAAATTAGATTTACAAAAGTTAAAATTCCAAATCTTAATGCTGTCTCTTTTCTTAAATGAGGGACTAAATAACCAAAATAAATTCCTTTCATAATTGTATTACTCATCATAGCTAAAAAGATTGAGCTTGTAATTAAGTTAATATCTAAATTTTTAGGTTGAATAATTGACAAAATAAATGGGGTTATGTCTGTAAATCCAACAATAGCAGCTAAACTAAGTAATCCTTGTTGACCAAAATATTCTACTACTAACTTTGTTACAACAGATAGCAATAAAAAAAGAAATGCAAAAACAACAGCTGGTTTAATCTCGAAAGGGTTTTGTAGGTTTTGCAATTCCTTTTCACTTTTTTCAGAAACATGTACAGCTTGATTATGATAAAGTGATAAACCTATTCCGATTAAAACAAGTAGAAAATATTCCCACCATGTTGATTTAACAAGTATTGGATTAATAATTAATATCAACACTAAAATTCTTGCGTACATAATGGAAGATGCTACAACTACGCCTCGTAACGCACTACCTCCAATTGATAATTTTCTTTGAGCCATTCTTCCATAAGCAACAGTAACTGCAGTGCTTGAAACAATTCCACCGAGTAAACCAGAAAGCCATAAGCCAAATTTGTTTCCAAATCTTTTTGCCAAAAAGTAACCAATAAAACCAATTGTTGAAACTATAATTACTACTTTCCAAACATTCGAAGGGTTTAATTCATATTTTGTAAAATTTTGATCCGGTAAAATTGGTAATATTATTAATGTAACAAGTAAAAATTTTATAACTGCTAAAAATTCAGCACGATCAGTGTTATCAACAAAATCTTCCAGGTTGGCTTTTTCTGAGAGTAATACTGTATTGATAATTCCTAATGCCATTGCCGCCCAAATATCTACAAGCAAAGCTAATGCACCAACAATAAAGGTTAATAAAGCTGTAATTTCACTTGTTGCACCAAATTTTTCGCTTTGAACTTTTGTATAATATGAAATAACAGATAGTGCTGTAATACTTAAAAGTCCTACAGGTAAAATAAAAGTTACACCAAGCTGAAATAACCATGCACAACCAAAACCAATCATACTAATAATAGGATAAGTTCTAATTCCGCCTAAAATTATTTTTTTATTTTTTGATTTACTACTCTCGCGTTCCAAGCCTACAAGAAATCCAAGTGCAAGAGCAACTAAAAAACGAAGTTGAGGTGTCCATTCAATAATATTCATTTTATCCTCAAAATTTTTTACAAACATATTAAAAAAATAAAACTTATGTTAAATTCCAATGAACAAAAGATAAATTATATCGTCTTATCAACAGTTTAATTTCATATTTTAGAGATAAATTATTAGGTTTCAAATAAAAAAGGAAAAATAACTGAGATGACAGGCGAAGATTTATCTTCTTTAAAAATTGATCGTTCTAAAAAATCTGTAAATCCAGAACAAAAACAAAAAATCATTAAATTGGTTTTGCTTACAATTTTATCATTAATTATTGCTTTTATAATTTATTTTGGTTGGATTAAATTAACTTCTTCAACAATTGAAGTTACTACGACAACGGCCACAATACAATCATCCTCGCAAAGTAATGCATTTTTAACAGCAAGTGGGTATGTAGTTGCTCAAAGAAAAGCTGCAGTTGCTTCAAAAGGAATGGGTAGATTAGTTTATCTTGGAGTAGTTGAAGGTGATAAAGTTTTTACAAATCAAATTATTGCTCGTTTAGAAGATAGTGATATAAAAGCTCAACTTGAACAAGCAGAAGCCAACTTAAAATTAGTTGAATCAGAATTAATTGATGCGGAAAATAATTACAACAGACAAAAACAATTGTTGCAGACAGGTTCAACAAGTCAAATGCAGGTTGAAGCAGCAGAATATCGCTACAAAAGAGTTTTGGCTTCAATTGAAGTGGCAAAAGCACAAATTCTATCTGTGCAAGTTGCTCTTGAAAATACTTTAATTCGTGCACCATTTAATGGAACGGTTTTAACTAAAAATGCAGATGTTGGTGAAGTAGTTGCACCATTAGGAGCTGGTATAAATGCAAAAGCCGCAGTAGTTACAATTGCAGATATGAATTCACTTCAAGTTGAAGCTGATGTTAGTGAATCCAACATTGAAAAAATTGAAGTTGGTCAGAATTGTCAAATTACTTTAGATGCATATCCAGAAAAAAATTATAAAGGTTATGTCGCTAAAATTGTTCCAACTGCTGATAGAGGTAAAGCAACTGTAATGGTTAAAATTGGCTTTAAAGAATATGACAAAAAAGTTTTACCAGAAATGAGTGCTAAAGTTTTATTTATGAAAAATGATTCTAAAGAAGTTGAAAATGAAAAACCAGTTTTAGTAATTCCAAAATCAGCATTGGCAATTAGGAATGGTAATAAAGTCGTTTACAAAGTTTTTGATGATAAAGCTATTGAAGTTCCTGTTCAAACAGGTAAAGAATTTGATTCATATATTGAAATAAAATCAGGATTGGAAAACGGTGACAAAATTATTGATAAAGTAACAGATGAAATTAAACATTATTCTAAAATCAAAGTGAATTGATAATTGGAGAACAAATGAACTCAATTATAAAAGTAAAAAATGTATTTAAATCATATTGGAGAAATAGTATTGAAATTCCTGTTCTAAATGATTTATCTCTTGAAGTTGAAGAAGGTGAATTTTTAGCCTTAATGGGTCCATCTGGTTCTGGAAAAACAACACTTTTAAATTTAATTGCCGGGATTGATAGACCAACTAAAGGTGAAATAATTGTTGCTGATACTGATATATCAAAATTAAATGAATCTTCATTAGCTAAATGGAGAGCTGATCATGTTGGTTTTGTTTTTCAATTCTATAATTTAATTCCAGTTTTAACCGCATACGAAAATGTTGAATTACCATTGTTGCTAACAAAACTTTCTAAAGCTGAAAGGAAAAAACATGTGGAAACAGCATTAAGCATTGTAGGTTTAGCTGATAGATTGAATCATTATCCTAAACAATTAAGTGGAGGTCAGGAACAAAGAGTTGCTATTGCTAGAGCGATTGTAACTGATCCAACTATTTTAGTTGCTGATGAACCAACAGGTGATCTTGATAAAAAATCTGCATCTGAAATTCTTACTTTAATGGATAGATTAAACAAAGAATTTAAGAAAACGATTGTAATGGTTACACACGATCCACATGCGGCTGAAAAAGCTAGTCGTAAATTACATCTTGAAAAAGGTGAATTGGTTGGAGTGTAATTATGAAAATTCTAAAATTAATTTTTAAAAATGCATTCAGACATAAATTAAGAACACTGCTTACAATTCTTGGAATTACAATTGCAATAATTGCTTTCGGTTTATTAAGAACTGTTGTTACTATTTGGGATTCATCAGTTGATGCAACAATGGCAAATAGATTAATTACTCGTCAGGCAATTTCTTTTATTTTTCCACTGCCAGTTTCATATCAGGAAAAAATTAAAAGTATTGATGGAGTTTCAAATGTAACATTTGCAACTTGGTTTCAAGGTGTTTATAAAGATAAAAATAATTTCTTTGCAAGAATAGCTGTTGATGTAGAAACATTTTTTGATGTTTATCCAGAATTTTTAATTGATGCACAACAATTAGAAAATTTTAAAAAACAAAGAAATTCGTGTGTTATAGGAGCTGATATTGCAGAACAGTATAAATTAAAAATTGGTGATCCAATGACTTTAGAAGGTGATATTTATCCCGGTCGTTGGGATTTTGTAATCGCTGGAATTTATAAAGGGAAGAATAAAAACACAGATGAAACACAAATGATTTTTCATTGGAATTATATAAATGAGAGAATGAAAGTTGAATCACCGATTCGTGCAAATGAAGTTGGTTGGTATATTGTTCAAATTAAAGATCCGAATAAGTCTGCAATAATTTCCGAACAAATTGATGCACTTTTCAGAAATTCATCTGCAGAAACAAAAACGGAAACAGAAAAAGCATTCGCTCAAAATTTTGTTGCTTCTTCTGGGGCAATAATTTCAGCAATGAATGTAATGTCATTTGCAATTATTGGAATTATAATGCTCGTAGTTGCAAATACAATGATTATGTCTGCACGTGAAAGAACAAGAGAATATGCAATCTTAAAAACACTTGGTTTTTCTGCTAAACATTTATTTGTATTAATACTTGGTGAATCTCTACTTATATCATTCATTGGTGGTTCGATAGGAATTTCATTAATCTTTCCTATTGTACAAGGATTTGAACAAGCAATGCCGAAAGGAATATTTCCATTTTTCTTTGTTGAACCTATTACAATCTTTTGGGCTATTGTTTCAATAATTTTTGTTGGATTTATCTCTGCTGTTTTTCCAATTCAAAAAGCATTATCAACTAGAATTGTTGATGGATTTAGGTTTGTTGGATAATAATTAACTATGAAAATTCTATATCAAATATTTAGGATAGAAAATGGCAATTCCTTTTAAATATACTTTTAGAAATTTTAGGACAAGAAAACTAACTACTATAATAACCATAGTTGGTATATCTTTAGTGGTTTTTGTTTTTGCCGCAGTTTTAATGATGGCCTATGGTGTTGAAAAAACTTTAAGTGTTACTGGTTCAAAAGAAAATATTAAAGTTGTACGAAAATCTTCTCAAGGTGAAATAACAAGTATTGTTGAAGGAGATTTAGTTAATTTAATTAAAACACTTCCTCATATTGCAAAAGATTCAAATGACAAACAGTTAATTTCATCTGAACCAGTTGTGATAATTAATCTTGAAATTAAAACTGGTGGATTAAGTAATATTTCTGTAAGAGGAATTGATCAAACAGCATTTCAACTTAGACCAAACATTAAAATTGTTGCAGGAAGAAATTTTAATCCTTTAATGAGAGAATTAATAGTTGGTAAAGCAATAAATAAAAAATTTAAAGACACAAACATTGGCGATAAAATTAAATTTGCTGGTGATTACTGGACAGTAGTTGGAATATTTGAATCAGAAGGGAATGGATTTGAATCTGAAATTTGGGGTGATGCTGTTCAGCTATTGAATGCATTCAATCGTGGAAGTGCTGTTTCTACAGTTACATTAAAACTTGATGATATGAAATATTATGATGAGTTTAAAAGAACATTTGAAACAGATAAACGATTAAAACAATTTGAGATTATGACAGAGCAGAGATTTTTTGAAATGCAATCTGAGTTTCTGGCAATCTTTATTAGAGTATTAGGAACATTTATTACAGTGATTTTTAGTTTTGGTGCAATAATCGGTGCGGCAATAACAATGTATGCCTCAGTAGCAAATAGAACAGTTGAAATTGGAACATTGCGAGCATTAGGATTCAGCAGAAGAAGTATTCTTATCTCATTTTTAGTTGAATCATTAATTATTGCAATAACTGGTGCATTTGCTGGATTAGTTTTAGCATCATCATTACAATTCTTTTCACTTTCAACAATTAATTGGAATTCATTTGCAGAATTATCATTTTCATTTGCACTAAATTCATCAATTGTAATATCAAGTTTAATCTTTGCAATAGTAATGGGAATTTTAGGTGGATTTTTACCAGCGCTGCGTGCCGCAAGGTTAAACATTGTAAATGCATTGAGAGGCGGATGAGATTTCTTTAAATTCAATTTGCTCAGTGAGTTCTGATTTCATATTTTTGCAAGCCAATGTCAAAGAAAATTATAATTGCAATAGACGGTCCCGCCGGTTCTGGTAAGTCCACTGCTGCTAAAAATCTTGCTAAAAAGCTTGGCTTTACATATTTAGATACCGGTGCAATGTATAGAGCTATTACATTTTTAGCTCTTCGAAGTGGTGTTTCTGATAATCGTGATAAAATTATTGAAATAGCAAGAAACTCCAATTTAACTTTGAAAACTGATAATGGCTTAACACGCGTTTTTTCTAATGATGAAGAATTAACTGATTTTATTCGGACTCCTGAAGTTAATTCAAAAGTAAGTGAAGTTAGTGTAATTCCAGAAGTTCGCACTGAAATGGTAAAAATTCAAAAAAGAATTGGTGAAAAAGGTAATGTAGTTGCTGAAGGTCGCGATGTTACAACCGTTGTTTATCCAAATGCTGATATTAAAATTTTTTTAACTGCTACAATTGATGAAAGAGCAAAAAGAAGGTTCAAAGAATTTCAAGCTCAAAATCAATCAATTACTTTGGAAGAAGTTAAAGCTAATTTAGAAAAACGTGATAAAATTGATAGCAGTCGTGAAGTTTCACCTTTGCGTCAAGCTCCTGATGCATTTGTCTTTGATAACACTGGTTTAACTCCTGAAGAAGATTTAGAGTTTTTATATAATAAAATAATTGAAGTTATTAAAAAAAGTGATTGTTAAAATTTTTAGCCATCAAAAATAAACTGATGTATAACTAAAAAATATTCTGCAAAGAAAATTCAAGATGGCAAATTTTCTAGAGCAGAGCAATTTAATTAGGAGGACTAATGTCCGAAGATGTAAAAGAAGTAAAGAAAAAAGCATCAAAAGTGGTAAGGTACTTGAATGCTGATGAATATTCTCAAGAAGAATTAAATGAACTTTCAAAACTTTACTCTGAATCTTTCCGCGATATCAAAGAAGGTGAAATTATTCAAGGAAAGATTGTTGGTTTAAGCGGCGATAATGTTGTTGTTGATGTTGGGTTCAAATCTGACGGAACAATTCCCAAAACAGAATTTGCTTCGACTGAAGAAATTAAAGTTGGTGCAACAATCGATATTGTAATTGAAAAAACTGAAGATGAAGATGGAAATTTAGTTCTAAGTAAAAAGAGAGCTGACTTTCTTAAAATTTGGTCTAGAGTACTTGATGCTTATGAAAAACAAACTGTTTTACCTGGAAAAATTCTTAAAAGAATTAAAGGTGGAATGGTTGTTGACTTAATGGGAATTGAAGCTTTTTTGCCCGGTTCACAAATTGATATTCGTCCTGTTCGTGATTTTGATGCATTCGTTGGTCAAACAATGGATTTCAAAATTGTGAAAGTAAATATCCCTACTGAAAATATTGTTGTATCTCATAAAGTACTTATCGAAGAAACAATTTCTGATCAAAGAAAAGAAATTCTTGATAAACTTGAAAAAGGTCAAATTCTTGAAGGCACTGTTAAAGCAATTACTGATTTTGGTGTATTCGTTGATTTAGGTGGTGTTGATGGTTTAATTCATATTACTGATTTAAGTTGGGGAAGAATTAGTCATCCAACTGAAGTTGTTAAGCTTGATGAAAAAATCAAAGTTGTTGTAACAGATTTTGAAAAAGATAGAAAGAGAATTTCTCTTAGCTTAAAACAATTATTACCACATCCTTGGGAAAAAATAGAAAGCAAATACAAAATTGGTGATAAAGTTTCTGGCCGTGTTGTTTCTTTAACTGAATATGGTGCTTTCATTGAAATCGAAAAAGGAATCGAAGGATTAATCCATATTTCTGAAATGAGTTGGACACAGCATATTTCTCATCCTTCACAATTTGTTTCTATGGGACAATTAGTTGAAGCTGTTATTTTAAGTTTAGATAAAGATGAAAAGAAAATTTCTCTCGGAATGAAACAATTAACTCCTGATCCTTGGGCTGATATTGTTAAAAAATATCCTGTTAATTCACAGCATACCGGAATTGCACGTAACTTAACAAACTTTGGTGTGTTTGTGGAATTAGAACCTGGAGTAGATGGATTAATTCATATAAGTGATCTTTCATGGACAAAGAAAATACGTCATCCCGGCGAAGTTGTTAAAAAAGGTGAAAAGATTGAAGTTGTTGTTTTATCTGTTGATACTGAACAAAGAAAAATTTCTTTAGGACACAAACAAATTAATCCAAACCCATGGGATGGTTTTGAAAAAGAATATGCTGTTGGAAAATTAACAGAAGGAAAAGTTGTTCGCATAATCGAAAAGGGATTGATTGCAGAATTACCACTTGGCGTTGATGGATTTGTACCAGCTACTCAACTTTCTCCAGCTAAAATTAAAAATATTTCTTTCTGTTTCCCTGTTGGTTCTAAACTTGATTTAAAAGTTGTTGAGTTCGACAAAGAAAATAAAAAGATTGTTCTTAGTGCGATTGCTGCATTAAAAGAAAAGAGCAACGAAGAAATTACTGATTACATCGTTCAACATAAATTAGAAAAAGTATCTGTTGATGATATTCTAAAAGCTGATGCTGGAAAATTTGATTCATCAGATTTTAATATGTATGATGAAAAGAATATTCCAATTCCTCCAATTCCTCAACCACCAGCTGGTTACGTTGCAGATACTAAAAAAAATGATTCTGTTCAATAATTAATTTTTCTTTACAATTTAAGGCTGTGTTTAATTTTAATAATTAAATGCAGCCTTTCTTATTTAAGTGAATGAAAGGAATTTAATGTCTTCGAAAGTTGCATTTTATACATTAGGTTGTAAATTAAATTTTTCTGAAACGTCATCTATAGGTCAACAATTTATTAAAAATGGCTTTAATGTTGTTAACTATGATGACCATGCTGATGTTTATGTTATTAACACCTGTACAGTAACTGAAAATGCAGATCGTGAATGCCGCCAAATTGTAAGAAGAGCTTTACGTAATAATCCAAATGCTTATGTAATTGTAACTGGCTGTTATGCTCAACTTCGTCCAGATGAAATATTAAAAATTGATGGCGTTGACGCTGTTTTAGGTAGCAACGAAAAATTTAAATTGTTTGAATATATAAATGATTTTGAAAAGAAAAATGTAGCTTGCGAATACGTAACGCCAACAGAAAATTTAACAGAATTTAATTCGTCATTTGCTGTTGAAGGGAATGAAAGAACTCGAGCTTTCTTCAAAATTCAAGATGGATGCGATTATAAATGTTCATATTGTACAATTCCTTTAGCACGAGGCAAAAGCAGAAGCGCAAAACCTGATGTTGTTGTGAAAGAATTTAATCAATTAGTTGAATCTGGATTCAAAGAAATTATTTTAACTGGGGTAAATGTTGGGGATTATTATTTTGAATCTGAAAATGAAATCTACACCTCAAACCAAAATATAAATCTTACTCATAATCATAATCTTGATCATAATCTTACTCTTACTCATAATCATAATCTTACTCATAATCTTGATCATAATCATAATCATACTCTTACTCATGATCTTACTCCAACAAACGATTCACCAAATTCAATTAAAGAAAAATTTGATTTTTATTTGTTACTCAAAAAAATTCTTAATGAAGTAGATGGTGATTATAGAATTAGAATTAGTTCAATTGAACCAAATTTGTTGAGCGATGAAATAATTGAATTAACAAAAAATGATGAAAGAATGTGCAATCATTTTCACATTCCTTTACAAAGTGGAAATGATAAAATTTTAAAACTAATGCAAAGAAGATATACTTCTGAAGACTATAAAACTTTAATCCAAAAACTTGTAAGAGAAATAGAAAATATTGCAATTGGTGTTGATGTAATTGTCGGATTCCCAGGGGAAACAGATGAAGATTTTTTAGTTACTTATAATTTTTTGAGAGATTTACCAATTTCATACCTGCATGTTTTTACTTACTCCGAAAGACCAAATACAAAAGCAATTAATCTTAATGGAAACGTTGACCAAGCAACTCGGAAAAAAAGAAATAATATGTTACGCATCTTAAGTGAGAAAAAAAGAATGGAATATTATAGAAAAATGATGGGTAAAAATTTAACTGCAATTTTTGAACATGAAAATCATGATGGTTTTATGAAAGGATTCACAGAAAATTATGTTAGAATAAAAATGCCTTATAATTCAGAATTAATTAATAAATTTGTTCAAGTAAAAATCAAGGAGATTGATGAAAATATTTGTACTGCTGAATTAATTTCTTAACAAAAAGGTAAACGCATGAAAAACATAATTCTCTTCATTGTATTTTTTTCATCAATCTTAACGGCTCAAACCATTAACGATTTAAAATTTCAAGACAATAATTCACTCATTCAAAATTTCAATTCAAATTTTCTACAATTAGAAAATTCAAATAATACCCAAAAAAATGCAGGACTTGCAATTATTTATTCACTACTTTTACCTGGAATGGGTGAACTTTATGCAGGCAATTTTGAAAGTGGAAAATATTTTACAATTGCCGATGGTGTTTTATGGGGAACTTACGCTGGGTTTAACATTTATGGAAATAATAAAAAAGAAAATTACATTGCTTATGCTAAAGCTAACGCAGGAATTAATCTTGAAGGAAAAGAAAGTGATTTTATTGCAAACGTGGGGATTTATATTAGCTCCAGTGAATACAATCGTATCCAAGAATTAAACAGAAATTTTGATAAAACTTATAATCTTCCAAATCAACAATGGATTTGGCAAAGTAATGATATGAGAAAAGAGTTTAGAAATTTATGGTCATCAAGTGAAAGTGCATTTAACAATTTAAGATTTGTGGCTGGTGCATTAGTATTAAACAGAATTATCAGTGCAATAAATGCGGTAAGATTAGTATCGGCTTATAATAAAAATTTATCTCAGGAATTAAGTTGGAACATTTATTTTAACGTAGAAAATAGACCAACTTTACCTCAAACAATTTCTTTTAACTTCATTTCAATTTTTTAGCAATAAAAAAGGCTGCCCAAAATGGACAGCCTTTTATACAAGTTTACCCTAAAGATTATTTAGGAAGATTTGGATTAGCATTTCTTTCAGTTCTTGGAATTGGCATATATCTCCAAGTACCAGCTGCTAAATGCCATGTATCAGTTCTGTTTTGGTCCATTAAGCGTGTACCCTGGCAGAACAATTCTTTATCTCTTTCAACAAGAACATCATTAATAGTAACAGCTGTTAAAGCAGATAAACCATAAGATGTTCTAACAGCATTAACTAAAGATAAAGCATTACCACTACCAGCACCACGTAATGCACATTCAGCTAACATTAAATTGTTTTCTTTCCATGTCATTACTTGGAATGGAGATCCTTTATCAGGATATTTTGTTTGCCAGTAATAGATGCGTTTACTTGTACCAGTTACAGTTGAAATCTTAATACGTGCAGATTCTTTTGGATCAGCTTTTAAGTAATCATTGAATCTATCTGCAACAACAATTTGAACACGACCAGCACCAGCAAATCCCCAATAATAAATATTGCTTACATCGCTATTCAATGCTTGAAAATCTTTATCACCAGAAACCATACCTTGTGCAGCAAATGTAGCGGCATTAGCATAATCTTTTAATGCAAAATATGCTTTAGCTATCATTGAATTTACAACTCTTTTTAATGCAGCATCAGTTGTATAATTCAATGCAGCTTTATACATATTTATTGCATCTGCTAAGAATTGAGAAGCTGGGACAAATGGGCCAGCATCAATAATTCCACCAGGTTGATTTTCTGTTAAACCAAATGTTGTAGCAGAATAATATCTTGCTATAGCACCATAGAAATTTCCAGTGAATAATGCTAAATCTTTGTTAGCATTATTTGCAAAAGAAATTCTATTTGCTCTTTGAATAAGATCATCAGCAAAGAATCTTAATTCACCAAGTTGACGATAAGTGCCAGCTACTGTAGCATTATCAAGAGTTATGGCTCCTTTATCAATTTCTTCAAATGATGGGAAACTAGCAGAAGGAACATCACTTGTGTAGAACATTTGATCTGAAAGCAAATCTGCTTGGGTAGCTAGTTGACTTGCAACAACGGCAAAACGTTGTTGTACACCTTTAACAACAAAGCCTACTTGAGCTTCTGTATCGAGACGATCATTTTCAACTACATTTATAAGTGGATCAACATTTTCGATATAATCGGTACAAGCTAATCCAATTACAACTAATGGTAAAACTGCTAAAAGATATTTTATTTTTTTCATGTCAGCCTCCTTAGAATCCTAACCTTACCCAAAGGTTAACTGTGCGTGGTGTTTGCAAAGTTATGAAGTCAATTGCTCTTGCATCACTTCTTGCACCTTGTGAATTAAATTCAACATCTGGTCCAGAATATTTAGTTATTCTTGCTAAATTTCTAACTGAAAGACCTATTGCTAAATTCTTTACATATGTGTTAAGTTCAAAATCACTAAGTAAGGATGTAAAATCATAACTTAAGCTTACTTCGCGAATTATTAAATAGTCAGCATCTTCAATATAATTTGCAGGATTTCTCCAATCCATAGAAGCAAATTTTTCAGCTGCTGCTTTATATTCATCAGTTCCTGGAGTTAACTGAGTTAAATCTTTTGGGGCAGTGTTTGGTGCAATTTCTTTTAATCCCAGTAAATAATTGTATTTATTATATTCTGGTACATTACCAAAACGTGCTGCAAATGCTTTTGTATAATTATAGATTTTATAATTAAGACCCCATTCAGCAAATCCATAAAGTGTGAAGTCTTTTAAGAATTTAAAGTTAACAGTGAAAGAACCTGTATTTTTTGGAACGGGACTGCCAACATTAATTCTGTCTGTTGATACATTAGAGCCTATATATTTTCCATTTGCATCATATTTAGCACCAACTGATTTGAAAGTATAGAATTGATATTTGGGTAATCCAACTTGAATTGTTTCAACACTGTTAAATCCAAAATATAATGGTTGTGCACCACCGAGATCAGTAACTTTGTTTTCCTGGAAGTTCCAAATAAGTCCAAGTTGTAAATTATAATTTGCTGAACGAATAGGAGTATATTGAATATAAGTTTCAAATCCTTGATTTTCCATTGCACCAACATTATATGGTTGGGCAGTAATTGTTCTTCCAGTAGATGGTGCATTAACTTTACCAACAATTGAATTCAAAGCGTTTTGACGGAAATATGTAAACTCAATTGATATATCTTTGAACAATTCAGCATCAAAACCTATTTCCAATTCTTTTATTCTTTCTGGTTGAATTGCGTCATTACCAATACTGTTTAATACAGCTCCAGCACCGTAACCACCAGTTTCAGCACTCCATAACAAAGGAATACCAGCTGTGCTTCCTGGTAATTGACCACTTTCTCCATAAGCTGCACGTAGTTTCAATAAATTAATTTCTTGTGGTAAGAAATCATATTTATCTAATCTTATTGCAAAGCTTGCTTTTGGATAAGTAATTGCAGGTGCATTTTTACCAATTGAAGTTGCATAGTCTCTTCTAATACCAAGTGTTAAGAAGTATTGATCCATATAACTAAATGCATGTTCGGTGAAAATACCACCATCTTTTACATTACTGAATGATTCACCATAACTTGTAATTGTGCTTGCTGCACCAAGTGTAGTGATTAAATCGGTATTAAATTTTTCACCAGTTACGTTAGTTGATGATAATGTTCTTTCAAAGAATTGTCCACCAGCAGTTGAGCGAACATTAATATCATCAAATATTGTGTAATTATATGCTGCATTAAAGTCATATGTAAATTGTTTATTCTTTCTATCATATATATTCTTTTGACCTGTTTGAATTAAACCACCAAAATTTGGTCCGTATGGGAAAAATCTTTCTTGATAATAATCACTATTATCAATTCCAATAGTTCCATTTAATTCTAAATCTTGAATTGGTTTATAAGAAGCTGTTAATGACCCAATAAATTGATTGATTTTAGATTCATCTTTAATTTTAATTAGATCTTCTTCTTTTACCCAGCCAAAAGAAGCTGGTCTTAAAATAGTATTTCCTAAGAAACCATAAATTATGTTATCGTTACTTGGTCTTCCAAGTTTATTCATAACATAATTTGTTGAACCTTTAATTGTCAATTTTTCCGATGGGAAAGCTGTTAAGTTTAATCTAACTGTACTTCTATCACCAAAATTTGTAGGCATTATGCCGTGTTCATATCTGTTTTCAAAAGAAGCAAAATATTTTAGTGTAGAAGTTCCACCAGCCGCGCTTACATAATGTTCGCGAATTGGTCCTTTAACAAATTGACGATTTGCATCATCAGCAGAAAGATATTCATCTTTGGTATACTTATAAAGTTGTTCATTATAACCATAATTAAATCTGTAATCAATAGAAACTGGTTGTTGCATACCAGCTAACATTTTTCCAGTTTTAGTAGTAATAAGAACAACACCATTAGAACCATTAGCACCATAAGATGAAGCAGCTGCTGGTCCTTTAAGGATTTCTATTTTGTCAATGTCATTAGCATTTAAGTTAGAAAGAATGCTATTACCTTGACCACCGGCACCATAACCAATTACTTCAGTGTTATCTAATCTAACACCATCGAGATAAATAATTGGTTGTCCATCGCCGTTCAAACCACCACCACCGCGGACCCAAAATCTCCAACCGGATCCTACGTTTCCTGATGATGTTTGCATTTGCACACCAGAAATCTTTCCTGCAACTAATTGGGAAAGACTATTATATGCATTTACCATTTGTAAATCTGCTGCTGAAATTCTGCTAACAGAAACTTCTGCAACTGATTTAGAAGTTTTTGATGCAATACCAGTAACAACAACTTCATCACTTTGAAATACATCTTCTTCGAGTTCAAAGTCTTGAGTTATGTTATTGCCTGTTAGAGTTATCATAACAGATTTCTTTTTGTAGTTAACAAAAGATGCTGTTAATTCAACTCTTTGACCTTTAGCAAGGTTTGTCGGAACTTCAAAAGAATACTTGCCATCAAGATCAGTAGCAGCACCGGTGTTAAATGCTTTTAATACAACACTTGCACCGATTAATGCTTCCCCGTTTGTATCTGTAACTTTACCAGATACTTTGAACGTTCCCTGCCCAAAAACTAATCCGCTTGCAAGGAAAAGAAATAGTAGGGTTTGTAGTGGTTTTTTCATACACATCCCTCTTGCTTGTTTATTGATTTGGTTATTTAATCGAGAAAGAGTTTCTCGTAAAATTTTTAGATATGTCATTAATTGAATTTTCTGAATGTCTAAATTTTATTGTTCAATCTAATTTAAAACAAATCTAAAAACAAGAGTTTTTTTATTTTGTTAAAAAAGATTTTGTAATTTAAATTATGAATAATTATAAATTAATAATCCAGTATGATGGCACAAATTATTCTGGGTGGCAACTTCAGAATAATTCGATTTCAATTCAGCAGGTTGTTTCTGAGTCGATAGAAAAAATAATTAATGAAAAAATAAATTTAATTGGTTCTGGAAGAACTGATGCAGGTGTGCATGCTTTTGGTCAAGTTGCAAATTTTTTAACATCAAAAGCATTAAATATTTCTTCTTTTTTGTATTCACTAAATTCTGTTTTGCCAAAAGATATTGCGATAAAAAGAATCGAATTAGTTGATGAAAAATTTCATTCAAGATTTGATGCTAAAAAAAGAACTTATATTTATTTGTTTAGTAAAAATAAATCTCCCTTTTATTATCTTTATTCGTACAATTATAAACCTTTATTCGAATATGATTTAATGAAATTAAATGAAGTGAGTAAATTAATTTTGGGTCAAAAAGATTTTTCTTCTTTTTGTAAAAAAAATTCTGAAGTGGAAAATAAAATTTGTAATGTAGAAGAAATCTTTTGGCATAAGAAAAGTGATTTTATATTTTTTTTAATTTCAGCAGATAGATTTTTGCATGGAATGGTCAGAACAATAATTGGGACACTTTTAGAAACCGCTAAAAGAAATTATGATGAAAATTTTTTAATATCCATTGTTCAAAGTAAAAATAGAGAATTAGCAAAAGAATCTGTTCCAGCTAAAGGTTTATTCTTATATAAAGTGAGGTATTAAATGATTGACTTATCAAATAAAGTAACTATTATTACCGGTGGTTCACGTGGAATTGGTGCAGCGTGTGTTCGGTTGTTTGTAAAAGCTAATTCCAAAGTGGCATTCACTTATAAAAATTCAAAACATATTGCTGAAGATTTAGAAAAAGAAATGAACGGTATGGCAAAAGCTTTTCATGTTGATATGGAAAATGAAAATGAAATTTTTGATATGGTAAATCAAACTGAAAAAATTTTTGGCAAAGTTGACATACTCGTTCATAATGCCGGGATTTGGAACGATGGTACTTTAGAGAAAATGACTTTAGAACACTGGAATGAATTAATTAGAATTAATCTAACCTCAACATTTTTATTTTGCAAAGCATGCACTCCAATTATGAAAAAAAATAATTTTGGTAGAATTATTTTAATAACATCCACGGCTGGACAAAGAGGAGAAGCATTTCATTCACATTATGCTGCTTCTAAAGGTGGTATGATTTCTTTTACTAAATCAATAGCAGTAGAACTTGCACCGTTTAATATTTTAGTTAATTCAGTTGCACCCGGTTGGGTTGATACTGATTTGAATAACGAAGTCTTTGCTGATAAAAATTATAAAGAAAAAATTCGACAAACAATTCCTCTTGGTAAAATTCCATCTGCAGAAGAAATTGCTGGACCAACTTTATTCCTTGCATCTGATTTAGCTAGTCATATTACTGGCGAGATTTTAAATGTAAATGGTGGAAGTGTTTTATGCGGCTAATAAATAAGGAAGATAATTAAATGTTTGAGAACTTAGCTGGATTACATCCTATGATAGTTCATTTTCCTATAGTTTTATTCGTTTCATATTTTTTAGTTGAAGTTTCAAATCTATTTTTTAAGCAATCAATTGTAGATGCTGTAAATTTTATAATTTTACTTGCAGGTGTATTGTTTTCTGTTGTTGCTGTTTTAACGGGAAATCAAGCTTACAATGCTGCTCTTCACATTTTACAATCTAAACCTGCTGAAATAGTAAAAGTATTGGAATTACATGAAACGATGGCAACTATTTCACTTTGGTTGTTTACAGCTATTTTATTTCTGAGATATTATTTGTTTTCAAAAAATAAATTAACCCAAAAATGGAAAATATTAATTTCAATTATTGCATTTTTCGGTGTGATTTTTATTTACCAAACTGCATTTCTTGGAGGTAAATTAGTTTTTGATTTTGGTGTAGGAACAAAATTTTTTACAAAGTAAAATGAAAAAACTTATTATAATTATTTTTATAATGTCATCTATATCCTTTGCACAATTTAGATTTGGTGACGCAAAAGGATTGTTTATGTCTGTTGGTGTAGGACCAAGATTTCCAATTTTTAATATGTCAAATTCACAAAATGTTGGCTCTGGTTTTAACGTAACTTTTTCATACACCGATAATGAATTTTTGCCACTCTTTTTTTATACATCAGTTGGGTATCATCATTTTCCAGGAAGACAAGATTTATATAAGAAAACAGATTATTCATCATTTTCAAGCAATGTTATTTCAGTTTTACCTGGTGTCAGATATTACTTCAAGCCTATTTTTGAACAGGTTATTATACTAATGCCTATTATTGATATTGGTGCTGAATATAGCTTATTTGAAAAATGGCATCAATTTAAAATTGGATCAAACAAAAAAAATTTTGTTGAAGAACAAAATAAATTTGGGCTTCATGTAGGTGTTGGTGCTTCAATGTTTTTGCTTGATTTTATTACTTATTATAATTATTTGCCGAACAATCAATTTATTTCAGTTGATTTAAAAGTAAACATACCAATATTTGTAAAAATTTAAGAGGTGCTTATGAACTACAAAAATCTTTTGTATGAAGTTAACAATCATGTTGCATTGGTTACAATTAATCGTCCTGAAAAATTAAATTCATTAAATAACGAAACTTTAGATGAACTCGAAAGTTGCTTTAAAGAAATTAAAAATGATAAAGATGTTTATGTTGTTATTATTACTGGTTCGGGTGAAAAAGCATTTGTAGCAGGGGCAGATATTTCTGAATTAAATAAGTTGAATGTTATAAGTGCAAAAGCTTTTGCTGAAAAAGGGCAAGCTATTTTTAATCTAATTGAAAATCTTGGTAAACCTGTTATTGCCGCTGTTAATGGTTTTGCTTTAGGTGGTGGTTGCGAACTTGCGCTTGCTTGTCATATTCGCTTTGCAAGTGATAGAGCAAAATTTGGTCAACCTGAAGTCAATTTAGGTATTATTCCCGGTTATGGTGGAACCCAAAGATTAACTAGAATTGTTGGTTCTGGTCGTGCTGCAGAATTAATTTTATCAGGAGATTTAATTGATGCAGAAGAAGCTTATAGAATTGGGTTGGTTAATAAAATATTTTCACCTGAAGAATTGTTAAATGAAACAAAAAAATTTGCTGAAAAAATTTCAAGCAAAGGACAAGTAGCAATTAGTCTTGCTCTTAAAGCAATTGTTAGCTGTGATGAACTTTCTGAAAGTGAAGGGCAAAATTTAGAATCGAGTTTATTTGCAATTTGTTGCGGCACTGAAGATTTCAAAGAAGGTACTTCCGCTTTTCTCGAAAAAAGGAAACCTGTTTTTAAAAATTTATAATTACTCTTGATGGTATTTAAGTGAAAAAAAAAATTGTTCATTATTTATCAATTATTGCTGTTATACTTTTGTTGTTAAATGTTGTTTTGGATTTATTTAAGAAAAAAAGTTTTCATCCTAATGCAAAAGAATTATCTCGGGCAGAAATAGAAAATATTTTTTGGAAAATTTTGGATGATTATGGTATAAAAGCTAATTGGGTAACTAAGAAAAAATTTTCGCAAGCAGATGAAGATTCAATCTTTTATCAATTTAATGTCTTGCTTACTGAAGATATTCCTATTCCTCTTATTATTAAAGATATTAACAACGTTATTCGAAAAGATATTTCTACCTACGTTTCAGAAGAGAAAAAAATATTTGGTGATACTGAATTAAGAATTTATTCCAATGAATTCTTAAAACTAAGAGCTAACTTTATTCCAGACAAAAATTTGAAAAGAGATGAAAACGAAATCTCATTTTTAATTTTTGACGCAATGGATTTAGACGAAGAAAATTTAAAATCATTTCTTATGTCAAAACTTCCAATCAATGCAGTTATTGTTCCTTCAGAAGATCTTTCTCAAAAAGCTGATTCACTTTCAAAGTACTCGAAAGAATATGTTCTTATTTTAAATAATGATGTTACTGATACAAAGATGAAATTGTCACAAGACTTTAAAAAAGAAATTTTAAGAGCGTCAATTGAAAATATTTTAAACTCTTTTCCGAAAAACAAATTTGTATTTGTCGATGAAAGTTCTACTTTATTTAATTCGCCAATTTTTAACTATGTTCGTGATGAATTCAGGAAAAAAAATAGACCGTTAATTCATATGAGCGAGTGTATAAAGTTGAATCAATCTGAAGATGAGATATTTTCTAAACTTAAATTCTATCTTGAGGATACGATTAATAAAAGAAAAATATTTTATACTGATTTTAATAATTTTAAAAAGGTAACTTATATGATAGATAAGTTTAGAAAAAAAGGTGGTAAAGTTTTACCAATTTCTAAAAGTTATTTAAAAGATAGAAACTAAATTTTATTTCCTTCGTTGTCTAAAATGGCTGGTTCAATATTGAATTGATTTTTTATTTGTGGAATTATTTTTTCCAAATCTCCGACTACTACGATTGATAATTTATCTAATTGAATGTTATTATTCGCAGCTAATAAAACTTCATCAAGCTTAACATTATGAATTTTAGCTTGATAAACTTTTATTTCATCCAGTGGCAATGAATGAAAAATAAGTTGCTCAATAATTTTTTCAACTTGAGAATATGTTTCAAATTTTGAAGGAAACTCTTTAATTAAATATGATTTTGCGAAATCAACTTCTTCCTGCTTTACATTTGTCTGAATTCCTTTTAGTTCATTAAAAATTTCTTTGATGGCATCAGCTGTATTTTCAATATTGACTGCAGTATGCACGGCAAATAAACCTGAATGTTTGTAATAACTAAATGATGAACTTGCACCATAAGTGTAACCTTTATTTTCACGAAGATTTAAATTTATTCTTGATGAAAATTGTCCACCTAAAATTGCGTTCATTACTTTTGTAGGATAATAATCATCAGTATTCCGTGGCTTTGCGGTATGACCAATTATTATTTCACTTTGTGCGGATTCTTTTTTGTCCACAACATAAAACTTAGCATTTACTTTCTCATTCTTCGTAAAAGAAATTTCTTTCGGTTGAAGTGGATTTATTTTGGATAAATATTTTTCAATCGTGGTTAATAAAAAATCTTCTTCGATATTTCCTACTACAAAAATTTTGTAATGATTCGAAAAAATATTTTCGTTATAAAATTTAATTACATCATCTAAGTTTATATTTGACACAGTTGAAATTAATCCAATTTCAGGTAATTCATAAAATGTATCTTTAAATACAATCTTTTCAAACACAGAGGAAGCAACAAACGAAGCATCATCTTTAAGTTGTAAAATTCTATTTATTAATTTGTTTTTCTCTCTGTCAAAATCTTTTTGTTCTAAATGTGGTTCAGTTAAAACTTTTGAAAGTAAATAAAAAGAATAGTCGAAGTTTTCTTTTAATGAAAGTAAAGTAAAATCATTACTATCATGGCCGATATAAGTTGAAAAAATTGAACCGAGTTTATCAAATTCATCACTTAATTGAAGTGCATTAAATTCACCGGCACCTTCATCAATTACAAGAGAAGTTAAATAAGCTAAACCTTTTTTATCAATAGGATCAAACTTACTGCCAGCATCACAAGTAACATTTGTAAAGACGATTGGAAGTTTTTCCTTTTTGACAAAATAAACATCAAAGTTATTTATAGTTTTTAATACTTTTATTTCTGGTAATTTAAAGTCTAAATTTCCACTTGGTGATGGAGCTTGGCTTCTGTTTATCATTTTTTAGGAATAATATTTAATTGGATAAAATTTTTAGTTAGATATTTTTTTGCAACATTGATTACATCTTCTTTTGTTACTTTTTCTAATCTATTTAAATCACTTTGAAAATAATTTGGCTCGTTTACATGAAAATTATAATAATTAAGGTAATCGACAACATTATTAAGTTTTTGCAAGCTATAAATAAAAGAAGATTTAATTTGATTTTTCGTTTTTAAAAATTCTTCATCTGTAATTCCCTCAACTACAAAACGTTCAATTTCAGAAAAAATTTCATTTTTCAAATCTTCAATATTAACATTTGGTTTTGCAGTTGAAATGATTATAAAACTTCCACCTAATTTACCACTGTACTGAAATGCAGTTACATCTTGTGCTATTTGTTTATCAAAAACAAGTAGTTTATTTAATCTTGAATTTTTACCGCCTGATAAAATTTCAGAAAGAAGATCAATTGCCCTATCATCTTCTTCAAAAATTTTAACAGTATGCCATGCTAAATAAATTCTTGATAACTGAACATTATCTTCGTGAGTTATAACTTTACTTTTATTTAACTTTTGTTCTGGTGAAATGATTGGATTGATTTCTTCACCAGATGGAATTTCATTAAAATACTTTTGAACTAATTCTTTAGCTTCTTCAATTTCAAAATTTCCACCAATTACTAAAGATGCATTATTCGGAGCGTAATATTTCTGGAAAAAATTTTTGACATCTTCTAACTCAAACTTTTCAATATCTTTCATCCAACCAATTGTTGGCCAATGATATGGATGATCTTCAGAATAAAGATTAGAAAATAAAATTTCCCATGAAAGTCCATATGGTTGATTTTCATATCGTTGACGTCTTTCATTCATTACAACTTCTTTTTGATTGTCTAATTTTTCTTGAGTCAATGCTGGGAGTAAAAATCCCATTCTGTCAGATTCGAGCCATAAAGCTAATTCTAAATAATTAGAAGGAAGCGATTCATAATAATTTGTTCGATCATGACTCGTCGAGCCGTTCAAAGTTCCACCCGCTTCTTGAACGTAACGAAAATGACCTTCTTTGGGAATATGCTTTGAACCCTGAAACATCATGTGTTCAAAAAGATGTGCAAAACCTGTTTTACCTTTGGTTTCATTTGCAGAACCAACTCGATACCAAATATTGACAGCAACGGTAGGTAAATTTTTATCTTGATATAAAATTACATCAAGGCCATTATTTAATTTATATTTTAAATAGCTGAAATCGAAAAGAGAATTTTTACTCACATTACCTCATTTTAGAATGAATTCAATACGTTCAAGTTTTCCATCTATATTACTACGTGGAATAATATTAAAAATTTTACATAGCAAAGGATAAATATCAATGTTTTTTAATGATCCTGTAAAATAATTCTTTTTAAAATTTGGGCCTCTTGCAATAAAAAATCCGTGCATATCCAAATGATTATTATCATACCCGTGATTTCCACCAACATAAACAGTTTCCATTCTTTTAACACCTTTTTCGGTTAATAAATTCCAACCAATATCAGGAATTAAAACTAAAGAAGGAATTAAATAATTATTGCTAAAATGAAAATATTCTGGAACTTCATGTCTGTAATAAACTTTAAAGTGATTTTCATTTTTTTTAAGCAAATCATAGACTTCTTTTAATTTATCTTTAGGTGGTTCAATTGTCATTAAAACAGATTCATCTAAAAATTTACAATTATAGCCCGCAAGAATTTTTTCTACATTAATTACTCTTTCTTTAAAAATTTCTGTCATTCCATGGTCAGAAACAAAAATCACATTGACACTATCTTTCATATTAATTTCTTCAAGTTTTGAAAATATTTTTCCTGCCACTTCATCTAATAATTTTATAGCTTCATTAACTTCTTTCGAGTTTGGACCAAAAGCATGTCCTTTGCTATCAGTTTCACTAAAATATAAAGTAATAAAATGTGGTCTTTTTTCTTGAGGAAGTTGAAGCCATTTAATTACACCTTTAATTCTTGTATCGTAAGGACGAGTATGCTCATATGCTTCAACATAAGTTGGTTTACGATAAGAAAGTTTTACTTCACTGCCGGGCCAAAAATAACTTGCAGTTTTAATTCCTTGTCTTTCAGCAGTTTCCCAAAATGCTTCTCCCCAATACCATTTTGCATTGTTAACTGAATTACTATCGTTCATTCTGTAAACTTCATTTTTGTATTTATCTTCAAAACTATTAGCTATTATTCCATGATTTTCCGGATACATACCGGTAATAATAGATTGATGATTAGGAAATGTTTTCGATGGGAAAGTTGGCTGGAGTGACAAAGCCCAAACACCTTCTTTTTTAATTTTTTCTAAGTTTGGAGTAATTCCTCTGTTCATGTAATCCCATCTGAACCCATCAAAAGAGACAAGCAAAACATATGGTTTACTTTGTGCTAATAAAGAAATTGAAATAAATAAGAATAAAATTAACTTTTTCATAATACTCACCTAATTAGGGGTGGTGAAATTAAATTTTTATAATTGAATAGACAAATTTTTGAAAAAATTTTTAGTGTTAAATAAATGTTAAAAACTTTGGACATTAATTTGATTTTCATATTTTCAATATGAAATTTTAAAACAATAATAATAAATTGATTCATTGTGAATCTAATTAAAATTCTCTATCAAACAAGATTAACACAGTTCTTAAAAATTTCAGAACTTTTAATCTATCTAACTAATTATTTTCAAACCACAATAGGAGCTATGTATGAAAAAAGTTAAACAACTTTTAACTTTACTTTTTGCAGTTTTAATGTTTAGCTATGGTACAATGTATTCCCAAACAACGACTGCTTCAATAAATGGATTAGTTGTTGATCAAAATGGGAATCCATTACCAGGTGCTAATATTATTGTTGTACACCAGCCTTCAGGAACAAAATATTCTACTATTTCACGAGATAATGGTAGATATAATTTAAACGGTTTAAGAGTAGGAGGTCCTTACAAAGTTACTGTATCATTTGTAGGATATGAAACTCAAATAAACGATAATGTTTATTTAAATCTTGGTGTTTCTACTGATATAAATTTCACTTTGAAAGATGCTTCAGTGGGAATGAGTGAAGTAACAGTATCGGCTAAAAGAGATGCAATCTTCAGTTCCGATAGAACGGGTGCGGCAACAGCAATTACTAAAGAAGCCATACAAGTTTTACCTACTATTTCGAGAAGAATTGGAGATTTTACAAAATTAACACCACAAGCTTCAGGAAATTCATTTTCTGGTCAAGACAATCGTTTAAATAATATCACTGTTGATGGCTCATATTTTAATAACTCATTTGGTTTGGCTGGTCAGCCTGGTGATAGAACCGGTGTTTCTCCTATTTCTATTGATGCTATTGAACAAGTTCAGGTTAACATAGCTCCTTATGATGTTAGACAAGGGCATTTCGTAGGTGCTGGGGTTAATACTGTTACTAAAAGTGGATCAAACGAATATTCTGCAGCTACATATTACAATTGGCGTACACAAGGATTAGTTGGAACTCAAGCTAAAGATTTACATGTTAATCCTGGTACATTTAAATATAATTTATTTGGCGTATCATTAAGCGGTCCAATCCTAAAAAATAAACTGTTTTTCTTTGCCAATTTTGAAAAGGACGCTTTGGTTGAACCCGGAACAACTTTTCTTGCAAATGAAGGTAATCAAACTGTAGGTGGAAATGTAACAAGAGTACTTAAATCTGATCTTGATGCGCTTAGTTCTTTCCTAAAATCTAAGTTTAATTACGAAACTGGTCCATATCAAGGATACAATCACGAAACACCATCATTAAGATTTATTATGAAGTTTGATTATAATCTTGATGATGCAAATAAAATTACTTTAAGATACACTCATTTAGACTCTGATACAGACGTACTTGCATCGAATTCATCTTCTTTAGGTTTTGGAAATAGAAGATCAAACACTCAAGCTTTAAATTTCCAAAATTCTAATTATAAAATAATGGAAAATATTAGATCTTTAGTTGGAGAATGGAATTCTGTATTAGGTAAAGATATTACAAATAACTTAATTATTGGTTATACTTTCAATGATGAAAGTCGTAATTCTAGAGGTTCATTTTTTCCATTTATTGATATCTTAAATGGAGGTTCAACTTATACTTCATTTGGTTTTGAACCTTTTACTCCTAACAATGAATTAAGATATAAAAGCTATCAATTACAAAACAATTTAAATATTTATTCAGGTGATCATACTTTTACTTTTGGATTAAGTGCTGAAAGATATGAATCAGAAAATGTATTTTTCCCAGGTTCTCAATCAGTTTATGTTTATAATTCATTAGCTGATTTTTACACTGATGCCAATGATTATTTGGCTAATCCAAACAGAACTACTTCACCAGTAACTTTAAGAAGATTTCAAGTAAGATATATGAACATTCCTGGTCTTGATAAACCATTACAACCATTAAAAGTTTGGTACACTGGTATTTATGGACAAGATGAATGGCAATTTAACAAAGATTTAAAGTTCACATTAGGTATAAGATTTGACATACCATTCTTTGGAGATACAGGATATGAAAATCCAAATGCAGATAAATTAGTTTTCCGTGATGAAAATGGTAACCCTGTTCAATATAAAACAAAAAAATTACCAGATCCTAAAATTCATTACTCCCCAAGATTTGGTTTCAACTGGGATATAAGTGGCGATCGTTCAACTCAACTTCGCGGTGGAACAGGTTTATTTACCGGCACTCCAGCTTATGTTTGGATTTCAAATCAAATTGGAAACACAGGAGTTTTAACAGGTTTTATTTCTGCTGACAATACAAAAAATTATCCATTTAATCCTAATCCAAATAAATACAAACCAACTAATGTAACTGGTGCGCCAGCAGCAAGTTATGAATTAGCATTAACTGATCCAGATTTTAAATTCCCTCAACTTTGGAGAAATAATCTTGCAATAGATCAAAAACTTCCATTTGATTTAATTGCTACTGCAGAATTTATTTACAGTAAAGATGTCAATGGTATATATTATATTAATGCAAATTTACCTGCGGCTCAAACACAATTTTCTGGTGTTGATAACAGATTAAGATGGACAAACACAAGAATTAATAATACACCTGGTAATCAAGTTGCAAACGCAATTGTATTAAAAAATCAAAGTGTAGGTTATTCTTGGGATATTTCATTCGCATTAGAAAAACCATTAAGTGATGGATGGTTTGCTAAAGTATTTTATCGTTATGGTGAATCAAAAAATACAGTTGATGCTGGCTCAATTGCTTTTGGATCTTGGAATAATAATGAACACCATGGTGATCCAAATAATCCTGGTCTTGGTTTTTCGGCATATTCACCAGGTCATAGAATTTTTGGTGTGGTTTCATATAAAGCTGAATATTTCAATTTTGGAGCTACAACCATCTCATTAACTTTAGATAGTTACACTCAAGGAAATGCAAGTTATGTTTTTAGCGGTGATATTAACGGAGATGGTGGTACAAGTAACGATTTAATTTATATTCCAAAAAATAAATCTGAAATGAATTTTGAAACCTATACTGTCTCAGGAAGAACTTTTACAGCTGAAGAACAAGCAAATGCATGGGAAGCTTACATTAACCAAGATTCTTATTTAAGTAAAAATAGAGGTAAATATGCAGAAAGAAATGCTGTATTTTTGCCAATGGTTACAAGAATGGATTTAAGTATTGCTCAGGATGTATTTGCAGAATTCTTGGGAAAAAGAAACACATTACAATTTAGAGTTGATGTACTCAACTTTGGCAACTTACTTAATAAAAATTGGGGTGTAGGAAATAGATTTGTTTCTACTTCACCTTTAATTGCTCGTGGTGCAGACTCGCAGGGAAAAGCTCTTTATAGATTAAGAAACATAGGTTCAAGTCTTATTTCAAAAACTTTTGAATCTACTTCATCATTAAATGATGTATATAGAATACAGTTTTCATTAAGATATATGTTTAACTAATTTTTTCTATTTAGAAAGGGCTATCATTTATGATAGCCCTTTCAATATAAATATTATTAATTTTTCTTTGGACATTTAATCAATTTTCATATTTTCCATGTGCAAAATTTTTCATCCAAAGAAAATTTAATAAAAGCGTGAGATTAATGAATTATTTTCTCTCTCAAATAATTTTTACGCATTTCTCAAGAGCTTCAGAGAAATTTTACTTTCTAAATAATAATTTATCAAACCACAATAGGAGTTATGTATGAAAAAAGTTAAACAGCTTTTAACTTTACTTTTTGCAGTAATGATGTTTAGCTTTGGTACAATGTATTCCCAAACAACAACTGCTTCAATAAATGGATTAGTTGTTGATCAAAATGGAAATCCATTACCAGGCGCTAATGTAGTTGCTGTTCACCTTCCTTCAGGTTCTCAATATGGAACTACTACACGTAATGATGGTCGTTACAACATTTTGGGTATGAGAGTAGGTGGACCTTACAAAGTAACAGTTTCTTTCGTTGGTTACACATCTCAAGTTGAAGAAGGATTTGAACTATCATTAGGTCAAAACTTGAGAATCAATTTCAAATTACCTGAAGAAGCAGTTCAATTAAGTGGTATAACAGTAACTGCTGAAAAAAATGCAATCCTTTCTCAGTCAAGAACTGGAGCGGCACAAAACATCTCAATTAAACAAATTGAAGAAATTCCTACTATTAGTAGAAGTTTTCAATCTTTTGCAAAACTTTCTCCTATGTTTTCTGGTACTGGTCTTTCAGCAGCAGGTCGTTCAAACAGATATAACAATATTCAGTTAGATGGTACTCAGTATAACGATTTATTTGGTCTTGGTTCTACAGGTACTCCTGGTGGACAAACAAGTACAAACCCAGTAAGCTTAGATGCAGTTCGTGAATTCCAAGTTGTTATAGCTCCTTTTGACGTTCGTTTAGGTGGATTTACTGGTGGTGGTATTAACGCTATCACTCGTTCTGGTACAAATGAATTTTTAGGTTCAGCATATTTCTTCGGTCGTAATCAAAGTTTAGTTGGTAAATATGGAACTACTGATCAAGTTCCTAAACCAGGTTCAACCGATATTCAAAGAAAAGCTGTTGCTGACTTTAAAGATTACCAATATGGTTTCCGTTTTGGCGGACCTATTATGAAAGATAAATTATTCTTCTTTGTAAATGGTGAATTGACTCAGAATCAATTGCCATTAAAGAATGCTTCATTATCACAAGGCGATCCAACTGTTATTGCTGGTTTTATGGATAAAGTAAACAAAGTTGCTAATATATTTAAAACAAAATATGGTTATGATCCTGGTTCTTATGATGAATTCTTAAGAGAACAACCAAGCTCAAAATTATTCTTAAGATTTGATTACAACCTTTCTGAAAATCATAAATTAACTTTCCGTCATAATTTTGTTGATGCTTATACTGATGTTCTTGGTAGTAGAACTGCAACAAACGCTATGTCTTTTACAAGTTATAATTATAGAATTAAGAGTAAAACAAATTCTGCCGTATTACAATTAAACAGTACTTTTAGTAACCAAATGAATAATGAATTAATTCTTGGTTACACATGGATTCGTGATAGAAGACATGGTACTTCACAAGATGCTCCAGAAGTAAGAATTAATGATGGTGGTTATACCATATGGGCTGGACCAGATCAATTCTCATCAGCAAATGAATTAGATCAAGATATTTTCGAAGTTACAGATAACTTCAATTATTTTGCAGGTGATCACGTATTTACAGTTGGTACACATAATGAATTTTACTCATTTAGAAATCTTTTCTTAAGAGCTTATTTTGGTTCTTACGTATTTAATAGTATTACAGATTTTGAAAATGGAAAACCTGGATTTTATTTAAGAAGATATTCAATTTATCCAAAAGGAAATCCAAATCCATTACAAGCAGCAGAATTTGATGTAGCACAATATGGTTTTTATGTTCAAGATGAATGGACTGTTTCTCCTGCATTGAAATTAACACTTGGTGTTCGTGGCGATATTCCAACATTCCCAACTGAACCAGCACAAAATGATTCTGTTTCAAAATATTTCCCTGGAATTAGTACCTTAGATAAACCAAAAACTACAGTTTTATTCTCTCCAAGATTTGGATTTAATTATGATATGAGTGGAGATCGTTCAACACAATTACGTGGAGGTATTGGTATTTTTACTGGTCGTGTTCCTTACGTTTGGATGTCTAACAATTATGGAAACACTGGTGTTTATTATGCTGAAGTTAGAAATGGTGGAACAGTACCAAATGGATTCTTCAATACTAATCCATATAATCAACCAAAACCAGGTGATCCTGGAACTGGTTCTGCTAGAACACAAGCTGAAATTAACTTAGTTGATCCAGATACAAAAATGCCTCAAGTTTTACGCTTTAACGTTGCTATTGATCAACAATTACCTTATAACACAATTGGTACAATTGAATATCAATATTCAAAGAGTATCAATGATATGATTTATCGTAAATTAAATATTGGTAAACCAATTGGTAAAATTGGTCAATTAGGAAGCGGAATTGATGGAAGAACTATTTATGGTGGAACTACATCTTATAACAATAATTTCTTTGATGTATTGCAATTAGCAAATACTTCAAGCGGTTATCAATCTAACTTAGCATTCCAATTGCAAAGAAATATGGCAAAAGGACTTTCATTTAATATTGGTTATGTAACAGGTGTTGCAAAAGATCGTAATAGTGTTCTTTCTTCACAAGCTGTTTCTCAAATGAGATTTAACCAAATTCCTGAAGATCCAAATAATCCACCATTGACAACTGCAAACTTCCAGATTGATCATCGTATGTTTGCACAAGTATCTTATGTAGTTGATTTCTTTGATAATGCATCAACAACATTTTCACTCTATTTCAACCGTCAATCTGGTGATCCATTAACATATTATGTTACTGGTGACTTAAATAATGATGGTTTTGATAACAACGACTTATTCTACATTCCAAGAAATGAAAGTGAAATACTTTTAGGAAGTATAGTTAACAATCAATATGTTAAAGCAACTGCTGCTGGTACTACTTGGGATGATTTAAATAATTTCATTAATAACGATGATTATTTAAGAGAAAACCGTGGTAAAATTGCTGAAAGAAATGCAGCACGTCAACCATGGGTTAATTATTTAGATTTTAGATTCTCTCAAGATATACCTGATTTTATGGGAATTGGAAAATTCCAATTAACATTAGATATTCTTAACGTTCTTAACTTACTCAATTCTAAATGGGGTTGGGTTGAAACAGTTCCGAACAACAACTATGCAATTGTAACATATAGAGGAAGAATTACATATAATGGAAAGGCAAATATTCCAGTATATTCATTCAGCAAACCAGCTCGTAATGTTCCTTGGTCTATTAGTGATTCTTCTTCACGTTGGGCAATGCAATTAGGAATCAGATACAGTTTCGGTTTTTAATTTAAGTAGTTTATAATTAGTAAAAATAAAATTGTCATCCTGAGCTTAGTCGAAGGATGACAATTTTTTTTATTTATAAAGTAGAAAAAATTATTTGTAGTTAGTAAATTGTACAGGGAAATCTAAATCAGCTTCTTTTATTAGTTTTATAACAGCTTGCAAATCATCAATTTTGGGAGCAGTAACTCTAATTTGTTCATCTTGAATTTGAGCATTGACTTTTAATTTACTGTCTTTTATCATCTTCGTAATTTTTTTAGCATAGTCTTTTGATATACCACTTTGAAGATCAATTAATTGTTTCAATCTTCCATTGGCTGCAGGTTCAGCTTCTCTTGCTTTCAATGCTTTAATTGAAATACCTCTTTTAATAAACTTACTTTGAAGTATATCAAAAGATTGTTTCAAAGAATAATCATCTTTTGTATTAATTGATATTTGTTTTTCTTTTTTGAGGAGTAAAATTTCAGTTTTAGAATCTTTTAAATCATAACGCTGATGAATTTCTTTTAATGATTGGTTGATAGCATTATCAACTTCCTGAAAGTCAATTTCAGAGACTAAATCGAATGAATGATTATTTGCCATTTGCTTTTTAAAGAAAATTAATTAAATTGAAACTAGTTATTTAAAAATAATGTCGGGGTGGGGAGATTCGAACTCCCGACCTCTTCGTCCCGAACGAAGCGCGCTAACCGGGCTGCGCTACACCCCGAAATAGTAATTGTAAATGTATGCAAAAATAATATAAAGGGATAAATCATGAAAAAATTTTTAGTTGCAATTTTTTTAATATCAAATGCACTAGTTTTTTCACAAACTTCAACTCCCAAAGATGCTTGGCTTTATGATTTTGGTTTATCTTACGGAAGATTCATAAATCATAATTTTACTTATCCTGATCCTTACAATTTTGGAGTTAATTTTGGTATTCAAAGAAATTTTTCTGAGCACACAGCATTACGACTTGGTTTGAGATATTTTAATTTAGGTGGTAAATGGGGAATACCAGAAAAAAAATCAACAACACATGCTTTCGACTTATCAGCAAATATATTGTATTACTTTAATCCTTGCGAACCTGTAACTCCATATTTATCAATTGGTGGCGGACCATTATTATTTTTTGTAAATACTCCTCAAGCAATAAAAGAAAACAAATTATACTTTACAAACGAATTTAATGTTGGTTTTGGCTTCGATTGGGTTATGGGAGAAGATTGGAGAATGAAAACAGAATTAAATTATGTAACAGTCTTTGATGAAAAATTTGATGGGAGTGCTTCTTTAGTCAAAGGTGGTTTGTTAGGATCTGCTGATAAATCTTTCTTTAATGTTAATGTTGGTTTTAATTTCTACATTGATAAAGGTGAGCCTTCTAAAATTTGTCAACTTTATGATGGATTAGGACAAGATTTAACAGATTATAATAGAATAGAAGAGATGATAAAAACTCATATTCCTCAAACTATTACAAAAGAAGTAGTGGTTGAAAAACCAGTTAAAACAGCAGTTGCATCCGAAAAGTGGATTTTAGTTGGCGTTAATTTTAATTCTGGAAGTTATAAACTAACCCCTGAATCGTATCCTATTTTATTTGATGCAATAAAAACATTATTAAAAAATCCTGATATGAAAGTTGAAATTCAAGGATATACAGATAATGTAGGTTCAGATTCATACAATAAAACATTATCTCAAAAAAGGGCAGAAGCTGTTAAGAATTTCTTAGTTGCAAAAGGAGTATCTTCGAGTAGATTAACAGCTATAGGTTATGGTGAAAGTAAACCAGTAGCCGATAACAACACAGCAGAAGGTAGAATGTTAAATAGAAGGATTGAATTTTTAGTTAAGTAAATTTCAAGGTCGCTTCGGCGGCCTTTTTATTATAAATAATTTTATCTATCTTTGTAACAAATAAACCTTTAATTTTATCCGAGAGGTAAAAAAGGAGTGAAAATAATATCAAACAAATACGAACCTCGAAGGCTTTTAGCCAACGGGGAATTTTTTTATTTAAACGGAATATTTTATGGATATCAAAGCTAAATTAATTGATGAAGAAGGATTTAACAGAACATTAACCCGCTTGTCTCATGAAATATTAGAACGTAATAAAGGTTCTAATAATTTAGTACTTATCGGAATGAGAACTCGAGGAGAATTCATTGCATCAAGAATTCACCAAAAAATAAAGGAAATTGATAATTCAGAAACAAATTTTGGTGTTCTTGATGTAACACTTTATCGTGATGATTTTAGAACAAGATTAAAACAACCTGAAATTTCTGTAACAAATATTACTTTCGATATTAATGAAAAAGATGTAATTCTTATTGATGATGTACTTTATACAGGTCGTACGGTAAGAGCCGCTTTAGATGCATTAATGGATTTAGGAAGACCAAACACAATTCAACTTTGTGTAATGGTTGATCGTGGTCATCGCGAATTGCCAATCAAAGCTGATTTTGTCGGAAAAAATATTCCAACTTCTATTAATGAGGAAGTAAGAGTTCGTGTTAAAGAAGTTGATGGTGAAGATGCCGTTTATTTAGTTAATGTTCCTTCAAAAAATTAGGTGAGAATATTATGGCTTTAGCAAGTAGACATTTATTAGGTTTAAATGGAGTTCCTAAAGAAGATATACAATTAATTTTGGATACTGCAAGAACATTCAGAGAAGTTTTGGAAAGACCAATTAAAAAAGTTCCTACACTTCAAGGTAAAACAATTGTAAATCTTTTTTATGAAAATTCAACACGCACAAGAATTTCTTTTGAGCTTGCTCAAAAAAGACTTTCGGCAGATACAATTAATTTTTCTACTTCAACAAGCAGTACAAAAAAGGGTGAAACATTCAAGGATACAGTTCGTAATATTGAAGCTATGAAAGTTGATATGATTGTTGTTCGTCATCAATCAGCTGGTGTCCCTCACTACTTAACAAGAATTAGTAATGCAAATATTATAAATGCTGGTGATGGTTTACACGAACATCCAACTCAAGGATTACTTGATATGTATTCAATTAATGAAAAACTTGGAAGACTTGAAGGATTGAATGTTTGTATTGTTGGAGATGTAGCTCACAGCCGTGTTGCTCTTTCAAATATTTTTGGATTGAAAACAATGGGAGCTAATGTTTCAGTTTGCGGTCCCGCAACTATGATTCCTATTGGTATTGAAAAACTTGGAGTAAAAGTATTTCACAGAATTGATGATGCAATCAAAAATAATGATGTATTAAATGTTTTGAGAATTCAATTAGAAAGAGATGCTGGCAGAAGAATTCCATCGCTGAGAGAATATCATCAGTTTTTTGGGATCACAACTGATAGAATTAAAAATCATAATCCTGATATTTTAATATTACATCCAGGACCAATCAACCGGGGAGTTGAAATTTCTTCTGAAGCTGCTGATGGACCATATCAAATAATTTTAGATCAGGTTACAAATGGTGTTGCTGTAAGAATGGCAGTTCTTTATTTACTTGGTACAATGCATTAATAGAAAGGTGAACAATGAAAATAATATTAAAACAAATTAAAATAATAGATCCTTCGTCATCTCTAAATGAAGTCAATGATATTTTGATAGAAGATGGAGTTATCAAAAAAATTGGAAGTATTAATGAAGATGAATTTAAGTCATCAAAAATTTTTGAAATGGATGGTAAAATAGTTACACCCGGATTTTTTGATATGCATGTTCATTTAAGAGAACCCGGAAGAGAAGATGAAGAAACAATTGAAACAGGTTCAAATGCTGCAGCGGTTGGTGGATTTACAGGCATAGCTTGCATGCCAAATACAAATCCGGCAATTGATTCAGCAGAAGTAGTAAGATTCATTAAAGAAAAATCTTCAAATCATCTTGTTGATGTTTTTCCAATTGGTGCCGCAACATTAAACAGAAAAGGGGAATCCATTTCTCCAATATTAGAATTATACGAAGCTGGTGTTGTTGGTTTTAGTGATGATGGCAATGTTATTAAATCAGCTGGAATTTTAAGAAATGTTTTAGAATATTCTAAGATAACCAAAGCTCCAGTAATTGAACATTGTGAAGATGAATCCTTAGCCGATGGTGCAATGAATGAAAGTTTTACTTCAACTTTATTAGGTTTACCTGGTATTCCAACTGTTGCAGAAGATTTAATTGTTGCTCGTGATATCATGATGGCTGAATATGTGGATGGGAAAGTTCATATAGCTCATATTAGTTCTAAAAAATCAGTTGAATTAGTTAGGCAAGCTAAGAAGAATGGAATAAAAGTTACTGCTGAAGTTACACCACATCATTTTACACTGACAGATGAAAATCTCAAAACTTTTGACACAAACTATAAAATGAATCCGCCGTTAAGAAGCCGCGAAGATGTGGAAGCAATTATTGAAGGTTTAAAAGATGGCACAATCGATTGTATTGCAAGTGACCATGCACCTCATTCAATTGAAGAGAAAGAAATGGAATTTATTTTTGCACCAAATGGTATTATTGGTTTGGAAACTCAAATTGGGTTAGCAATTTCTGAACTCGTTAAAAAGAAACATTTAACTATTGAACAACTGATTGAAAAATTCGCTATTAATCCAAGAAAAATTTTGAATTTAGAAATTCCCAAAATCAAAGTTGGAGAAAAAGCGAATCTGACAATTCTTGATCCAGAAATAATTTGGACAGTTGATGTTTCCAAATTTAAATCCAAATCTAAAAATTCACCTTTCGATAAGAAGTTATTAACTGGAAAAGCAATTGCAGTTATTAATAAAAATAAAATGTTTTATGAAGATAAATTTTTCACAATCTGATTTTTAAGAGCTGTGCAATTTATAGTACAGCTCTGTATAAAATTCATTTCTAAAATTTTCAATTAATATAATTTATTTTGTTTTTAGAATAGTTTCACAATCTTATTCGTCAAATGACCTGTTACAATCTGGCATTACAGTTGAATTTAAGATTAAAAACATTTGGAGAAATAAAATGAAAATAAGATTATTATTTATTGCATTATTGATAGCATTAATAACCGGTTGCGAAAACATGAATGATTACTATGATGATATTCCACCTTTGCCACCGAGAAACATAATTTCTGTAACAGGTGATAATAAAATTTATTTAAGTTGGGATGAAAACACTGAAAATGATTTAGCAGGTTATAATATCTATTATAGTTATTCTTACAATGGAAAATATACATTAATTGGTAGTTCAAGAAATGCAAACTTTACAGATTATGGGGCTAAAAATGGTGAAACCTATTATTATGCTGTTACTGCTTATGATTATAATGGCAATGAAAGTGATTTGAGTACAGATGTTGTTTATGATACTCCAAGGCCTGAAGGATTTAATCAAGCTGTTCTCAATTATAAAACTTTTCCTGCTTTATCAGGTTATGATTTTAGTGATTACAAAGTTTTAGCTTACAATGATAAAAACACAGATTTCTTTTTTGAAAAATATAATGATAAATATTATATAGATGTTTGGGATGATTCTGATATACAAGATATGGGTGAAACCAAAGATATTTATGATATTAGTTATGCACCGAAATCTGGCTGGGTGCCATTAAATCCAAATGAAAATATAAAATATGAAGAAGCAAAAGTTGGTCACACTTATGTAATTTGGACTTGGGATAATCATTATGCAAAAATTAGAATAAAAAATATCGTAGGAGATAGAATGATTTTTGATTGGGCTTATCAATTAGTTGAAGGTAATGATGAATTGAAAATAAAAATTAATGAAACAAGAAAACCATTACCATTTGTTATCAAAAGAAAATAAGAAACATCGAAATACTAATTTTGAAAGCATACCAGTTTAGGTATGCTTTTTTGTTTCTTTTAATTATTTTGAATTGTAAAAATAAAGTTTATAAATGATGAAGAATGGTAAATACGTTGTAATAATTTTAATGCTCGTCTTGAATAATTTTTTATTTGGACAGGATTCAAAACCTAAAGATGCATTAAAAATATTTTTAAGAATTGAAGAAGGAATAAATGATAATTCAGTTGATAAATTTGCAAGCTATTTTTCATTAAAAAATTATTTGAGCCTCAATAATTCCGTTGTCGGTTATTTTAGTGAGAATCAATCTTATTATATATTGAAAGATTACTTTAGTATCAATCAACCCATCTCATTTAAGTTATCAAATATTATTACTGAAACTGCAAACCCTTTTGCTTCTGGTACTTTAAAATTTATACAGAAAGGAATTCGTAAAACTGCAACTATCTTTATTTCATTGCAGTGGATAGATAATAGATGGAAAATATCTCAAATAACAGTTAATTGAAATGATGAAAAGTTTATCGAAAATTAAAAATATTTTCATTTTAATTGTTGTATTTGGGATAGTTATAATTTCATTTTTAAATCCACTATTAAAAAAGAATAAACAAAATAATTGGGATAAAGAATCAAAAGAATTTCTATTTGAGATAAGAGAAAAAATTCAGGATGAATTTGATGAAAAGGGGAATTCTCTAATTACAACTTCCTTAAAGCTTGAAAAAGAAATCAGAAAAAATGAAAATAATTTATCTAATCTATTAAAAGAAAAAAATGAAGCGAATTTATATTTACATTTATTTGATGATAGTTTTAATCTCATATTCTGGAGAGGAAATAGTTTTCTTGATACAATGGATCAATCATTAATAAGTAAATCAAATCAAACCTTTTTTATAAAAAACAAAGGGAGAACATATCTAACATTTTTACGTGAAATTCAGTTAAAAGGGAAAAAGTATTACTTATTTAATTCATTTATAATTGAAGACTTGATAAAACTAAATAAAAGTCAATCAACTTTTATAGATACCTTAAAAGAAAAATTTAGCGCAGACTTCGAAATTGATTTTAATGAAAGTGCAAAAATTGAAAAAGATGGAAGAAAATATTCATTCCCATTAATTAATAACTATAAAAATAAAATTGCTGTATGCTCAATTAATTATCCGACTTTATCATATGAATTTGAAAAGATTGATTTTTACACCGGTCTATTACAAAAAATATTATTATTACTTCTTTTTTTATTTCTGATATTTATTGTTAACGATAAAATTAAGAATAAGTTTTTACTAAAAAATATTTTCTTGGGTTTAGGGTTAATTATTCTAAGGTTACTCTTCTTTTGCTTCGAAATTCCTTCATCAATCTTTAAAAATGAATTGACTAATCCTGCAAATTTTTCTTCAAGATTTGGCTATGGAATAGTAAGTTCTCCACTGGAGTTGTTTTTAACTTCTGTATTAATAACCTATTTAATTTTCATGTTAAATAAAATTATTAAATATTATAACATTGAAGAGAGAGTTAAAAACTTACCAATTACATCATTATGGATTATAACTACAATATTACTTTTCATTTATTTTATGATTTGGCGAGGATTTGGGGCAACTTTAAGAAGTATAATCTATGATTCAACAATTAGATATTTCAAAGAATTTAACTTAATTCCCGATCCAGTCGTATTAGTAATGTCAACTAATATTTTATTAATAGGATTTATTTTCCTTTCAAGTGCAGTAATAATTTTGAATTTCATTCTCTCGATTGCATCTAAAAAAGGAAATATTAAATATTCATTGATAATATTTTTTGTAGTCTTACAAATTTTTGGCTTTTTATTCGATTATTTCCAAAAATTGCCACAAGGAACTTTTTTAATTAGAATTATTTTCATTTCTCTTACTTTTATAAATAGTCTTCTCATAATAAAATCTAAACAAAAAGAGTTTATCAATTTTATTTACAAATTGATTTTTGCATCAATAGTTTCAGTAACATTACTTACTTATTATAATTCGGAACTTGAAAAAGATTCACTGAAAAATTATGCGCTTGATATAACACGATTAAAAGAACCTCAAATTAGTTTTATGATTTATCAAACTATTGAGAATTATACCTCGATAAACTTTGAAAAAATAAATGATTATGATGTTGCAGCATTTCAATTATGGAAAAAAAGTTTGTTAAAAACTGAAGATTTAAGTTTGCTTATTAGTATTTACGATGAGAATAAAAATAAACTTGGTGAATTTACAAATACAATTGGTGTAAACGAATACAATTATAATTTATCGGATGAATTAAAAATTTATAAAATTAAAAATGTATTTGATGATAAATATGTTTTGTATGGAATAAAATCAATTGATTGGGGGATTACAAAAAAATATATACTTGTTGCAGTTCCATTCTATAACTCTTTACCTGAAAAAAAAATAATTTCACTTTTTAGAAATGAAGGAAAAGGAATTACAAGCTCTTTAAATAAAATTAATGTGTTAACTTTTTACCTGGATAACAATGGTTTTGATAATTCATCAGAAATATTCAATATTGATGAAAGCTCATTAAAAACATTAAAGGAACAAATTTCCAAAAAGACAAAAGAAAATTGGTTAACTATCAAAATAAATAACGATAATTATTATACGTTTTCTTTATTAGATGAAGCAACAAATTCAAAGTTAGTTTGTGTTGCAAAACCTGTAAAAAGTTTCAGTTGGAATTTATCAGATTTCTTTAAAATATTTTTCTTACATGCAATTATTATTGTGTTAATAATATTATTATACCTTTTAATTAATATTAAAAAAATAAGATCAAACTTTTATTCATTTAGAACAAAGCTTTCCTTAACGTTAATAATTATTTCTCTGATTCCAATGATAATTATTTCAAACTATGTCAGGACGATCATTGATGAAAATAACGAAAAAATTGTTTACGAAAATTTGAAGAATGATGCACTTAAAATTAGAAGTTTAGTTCTCAGTAAAAATTATAATAATTACAAAGATATTTATGATCAAACAAAAATTAATTTTCAGATTTACCAAAACAAGAAGTTAATTTACAGCACAATGCAAAACCTAATTAATATTGGCATTCTTAATAAAATACTAAATCCAAATGTTTATTATAAGTCGGTTACTAACAGCGAATTTATATACTTTGACAAATATAATTTAAATGAAAAAATAGTAAATACAGTCTTTATAAAATTTAATGACTACGTTATTGAAGTAAATGATTTCGAAGTCACACAAAATATTTATTTATCAAAATATGATTTTGATCTATTTTTATTCGGGATGTTATCATTTCTGATTATTGCTTTAATAATAGTTTCATATTTATTCTCATATCAAATTTCAAAACCAATTAAAAAATTAAATATTGTAACAAATGCGGTTGCAAATGGTGATTTATCATTAAAAGTAGAAATTAATAGTAAAGATGAATTTTCGGAGTTGGCGAATGCATTTAATAATATGACCAAAAAAATAAAAGAAAATCAAATCGAACTTGCGCAATTTGAAAGAGAATCTGCTTGGAAAGAAATGGCTAAGCAGGTTGCTCATGAAATTAAAAATCCTTTAACGCCAATGAAATTATTAATCCAACAATTGATTGCATCTTATAATGATAAATCTGATAAATTTGATGAGATTTTCAAAAAGGTTACAAATACAATACTCAATCAAATTGAAACGCTTAAAAATATTGCTTCTGAGTTTTTAAATTTTGCAAGAATGCCAAATCTTAAACTTGAAAAAATTAATCTTATAAATTCTATTAATGAAGTAATTAGTTTGTTTGCTTATCAAGATAAATCAGTTAAACTTTTAACGGAAGGCATTGATGTATTCATTAATGCAGACAAAGATCATTGGAAGAGAACATTAATTAACATCATAAGAAATTCATTTGAAGCCAATGCTGACCATGTTGAAATAAATGTTGTTAAAAATGATGACTTTGTTATTTTAAGAATTAAAGACAATGGAAATGGAATTCCAAAAGAAAATATTAATAAAATATTTTTGCCAAACTTTTCTACAAAAGAAAGTGGAATGGGTTTAGGTATGAGCATGGCAAAGCAATTTATTGATGATATAAATGGGACAATTATAATTGAAAGTACAAATTCAAATGGAACAATCATTCAAATTAAAATACCTTTAGCAAAAGATGAGTAATTTAACCCCATATCAAGAAAAGGCAATTGATTTTAAAAAACATATTTCACTTGTTGCTAATGCTGGTTCAGGAAAAACGCATGTTTTAGTTAATCGGTTTGTTGAAATTTATTTAAATGAAGAAATTGATATTAATGAAATAGTCGCAATAACTTTTACTGATAAAGCGGCAGGTGAATTAAAAAGAAAAATTTCAACTTTTGTTAATGAAAAGATTGAATCAGAAAGTGATAATGTTAAAAAACAAAAATTAATTAAGCTTAAAAGTGAATTAGTTGAAGCTAATATTTCTACGATTCATTCTTTCTGTAAAAATTTATTAAATGAATATTCGACAGAAGCTGAGATAGATGCTTCATTTACTCTCGTTGATGAGTCTTCAGCTCAGGAACTCAAAGAAATTAGCGTTGAAGAAATGTTACAAACATATCTTTTAGATGAAACACAATCAGTTGATTTAAAAAAACTTATAAGAATATTTGGATCTAAAAATAATTTAAGAGAAGAATTAATAAATTCATTAGACAAAAGAAAAACAATAGAAAATCTGTATGAAAATTTTTATCAATATGATGAAGAAATTATTTCAAATTGGTTTGATAAAAATTACGATGAATTATTTACTAAATATTTTGAAGATACAATAAACAAATTTATTGATTCAATTAAAGTTGTCAATAAAATTGTTCTGAGTATAAAACCAGATAACAAAATTGCAAATGAAGTTGCAATTCTTTTAAATAAAGAGATAGAAACTTTACAGAAAAAAATAGAATTTTTAATTAGCGTAAAAGAAAAAGTATTTACAAAAAATCCTATAAAGCTACTTACTAGAGGATATAGTAATGTAATTAAAGATGAATTAATAGAAATTATATTTATAAACTCTCAAGTGAAAGATTTATATGAAGTAATATCATATCATGATAAAAAGTTATATCACAAGAGATTAGCACTTATTGGGAAATTATTAATCAATTTATTATTTGAGATAAATAAAAATTATACGCAGAAAAAGAAGCAAAAGAGTTATTTAGACTTTGAAGATCTTCTTTTGCTTACCAAAAAAATATTGCAAAATGAAGAAGTTCAAAAGTCTCTCCAAAATAAATATAAGTTTATAATGATTGATGAATATCAAGATACAAATGCAATTCAGTATGAAATAATAATGCCGATATTAGAAGATCTTAAAAAAGGAAATTTATTTGTAGTTGGAGATGAAAAACAAAGTATCTATGCTTTTCGAGATGCAGAGCTAGAAGTATTTGAGTTGACAAAAAATAAAATTGGGAATGAAAACCGTAATGGACTTTTATTCTTACCGCATAGTTTTAGAATGCAATCACGATTAATACTTTTTATAAATCAATTGTTTGAAAAATTATTTGATAACCCCAAAAAAGATTTTAATGAAGTTGAATATAAAAAATTAATTTCTACGAAAGATGATTTATCAAAAGGTAAAGTTGGAATTTTAATTGCGGAAGAGGATAAAAATGTTCATGAAGAAACATTGGTTTCAAAAAAAATATTAGAAATTATAAGAAATAATAATCAATATACCTTTAGAGATTTTGCTATTCTATGTCGAAAAAGAAAATCTTTTAAAAAACTTGAAATAGAATTTGTGAAACATAAAATACCTTTTACTATTGTTGGCGGGAAAGGTTTTTATCAACAACAAACTATTTATGATATTTACAATTTTTTAAGTTTTATCTTAAATCCAAATGATGATACATCTCTTGTTGGAGTATTACGATCTCCACTGTTTAATTATTCGGACTTAGATATTTTTAACATAAGCCAATCTGTTGGAAATACTTTTTATGAAAAACTTAAAAGTTATTCGAAAGCAGAAGATAATCACTTAAACACAATTGATATTTTAGAAAAAAATATTAAATATTCTAAAAGTCTTTCAATAGAAAAAATTATTAGAAATATCTTAATTGATACTCAATATTGGTCATTTATTTCAAGCAAAGAAAATTCTGAACAGGAAATTGTAAACATTGAAAAACTTATTAGCATTGCAAGAGATTTCAATAGACAACCTTTTAAAAATCTTTATGATTTTGTTATAACATTAAAGTCATTAATCGAAGTAGAAGAAGACGAAGGACAAGCTCCAATATCTGATGAACAAAATTCTGTTAAAATTATGACAATACATCAATCAAAAGGACTTGAATTTCCAATCGTATTTTTGTTTGATACTAATAGTTCAAACAACAGAAATTCTGTAAAAGAAAAATCTTTTTATATAGATAAAACTTTTGGTGTTATAACAAAAATTCCATTAAACAACTACTTTGATAATTATTCTAAAACACCAATTGGAACTATTTATGAATATACTGTAAAAAGAAAAGATGTTGCTGAAATAAAAAGACTATTTTATGTGGCAGCTACAAGATCACAAGACGAGCTTTACATCTCAGCCTCTATTAAAAAAGATAAAATTGAAAAAAATTCTTTCTTTGAAATGTTAAATAGTATTTATAATGTGGTCAATAAAGATAAATTAACTATATCTGATGAAATAGAATTAATGTTAAAAGAAAATAACTACGAGTTAAAAAAAGAAATTTGTGATTTAGAAATTAATATTGAAAAAGAAATTCAAGACTATCCAACAGAAAATGAAGAGAAGGTCTCTAAAAATTTTGATAAAATATATAAGCAAATAGTTCAAGATAAACCCAAAGATGAAATAATTTCAGCAACTAAAATTGCTATTTATGAACAATGCCCGGTTAAATATCAATTAACTTATGAATTAGGATTTCAGCCAATTTTAGAAATAATTAAGAAAAAAGAAAATCAGTTTGAATATCAACCAAAGGAAGAAGAAAATTTTGTTCAATCCAAAGTAAGAGGAAAAGTAATTCATAAAATATTAAGTAAGGAAAGTCAAGAAGAAAGATTACAAGATATTTTAGTTCAAGAATTAAAAAGGGAAAATATAGAAGGTATAAACATTTATGATTCTATTATAAAAGATTTAGAACAATTTTATAACTCAACTACTTACAGTGAATTAAAAAGATATAATAATTATAGAAATGAATATGAAGTTTATTCAAAACAAAATGATTATATTCTTTATGGCATAATTGATAAACTGATAATTAAAAAAAATGAATTAATAATAATAGATTATAAAACTGATAATATAACAACAGAAGAAATTCATGAACGCGCACTTAATTATTTTCCTCAATTGAAATTCTATGCAGTGGTATTGAATAAATTATATCCTGAACTTAAAAGTTATACATTGCAATTAATCTTCATAAAACACCCAGAAGAAAAAGTAATAAAAAAAATAAATCATGATGATGTTTTTCTGTATGAGGAAAAGATAAAAACTTCGATTCAAGAAATTTATAATCAAAACTATATGCCAAATAAAAAGCATTGTCAATTGTGTCATTATTTTATAGAAGGGAAGTCATGCGTAAAAGAAATTCAATTTTAATTATAACACTTTTAATCATTTTACAAATTGGTTGCACGAAAGTAATAGTTTATAATGTACCGCTCTATGAACAGCCAATTGATTGGAAAGAAATATCAACAAGAAACAAAACCATTAGTGAATACTCTAAATATTTAAATGGAAAAAAAATATTTTTAGATGCTGGTCATGGTGGTGAAGACAGAAAAAATAAAAGCCATAATGGTGAAATTATTGAAGCAGATGTTAATTTAAGAGTGGTGCTAAACCTAAAGTCATATTTAGAGCAAGCTGGTGCTATAGTTTTTTTATCTCGTGATAAAGATACAACTGTTCAATTGGGTGATCGTTCTGAACTTGCAAATAAAAGGAATGTTGATTTATTCATTAGTATTCATCATAACGCTCCATCAAAAGTTGAAGATGATTATACAAATTATACATCAGTTTATTATCATGCTTTTGAAAATGATTACGAGCATGAACCTTGCAATAAAGATTTAGCTCGTTATATTCAAAGAGATTTATCTTATGTTATGAACAATCCCAGTGGTCTTGGTTCATTTGATGGAACATATTCTGATTATAATATTTATCCCAAAGAAGGTTTTTCTGTTTTAAGAAAAACAAAAGCACAAGCTGTTTTAGTTGAATGTGCTTTCCATACCAGTAGATTTGAAGAGATGAGATTAAACAACGAAGAATTCAATCAAATTCAAGCTTGGGGAATTTTTAGAGGTTTGGCTAAATATTTTAAAGCAGAAATTCCATCATTAACATTTTTAGAAGACAGTACAAGTTATTCAGATTCCGTTGCAACTTTATTCTTTCGATTTGATAATCAACAAAAAATAAATTCAAGATCCATACAAATATTTTTTAATAAAAACGAATCAGAATATTCTTTTGATAAAAATCAAAATATACTTGCTATTCCAGTAAAGTTAATTAACACAAATCCATTTGAGATAAAAATAATAGCTTCGAACAACAATGGAAATCATCTAAGAAAAACTTTTTACAATTTTAAAATTGATGAAAATAAAAAAATCAGATTGATAGAATAAATTATAAACTTTTTTTAGCATCAATTTTTTCGGTTATTATTTTAAATATCCAAAGTGAAATGGCGGCCACAAACCCAATAGCTAAAAAATAAAACCAAATAACATGTGCATTTGAATAATAAGATACCCTTTCAATTTCAGAAATTCCAACCGGCAACGTTTTAGGATCGGGGCAATATTTATCAAGTAAAAATCCTGACATAATAAAACCAATCAAAGCAGAAAAAAAAGAATGTAAATGACTAAAACCCAAATAAACACCTTCTTCACCTTTGGGTGCTTGAAAAGAAAAATACTCGAGGAATCTTGGAGAAATAAAACACTCAGCTAATCCTTGAATTGCAATTCCAATTATCATCATTATAGTTAATGGGTGCAAAGAAAACAAACCAAGCATATCAACTGAATCACCAGTTAAATTAAATAACCATTGACTGCTTGCCATTGCTAAAGCAGAGAAAGGCATCAAGAGCATACCAATGAACATTGATGTAACAGCTTTTTTCTTTTTCATAAGATTAGTTATAACTACTACAAACAAAACAACAATGGCAGGATTAACATTTGCAATCCATTCAGGTTTAGCACTTTCACCGAGTAAACGAATAACATACTTTGGCATTGTTGCATACATCTGTTGTTGGATTATCCAAAATCCAGCAACAATCAAAGTTAGTACAACTAATCTTGGTTTTGAAAAAACTTTTTTGAGTGAATTTAATACATCAGAAATTTTTTTTGTTTGATGCGAAATATCAATTGGCTTAAAAAAGAAAATTGCAAATAACATAGCAAGTAAAGACATTCCTGCAGAAAAGAAATTAACATATTCTAAACCAATTCCTTGTCTTATGTAAGGGACAAAAGTTTTTCCTGTAAAAGAACCAATATTAACAACCCAATAAAAGAGTGAATAACCACGAGCACGATTTTCTTCGCTCGTTAATTTTGCCACTGTTCCAGTTATCAATGGTTTTATGAATGAACCACCTATTAATGAAATTAAAAGAAAAAATAATACAAAAACTTTTTCGTGATATAAACCGAGTAATGTATAGCCGATTGTTAAAAGTCCAAATGCAAGGATTAATCCGTTTTTAAAACCAATTTTATCAGATACAGCACCAGCAAATGGTGGAAGTAAATAAAGTAATGCATAAAATACACCAGCTACAACACCAGTTTCTTTGTCATTAAAACCAACAATATCAGTTAGATATAAAGTTAGCACAATGAAGAAACCATAATAAGCCGCACGTTCAAAAAGTTCCATTATGTTTGCAATCCAAAATTCTTTTGGAAATTTCCATGAGATACTTTTATTTGCTTCAGTCATTTTGCCTCAAAAAATTTTTATAAAGATAACAAAAAATTACTAGCAGAATAAATATTCACGAAAAAAAGTTTGAAGTATCTTTGCTTAAGATTAATTTCACAATTGGAAATTTTAAAATTGAGGAATAAATGAAAATCTATACTAAAAAAGATTTAAACGAATATTCATTATCACTTACATATGATGATATTTCACTTGTACCAAAGGAAATTTCACAAGTAAAAAGCAGGACAGAAGTAAATATAAAATCAAAATTTTTAGGTATTGATTTAAGTGTCCCGGTTTTAGCAAGTCCAATGGATACTGTTTGCGGAATTGAAATGGCAAGAGAATTAAATTCTCTTGGTTGTATAGGAATAGTCAATAGATTTGATTCATCTTTAGAAGAATTATTCAAAGATGAAAAATCAAGTGAAGGTGTTCAAGCCGTTTCAATTGGACTTAATGCAGAAGATGAACTTTTAGAAAAAATTGCCGAGAAAAATTTTTTAGTATGTATCGACACAGCAAATGCAAACAACGCACACGTACTAAAAAAATGTGAAGAGGTTAAAAAGAAATACAATTTAAAAGTTATAATAGGTAATGTTGCTCATGGCGAAACCTTAACTCGGTTGGTTGATGCTGGTGCAGATGCTGTAAGAATTGGAATTGGTGGTGGTAGTATGTGTACGACTTCAATTCAAACTGGAATTGGTATTGGACAAGTTTCATCATTACTTGATGTTTATTTTCATCGTGAAGAATTGAAATTAAATATTGCCTTAATTGCTGATGGGGGAATCAAAAGTCCAGGTGATGTGGCAAAAGCTTTAGCTGCTGGTGCTGATATAGTAATGTTGGGAAGAATGCTTGCTGGTACAAAAGAAACACCCGGTGAAGTTATAAAATACAACGATCAGCTTTGGAAAAAATATCGCGGCTCGGCTTCTTTTGGTGTTAAAATGAAAGGTGAATTTATTGAAGGTGAGGAAACTATGGTCCCTTACAAAGGACCAGTCCAAAATGTAATTAATTCAATTAGTGATGGATTAAAAAGTTCAATGAGTTATTTGAATTGTAACTCGCTTGATGAATTAAAACATAAAGATTGTTTTGCAATTTTAAGCACAAGCAGTTATATAGAAAGATTACCTAAAAAATAATTAACTGTTTTCTCTTTGAACTCTATCAATAGTAAAAGCAGGAATACAAACTGAAACATATTCACATTTTTCTTCAAAGGGATTCGAGTATCTTACTCGGGTTCCTTTTTTTATTATTATTGATTGATTCTTTTCAAGTAGAATTTTTTCATCTTCAACTTCGATTAATTTTTTCCCTGAAATGATAAAAGTTATTTCATCAAATTCAGGTGTCTGAAATGGTTCACTCCAACCTGCAGGTGCAATCATATGTGCAAAACTAAAATCACCATGATTTTTACTTGCAAATCCGAAATGTTCTTCGATTAATTTACCATCATTTGTTGGAACTATAAACGGTGATGTTTGTACTTCATACTTTTTCATTTTTATAATTTTTTTGTTTTTATTCTTAATGAATTAGTTACAACACTTACAGAACTTAATGACATTGCTAATGCAGCTATCATAGGATTTAATTTACCAAATGCAGCTAATGGAATTAAAATTACATTATAAAAAAATGCCCAAAACAAATTTTGTTTTATAATATTTAAAGTGATTTTGGAAAGTTTAATTGCTTTTGGTATTAACTTTAAATTTCCCGAAACTAATGTAATTTGAGAACTCTCAATTGCTATATCAGTTCCGGTTCCAATTGCAAAACTTATATCAGCTTGAGCTAATGCCGGAGAATCATTAATGCCATCACCAACCATTGCAACTATTTCATTTTTACTTTGATACTGTTTAACAATTTCACTTTTTTGGTCAGGTAGAACTTCAGCTTTGAATTCATCTATATTTATTTCATTTGCAATCTTTTGTGCAGAATTTTTATTATCACCTGTAATCATCACTGTTTTGATTTGTAGATTTTTAAGTTTGTTTATAGCTTCTAAAGAAGAATCTTTTATTTTATCTTCAATTTGAATAATTCCTTTAAGGTCGTTTTCAATTGCAACGTATATAACTGAATTTGAATTTTCATCATTAAATTCATTTGTTGTTTTGTCTAAATTCAATTTTATAGAGAACTCTTTCATCAAATTTAAATTTCCAATTACAAGATTTTTATTTTCAACTGAACCAACAATCCCAAAACCTGAAAGATTTTTGAAATAATCAGGTTGTAACATTTCAATATTTTTTTCTTGAGCATATTTAACTATAGCTTTTGCGATTGGATGTTCAGAATTTTTTTCTAGTGAAGCAACTAATTTTAATAATTCGTTTACATCATAATCATAATTAAAAATATTTTTTACAATTGGATTACCTTCAGTTAATGTACCGGTTTTATCAAAAATAATAGTTGATATTTTTTGTGCGACTTCTAAACTTTCTCCATTTCTTATTAAAATTCCATTTTGTGCGGCTAATCCAGTTGATACAATTATTGCTGTTGGAGTTGCTAAACCTAAAGCACAAGGACATGCAACAATTAAAACGGCAATGAAATTAGTTAAAGCATTTGTAAATGCATTTTCACTTCCTAAAATCATCCAAAATAAAAATGTAATTATCGCAATTATCATTACAGCAGGTACAAAAATAGAAGCAACTTTATCTACTAATTTTTGTATCGGTGGTTTTGATGCTTGTGCTGTTTCTACAAGTTTAATTATTTGACCTAAAATACTATTATCACCTGTTGCGGTAACACGAAACTGAAATGAACCGGTAAGATTAATTGTCCCGCCAATTACTTTTGAGTTAATTTTTTTATCAACAGGAATACTTTCGCCACTTATCATGCTTTCATTTATCGTTGTTTCTCCACTGATAACAATTCCGTCAGCTGGTATGGATTCACCTGGTTTTATTTTAACAACGTCACCTAGTTTTAATTCATTAATTGAAATTTGTTTTTCAATTCCATCCACAATAATTGTTGTTACTTTAGGTTTGAGTTCAATTAATTTTTTAATTGCTTCATTTGTCTTTCTTTTTGATCTATGCTCAAGAATTTTTCCAAACAAAATTAGTGTAATTATTACTGCGGCAGTTTCATAATAAACATGTAACTGTCCATGATTCGAGATTTCATTTGGGAATAATGTAACAAAAACACTATAACCATAAGCTGAAGCTGTTCCAATTGCTACTAAAGAATTCATTTCAAAGCTTAGGTGTTTTAAGTTTTTCCAAAAAGTACTATAAAATCTTTTTCCTGAAATAAAAATTATTGGAGTGGTTAAGATCAATAAAATATTATTTGTATAATTTATATTAAATGGCCAAATTAAATGAAAGAAATGAAAATCTTTTAACATACTTATTAAAAAAACAGGGATGGTAATAATTAAAGCAAGAGTAAAATCTTTTTTTAGTAATTCAAAATATTCGTCTTTAATAGTTATATCTTGAGTATCAAAATTTTTAGAAGTTGCACTTTCATTTTCAATTTTTAACTTATAGCCATAATCTTCAATTTCTTTGGCAACTGAATTTAAATCAAGATTCTCATCAGCTTCAAAAGTTACACTTTCATTTGCAAGATTTACACTTACATTTTTTACAGTTTCAAATTTTCCAATAATTTTTTCAACTCGTGTAACACAGCTTGCACATGTCATGCCTTCGACAGGGAAATTGTATTTTTTCATTTTACAACTTTATAACCGGCTTCTTCAATTGCTTTCTCAATTTCATTTTCTGAAACTTTTGAATCATCAAATTTTACTTTGGCAGAACCAATTTCAACATCAAAAGATTCTAATTGTAATTTAGATAATTCTTTTTTTACTGCCATAACACAATGATGACAAGTCATTCCGCTGACTTGTAAAACTAATTCTTTCATAATCTTCCTTTTTTATTTGGGTTTTTTGTTTTCAGTTTTAAGAGTAAATAATTTATCATTCTCCTCATCAGCATATTTTTCTAAGATGTCGCCATTTAAAGCACTCAAGTCTTTTGATTTCTTTTGTTCTTCTTTACTATTTAATGGTTGTTTTGGAGTTTTGAGAATTTCAACGCGCGGTTGCTTTTCTTTACTTTGTCTGACTACTTCATTTTGTGGTTTTGAAGGAATTTGTTTACGTGGTTGCTCTTTTTTTCTTGCTGGAATTTCTTTTGTAATGTGAGTTAGTCTTTTCTTTACATGCTGAACAAAATTCTTTTCTAACTCAATTTGTGGAATATTTAAGAAATTCTTTTGAGGTATAGATTTTTGTTTTATCTTAAAAGATATATAAGATAATCCTAAAACTATAACTGCTAAAACAGTTACTATTTTTAATGCTGTTATTACAATTGGTACTAATTCCATGATTCGAACTTACAAAAAATGATATAAGTTTCAAATTTTGGTAAGCTAAAGGTAACTTGGATAAAAAAATTTTAGATAAGTTACCTTAAATTAAATTGAAGAAAAAGATGAGTAATTATTTACTGAGCTATCAGCATAAAAATCTAAGATGTTTTCATCAGTAATTCTAAAATTTTTGCTTCTTGAATAAGGTAGTTCTTGAATTTTAAGTTGATTATTAACATTATTTATTTTTACTAAATGATCATTAGTATTCATTATTTCCAATCTTTTTGTATTTCTAATTAAAGTTTCATTAAAATTATTATGCTCTATTTTATTAGGTTGATAAACATTTTCTTTTACTATACTTTTTGGTTCATAAGAATTAATTAAGTATGATTCATTTTGCTGATAATTATGAACTCTATTAATTTTAAGATTTCTAACATTTCCCAAATCTTGAGGAGCTACTTGCTTTTGAGGCTTTAATTTAAAAGAAATGTATGAAATAATAATCACAAAAAGTAATAATGATGTAAAAATTAACAAGCTTGTATATATAATAGGTACTAAAGTCATTTCTAAATCTCCTTTCCTAGTTCTAATATTGCCAAAGATTATACCAATGTAAAAACCTTATTTTTAATGCATTTTCATAGATGTAACTAATTTGAATGTTTTATTATGAAACAAGATGTTTATTTAAGATTCAATTTGGTTTTTTTTAATGTAAAAAAATGTTAATGAAAGCCAATAGGAATTAAAACGATGAGGACTTCAATTAAACCATTATATTAAATAAATAGTGGAAATCACTTTTCATTAGTTAAAAAAGTTTTTTTTTAACTTACTTTTTAATAACTTTTGATCCGCTTTCTTGTAACTTTGTTAAAAAAAAGAGGTTAGCATGACCAAAGCTGATATTATTGATAAAATTGCCAGTGGAACTGGTTTAACAAAAATAGATACAGAAGTTGTTGTTGATGGTTTCTTTAAAACAATAATAGATGCATTAGCTTCCGGACATGGAATTGAAATTCGTGGTTTTGGTAGTTTTAAGGTAAGAAAAAAGAAATCTCGCAATGCTAGAAATCCAAGAACAGGTGAAAAAGTTTATGTGGGAGAACATTATGTCCCTGCATTTAAATTTTCTAAAGATTTTAAATCTGCTGTAGATTTAGGTATGAAACAATTAAAAGAAGAGCAAAAGGTTATAAATGAAAAAATGTAAAATTTGTGGTGAAAATTTAAGTGATAAATTCAACTATTGTCCTAATTGCGGTGAAAAAATAAAAAATAAACAAAATAATATTGCATCAAATAATAATGTAAATAATAAAACAATTTCATCAAAGTATATTTTAATTTCAACTTTAATTTTATTAGCTATTGGTTTTGTTGTTTTATACTTATCAGGTGTATTTGATTCTAATAAAGTCGAAACAAAAAATGTAGAACAAAATAATCAAGTAACACAAGGGGCGGATTTATCAAAGCTTGAAGAAATAAATAATCTTGAAAAACAATTCAACACAAATCCAAACGACTATAATACACTTTTAGAACTTGCACATTTATTAAATGATTCTGGATTTAAAGAAAAAGCAATTGAAAGATACCAACAATATTTAAAAAAATTTCCACAAGAACCAGATGTCTTAGTTGATATGGGTGTGTGCTATTATGAATTAGGAAAAAATCAAAACGCAATAATGTATATGAAAGAAGCATTGAAATATAATCCAAAACATCAGATAGCAAATTTGAATTTGGGAATTGTTCATTTATCTATGGATGAAATTGAAACTGCCAAAGAGTATTGGAAAAAAGCAGCTGAATTAAATCCAAATAATGAAATAGGGAAAAAAGCACAAGAATTAATTAAATCACATTAAAATGGAGAAGTGAAATGCCTTGCGGTAGAAAAAGAAAACGCCATAAAATGGCAACTCACAAGCGTAAAAAACGCTTGAGAAAAAATCGTCATAAAAAGAAATTAAGATAGTTTAATTTCTTTAACTCAAGCCACCTTAGCTCAGCTGGTAGAGCAGCTCATTCGTAATGAGCCGGTCGTAGGTTCGAGTCCTATAGGTGGCTCAGTTTTTTTATTCTTCTTGTTAAAAACCATCAAACCCATTTTAACTATTCTGAAATAATTCAAAAAAATTACAATCTACTTTTCGGTAATAATATCAATTATTGTTAACAATTCATATTAGAACTAAAAAACTCAAATTTTTAAAAAATTTTTCTTGACAATCCCATAAAAAATACCTTATTTTGCACATAGTGGTTAATAGTGTATGATAAACCCAAATAGTGGGAGATTATGTTTATAGGAAGTTTTAAATATTCAGTTGATTCAAAAGGCAGAATTAGTATTCCGGCTAAATTCAAAAAAGTATTAAAGCCTGAATCAAAAGATACTTTTGTATTGACACGATCAACGGTAAAGTGTATTGATGTTTATCCTTTAAGCTATTGGGAGGAAAAAATTAAACCACGCATTGATGCCCTTGATGATTTCAATGATGATGATGTTGCGTTCAAAAGATTTTTATTTGAATTAGCAAGTGATCAAGAGCTGGATAAACAATCACGTTTGTTTATTCCAAAAAGTTTGCTTGAATATGCTGAAATAGAAAAAGATGTTTTGATATTAGGACAAAACAATAAAATTGAGTTTTGGAACCCTGAAATTTTTGAATTACAGAAAAAAGAATATCCAAAACCATTTGCTGAATTAGCAAAACAAGTAATGAATAACAATCAAAAATGATTCATGAACCAGTACTATTGAAGGAAAGCGTCGATCTTCTCACCACAAAGCTTAACGGCATTTACTTCGATGGAACTGCAGGTTTTGGAGGTCACTCTTCAGAAATATTAAAAAGAATTAGTTATAAAGGGCGACTAATTGCTACAGACAAAGACTATAATGCTTTTATTTATTGCAAAAATCAATTTGCAAATGATAGTCGCTTTTCTATTTATAACACTTCTTTTAAGAATATAGATACTATCTCAAAATTAGAGTTCATTGAAAAATTTGATGGCATCTTTGCAGACTTGGGAGTTTCCTCGTTTCAACTTGATAATGTTGAATCGGGATTTACTTTCCGGGAGGATTCCTCCCTTGATCTCAGGATGAATAAAGAAAGTGGCTTTACAGCTTCGGATTTTTTAAATAATTCTTCACAAGAAGAAATTGCTAATGTTCTTTTTCAATTTGGTGAAGAAAAGAATTCAAAAAACATTGCAAAAAAAATTATCGAACTAAGGAAAAAAGAAAAAATTGAATCATCTGCTCAAATTGTTGAACTAGTTAAAGGAATTACACCAGAAAGATATGTAATTAAAACTTTGACAAGAGTTTTCCAAGCATTAAGAATTTTTGTTAATGATGAATTAAATGAATTAAAAGAATTTTTACAAAAAGCTGTAAATCTTTTAAACACTGAAGGAAGAATTGCAATTATATCATTTCATTCATTGGAAGATAGAATAGTAAAAGATTTTTTTAAGTATGAAAGTTTGAATTGTGTTTGTCCGCCAGGTACACCGATTTGTATTTGTGGTAAAAAACAAACATTGAAATTGATAACAAAAAAACCAATTACTCCTTCTGAAGAAGAATTAAAAAGAAACAAAAGATCAAGGAGCGCAAAATTAAGAGTAGCGGAGAAAATAAGTTCTTAAAAGGTTCATCAATTACTGAATTTATAATAGTAATTGTTTTAATCGCTTTTTTTGTATTTGCTTATGTGTTTTTTATTTCAGAAATAAAAAGATTGAACCGTGAAAAAGTTCTTAAACAGGAAATTTTAACAGAAAAAATTAACAAACTTGAAATGTATTCTGTTGAAGTGCAAAAACTAACTTCAGAATCAAGGATTGTTAAGTTTGCTGAAGATTCATTATCACTTGTTAGACCAAATAAAAACATTGAAAAAATTGAAGTGCCAAAAAATCAAATATTACAAATTGAAAAGCTGTTAAAAGAAAAATATGATTAACTCTCGAGTAATTATAGTTGCAGGATTTTTATTTATAGTGTTAATAGTTTTAATTCTTAAACTATTTACAATACAAATTAATAAACATGAATATTACGTAAGAGTAGCAGAAAATCAGCAATATAACCCACGAGATGTAAAAGCTGAACGTGGTTTAATTAAAGATATAAATGGAGAAGTACTTTGTTATACTTTTAACAGCATTAGTTTTTTTGTAAATAAAAATTTAATAAAAGGTAATAAAGAAAAAGTTATTGAAACTATTGCTTCGAAATTTTCAAACGAACTTGGTAAAAGTAAAGAATATTATATCAACCTAATTAAAAATGGTAAAAACAATATTTGTATTGAAAGAAAAGTACCATTGGAAAAAGCAATTAATCTAAAACACTTTTATGTTGACGGCCTTTCTTATGAAGAAGATTTCTCAAGAATTTATCCATATGGAAATACTGCTAGCCATATTCTTGGTTTTGTAAATAAAGAAGGAAAAGCTGAAGAAGGTTTAGAAAAATTTTATGATAAATACTTAAGAGGACAAGATGGAAAATTGATTTACGAAAAAGATGTTTTAGGTAGAATTATTTCTCTGGATGAAAAATTATCAATCAATCCTGAAAATGGAAATTCATTAATACTTACAATAAATAAAAATTATCAAAAAATTCTTGAAGAAGAAATTAAAAATGGTTTAGAAAAATATGGCGGTGAATCTGCTGTGGGTATTATTATGAACCCAAATACAGGTGAAATATTGGCTTTGGCAAATTCTCCGGATTTTGATCCAACTAATTTTAATAACGTAAAACCAGAAAATAGAAAAAACCGTGCTATTACTGACCCAATTGAACCTGGCTCTACAATGAAACCATTAACATTTTCAATCCTTTTTGAAGAAACAAATACGAATGAAAATGAAATTGTTAATGCTGAAAATGGGACCTATTCTTATAAAAATGTAAAAATATATGATTCACATAAATATTCAGATCTAACTGTGGCTCAAGTTTTACAAATTTCAAGCAATATCGGTACTGCTAAATTATCGGAAAGATTAGATAAAGATATATTTTATAAATATCTAAGAGATTTTGGATTTAGTAATAAAACTGCAGTTGATTTACCAAGCGAATCTGAAGGCAGAATGACTTTACCAAAAAATTTTACTGGCATTACAAAAGCTTTTATGTCATTTGGTTATGAATTATTAGTAACACCTTTACAATTAACAACTGCTTATTGTGCGTTAGTTAATGGTGGTAATTTATATAAACCGTTTATCGTTAAAAAGATAGTTGATAAAAACGGAAATACAATTGAAGAAAAAGAACCTCAAAAAATAAGAACTGTAATTTCTCAAAAAACTTCCGAAAGAATTAAAAAACTCATGATTGATGTCGTTGAAAAAGGTACAGGAACTGCAGCACAATTACCGGATGTTTTAGTTGGTGGTAAAACAGGAACATCACAAAGATTGGTTGATAATTCTTACTCGAGTTCTCATCACAATTCATCTTTTATAGGTTTTTTCCCGGCAGAAAATCCAAAATTTGTAATTTATATTTTACTGAATTCACCAACCAAAGCTCAATATGGTGGATTAGTTGCCGCTCCAATCTTTCATGATGTTGCAAAAAGAATTATTGAATCTGATCCAAACCTGATTACAAACAAGAAAAAAATTAAACATGATGAAAAATTAATTGACCAATTAATTGCTGATTTAAAATCAGCACCAAAAACTACACGTTCTTATTTGAATGTTCCGGAAATAAAAGAAGAAAAGAAAAACAGAGTATTTAAAAAAACTGATACAATACCAAACTTAATAAATAATTCAATGCGTGATGCAATAGCTAAACTAAATGCACTTGGAATTAAATGGAAAGTGGTTGGAACTGGAAAAGTTGTTTGGCAAAGTTTAGAGCCTGGTTCTCCTTTTTCTAAAAATGATGTTTGTTTCATTAAATGTGAAAATTCTACAAAAAAAATAAATCAAAATGAAACTAAATAAACTATTAAATAAGGTTTCTGTAATTCAAGTTGTTGGTAATGCAGAATTAAAAGAAATTGATAATTTGTCAATCGATTCGAGAAATGTTAACAAAGGCTCGATATTCTTTGCAATTAAAGGACAAAAAACAGATGGACATAATTTTGTGATTGATGTTGTAAATAAAGGAGTCTCTGCTGTTGTAATTGATAATGATCAAAAATTTCCTGATGATATTTTTAAGCATAATGATTGCGTTAAGATTTTAGTTAAAGACACAAAAATTTCTCTTGCTGAATTCTCTAATGCATTTTATGATGAACCTTCGAAAAAATTAAAAGTTATTGGAATAACTGGAACAAAAGGAAAATCAACTACTGCATTTTTTGTCAAAAATATTTTTAAAACAAATGAAAATAAATGTGGCTTAATTGGTACGATTGCAAATTATATTGGCGATGAAGAAGTTAAAACATCTTTAACAACTCCGCAATCTCATGAAATAAATTTTCTCTTTGCTGAAATGATCAAGAAAAATTGCACTCATTGCGTTATAGAAGTATCATCACATGCTCTGGATTTGCACCGTGTTGATTTTGTGAATTTTCAATCTGCAATTTTTACAAACATAACTTCAGACCATATGGATTATCATCAAACTTTCGAGAATTACTTCATTGCTAAAAAAATTCTTTTTGAAATGATTAATGAAAATGGATTTGTAATTTTTAATAATGATGATCCAAATGGTGAAAAAATTGTGGCTGATTCAAAAGGCAAAAGAATTTCTTATGGTACAAAAAATAATTCTGATGTTAGAATTCACAACATAAAATATGATCTTGATGGAACACGGTTTGAAATTCATTGGCAAAATAAAATTTATAAAGCTGAAACAAAATTAATAGGAATTTTTAACGCATATAATGCCGCATCATCATTTGCTGTTGCAATGGCAAACAAAGTTGAACCTCAAATAGCTATTGAAGGAATTAAAAACACACCACAAGTTCCTGGTCGTTTTGAAGTTGTTTCGAAAAAAAATAAAAAAGTAATAGTTGATTATTCCCATACATCGGATTCATTAAAACAAGCATTGGAAGCAATTCATCATATTGTTAAAGATGAAAGAAAAATTTACACTGTTTTTGGTTGTGGCGGTGATCGTGATAAAACTAAAAGACCAATTATGGGTGCAATTGCTTCCGAATTAAGTGATCGTGTTTATGTTACTTCTGATAATCCACGAACTGAAGATCCATTTATAATAATTGATGAAATTGTGCATGGCATCAAAAAGAATAATTACAGAATAATTGAAAATAGAGAAGAAGCAATTCGTTCGGCAATTTTTGAAAGCGAAGATGATGCTGTAATTCTTATAGCAGGTAAAGGTCATGAAAACTATCAGGAAATTAACGGCGTTAGAAAACATTTTTCAGATAAAGAAATTTCGGAAAAATATTTAAACGAATGGGCAAAGTGAAAATTACATTAGAAGATTTGTTCAATATTCCAACTGCGATTATTTATAATCCTGATGGATATAAACCACTTTCAAGAGTTGTAATTGATTCAAGAAAAGTAGTAAAGAATTCTTTGTTTGTGGCAATCAAAGGTGAAAAATTTGATGGGCATGATTTTGTTTATGAAGCAATTAAAAATGGTGCAAAAGCAATTTTAATTAACAAAAGAAAATTCAAAAAATTTAATAATATAAATTTACCTGTTATTGCTGTTGATGATACAATTTTAGCATTTGGTCAGTTAGCAAATGTCTGGAGAAAAAAAATAAATGCAAGAGTAATTGGAATTACGGGGAGTAATGGTAAAACAACGACAAAAGAAATTTTATCAACATTACTTTCAGAAAAATTTAACGTTGTAAAAACCGAAGCGAATAACAATAATCACATCGGTGTTCCTTTGACAATTTTTAATGCAAATGATCAAACTGAAATTTTAATTCTCGAGCAAGGGACAAATCATTTTGGAGAAATTGAATATACTTCAAAAATAAGTGAACCAGATTTTGGATTGATTACAAATATTGGCGATTCACATTTGGAATTTTTAATTAACAGAGAGGGTGTTTATAAAGAAAAATCATCATTGCTTTTTTATACAGACAAAAATAGTGGTAATGTTTTCATAAATGTTGATGATCCGATTTTAAATGAACATAAAAACGATTTTCAAAATGTAAAAACTTTTGGATTTACTAAAGATGCTAATTTCAAGGGTGAAGTTGTAGAAATTACTGATGAAGGTAAAACAAAAATAAAAATTGATTACATCAAAAAATCTTTCACAACAGATTTACCAATTTTAGGTGAATCAAATGCAAAAAATTTTTTAGCTGCATTTGCAATTGCAAAAACTTTAGGATTGACTAATAATGATATTCAAAAAGCAGTTAAAAAATTATCAGCACCTCATGGAAGATTGGAAGTAATAAAAACTAAAAATGCATTAATTATTGATGATACTTATAACGCAAGCCCAATCTCGATTGAAGCGGCAATAAATGTTATAAGAACAATAAAAACTTATAAAAATAAAATTGCAATTCTTGGTGATGTATATGAACTAGGAAAGCAGACAAAAAAAATTCACAAAGAATTATCAAAACTATTTTATGAAAATGAGGAGATAATTGTTCTAACAATTGGTGAGATGATGAAATATCTTCATAAAGAATTAAAGAAGAAAAAAATCAAAACAATTCATTTTAATGAAAGAGATGAATTGAATCTTTATTTGAAATATGAAGAAGTCGAAAATTCAGTTATACTTATCAAAGGTTCACGTGGAATGAAAATGGAAGAATTCTTAAACACTTTGAAAACGAGGCTGCTATAATGTTTTATTATTTATTTGATTACATTAATAAAGTTTTTAATCCACCCGGATTTGATGTTTTTAGATTTTTAACTTTTCGTTCGGCTCTCTCTGCAATAACTGCTTTATTATTTTCATTTTTTATCGGACCAAAGATTATTGACAAATTAAAAAAATCTCAGGTAAAACAACCAATAAGAGATGACGGACCAGAAGCACATAAAAAGAAATATGGTACACCAACAATGGGAGGGTTGATAATTTTATTTTCGGTTATTACTCCTGTTTTACTTTGGGCAAATATAAAAAGTACATTTATCATTTTAATTCTTTTTGCAACCATTATACTTGGTTTTGTTGGTTTTGTTGACGATTATTTAAAGGTAGTTAAACAATTACCAAAAGGTTTAATTGCTCGTTACAAATTACTTGGACAAATATTTGTAGGATTGGTAGTTGGTTCTGCAGTTTATTTTTTACCTGAGTTTGCTCAATATAATTCACAAACAACTTTACCTTTCTTTAAAAATTTGAATTGGGATTTTGGTGTTTTATTCATTCCTTGGGTTATTTTCATAATTACAGCAACTTCAAATGCGGTTAATTTAACTGATGGTTTAGATGGTTTAGCTATTGGAACAATAATTATAGTAATGATTGCTCTTGCAATCATTGCTTATGTAACTGGTAATGTTATTTATGCTGATTATCTAAATATTATTTATTTACCTGGCAGCGGTGAACTTACAGTTTTTATTGCAGCACTTATTGGTGCGGGTTTAGGATTTCTTTGGTACAATTCATATCCAGCCCAGGTTTTTATGGGTGATACAGGTTCGCTTGCTCTTGGTGGCGCTTTTGGTGTTATGATGATTATGCTTAAAAAAGATTTATTAATTCCAATTCTCGGTGGAATATTTTTTCTTGAAACGCTTTCTGTTATAATTCAAAGATTGTATTTCAAATACACAAAGAAAAAATATGGTGAAGGGAAAAGAGTTTTTCTAATGGCTCCAATTCATCATCATTTTGAAAAACTTGGTTGGGAAGAACCAAAAATTGTTATTCGTTTTTATATCATTACAATAATTCTTGCAATTATAAGTCTAACATCATTTAAGATAAGATAATGAACATCGAAGGAAAGAAAATATCAATAATTGGTGCTGTAAAAAGCGGAATTGCCGCAGCTCGTCTTGCTAAAAAATTAAATGCAATTCCATTTGTTAGTGACAGCAGTTCGGAGAGTAAGTTAGCTAATGCAAAACAAATTTTCGAAAATGAAGAAATTAATTATGAATTTGGTTTCCATTCAGATAAAGTTTTTGATTGCGATTTTATAGTTACAAGTCCAGGTGTTCCAACAAATTCTGAAGTGCTTTCGAAAGCAATTCAAAAAGGAATTAAAATTTATAGTGAAATTGAATTTGCTTCCTGGTTTTGTAAAGCACACATTATTTCAATTACTGGAACAAATGGCAAAACAACTACAACTGCTTTAATGAATCACACACTTAATAATTGTGGGTTTAAATCTATTTCTGCTGGAAATATCGGGAAACCTTTTTCGGAAATAGTTTTTGATTTAACTGAAAATGATTTCGTTGTTCTTGAAACTTCAAGCTTTCAATTAGACTTTATTGAAAATTTCAAACCTAAATTTTCAATCATATTAAATATAACTCCTGATCATTTAGACAGATATGAAAATAATTTTTCAAAGTATATTGCTTCAAAAATAAATATTGTCAAAAATCAAAATGAAGACGACTTTTTTATTTACAATGCAGATGACTTAAATACATATTCAACAATGAAAAATTCAAGGGTACAAAAACTTGGATTTTCGACAAAGAAAGAAATTTCTGTCGGTGCGTTTTTGAAAAACAATGATTTACATTTTGCATGGTTTGGAAAAGTTTCAAAAGTTGCTTCTGCAAATGATTTATTTATTAAAGGTGAACATAATATTGCAAATGCATTGCCAGTTTTAGCTATCTCAAAACTTTTAAATATTCCAAATCAAAAAATCAGAGAATCATTTTCATCATTCAAAGGTGTTGAACACAGAATTGAATTTGTCCGTGAATTAAATGGCGTCGAATTTTACAATGATTCAAAAGCAACGAATGTAGATAGTGTTGTAGTTGCTTTAAAAAGTTTTTCAAAACCAATTTATTTAATACTTGGCGGAAAAGATAAAGGGAATAATTATGATGACATTAAAGAATTAGTAAAAAAACATGTTGTAAAAATTTATGCTATTGGTTCATCTGCACAAAAAGTTTACGATTATTTTCATTCCTTAGTTGAAACTGAAATTAAAAATTCTTTAGAAGAATGTGTTGAAACTGCAAGAAAAGAAGCAAAGCAAAATTCTGTCGTTTTACTTTCTCCTGCATGTGCAAGTTTTGACATGTTCGATAACTATGAACATCGTGGTAAAGTATTTAAAGAGGCAGTAAATAACTTGATATGAATATTTGGTTGAAAATATTATTTCTTATAGTAGTAATTCTAATATTACTTGGCGCAATTATGGTTTTTACTGCAAGTGGTACTGTAAGTTTTTACAAATTTAATTCTGATTATTATAGAATGTTTCTTTCACATGTATTAAAGATTGGCTTAGCAATATTAGCAATGTATGCAGGTGCAAAATTTCAATATGAAAATTATAGAAAGATTTCAAAATGGGCTTTGCTTACTATTATTTTAGTTCTTATAGCCACATTAATTTTTGCACCTAAAGTTAAAGGTGCTCAAAGATGGTTTTTATTTTTTCAACCTTCAGAAGTTGCAAAAGTGATTTTATTGATTCATATCAGCAACATGATTGAAAAGTTTGGTGAAAAATTAAAAAGCTTCAAAGAAGGTTTTATTTATCCTTTGATTTGGATTGCAATTGTTGCTGGTTTAGTAATTGCTCAACCGAATGTAAGTACAAGTATCATAATTGTCTTAACTTCATTTACGGTTTTATTTGTTGCAGGTGCACAGTGGAGACATATTGTGGGAATTTTTTCAAGTGCTGGAGTTGTAGTTGGTTCGCTTGCATTAATTTTAAGACACTCACGTGAAAGAATTTTAACTTATTTAAATAGCTTGATTAATGGAACTGACATTAATATACAAGTAACACAAGCAAAAATAGCATTGGGAAGCGGTGGATTATTGGGTGTAGGCCCTGGTCATAGTCGTCAAAGTGATTTGTTCCTTCCAGAATCTTATGCCGATTTTATTTTTTCAATACTTGGTGAGGAACTTGGTTTTTTGGGAACCGTCGGTATTCTTCTTTTATACTTCTTTTTATTTCTTGTTTGCATGGTAATTGCAAAAAAGGCTCAAGATAAATTTGGACAATTAATTGTAATTGGTCTTGGATTTAACATAATCATTACAGGCTTTATAAATGCTGCTGTTGTTACAGGGTTATTACCAACAACTGGAATAACTCTTCCTTTTATCAGTTATGGAGGAACATCAATTATATTATTTGCTTTTTCTATCGGTGTTATAATTAATATCGGAAGGCAGACTGTAAAAACTCAAGAATTAAAAGTAGCTCAGATTTGATGAAAAGTAAAACAATATATCGTTTCATATTTGCAGGTGGTGGAACTGGCGGGCATCTTTATCCAGCTCTTGCAGTTGCACAACAAATTCGTGAGTTAATACCCGAATCAGAAATTTTATTTGTTGGAGCTAAAAATAAAATTGAAGAAAGAGTTGTTCCTGAATATAATTTTGATTTTAAATCAATTTGGATTAGTGGTTTTACAAGAAGGTTAACTGTTAGTAATCTATTATTCCCAGTAAAGCTTGTTATTGCGATGATTCAATCTTTATTAATTGTTCTAAAATTTAAACCACGAGTTGCAATAGGAAGCGGTGCTTATGTTTCGGGTCCTGTAATTTGGGCATCTTCAATAATCGGAAGCAAAATTGTTTTATTAGAACAAAATAGTTATCCCGGTATTACAAATCGGTTACTTGAAAAGAAAGCAAATGAAATTCATATAACATTTGAAGAATCAAAAAAATATTTCAGAGAAAAATCAAAATTAATTTTAAGTGGTAATCCAATAAGGATTAATCTTAAACTAATTGATAAAGTTGAAGCAAGAAGAACATTTGGACTTGATGATAATAAAAAAACAATTTTAATATTTGGTGGTAGTGGTGGCGCAAAAACTTTAAATCATGCAGTTGCAAAATCTTTAGACAAGCTAATACAAAACGATATTCAGGTTCTTTGGCAAACAGGTAAAGTTTATTTTCAAGAATTTAAAAAGTATTCACAGAAAAATGTAAAAGTATTGGAATATATAAATGATATGAGTTCTGCATATTCAGCATGCGATTTAGTAATTGCTCGTGCAGGTGCTACTACAATTGCAGAAGTTTCTTTACTTGGGTTACCAGTTATTTTTGTCCCTTCATCAAATGTCGCTGCGAATCATCAATATAAAAATGCAAAAGCTTTAGTTGATGAAAATGCAGCCGAATTGATTGAGGATGATAAAATTGAAGATAAATTTTATGAAACAGTTATAAGTCTTTTGAATAACCAAATTAGATTAGATGAAATTAGTAATAACATAAAAAAATTTTCTAAACCTGATGCAGCATTAAACATAGCTAAAAGTTTAATTCATTTATCGGAGATATTATAAGTGAAAACTTATACTCTTTCAATATTAATTAAATTTTCTATTCCATCTTGGAATAGTTTATCAATTACATTGGCAGTTCTATTGAAAATTTTTCTTACTTATTTAGTTGGTGTTTATTTGCTTCAAACAGTTTTAATAAATAATCACTTTCAAAATTTAATGGTGTCTTAATTATGATGATGAATACAATAAAAAATATCCACTTTGTTGGTATTGGTGGAATTGGAATGAGCGGAATGGCAGAAGTTTTATTAAGTCAAGGATTTAATATCAGCGGTTCTGATTTGCACAAAACTGAAGTAACAGAAAGATTAGAAAGAATAGGAATTAAAGTTATTGAAGGACATTCAGCTGAAAATATTTCAAATGCTGATGTTGTTGTTTACTCCTCAGCTGTTAATTTAGAAAACCCCGAAGTTAAAGAAGCACTTGCGAGAAAAATTCCAGTTATTAAACGTGCTGAAATGCTTGCTGAATTGATGAGAATGAAATATGGAATTGGTATTGCAGGAACACATGGAAAAACAACTACGACTTCTATGGTGGGTTTAGTTTTAACTGAAGCTCAAATTGATCCTACAATTATTGTCGGTGGTAAATTAAGTGGACTTGGCGGAACAAATGCAAGATTAGGCAAAGGTGAATTTATAGTTGTTGAAGCAGATGAGTTTGATAGAACCTTTCTGAAATTAACTCCCACAATTGCTGCATTAACAACGTTGGAAAAAGAACATCTTGATACTTATAAAGATTTAGATGATATAAAATCTGCATTCATTGAATTTGCAAACAAAGTTCCATTTTTTGGTTTTGTTGTTTTATGTCTCGATGAACCAGCTTTGCAAGATATAATTCCTAATATTAACAAAAAGATTTTTACTTATGGGATTACACCTCAAGCTGATATTCGCGCTGTAAATATTACCCACTTTGAAAATTCTTCTGAGTTCGAAGTTATTTATCAAGGAGAAAAACTTGGCAAAATAAAACTCAATATTCCCGGTTTGCACAATGTAAAAAATTCATTAGTTGCTGTTACAATTGCAAAACAAATGGGTGTTGATTTTTCTGTTATTCAAAAATCATTAGAATCATTCACAGGTGTTTACAGAAGATTCGAAAAGAAATATGATAAAGAAGTTATAGTCATTGATGATTATGGACATCATCCTACAGAAATTAATGTAACATTGGACGGAATAAGAAGAGGTTGGAATAGAAGATTAGTAGCCGTTTTTCAACCACATTTATTTTCAAGAACAAGAGATTTTTACCAAGAATTTGGCCGCTCATTCTTGAACTCAGATGTATTTATTTGCACAGATGTTTACCCAGCACGTGAAAATCCAATTGAAGGAATAACAGGAGAATTAATTGCTGATGCGGCTAAAAAATTTGGTCATAAACATGTAATCTATGAACCCGATAAAACAAAAATTCCTGAATTGCTGAAATCAATTTATAAAGATGGTGATATAATCATTACTCTTGGTGCTGGAGATATTTGGAAATTTGGAAATCAATTTGTTGAATTCTTAAAACAAAAAAATCAATGAAAATTTATAAGAACATATTTTCAGTTTTATTCTTTTTTATAATGGTTTCCGCTTTGATTTACTTTTCTGTTTCATTGAAAAATAATTTCAAAGTGGAAATAAGATCAATTTCAATAGAAGGAAGTAATTATCTATCAAAAGAAAATTATTTGTCATTTGCTCATTTATTAAATAAAAATGAATATAAAAATTTAACCTTACGAATAATTAAAGATAGAATTGAAAAGCATCCTTATGTACTAAAAGCTGATGTACGCTATGAAGGAAATTATAAAGTTCATATAATAATTTATGAAAAAAATATAGATGCAATTTTGTTGGATAAAGAAAATCAATATTTAATAACAGATAAAATGCAAGTATTACCAATTTTAGAAAACACGAAAAATATTGATTACCCGGTTATTACTAATGTTTATTTACAAGATTCGATAAAAGTTTTATCATCAATCAAAAAAAATGTTGACGTTTTGACTGCAGCTAAAATTATTAGTGCAGTAAAGTTTGCAAATCCTGAATTGTACAATTTTTTGTCAACAATCGATTTGCAATACGGTGGAGAAATTTCAATTTATTTCTCTGACTTAAATTATTATTTGTTAATTGGTAGAGAAAACGAAGTTAAAAGAGTTCTTTACTTCAGTAGTTTATGGAATATTTTGAAAGGAAAGGAAATCAATAATTACATGGAATATGTTGACCTTCGATATGGTGGACACATTTTCTTAGGAATAAATGAACTAAATCAAGAGGCGGAAAAGGAATCATGAAGAAAAATATAATTGCTGGTTTAGATCTAGGCACAACTAAAGTGTGTGCTGTTATTGCTGAACATGTCGATTCAAATGTAAACATACTTGGTTTTGGTGTTTCTCCTTCAGAAGGGTTAACACGCGGATTAGTAGCGAACATCACAAAAACAGCTGAAGCAATTACCGAAGCAATGAATATTGCAAGTAACCGTGCAGGTCTAACAATTAAAGAATTAAACGTAGGTGTTGCTGGCGAACATATAACAAGTTTAAGACATCGTAATTATGTTACGATCAATAATCCTGATCATGAAATTTCTCAAGCTGATTTAGATAGATTACGACAAGATGTTTATTCAATTAGAATTCCATCTGATAGAGAAATACTTCACATCATTCCAGAAGAATATTTTGTTGATCACACAGGTGGAATTGATGATCCAATTGGAATGAGTGGTTCACGTCTCGAAGCTGTTAATCATGTTGTATTAGCTTCAGTACCTGCAATTCAAAATATTAAAAAATCAGTTGAGCGTGCTGGCTTCATTCCAAAAGAATTAGTTCTTCAACCAATTGCATCCAGCTTATCTGTTTTAGATGAAAACGAAAAAGATTTAGGCGTTGCTCTTATTGATATTGGTGGAGGAACAACAGACTTAGCAGTTTTTCATAGAAAATCAATTAAACATACTAAAGTTATTGGTGTTGCTGGAAATCAAGTTACAAATGATATAAGAGAAACATTGGGAATAATTACAAGTGAAGCAGAAAAATTAAAAATTGAACATGGCTTTGCTACTGAATCTGCAATGTTACACGATGAAGATATTTTTATTAAAGCTGTTGGTGCAAGAGGTAATATTAAAGTTCCACTTTCATTATTAACACAAATAATAAGTGTAAGAATGAGAGAACTTTTTACATTAATTGACAATGAACTAAGAAACAGCGGATTAAAAAATAAAATTAAAGCTGGTATTGTGTTGACAGGAGGTGGTTCGCTTTTAACTGGCTGTGAAGAATTAGCCTCTGAAGTTTTTGGTTTACCAGCTCGTATTGGTATTCCTTTAAATTTAGGAACAGGTTTATCTAAAGAAATTGAAAGTCCAGAATTTGCAACTGTAGCTGGATTAATTAAAGGGGTTCCTGGTAAAGATGTTGAAGATGTATACACAAAGGCAACTAAAGAGAAAAAAAATAAAGTAAATAATATTTTCAAAAAACTAACAGATTTTTTTGAAAGCTTATGATAAAAAATTTTATAAGAATAAATTATTTAAAAACCACAACAAGGAGGAATCATGTCCACATCTATCGAATTAAATGAAAAAAGAGCTCGCTTTTTTCAGTTAGAAAAACAAAAACCACTTTCTGCTCAAATAAAAGTAGTAGGAGTTGGAGGCGGTGGGTGTAACGCTGTTGATAGCATGATCAACAGAGGATTACGCGGAGTCGAGTTTATTGCTGTTAATACTGATGCTCAGGTATTAGAAGCAAGTTTAGCATCACATAAAATTCAAATTGGTACAAATGTAACACGCGGTTTAGGTGCTGGTGCTGATCCTACAGTTGGTAGAAAAGCCGCTGAAGAAGATAAAGAAAAAATTACTCGCGCTTTAGATGGTGCTGATATGGTTTTTATTACAGCTGGCATGGGCGGTGGTACTGGAACTGGTGCGGCTCCACTTGTTGCTTCTATTGCTAAAAGTCTTGGTGCTTTAGTTATTGCTACTGTTACAAAACCTTTCTCATGGGAAGGCAAAAAAAGAATGAAGAATGCCGAAGAAGGTATCAAAGAACTTAAACAATTTGTTGATTCATTAATTGTTGTCCCAAACAGTAGAATCTTATCTATCATTGAAAATGGAACTTCAGCTGAAAAAGCTTTTGATAAACCTAATGAAATTCTTTACGAAGCAACAAGAGGAATTTCAGATATAATTACTATTAGAGGCGTTATAAATGTTGATTTTGCTGATGTTAGAACAGTTATGAAAGAAAGTGGCCAGGCATTAATGGGTTGTGGTATATCAAGTGGTGAAAATAGAGCTATTGATGCTGCACAAAAAGCAATTTCTTCTCCTTTGCTCGAAGGTGTTTCAATTAAAGGTGCTAAAGATATTTTATTAAATGTTAGTGGTCCTTCAAATATGACAATGGAAGAAATTGAAAAAGGTAACAATGTTATTTTTGAAGCTGCTGGTAATGATGTAAATGTAATTTTTGGTGCTGTTATTAAAGAAGAAATGCAAGATTATATTTCTTACACTGTGATTGCAACCGGCTTTGATGAAAAAGTTTCCGCTCAACCAATTTCTGAACTTAAAGAAACTCCTAAAAGAACTAGACAAGTTGCTAATAGTGATTTAAATAATAATTTCAAAAAAGGTTTTGAAGTTATTGATGAAAATGATTTAACAATTCCAACTATTATTAGAAATCAAAATAGAAAATCCAAAGATTTTATTTCAGGTGGACTCTTTGATTTAGAAACAGGTTTTTCTTCAAATGAATCACAAGATGATAATTCTTATAAAGATAATGAAAGTGGAAGTTCATCTTTCTTAAGAAAAATTATGGATTAAAATTCTCTCCTATGTAGTTGCCCTTAGGCTGCCTGAATTTGCCTTGTTGTGGTGATGTGGTAAATTAATTCGGGCAGTCTTTTTTTAATAAAATTTTAATTCACTCTATATTTTTCTATTCAACTCTCTTTTCTTATTTTTTAAGTACAAATTAATAGATAACCAAAATGAAAAAAATTTTTTATTTAATAGTATTTTTAATAAGTATCAATATTGTTATTGCACAAGAGGAAGAAGATGTCGGCTGGGTATCAAGATTTGGTGCGGCCGGTGGAATTTCCCCAACTTTTGTTTTTCCTAATCTTGATATGCTAAATAAAGAAATTAAAAATTTTGGCCTTTCTGAAATGGATAATAATCTTTTCACTTTTGGCGGTGGTGGTTATGTTTATCTTATGTTTATTGAAAATGTAAGAATCGGTGGAATTGGTTTTGGCGGTTCAAAAAATGTTAAAGGAAATGTTAATTTTTTAGGTAACAACTTAAATCGTGAAGTTGATTATGATTTCGGTTTTGGTGGTTTTACAGTTGAATATACTTTACCTTTTATCAAAGGCATTGCTGTTTCCTTAGGTGGAATTTTTGGAGGAGGAGCTCAAGTAATTTCAATTTATGAAAGTAAAGGAAATTATTCTTGGGATAATTCTTGGCCGAACAATTCTTTTTATAATTCATCTGTAAGTAATGAAATTAAAAATAATTTCTTTTCTGTTACTCCAACTTTAAATATCGACTTTCCATTAACACGTTTTGTTGCGGTTAGAATTGGTGGCGGCTATTTAATGAATTTTTCAAATGAATGGAAAATAAATAATGATCTTAAAATAATTAATGTTCCAAAAGATTTAACTTCTAATAACTTTTTTATTCAAACAGGAATTTACTTTGGATTTTTCGCATTCTAAATTGAGGGCAAAATGAAAAATATTTTAATAACTGGTGGTGCTGGTTTTATTGGTAGCAATTTTATTAATTATATTTTACAAAATAGAGATGATATTAACGTTGTAAATCTTGATAAACTTACCTATGCTGGTAATTTAGAGAATTTGAAACCTATAGAGAATAAACCAAACTATCACTTTGTACGTGGTGATATTACTAACGTTGAACTTGTAGATTATATTTTTAGAAAGTTTGATATAAAATATGTTATTAACTTTGCTGCTGAATCTCATGTTGACAGAAGTATTTTAGGTTCCGAAATTTTTTACAGATCGAACGTAATTGGTACAAATGTTTTGCTTGAAGCTTCAAGAAGATTTGAAGTTCAAAAATTTTTACAGATTTCAACAGATGAAGTTTATGGAAGTTTGGGTGATACAGGATTATTCACAGAACAAACTCCGATTTCGCCGAATAGTCCATATTCATCAAGTAAAGCATCTGCCGATTTAATGGTTCAAGCTTTTCATCATACTTATGGATTGCCAACTGTTATTACAAGATGTTCAAATAATTATGGACCACTTCAGTTTCCTGAAAAATTAATTCCACTTATGATTATTAATGCGTTGAACAACAAAAAACTTCCTGTTTATGGTGATGGTCTAAATGTTCGTGATTGGATTTATGTAATAGATCATAACAAAGCCGCTGAATTAGTGTTTGAAAAAGGAAAAGTCGGTGAAGTTTATAACATTGGTGCTAGCCGTGAAATGAAAAACATTGAAATTGTAAAATTAATATTGAAGAAACTTGGAAAGTCAGAAGATTTAATTGAATATGTTAAAGATCGACCGGGACATGATAGAAGATACGCTATTGATTCATCAAAAATTCAAAATGAATTAGGTTGGAAGCCATATTATGAATTTGAAGAAGCAATTGATTTTACAATTGAATGGTATTTGAATAATAAAAGCTGGTGGGAAAGAATTATTTCCGGTGAATATCAAAAATATTATGAAGTTCAATATGGAAATCGTTAATTTTGACTAGTAATAAAAAGGAGTTTCTACTGTCTATTTTTTACCATTCATATTTACTCACAAATTTTAACAAATGTAGTGTTACTATGAAAAAACTTATTTTAATTATTTTATTCTTTTCTGTGAATTTATTTGCACAAGAAGAATCATCATTAACAAAACAAAATCCATTGACTGCTTTGCAAGCAATCACTGTAACTATTGGTGGTGATTTCATTTTAACGGGTTCTTTTACCGCATTAAAAACACAAAGATTAGATCATTTTATAACTACCATTTTTACACAGGCTCAGCAAAAAGCAATGCAATCTTTAAATACAATTGAAACAATAAATCAAATTAAAAAGAATATCGAACGTTATCCTTTAAGAGATATTACATTAAAACATGCAGATGGTTCAATCCAAAAAATTGATCTGCTAAAATTTAGATTACTTGGAGATTTTAAACAGAATCCATATTTACAAAATGATGATGTTATAATCTTTCCTAATTATGATGAAGAAAGAAATTTTGTTGAAATTCAGGGAGCTGTTAATAAGCCGATTAAATTTCAATTCGTTGATGGAGATAAATTAAGCGATGCAATTTTATTTGCCGGTGGATTAAACAAAGCATATGACAATATCGAAAAAGCTGAAATAACCAGATTGGATAACTCTGGTGAAAAAGAAGAAAAAATAATTGTTGATATAAATAAAAATTATGATTTAAAAAGGGGCGACAGAATAAAAATTCTAAGCGATGAAAATCATAAACTAAGCTTCAAAGTTTTAGTGTTGGGAGAAGTAAAATTTCCTGGATATGTTTATGTAAAAGGAAATGGTTCAACATTAAAAGATGTAATTGAAAAAGCTGGTGGATTTAAAGACAATGCTGATTTATCAAGGGCTGAAGTTATTCGTGATTACAATTCAATTGATATGCTACGTAAGATGAATTTTGAAGATATTTATTTGAACAATGAGCAAAATTTACCTGCAGAATATCAACTTAAGATGAAACAATTAAAAGAAAGTTTAAAATTAGCACGATTAAATAATTTGGTTGAAGAAGATACTTTATTTTTTAACATCGATAATCAATTAAGAGTTTTGCAAACTGAAAGTTTAGTCGATTTTACCAAAATAACTGATCCAAATTCAGATGAAAGTAATTTTATTGTTAAAGATGGTGATTTAATTCTTGTACCTGATAAGTTTGACTACGTTTATGTTTTTGGTCAAGTTGCAAAAGCAGGATATGTTAAATTTGATGAGGGAAAAGATTATAAATATTATATTGAAAAATCTGGTGGTAAAGCTGAAACCGCACGTGACGATGATGAAGTAGTGATTGTAAAAGGTAAAGAAATGAACTGGATTACAAAAGACAAAGAAAAAGTTAAAATTGAACCCGGTGATTTCATATATGTTCCAAAAGAAATTCCAAGAACATTTTGGTATCACTTTACAAAAGTTTCTACAGTTGTTAGTGTAATTGGCAGTGTAGCAACTTTAATTTTACTATTAAAACAATATGCTAAATAAATTTTGGTAAATAAATGGAAAACAAAGAAATAATAATAGAAAAAGAAAAAGTTGGTAGTTCACTTTTAGAATTTATTTCTGTTCTTGTAAAATATCGTTGGTTTTTATTTTGGTTTGTATTTATAATAACTGCTGGTGCAACTACTTTTGCATTGTTATCACCAAAGTGGTATAAATCTACATCTTCTGTTTTTCCAGCTGAAAAGAATGATCTTTTATCAATGTTATCTGGTGTCTCAAATTTAGCAAAGGGATTTTCTGCAAGTAAAGGACTTGCTGCTTTAACAGGTTCAAATTCTGAAGCAGATAGGTATGTAGCAATTTTAAAAAGTTCAACTATGACTAAAGATATAATTAATAAATTTAATTTGAGAAAACATTACAAAATGGAAGATGACTTTTATGAGGATATTGTAAAGGAATGGTTCTCAAATTTAGAATTAGAAATTCAAGATGAAGGAAATCTTACAATAACTGTTTATGACAAAGATCCAAAACTTGCTGCTACTATAGCTAATTATTTAGTTCAAAGATTAAATGAAATTAATACCGATTTATCAATCACTAATGCAAAAGCTAATAGAGAATTTGTTGAGAAAAGATATTTCCAAAATTTAACCGACATAAAAAATTTAGAAACACAAATGCAAAGTTTTCAGGAAAAGTATGGAGTTGTTGCAGTTCCTGAACAAATTGAAGCAACAGTAAAATCTATGTCAACTATTTATGCAGATTTATATAAAAAAGAAATTGAATATAATGTTCTAAAGCAAACTTATGGGTTGGATCACCCTCTAGTTAACACTTCTAAAATTGAAATGAATGAATTAAAAAATAAAATTAAACAATTAAATAATGGAAACGATGATTCGCAAAAAGATGTTAAGTTAATTATCCCTTTCAAAGAAGCCCCAGCAATAGGAAATGAATACATTAAGATTTTCAGAAATTTAGAAATTCAATACAAAATTTTAGAATTCATTCAACCATTATATGAACAAGCAAAAGTAGAAGAAGCAAGAAATACACCTTCCGTTCTTGTGATTGATAAAGCTGAACCCGCAACAAAAAAATCAAAACCAAAAATTTCTATTTATGCTTCCATATCATTAATTGTTTCATTGTTTTTAGGTCTTGCAATTGTTTTTACTTTAGAACTTTTAAATAAATTCAAAATCATGGATTCTAACAAGTATAACTTTATAGTTAGTGAATTCAGCAAAGATCTTAAGAAGTTCAGTAAGAAATAAAATAATCCTTCTTAATTAAAAGTTTGATCTAATTTATGAGCGAAATTAAAAAGTTAAGGAATAATTCTTTACTATCATTTTTATCAATTCTTTCAAGGCTTATTCCTAATTTTTTAATTTTTCTTTTTGTAGCAAGAATTTATAGCCCTTATGAATTTGGAATGTTTTCTTATGCACATACTTTGTCAAATACATTTCTTCTTATAGCCGATTTTGGTTTTGATGTATTGCTTACAACTGAAATTGCAAAAAATAAAAATCGTGTATCGGAAATCATCTCGGAGTTCCTAACATCTAAAATTGTATTTGTTATTGTTGCAATAATTTCAATGTCTTCATTTATTTTTTTTAAAAGTAATAGTTCAAGTGAAATTATACTTGGGTTTGTTTTTTTAATTTATATGGTGTTCAATTCTTTCTCAAACTTTTTGATTTCAATTTTCAAGGGACTTGAAAAATTTCACTATGAAACAACTGTTTCTATAATAATGAATCTTTCACTTTTGTTACTCTCCTTTATTTTTATTTATGCAACCAAAAATATTTTTCTTGTTGGATTGTCATATGGATTATCAAGATTGTTTGCAATTGTATCGAGTGTAAAATTTATTAGAAAAAAAGTTGTTTTAAAATTTGTAAAATTTAACAAGAATGATTTAACAATAGCTTTTAAAAAAAATATCCTATTCGGAAGTTTAGTTATATTAAATAATTTACTTTATCAATTAGATACTTTATTTCTTGGGATATTAAAAGACAATTATAATGTTGGTATTTATCAATCAGTTAAAAATTTAATGTTTATTCCATTTATAATTCCAGGAATAATTTATAATTCATTTTTGCCCACAATGTCAAGACTTTTTAAGGAAAATAGTTACGAATGGTTTTCATCAACTAAGTTATACTTCAAACTTACATTAGTTTTAAGTATGATTATTTCTGTAATTTGTTTTTCTTACTCTAAAGAAATAATACATTTTTTTTACGGTAATAAATATTATAATGATTCAATAATTGTTCTTAAAATTTCTGCATTTGTAATGCTTTTAAGAATAGTTTCAGATTTTTTTGGAGTAATGTTAATTACAACTGAAAAATTTAAAAAACATATTTTAACTTCAGCTTTAGGGATTATATTAAGTGTATTCTTATTTTATATGATAATACCAAAATATAATGCATTTGGAACGATGTTATCTTATCTAATAATGATAATGGTTGTTTTAACTATGTTTATAAAACCTAATTATGATATTTTTATAAAAAAAATATTGAACATAAAATTTCTAATAATTATACTTTATTATTTGACGATGATATTCTTATTTAATTATCAGAAAATTAATTTTATTCTTGGGGTTGCATTCATTGCAATTTCTTTTATATTAATTTTATTCTTTATTTTCTTTGATAAAATTGAACTTGAGTTATTCAAAAGAAATATATTGTTTTTAGGAAAGAGTTAATGAGTGCTGTCTCAATTACATGTTTTATCTTATTTATTTTGATTTTGATTTTAGGTAAGAGAAAGGATTTTTTCTCTCCAGCAAAAGTTTTTGCATTAGTATGGTTAATGACAATTGGGTTGACCGATCTAAAACTCAGCCGTTTGCAAATAACTTGGGATGGAATAGCCTGGTTTTCACTTCTGCTAGCGATATTTTCTTTTTTACTTGGAGTCTATGTTGTTTATGTTTTATTCTTTGATACAAATTATTTGAGAATTAAAGATGTAAGATTTAGCTTTACAAAAGCAGAGATAGATGAAAATTTATTGTTCAAAATTATTATTGTTCTTTTCACACTTTATTCTGTTTCATATTTCATAACTTATATGATAAGAGGATTTGTACCTATATTCACAAAAATGCCAGAAATAGCAAGAACAAAATGGGGTGTTTTTGGAATAGGTTCATTTGTTTTAACAATACCAGCTATTTTGTATTTATCTTTGATATATATTTTCATTTCAAAAACTAACTTCGCTAGAAAGTTAACAATAATTTTTGTGATGTTAACTTCATTTATCACTTATGTTTTTCTTTTAAATCGTTTTTATCTGCTTTTACCGATAGCATTGTTTTTAATTTTGCTCTATTATAAAACAAATAAACTTCGCCCAAGAAATATTTTAATTATTCTTTTAGTTTTTTCATTAATCTTTTTTGAAATATCAAGTTTAAGATTAAGCAGATATGCGATTAATATTCTTTATTATTTAAGTGAAATGAAATTTGGAAAAGAGTATGCCATTTTCACTGAGCCTTATATGTATATTTCCATGAATCTAGAAAATTTTGCCAATGCTGTTGGAAAACTAGATTTTTTTACTTACGGCTATTTTGTTTTTGACTTTGTGTTGAAACCAATTGGATTGAAGGATTTAATTTCTGATTATGTTTACATAAAAGAATTTCCAAACATTATTAATCATGCTTATAATACTTATACTATGTTTTTTATTTATTACCGTGATTTTGGTTTTGCTGGGCTATTTGTTATTCCTTTATTATTTGGATCTTTTGTTTCATATGTTTATTATAAAATGAGGATGAACCCAACTATTTATAATATTTCTTTTTATGGAATGTTAATTTTTGTTGTAGCATTTTCATTTTTTGTCCCAATAATTCACTGGATACATTTTGTTTTTAATTTAATTCTTATATATATCACAACATTTTTAATAACATGTAAAAAAAATATTATTGCAGGAAAATAATTGAAAGTATTACATATACATGAACTTGACATTGGCGGTGGTGCTGAAACAGTTTTTAATATTACAAGGAAAAATTATTTAGTAGAAAAAAATTATTCAGGATTTATAAATAAAAATAATTATGATCATTCTGATATAAGATTTAAATCTTACGAAAATTATAATTTTATACTTAGACCCTTTTTTTATGTGTTTTCAATTAATAATTATATTCAGTTAAATAAATTTTTAAAGATCAATAATGTAGACATTATTCATTTACATGGTTTTATTGGTTCGCTATCTTCATCAATTTTGCTTGCTTTAAGATTCCATAAAAAAAGAAACACAATTAAAATTGTTCAAACATTTCATGATTTTCATATTGCGTGCCCAAACTCCTTATTGTTTGATTATAAAAAAGAAATTATCTGTGAAAAATGTTTGGGCAAAAAAATAAAATTAAAAATGTTAACAACTTCATGCGAAAGAAGAGGTTATTTTTATACTATACTTAAATCTGTTAGAAGTTTTGTAGCTAATAATTTATTAAATCATAAAAAAATAATTGATAAATTTATTGCTCCAAGTAATTTAATGAAGCAAAAATTAATAGAAGATAAAATTGAAGAAGAAAAAATATCTTTATTAAGAAATCCAATTTTATTAAATGAAATTAAATATGAAAAAAAATCTGATATAATTACTTACTATGGCAGAATATCCAAAGAAAAAAATATCTATTTTATTTTGGATGCTTTTAATGAATGGAAAATAAAATCAAATAATAATTTCAAATTGTTTATTATTGGTGACGGTGATGAAAAAAATAGTATTGAAAAATATGCCATTAATTTAAAGTTTAATAAAGACATTGTATTTTATAATTTCAAAGAAGAAAAAGAATTGTTTGATATATTAAAAGAAGTAAAATATTTATTTATGGCTTCAAAGCTTTATGAAAATGCACCTATGACTTTACTTGAATCAATATCATTAAATATTTTGCCAATTGTTCCAGATCTTGGCGGCATGAAAGAAACAGTTCAAGATGTTTTTCAGTTTGGTAAAATTTATGAGAAGAATAACATTGAATCATTTATTGAACAAATTGAAGAAATGGAAACTGAATATTTATCTGAATTAGAAAAATTGATTAAAAGAAAATCATTTCTTTTTGAAAATTATGGTGTTGAAGTTTACTATAAAAATTTGTTTAACATTTATTCAGATTTATTAAATAAAAATTAAGATTATAAATTATGATTGATGTATCAATTGTTATTATCACATGGAATGCAAAAAAATATTTAGGGAGACTATTAGAATCGATTAAAAAGTATTCATCAGGCTTTACTTATGAAATTATTATTGTTGATAATAATTCAACTGATGGAACGATTGAATATTTGAAAGAAAATCATTCCGATATAAAATTAATAAGAAATGAAAAAAATCTTGGAGTTGCTAAAGCAAGAAAAATAGGTATGCAGGAGACTACTGGTAAGTACAATCTTATTTTAGATGTTGACATGGAACTGATTGAAAATTCAATAAAAAAGTTACTCGATTTTATGAACGCTAACTTAGATGTAGGTTTGGTTGGATCTAAACTTGTTTATTCAAATAAAGAACTTCAATATTCTTGTAAAAATTTTCCAAGTATATTATCATTGCTTGCAAGACGACTTGATTCAATTGAGTTTGTCAAAAATTCTAAAACTTTAAAAAATCATCTAATGTCAGATTGGGATCATAACGAAATTAAAGAAGTTGACTATTTAATTGGTGCATGTCAATTTATAAGAAGAGATGTTATTGAAAAAATTGGATATTATGATGATACAATTTTTTATGGTCCAGAAGATATTGATTATTGTATTAGAGTATGGAGAGCAAATTGGAAGGTTGTTTATTTTCCATTTACAACAATTATACACTTTGAGCAAAGAATAACTAAGACATCATTCTTTTCTAAAATTACACTTAAACATTTTCTTGGGATTTTGTATTTATTCAAAAAATATAATTGTAAATTATCAAGATCTGCGTAGAACAAACTGAATAGGTTTTAACAATCGAAAAATTATCTAAAAACATTTTTTCACTTTCTTTTGGTCAAGCTGCTTCTTTCCTAACCAATTTTATTGCAATTGTTTTTGCAATAAGAATTTTAGGTGTAGAAAATTATGGCATGTTCAGCAGTATTTTAGCTGTAGTTAGTATTTTATCAAAACTTGTTGATTTTGGAATTGAACCAATCATCTTTCGTGAGCTTTCTAAAGACAATAAATCATTTCACTTATTTAACTCAAGTTTGAATTTAAGATTTTTATTTTTTGTGCTTTTAGTTATTGGTTATAATCTCGTTGCTCCCTTTTTAAACTTAACTAAAAATGAAATTTTACTTTCTAATATTTTATTCTTTACAATTGTTTTTTCTGCTAAAACTTTTGTTGTACGCGAGTTACTTTCAACTCCATTTAAAACAAATCTTAAAATGCATTATCCAATGATTCTTTCTTTGGTGGACAATCTGCTTTTATTGGCTTTAATAGTTGCAATTAAGTTTATTAAAGAACCTTTAATTTATTTTACAATTGCATATACTGTTTCAAATCTACCAGGATTTATTTTATCTTTTTATTTTCTAAAGAAAAAATTCAATTATGTTTATGAATTTACTTTTTATAACTCAAAATGGCTGTTGAAAGAATCATTACCGATGCTAGGTTTTGTTATTCTAACAAATATTTTTCTTCAGATTGACATTATAATATTGAATAGTATGAAAGGAAGTTATGAAGTTGGAATTTATTCTGCTGGTGTAAGATTAACCATGCCTTTAAGTATTATTCCAAATGCAATTGTGATGACAATTTTTCCTAAGTTAGTTCAAAAGTTAAAAGATAATGAGAGCACAGAATATTTAACAAACTTTGTAATTAAAATTTTACTTTTTATTTCTTTTTCGATGGCGGCAGTTTTTAGTTTTGAATCAAAGGAAATTGTAAACTTACTTTTTGGAAAACAATATATTGCTTCATCACTTTCAGCATCTATTTTATATTGGTGTCAGGTTTTTATTTTCTTTTCAACATATTCTTTGTCATTCTTAATTGCAAGTAATAATCAAAAGTATAATTTCATTTATAGTTTAATTCAGGTTGTTGTAAATGTGTTTTTGTGCATCTTTCTAATACCTGATTATTCATATTTTGGTGCTGCCATTGCAAAATTAGCGGCAAGTTTTTTGTCATTTATTTTTGTATTAATTGCACTTAATAAACTAAACTTTCAACTTTCAATTGGTAAACCAAAACTGGTTTTATGGTTGGTATTGCTAAGTGCAATATTGTATATCATTTCTTCACTACCGATTTATTTTTACTTAGTAATATCTGTGATTGTAATTTTACTTATTACTTTAGTTACAAAATATTTTGAAGAAAAAGAATTATTGATTTTCTTTAAGCTTTTCAAAAAAGAGGAACTTGGTTTAAAGTTTATTGAATTGTTAAATAAAAAAATTAGTTTTTAATGTTTTGTATTCAGTAAGAAATAATACATTTATTTTAATCTTTTTTATATCTCATAAATCCGAATTCAACGGCAGCTTCACAAAAATCGTATATTACTTTTTCAGAAATTTCCTTATCTGTTTCAAGCGGTTCATATTGATAAAACCAAATTGAATTATATCCCAATTCTTTAGCGGCTTTAAATAATGTTCTGAAATGTGTTGAATCTTCATGAGCGGCAATCCACAACATTGAAAATTTATCACCTAAAAAATTTTTCCATTTTATCCAACTATTAACTTGGTCTTCACCATCCTTTCCTTTTGCACCATAACCTGTATATGAAATTATATCAACTAATCTTTCTAATTTTTTAGCTCTGTATTCATTTATTTCACCAAGAAAAAATTTTGATTTTGGATATAATCCTTTTTCAGAAAATATGGTTATTAATTTTGTTATACCTGTAAAAGAAAATTTTCTGCTGATTGGTTCATCGAAATAATATGCATAAACATTACCCAATGAATAGATGTTTTTCCAAAACCAATTTTCTCTATTCAAGTAATCAGGAAAATAAATTTGTTTTACAATATGATCTGAATCGTAATCTGAATTTTTAATGCTATCATACCAGACATCACCATAAGGTGCGGCAACAAGCAGGTAGTTAAATCCAAAATCATTTTTAAGTTGATTTAATTTTTGTGTGGAACGTAATCTATTTTCGTGTGGCCAGATTCCCATTAATTTACCTTCAATAGGTTCATATTTGTGAACTTGAGCTATTATATTTAATTGCATTAAAAAAATAGCTAGTAAAAGTTTCAATAGCATTGTTATCCTTTTTTTAAGAAGTAAAATAAAATTAAGTGGTTAATTAAACATATATTTGCAAAAAAAAATTTGCAATGGATGTTTCAATTGTAATAATAAATTATAATTCAACAGATTATTTGTTAAAATGTCTTGATTCAATCTTTAGATTTACAAAAGAAATTTCTTTTGAAGTCATTATTGTTGATAACGCTTCAAAAGTGTTTGATGAAAAATTTATTCTTTCAAAGTATCAAGGCATAAGAATAATCAAGAATGAACAAAATGTTGGTTTTGCCAAAGCAAATAATCAAGGTTTTAATCTTGCAAATGGTAAATACACTTTATTTCTTAACAACGATACCATTTTAATTGAAAACACTATAAAGAATGTTTTCGATTTTGCAGAAAAATATAATCATGATGTATTCGTTGGATGCCAATTATTAAATTCAGATTACTCTAAACAAGAATCCGTTGTTGAATTTCCAAACGTTTGGAATGGATTTACTGAAAATTTTTTTCTATATAAAATTTTTCCACAATCTAAAATATTTAATAAATATTATCAAAATGAAATTGAATTAACTAATCCAATAGAAGTTGATGTAATTAAAGGTGCTTTTATGTTTTGTTCTTCTGAATCAATAAGAAAATTGAATGGTTTCGATGAAAGATTCTTCTTTTACTCCGAAGAAACAGACTTGTGTTTTCGGTTCAAAAAAAATGGTGGGAAAATTTACTTTTTGCCTAAAGAAAAGTTGATTCATTTTGGTGGAGTTTCAACTGATAATAACTTGTGGTTTAAATTTAAAAATCAAACAATTGGAAAAATTCAGTTTTATCAAAAACATTTTAATGGATTTAGATTTATTGCAATCTTGATAATACATTTTTGTGGTTTATTTTTAAGAGGAATTCTTTTTTCAATCATTGGATTACTAACTTTTAATAAAAGTGTTTTTTTAAAAGGTTTTTATTTTTTTAAACAATTATTTGTTTATCCTAAAAATTTATTTTGCGAAAGTTGAATAAGAAAATTTTATATATAGCACCTAAAATTCCATTTCCCCCGACAGATGGTCATACAAAAAGCATGTATGGATTTATTAAATCAACATTTCAGTTAGGATATTTAAACGATTTGGTTTGTTACACACAAAATAAAAAACATCAGGAAGAATTAAATAAAGTGTGTAATCCATTTTATCTTGAAGTAGAAACCCAAAACAACATTGTTGATGTAATCAAAAATTTTTTCTCACGTGTACCTTATAATCTTGCAAAATATAAAAGAAAAGAGCTGATAAAATTTTTAGAGAATCATTTAAAAAATAATGAGTATGATTTTATAGTCATCTTTAATTCTCACATGGGCTGGATTGTTGATTATCTAAAAGCAAAAACTAAATCCAAAATAATTTTAAGAGAAGAGAATTTAGAACTTTCCATAATGGAGAAGTTTTATCAGAATCAAAAAAATATTTTCTTGAAAATTTATTCTTGGATTCAATACAAAAAGTTCATAAAGTATGAGCCAGCATTGTGTGAAAAATTTGATGCTTGTTTGATGATTAGCAATCAGGACAAGGAAAAACTTTTAACTTATTCAAAAAATGTTAATGCGATTGTTGTCAATTCAGGTATTGATGAAAACTTACTAAAGTTAAAAAAAATTAATGTTGATAAATATTCGATATTTCATATAGGTTCACTAAATTGGTATCCAAATCTTGATGGACTAATGTGGTTTTTAGATAAAATCTTTCCTAAAATCATCTCTAAAGAACCACGAAGTAAATTATTTATTTATGGAAGTAGATTACCAGAAAACATTTTGCTAAAAAATGAAATTAAAAATCATGTTGTGAATGTTGGTTTCGTAGAAAATCTTTGGAATGAAATAAAAGATAAACAAATTGCAATTGTTCCATTAAGAATAGGAAGCGGTATTAGAATTAAAATACTTGAATTATTAGCTTCTAGTAATATAGTGGTTACAACTTCACTTGGTGCTGAAGGTATTGGATTAACAAATAAAAAAAATATTTTGATTGCTGATGATGCAAATATGTTTGCTGGTGAAATCTTAAAGTTATTTAACGATAAATATGAAATAGAAGAAATGATTGAATTATCAAAAAATTATATTGAACAAAACTATAGCTGGAATGTTATTGCTAAAAAAATTGAAACCGAATTAAACAATTTAATATGATGACAGAAATATCTTTGATTGTATTTACCATAAGTTTAATACTATTAATAAACTCATTTGTAGTTTATCCAATTGTAATTCATCTTGCTTATGGAAAGAAAAACAAAATTAAAAATCAAAAACAGTATGAACCTACGATTGCTATCATCATCGCTGCATATAATGAAGAAAAAGTCATTGCAAAAAGAATTGAAAATGTTGCGTCACTTGAATATGATTTTAATAAAATAGAAGTATTGATTGGTTCTGATAATTCAAATGATAAAACTAACGACATACTTTTATCGTATAATGAAAAATATAATTGGTTAAAAATTTTTCTTTTCAATGAAAGAAAAGGAAAAGCAGGAATAATCAATGAATTAGTTAACCAAGCTAAAAATGAAATTTTAGTTTTTACCGATGCAAATACAATTTTTCAAAAAAACACATTAAAAGAGTTGGTTAGAGATTTTAAAGATAATCGAGTTGGTGGTGTTTGTGGTAAATTAATTTTAATTGAAAGTCAGGATACAATAAATGAAAGTAATGAAGAATCAAAATATTGGTTTTATGAAAATATAATTAAAACTGCTGAAGGTGAAGCTGGAATTTCTTTTTCTGCTAATGGTGGAATTTTTGCAATAAGAAAAAATTTGTTTGAAGAAATTCCAATTGATAAACCTGTTACAGATGATTTGTTTATTTCACTCTCTATTGTTAAAAAAGGTTACAAATTTAATTTTGCTGAGAATGCATTAGCATTTGAAGAAATTAGTAAAAATGTAAAAGATGAATACAAACGTAAAGTAAGATTTAGTGCAACAAACTTTCAAACTCTAATTCATTTCAAAGAATTAATTTGGGGCAAAAACAAATTGTTAGCTTATGCATTTTTTTCTCATAAAGTAACCCGTTGGTTTTTACCTTTAGTTCTTATTCTTCTCTTTTTTTCAAGTTGGATTACTGCTTCTCATTCATTTTTTGTTTTTTTAGTTCTTTCTATACAAATATTTTTTTATTTCTTTGCTCTAATTGGTTTTATTTTTGCAAATCTAAAATATAGAATTAGCTTGTTTTCAATTCCATATTACTTTGTTGTTTCAAATCATGCTGTTGTTAATGGCTTTGTTAAGTTTATAAGAAATAGACATTCAGTAATTTGGGAATCAACAAAAAGATGAAAAGTTATGATGTTATAATTGTCGGAGCTGGAATTGTTGGTCTTGCAACGGGTGTAAAGACTCTTGAAAAAAATCCATCACTTAAAATATTATTACTTGAAAAAGAAAATGACATCGCAAAACATCAAACTGGAAATAATAGCGGTGTTATTCATTCTGGTATATATTATAAACCAGGAAGTTTAAAAGCCCAAAATTGTACGCTTGGTTATAATATGCTTTTATCTTTTTGTGATGAACATAAAATAAAATATGATATTTGTGGAAAATTGATTTTAGCAACAAACGAAAATGAAATTCCAATTATGAATAATATTTACGAACGTGGAATTCAAAATGGCTTAAAAGATTTAAAGATTCTTAATTCTAAAGAGATAAATGAAATTGAACCACATGCAAAAGGTATTGCTGCTGTTCATGTTCCACAAACAGGAATTATTGATTACACCGAAGTTTCAAAAAAATATTTATCTGTAATAAAAGAAAAAAATGGTGAAATATTTTTTAACGAAAACGTAATTGATATTAAAATTGTAAATGGTACATCTACGGTCTATACAAAAAACAATAAGTATAATTCAAGAATTGTTGTTACATGTTCTGGATTGCAATCTGATAGACTTGCAAAATTAACTCACAAAAATTTGAGTTATAGATTAATCCCTTTTCGTGGTGAATATTATAAATTGAAAAAAGATTCACATCATTTAGTAAAGAATTTAATTTATCCAGTACCTGATCCTTCATTTCCATTTTTAGGAGTTCATTTTACAAGATTGATAAATAACGAAGTCGAATGTGGTCCAAATGCTGTTTTAGCTTTCAAACGTGAAGGATATTCTAAATTTAGTTTTTCACTGAAAGATTCAATAGATACTTTTACATGGAAAGGCTTTCACATAGTAATGAAAAAACATTGGAAGACTGGTTTAGGTGAGTTTTATCGCTCATACAATAAAAACGCTTTTGTTCAAGCATTAAAAAAATTAATTCCTGATATTGAAAAAAGGAATTTAATTCAAGGTGGAGCCGGAGTTCGAGCTCAAGCATGTTTAAGCGATGGTTCATTAATTGATGATTTCCTGTTTATTGAAGATGAAGGTGTAATTCATGTTTGCAATGCTCCATCACCAGCGGCAACTGCATCATTATCAATTGGTCAAACAATTTCTGAAAAAATTTTTTCTCAATTAAATTGAAAAATTATGGATAAAAAAGTTGAAAAAATTTTAGTACTGCTTATTGATTTTATCACAATAAATTTAGCTTGGTTTATATATTTCTATTTACGAGTTGAAACGGGCTGGTTTGAGTTAATTTCTCAGCCTGATTTCTTTTTGCCAATGATTGCAATTTATTTTTATTGGCTTATCATTTTTACTTTCGTTGGAATGTACAGAACTTGGTTTGCTTCCTCACGATTTGATGAAATTAATACTTTGTTCAAAGCATCATTTGTTGGAATTTTTATAATCTTTTTTCTGATACTCTATGATGATTATTCTCGCGGTGTTCAAAATGCAAATCGGTTTTACATTTTTTTCTATTGGGGAATATTTCTATTTGTTGTAGGCTTCGGTAGAATTCTTATTAGAAGCATTCAAAGAAATTTATTAATCAAAGGAATCGGAAGAAGAAATGCATTGATTGTTGGATTTAATGATAAAGCAAAAGAAGTGTGCGATTCAATATTTAGATTTCGTGAACTTGGTTTGGATTTGGTTGGTTTTATTTCAATAAATGAAAATGATGTTAATAAAGAGTATAAAAATCTCAAAGTAGTTGATTATGAAAAAAATCTTGAAAAAGTGATTGATGAAAATAATGTGAAAAATATTATTATCTCTTTAAATAGGAATGATGAAGATATAATAATGGGTGTTATTGAAAGATGCGGTGAAAGAGAAATTGAAATTAAAATGGTTCCGGATCTTTATGATATAATTAGTGGACAAGCTAAAATTTCTCAATTGTATAGTTTCCCATTAATTGATGTTATGCCGGAACTTATGCCTGAATGGGAAAAAAAATTAAAGCGTTTGTTGGATATTATTCTTTCTTTTTTACTTTTAATTGTTACTGCACCAATTACTTTGATAACAGCTATTTTAATCAAATTAGATTCACCTGGACCAGTTTTTTATCGTCAGGAAAGAATGGGCTTACATGGGAAAATATTTCGCATTGTAAAATTTAGAACAATGTATGTTGATGCAGAAAAAAATACTGGACCAGTTTGGTCAACAAAAGATGATCCACGTGTTACAAGAATTGGAAAATATGTTCGCAAATTTAGACTTGATGAAATTCCTCAAGCTTATAATGTTCTGAAAGGTGATATGAGTTTTGTTGGTCCGCGTCCCGAAAGACCTTTCTTTGTTGAGAAACTTTCAAAGGAAATTCCTTTGTATAAAAGAAGATTAAAAGTTCGCCCCGGCATTACAGGCTGGGCACAAGTTAAACATAAATATGATGAATCAATTGAAGATGTAAAAGTTAAACTCCGTTATGATTTGTTTTACATTGAAAATATGAGCTTAAGAATGGATTTTAAAATAATTTTCAGAACTATTTTCGTTGTATTCTTTGGGAAAGGACATTTTGAAAAATGAAAGCATTAGTCATAATTCCGACTTATAATGAAATTCATAATATAAAAGAACTCATCAGAGTAATTTTAGATTTGTATCCTGATATAAATATTCTTGTTGTGGATGATAATTCTCCTGATGGAACTGCAAATTATATTCAGGAATTATCAGAAAAAGATTCAAGAATATTTTTAATTAAACGGAGTGGTAAACTTGGTCTTGGCACTGCTTACGTCGAAGGATTCAAATTTATGTTAAAAAATAATTATGATGTTGCTATTCAAATGGATGCTGATTTTTCTCATGACCCAAAAGAAATAAAAAATTTTTTAGAAAAAATTAAAGACTATGATTGGATAATTGGAAGTCGTTACATCAATGGAGTTCGGGTTATTAATTGGCCAATTAGAAGATTACTGCTTAGTTATTTTGCAAATTATTATTCAAGAATAATTACTGGTATGCCAATAAAAGATGGAACAGGTGGTTACAAATGTTTTAGTCGAAAAGTGTTGGAATCAATTAATCTGGATAATGTTCACTCAAATGGTTATTCATTTCAAATAGAAATGAATTTCAAAGCTTATAAAAAAGGATTTAAATATTTGGAATATCCAATTACATTTGTTGATAGGGTACAAGGCTCATCAAAGATGTCCAAAAAAATTGTTCGTGAAGCTGTTTTTTTGGTTTGGAAGTTAAGATGTAAAAGTATTTTTGGTTTATTAGATTAGAATTATGATCGACCTTTCAATAATTATAGTAAATTATAACGTCAAAGAATTTGTGCTCAATCTTCTTGAATCTATTCTTAAAGCTAAAAATTCACTCTCGCTAGAAATTTTTGTAGTTGATAATAATTCATCCGATGGTAGTGTTGAAGCAATAGCAGAAAAATTTCCCAATGTAAAATTAATTCAGAATAAAAAAAATGTTGGATTTGGTTCAGCCAATAATCAAGCATTAAAAATTGCAACAGGAAAATATTTGCTGATGATAAATCCCGATACAATTGTGAAAGAAGATACACTCGTTAAAATGATAAAATTTTTTGAAGAAAATGAAAATTGTGGAATAGCTGGTTGTAAAGTTTTAAATGTCGATGGCTCACTTCAATTAGCATGTCGAAGAAGTTTTCCTGGACCATGGACCTCATTTACCAAAGTAATGGGCTTGAGTTCACTCTTTCCTAAAAGTAAAATTTTTGCAAAATATAATTTGACTTATCTTGATGAAAACAAAACTTATGAAGTTGATGCTGTAAGTGGTGCATTTATGATGATGAGAAAATCTGTTTATGATAAAATTGGTGGTTTCGATGAACAATTTTTTATGTATGGTGAAGATTTAGATTTATGTTATCGTACTCAAAAAGCTTGTTATAAAGTTTTTTATTTTCATGAAACAGAAATAATTCATTACAAGGGTGAAAGCACAAAAAGAAGCAGTGTTGATGAAACAAAATTATTTTATGATGCAATGCATCTTTTTGTTCGTAAACATTTATCAACATCTTTTATTGTTGAACTGATTTTGCAATTGGCAATTCTTTTTAGAAAAATATTTGCCTTTGCAAATGTTTATAAAATTGTGATTTTATCTTCTATAATTGATTTTATCCTTTTTTCACTTGCAATAATTTTAGCTGAAAAATTTTATTTATTACCACGCACACATGGGTTTCCTTACTATGCTTTACCGTGGGTTTATTTTGTGCCTTCATTACTTCAAGTGTTGATTTCTTTTTTAGTTGGTGCTTATAAAAAAAATTCTTTGCTAATTTTTAGAACTGTTTTGTCGCTGATTGTTGGACTATTATTCCTTTCTTCAATAACTTTTTTCTTTAAGCAATATGCTTTCAGTCGGGCTGTCGTATTGATTGTTTTTCTTGTTTCATTAATTTCATTTTCTTTCTATAGAATATTTTTGAAAGTAGTCTTTAAAATTGGTTTAGATGTTGATACAAAAAAATCTAAAACATTAATTGTCGGGACTAAAAAAAATTCAGAAGAGATTGCAAATAAATTAAAATCAAATGTTCATAAACTTTTTGATATTGTAGGATTCATTGGATTAGAACAGAGAAATATTGGAGATAAAGTTGGTGATTATAAAATACTTGGATCAACAGAAAACCTAATGAAAATAATTATTGATAACAAAATAGAAAAAGTAATATTTGTATCGGAAGAATTATCATTCAATCAAATGTTTTCTGTTGTTTCAGAATGTCAGGGAACAAACGTAGAATTTTTAGTTGCTGGCAAAGAAATGGACTACCTTGTAGGTAAATCATCTATAACTATGCTCGATGATATTCCATTGTTAAAAGTGCAATATAATGTTTCAATGTTAAGTAATAGAATTATTAAAAGAATATTTGATCTAACTTTTAGTATTCTATTTTTGATTTTGCTTTATCCATTTATATATTTGTTTTATAAAATAAGCTATCGAAAGAGTAGCTTTATAAATTTTATATTAAAAATTCCAAGTGTGTGTGTTGGTAAATTAAGTTTAGTTGGTCCATATAATTCATCATTCTATGATAATCTTTACGTTGGCAAAATTGGATTAACTGGTTTTTGGTTTACAGAAAGTATTGATCTAAATGATGATGATGAATTAAAAAAACTTGATATTTACTATGCAAAAAATCAAAGTGTGTGGCTTGATATAGAAATTTTAGGAAAGTCATTTTCAAAAATGTTTTTTAAGACGGAGTAAAAAATGGCAAAAAACGTTCTCGATTTCGAAAAACCGATTATCGAACTCGAAAACAAAATAGAAGAAATGAGAAAGCATGAAACTATGCTCGACATTTCAAAAGAAATTAAAACTCTTGAAGATAAAGTCCTTCAATTAAAAGAATCAATCTATAATAATCTCACAAGATGGCAGCGAGTTCAACTTGCTCGTCATCCCGAAAGACCTTATACGCTCGATTACATTTACATGATGACAACGGATTTCATCGAACTTCATGGAGATAGAAATTATAAAGATGATCATGCAATTGTTAGTGGTTTTGCAAAACTTGATAATCAAAAAGTTATGATAATTGGTCATCAAAAAGGAAGAGATACAAAAACTAATTTGTATAGAAATTTTGGAATGCCAAATCCAGAAGGTTATCGAAAAGCTTTGCGTATGATGAAACTTGCAGAAAAATTTAATGTGCCAGTTATAACAATGCTTGACACGCCGGGAGCTTATCCTGGATTGGAAGCTGAACAACGCGGACAGGCAGAAGCTATTGCTCGTAATCTTCTTGAAATGAGTAGATTGAAAGTTCCAATCATTGTAGTAATTATTGGAGAAGGTGCAAGCGGTGGTGCTTTGGGCATTGGTGTTGGCGATAGAATTTTAATGTTACAAAACACTTGGTATTCTGTTATTAGTCCTGAATCCTGCTCTTCAATTTTGTGGAGAAGTTGGGAATATAAAGAACAAGCTGCAGAAGCTTTGAAACTTACTGCCGAAGATTTACTTGAACAAAAAATAATTGATAGAATTATTCCTGAACCACTTGGCGGAGCTCATAAAGATCATCAGCAAATGGCTAATACATTAAAATCAGTTTTGTTGGAAGAACTAAATAACTTATTAAAAATTAAACCAGAAAAATTAATTTCTTCTCGTCTTGAAAAATTTGGCAAGATGGGTGTTTTTGAAGAATAGATTTTATGATTACTTACACTACTGAAATTCGTGTTCGCTACGCTGATACTGATAAAATGCAATTTGTTTATAATGGAAAATATCTTGAATATTTTGAAGTTGGCAGGACAGAACTATTCAGATCAATCGGTTTTCCTTATCGCATGATTGAAAATGAAGGTTATCAATTACCTTTAATTGAAGCTGGGTTGAAATATATTTCCCCAGCTACTTATGATGACTTATTATTAATTACTGCAACAGTGAATGAACATTATACAGCAAAACCAAAAGTTGAATATCAAATTGTAAATAAAGAAACAGGAAATTTGATAGTGGAAGGTTTTACAACTCACGTTTTTATAAAAGTAGATACAAAAAAAGCAGTTCGTCCACCTAAAATATATATTGATGCTTTAGCTAAATATTTTCAAAAGTAAATCCTAATTTTTCTAATGCGGCAAAAATTAAAAGAACTTACTAAAGACACTGCTATTTATGGCATCAGCACAATGTTGGGTAGATTTATAGGTTTTCTACTTGTCCCATTTTATACAAATGTATTAAGTACTTCGGAATTTGGAATTCAATCAAATATTTATGCATATATAGCTTTTATAAATGTAATATTTATCTACGGAATTGATGCCGCTTATATGAAATATGCATCATTAGCAGAAAATTCTGAACATAAAAAAGTCTTTTCAACTTCATATTCATTTTTAGTTTTTACAACAATTATTTTCTCACTTATACTTTTCATATTCAGAAATCAAATTTCTGCAATAATGGAAATTCCTGAACAATATCTTAAAATTTATTATTACTTAATTTTAATTATAGCTTTTGATGCAATTGCAATTGTTCCTTTTTCAAAATTAAGACTTGAAAGAAAAGCAATTAAATATGCTGTAATAAAATTATTAAACATTTTAATTAATCTTTCACTTAATTTAATTCTTATCTTAAAATATAAACTTGGCATAGAAGCAATTTTTATTTCAAATCTTGTTGCTACTTTATTTTCTTTTTTAGCATTACAATCCGAAGTATTAAAAAACTTTTCATTTTCTTTTGATAAAGAACTTTTAAAGAAAATATTAAAATTTGGGATTCCATATTTACCAGCAGCTTTGGCGGCAACTATTGTAAATGTAGTTGATAGACCTGTTGTCCTTGCATTAACAAATGAATCAACACTTGGTATTTATCAAGCGAATTATAAACTCGGTGTTTTTATGATGCTCTTTGTTTCGATGTTTCAATTTGCTTGGCAGCCATTTTTTCTTAATAATGCAAAAGAGAAAAATGCAAAAGAAATTTTCTCTAAAGTTTTTACTTTGTTTCTTTTGGCTTCTTCAATAATTTGGATTGTACTTACTTTGTTTGTAGATGATTTTGCAAGAATTGAGTTTTATAAAAATAAATCTATTATCGGCAAAGAATTTTTAAGCGGACTTCCAATTGTTCCTTTAGTTCTTCTTGGTTATCTCTTCAATGGTGTTTACTATGTTTTTCAAGCAGGAATTTATATTGAAGAAAAAACCAAATACTTTCCAATTGTAACTTTTGCTGGAGCCATAGTAAATGTTATTGTAAATATTTTGTTAATACCAATATTTGGAATAATGGGTGCAGCATTTGCAACATTTGCCGCCTATTTTGTAATGGCTGTTTCATTATATTTTTTCTCACAAAAATTTTATCCCATAAATTATGAGTTCAAGAAAGTAGGAATAATTTTAACATTAGTTTTTACTTCATGTGCTGCTTATTATTATATCTATTTTAATTTTGGCATAAACATACTATTTAAAATAATTATGCTGATTATATTCTTTTCTACACTTTATTTTTCAAAAGTAGTTGATAAAAATGAAATTGTTTCATTTATAAGATTATTCATTAAGAAAAATAAACCTTAAAGATTCTTTAAAGTCAATATTTCAAAAAAGTATTTTGTTGTTATTTTTGCTTAAACACTACGGAAAAAATTAATGGAAAAAATTCATATAAAAATTCAACGAATTGATGAAATGTTTATTGATATTCCATTGCCGGAATACGCAACAGAAGGAAGCAGTGGTTTAGATATTCGTGCCGCAGTTGAAAACGAAGTTATAATTCCAAAAGGAAAAGTTTCTTTAATTCCAACAAATTTAATGGTGGAAATTCCATTCGGATATGAAATTCAAATTAGGCCAAGAAGTGGTTTAGCTGCTAAAAATGGAATTGGCGTTTTAAATTCACCAGGAACAATAGATTCTGATTATCGCGGCGAAATTAAAATTATACTTTTTAATTTTGGTGAAAATGATTTTGTAATTAAAAGAGGAGATCGAATTGCTCAAATGGTAATTTCAAAAGTCTATAAAGCAGAATTAGTTGAATCATCAAAACTTCAAAATAGTAATCGTGGTTCTGGTGGTTTTGGGCACACGGGATTAAAATAATTGCTAATTGCTAATTGCTAATTGCCAATTATGAATTTCAATTCTCAACAAGCAATTATAAATTTTAATACTCAATTAGCAATTATAAATTATCAATTATAAATTTTACATTATTTAAAAATGTCCGACTTCATACACTTACATAATCATTCACATTACAGTTTGCAAGATGCAGCTGCAACAATTGAAGCTTTGATAGAAGCTACAAAAAGACATAATATGCATGCAGTTGCTTTGACAGATCATGGTGTTCTTTTTGGTGCGTGGCAATTTTATAAGAAAGCAAAAAAAGAGGGAATCAAACCAATAATTGGAATGGAAGCTTACATAGTAATTGATGGAACACGATTCGATAAAAAAGGCGATGAACCAGATTACGGTGTAAAGAAAAAACATTACAATCATTTAATCCTTCTTGCTAAAAATTTAACTGGCTATAAAAATTTAATTAAGCTTACAACAATTGGCCATCTTGAAGGTTTTTATTATCGACCAAGAATTGATTTTGAAGTATTACAAAAACATAGTGAAGGATTAATTTGTACATCTGCTTGTCCTGCTGGACCTGTTTCATCTGCTTTGATTAATAACGACTATGAAAAAGCTCGACGCATTGCAATAAAATTAAAAGAATTATTTGGTGATGATTTTTATCTTGAAATTCAAAACCATGGAATGGAAATAGAACAACCATTGCTTGATGGTGTTCCAAAATTAGCAAAAGATCTTAATTGCAAAATTGTTGGAACCAATGATGTCCATTACATCGAAAAAGAACATGCAATTCCACACAATGTTTTATTATGTCTTGGTGATAAAACCGGTAATGTTGATTACAGAGATTTAAGATATGGCACGCAAGAAATTTATTTCAAAAGTGCAGATGAAATGAAAGAAGTTCTCAAAAAATTTAAAGGTGCTGTTGAAAATACATTAGAGATTGAAGAAAAAATAAATTTGGAAATTGTTAATGATGGTCATCTTTTCCCGCAATTTCCAATTCCCAAAAATTCAAACGCAAAATCTTTAGATGAATATTTCGTCCAACTTGCCGAAGAAAGATTACAAAGAAGATTTAAAACAATATCAAGAGAAGTTGAAGATCGTTTTAGATATGAAATTGATGTAATTAATAAAATGGGTTATGCAGGATATTTTTTGATTGTTCAAGATTTTATTAATGCCGCAAAACAAAAAGGAATTCCTGTTGGACCCGGACGAGGTAGTGCTGCTGGTAGTTTAGTTGCGTATGCTTTGGGTATAACAAATGTAAATCCACTTGATTATAATTTATTGTTTGAAAGATTCTTAAATCCAGCACGTAAATCAATGCCCGATATCGACGTTGATTTTGCTGATGATCAACGTGAAGAAGTTATTAAATATGTAAAAGAAAAATATGGTGAAAATTCAGTTTCCCAAATAATTACTTTTAATAGATTATCTTCAAAAGCTGTTATCCGTGATGTTGCTCGTGTTTTGAAAATTCCAATTCCAAAAGTAAATGAAATAACAAAATGGATACCTTCTAAATTTGGAAGAGTTTATACAATTGATCAAGCATTGAAAGAAGTTCCTGAATTGCAATGGCTCAATACAACTGATGATCCGGTTATACAAGAACTTCTTAAATACTCCCGAATACTTGAAGGAATGAACCGCAATGCTTCAAAACATGCGGCTGGTGTTGTAATTACTCCGGGGGATGTTAGCGATCATGTTCCACTTGCTATTTATGGTGATGATGATGCAATTGTAACTCAATTCAATATGAAAGATTTAGAAGAAGTCGGACTTCTTAAAATGGATTTTCTTGGATTGAGAACTTTATCCATCATTCGTGATACTATTGAACTGGTCAAAAAGAATCGGGGAATAACTATTAATATAGATGAAATTCCAACCGATGATCCAAAAACTTATGAACTTTTTAGTCGCGGTCAAACAACAGCTGTATTCCAGTTTGAAAGTGCACCGATGCGTGAATACTTGAAAAAATTAAAACCAACAAGTATTGCTGATCTTTCCGCAATGAATGCACTTTATCGTCCTGGACCAATGGAGTTCATTGACGATTTCATTGCTTGTAAACATGGAAGAAAAAAAATTACTTATTTGCATCCAGTTCTTGAACCTATATTAAAAGAAACCTATGGAGTAATTGTTTATCAGGAACAAGTTATTCAAATTGCCAATAAAGTTGCTGGTATGACTTTAGCCGAAGCTGATCTTTTAAGAAGAGCGATGGGTAAAAAAGATTTAAAAGCGATGGCTGAACAAAAACAAAAATTTATAGAAGGTGCTAAACAAAATAATATACCAGAAGAAATATCATCTGAAATATTTAATGTGATTGATAAGTTTGCAAATTATGGATTTAACAAAAGTCATTCAGTTGCTTATTCAATTGTTGCATATCAAACAGCATACTTAAAAACATATTACTTAGAAGAATTTCTTGCGGCAAATCTTTCCAATGAATTTGGTGATACAGAAAAAGTTACAATACTTTTAGAAGATTGTCGTAAGCTTGGCGTTAAAGTTCAACCACCTGATATTAATTATCCATCAGTTAAATTTGATGTGGAAGGAAACAAAATAATTTTTGGAATGAGCGCAATTAAAAATGTTGGTGTTTCTGCTGTTGAAGAAATCAAAAAAGCTCATGATGAATTAGGTAGAAACTTTAAAAGTATTTATGATTTTTGCTCGCATGTTGATACTAGAGTTGTAAATAAAAGAACTCTTGAAGGATTGGTCTTAGCTGGTGCTTTCGATTCAGTAAAAGGAACTCGCTCTCAAAATTTTGAAGCTATTCCGGAAGCAATTGATTTTGGAAATAAAGTTCAATCATCAAAAGAAAAATTAACTAATAGTTTATTTGGTGATGATGTTGCATCTAATGAAATTAATGAACCGGATTTGCCAAATATAAAACCATGGGATACAAAAGATAAATTAGCAAAAGAAAGAGAAGTTCTTGGATTTTATTTAACCGATCATCCATTAAGAAAATTTCAAGCTGAATATAATTCATTTGCAACAGTTCATTTAGGTGAAGAAGAAACATACAATTTTAAAGAACCAGTTCGTGCTGTTGGTGTTGTTACAGATTTGAGAACTAAAATAGATAAAAAAGGTAACAAAATGGCATTCTTCACCATTGATGATTTTTCTGGTTCATGCGAATGCCTTATGTTTTCTAAAGCATATTCTAAATGTGAAGATTTAATAATTCCTGAATCTACAATTTTAGTTCAAGGTATACTTGAAAGTAGTGGCGATGCAATTAAATTGCATGTAGATATTGCCTATGATTTAAAAAATGTAAAACAAATTCTCACAAAAAGTATCGGACTAATTTTAGATGCAGCAATTCATGATGAAAAAACAATTGATGAGATAAAAAAAATACTTGATAAGTATCCCGGGAAAATTTCAGTACTCATTGGATTAATTGATGAAGGAAGAATTAGGCAATTTTTAATTCAAAATAAAGTAACATTAAAAGATGAACTAGTTGAAGAACTCGCAAAACTTTTAGGTGATGATTCAATTAAATATTTTACAAATTAACTTTTTAATTTTCATTTGATAATAATAAATGATTTATTAAGTTTGCTTCGCAATTCAAAAAAAAGGTTATAATATGGAAAATAAATGGGCTTTAATTCTTGGTGCATCAAGTGGTTTTGGTGGCGCTTCTGCAATTGAATTAGCTAAACATGGTTATAATATTTTCGGAATACATTTAGATAGACAAGCAACTATGCCGCTTGTACAACAAGTGATTAAAAAAATTGAAAAAACCGGACAAAAAGCTGTTTACTTTAACATAAACGCTGCAGACCAAATTAAAATAAATGATACACTTGATGAAATTAAAGAAAGATTTGCTACAAAAGAACATCCACATGTTCATGTGTTAATTCACTCTCTTGCATTTGGTACTCTAAAACCTTTCATATCTAAAAATCCAAATGATTGTATTTCTCCATCTCAAATGAATATGACATTAGAAGTAATGGCTCACTCATTAGTTTATTGGACACAAGGATTAATTCAACGCGATTTATTTGCACAAGGTGGAAGAATATTTGCATTAACAAGCGCTGGTTCACATACAGTAATTCCAAATTATGGAGCTGTATCAGCTGCAAAAGCCGCACTTGAAGCACATATTCGTCAACTTGCTGTTGAGCTTGGAAATATGAAAATTACTTGTAATTCAATTATGGCTGGCGTTACTGATACTCCTGCTGGAAATAAAATTCCTATGTTTGATAAATTAATGACTGCCGCTAAAATGAAAAATCCTCATAATAGATTAACTACCCCTGAAGATGTTGCAAAAGCAATTGTGCTTTTATGTGACGAAAAAGCAGATTGGATTTCAGGTAATGTAATTGCTGTTGATGGTGGTGAATATATTGTAAACTTTATAGGTGAAAGAACCAGCCAGATAATTAAATAAATCGGAAATAAATTATGCACGAATTTCAGTTTACTGAAGAACAAAACATGCTTCGCGAAATGGCTCGCGATTTTGTTAATAATGAAATTAAACCTATTGCTTCCAAAATTGATCAGGAAGAAAAAATCCCGGATGACCTTAAAAAAAAATTAGCTGAACTTGGATTTCTAGGAGTTGCTTTCCCCGAAGAATATGGTGGTGGTGGATTCGGTGAAGTTGGTTATTGCATCATGCAAGAAGAAATGGCTCGTGGATGTATGTCAACGGCTACTTTTATAGGTGCTCATCAATCAATTGGTGCTAATGTAATTTATCTCGGTGGAAATGAAGAACAAAAACAAAAATATTTAGTTCCACTTGCAAAAGGAGAAAAAATTGGTGCCTTTTGTCTAACAGAAGCACAAGCTGGTTCTGATTCTTTTAATGTAAAAACCAAAGCTGTATTAGATGGAAATGAATGGGTAATTAATGGTGAAAAACTTTGGATTACAAATGGTGGTATCGCTGATATAGTTTCTGTTTTTGCTCGAACTGAAAAAGGTGTAAGTGCATTTGTTGTTGAAACAAATAATCCAGGATTTCAACCTGGTCCTCCAGAAAAGAAAATGGGAATTAAAGGAAGTACAACTAACGCAATCACTTTTGATAATGTTAGAATTCCAAAAGAAAATTTAATTGGAACCGATGGACGTGGATTTATTCTTGCAATGAAAACTCTTGACGCTGGAAGATTAGGTTTAGGAGCTGCATGTTTAGGTGCTTCAAAAGAATTGTTGGAATTATCAGTTCAGTATGCAAAACAAAGAAAACAATTTGATCAAAGTATATCTCATTTCCAGGCTATACAATTTATGCTTGCAGAAATGTCAACATTAATTTTTGCTATGGAATCAATGGTTTATCGAACTGCTGTTGATTATGACTTAAAGAAAGATGTTTCACAAAAATCGGCTATGGTTAAACTATTCTGCTCAGAATCACTTGATAAAATTGCAGATTATGCTGTTCAAATTCATGGTGGTATGGGCTACTCAAGAGAATTACCGATAGAAAGATTTTATCGTGATTCAAGAATAAATAGAATTTTTGAAGGAACTAATGAAATTCAAAAAGGAATAATTGCACATATTGCGTTGAAGAAAAACGGAAAAATGTAATATCAAAAAGGAGATTTATAATGAAACCATTTACTTTTACTGATTCAAATTTTGATACTGAAGCGTTACAATCAAATATTCCTGTAATAGTAGATTTTTGGGCCGCATGGTGTGGACCTTGCCGTATGATTGCCCCAATTATCGAAGATCTTGCTAATGAATATGATGGCAGAGTTAAAGTTGGTAAATTAGATGTTGATGAAAACCAGCAAATTGCAATCCGGTATGGTGTAAGAAGTATTCCTACAGTTTTATTTTTTCAAAACGGACAATTAAAAGATCAAATTATTGGTGCTATGCCAAAAACAGTTTTTGTTGATAAACTTAATAAACTCTTAAAAAATTAAAAATTTTTATATATAAATAATTATCTTGACAAAAAAGTAAATGAGTATTAATTTGATTGCAAGAATAAAAACTTTTCGAAAAACTAACTAAGAATGTTTTTTTTCTTGCTTTCAAAAGGAAGACAAATTATTTTGAAACCGCTTTTATTAAAAATATTCTTTCTAGTTTTCTTTGAAAGAAAATTGTTCCAAAAAATGAAGTGTAAAAATTTAGTAGCGGTAAAAAAAACAAAACATCTAACAAATAATTTGAAGGAGGTATTATTGAATTTACAGTTACAAATTTTATCACTTCAAAAACCCTTTCTTAATTTAATCAACAAATAAGGAGTAAACTATGCAGCGAAAGATTTTTTACCTTTTGCTACTTTTTGCTCTTGTGCCTGTTCTATTAATGGCGGGTACCAAGGGTAGAATCAAGGGAAAAGTTGTCGATTTGCAAACTGGTGAAGCACTTATCGGAGCTAACGTTTATGTAGTTGGTAGCTCTTCTGGTGCTAATACTGACGCAAACGGCGAATACCTGATTCAAAATATGGAAGCTGGCGTTTATACTTTACGCGCAGCTTATGTTGGTTATCAAACCATCACGATTTCAAACATAAGAGTTAATGCAGACTTAACAACTTATGTTAACTTTGAGTTACCAAGTGAAGATATTCAAGTTGGTACAGTTGAAATCGTAGCTCAAAAACCAATCATTCAAAAAGATAATACTAACGCTGTTCGTATTACGACCAACGAAGATATTCAAGCTCTTCCTGTTCGTGGAGTTAATAGTATTATCAGTTTAACTGCTGGTGTTGTTAACCAAAATGGTAATATCTACATCCGTGGCGGTCGTTTGGATGAAGTAGGTTACTATTTGGAAGGTGTTTCAGTTGCTAACCCAATTTCTGGTGGTAGAGGTGTTACAGTTGCTCAAGATGCTCTTGAAGAAATTCAAGTTCAATCTGGTGGTTACACCGCAGAATTTGGTAATGCAAATGCTGGTATTATTCGTCAACAATTCAGAACTGGTGGAAATGCTTTTAAAGCTAGTGTTGAATACATAACAGATAATATTGGTTTTAAAAGTAAAGACCAAGCTTTTGATGGAAAGAAAACTTTAGGTGCTTACTGGTGGGGTTACAACGAAACCAGTGCAACTATTAGCGGTCCACTTTTTGATCAAAGATTTAAATTTTTCGGTAACTTAAACTATGTATATAATCGCGATGGAAATCCACAACCATGGCCAGGTTTAAATCTTGGTATCATTGGAGATCCAACAACACTTGATACAATTAATTTCGTCTACCCTGGTGGTCCATTAAAAGGCGTTCAAGATAATTACTATACTTTTACTGGAACATTAAACATGGATTTTAAACCAGTTATTGTAAGATTATCTGGTACTTATACAACTGGTAAACAAGATAACGGTGGTGGTGGTATATTTAATATAATGCAAACACGCCGTGGTGTAAATGATTATTCTAATGGTGCTTTCAGTGTTAAAATTACTCACGTTTTAAGCCCATCAATGTTCTATGAATTATCTGCTGGTTATTATTTACAAGCAAACGAAGGCTATACTCCTGGTCTTGGAAAAGATTATTGGAGTTACGGTGATTCTGTTGCTAATGCTGCTGCTGGTTGGACTATTCCTCGTTCTTTGCTTGATGCTCAAACTGGTAGATTTGGTAGATACTTAACACCTACCACTTATAATATAATGGGTTTTACATTTACTCGTGATGGTTCTATTCCAGCTAACTATGGCATAAACAATAGAAATAGTATTGCTTTGAATGGTGCTTTATCATTTATGTTAGGAAAAGCTCATTCATTTAAAGTTGGTGGTGAATATCAACAATATACAATCAGATCTTGGGGTGTTGTTGGACAAGCAGGTTTAGCTGCTAAAGTTGCTAATTATAAACCTTCTCCACAATATCCAACATTAGATGCATATAAACGCCAATTATTAATTACAGCTGGTGTTACTAATTATGGTTATGATGTTTTTGGTAATGAATATAGTGGCGATGGACCAGATGCACCACATAAACCAGTTTTTGCAAGTGCTTACATTCAAGATAGAATTGAATATGAAGACCTTATAATTAATGCTGGTGTTCGTTATGATTATTTTGACATTGATAACTTAATGTTTAAAAATCCAAAAAGACCAGATGACGCATATGATGTTACTTCTGGAGAAGTAAAACCTGATGGCTGGGTAAAAGTTCCTACATTTAGCGCTGTATCTCCACGTTTAGGATTTTCATTCCCAGTTACTGATAAAACAGTATTTCACGCTCAATTTGGTAAGTTTATTCAACAACCATCTTTGAACACAGCATATTATGGATATTATAGATTAGGCTTTGAAATTAAAGGCGGTTTCTTTATTCCACAACCTGCTGGTTTGAATATTCGTCCAACAAGAACAACTCAATATGAACTTGGTTTTACACAACAGTTGACAGATTTCATGTCATTTGACTTAACTGGATATTATAGAGATATTAAAGATCAAGTTCAATATAAGAATCAAGCAGTTGATAAAAACTCTGCTTTCCAGAATTATAATACATTACAAAATGGAGATTTTGCTACAACAAAAGGTATCGAAATTGCTCTTAATATGAGAAGATATGAAAGAATTGCACTTAATGCTTCATTGTCTTTCCAAGATGCGAGAGGAACTGGTTCAAATCCATATTCTAACAATGGTGTTGTAGGTGCTCCACTTGATGGTGTTACTGTATTTTATCCAAAATATGTTTCTTTGTTAAATTATAACCAAGGCATTAAAGGTAATTTAAATATTGATTATCGTTTTGGGCAAAATGATGGTCCAGCATTATTACATGAATTTGGTGTATCATTTTTAGCTACATTTAATAATGGGCATCCATACACAAGAGGTACTGGTGCATTAAATGCTGAAAGAGATGCTCGTTTCCGTACACCAATTGAACCTCTGAATGCTTCAACTACTCCTGGTGAATTTCAAGTTGATTTACGTGTTGATAAAACAATTCGCTTGTTTGATAAATTAGCTCTTAATGTTTATGTATTCGTAATCAATTTGTTTGATTCTAAAAATGTTAGAAACGTTTTCTTGAGAACTGGATCCCCAGATGATGATGCTGTTATCACCAATCCAGAATTATCTCAACAATTAATTTCAACTTATGGTCCAAGATATATTGACTTATACAAAGCATTAAATATTGATTATCAAGCTGGATACGGTGGTGGCGGAAATCTTTATGGTCCACCAAGACAAATTCGTTTAGGTATTAGATTAGAATACTAAAAGTATTGAAAAATAACAGGAGTAAAACATGAATAAAAAATTAATTAGATTTTTAAGTGTAATGCTTCTTTTAGTAGGTGCCACTGGCTTTGTGCTAGCAAAAGGTGGTGATGGAAAGAAGAATACCTTAAACAAAACACTCGGTGAACCTGTTTATACCAAGTTTAATATTAACAATATTTCAACTTGGATTAAAAATAATGGTGAAACCGATATAAATCAAAACGGTAATTCAGGTTTAGTATTTCCTAAAGGGAGTAACAAAACTGCAGTTTTCCAATCTGGATTCCTTTGGGGTGGAAAAGTTGATGGACAGATTCGCGTTGGTGGTTCTGTTTATCGTCAAGGAACTGTACCTGGTTACATAAAACCAGATTTCACTGCTGCAAGTCCAGATGACCCAGATGTAAGAATATACAGAGTTCGCCGCGATTATAAAACAGGTGACTTAAGCTCTGAATTAGCAGATGGCGACGGACCTTCAATTGATGCTATTAGAACTCAATATGAAAAAGATTGGAACGAATGGCCTTGGAAACAAGGTGCACCATTTGAAGATGTTAATGGTAACAAAACATATGAACCAAATGTTGATATTCCAGGTGTACCTGGTGCTGATCAAACTATTTGGTTTGTTGCTAATGATTTAGATCCTGCTAAAACTGACTTTATGTATGGTTCTTTACCAATGGGTATCGAAGAACAAGTAACTGTTTGGGGTTACAACACAACCGGTGCTCTTGGAAATATGCTTTTTAGAAAGTTCATCATTATCAATAAAAATAAAGATAAAAAAGCATTTACAGATATGTATGTTTCTATGTGGTCAGATCCTGATTTAGGAGATGCAGGTGATGACTTCGTAGGTTGCGATACAACATTATCTTTAGGTTATGTTTATAATGCTAATGCAAGCGATCGTACTTATGATCCACTTCCACCACCATCAGCAGGTTTTGACTTTTTCCAAGGTCCAATTGTTGCTGGTGCCGCTGAAGATGTAGCTATTTTTAAAGGTAAAAAAGTTAGTGGTAAGAAAAATTTACCTATGACTGCTTTTTATTTCTTTATTAACGGTGATCCTGTTTATACTGACCCAACTCAAGGCAATTATGATAGAGGTACTTTAGGTTTTTACAACTTATTCCAAGGTAAAGTATCTACAACTGGTCAATACTTCACAGATCCAACCACAAATAAACCAACAACAAAAGCATTAGCTGGCGATCCATTAACAAGAACTGGTTGGGTTGACGGTTTATTACATCCACCTGGAGATCGTCGTTTAGGTATGGCTTCTGGTCCTTTTAATATGGCTTTCGGTGATACTCAAGAAGTTGTAGTTGCTGAAATTTGTGCTGGTGCTATCCCTGGTGTTGATCGTTTAGGTGCTATTGGCTTGTTGAAATTTTATGACTTACAAGCTCAATTAGCTTATGATAATTTCTTTAACGTTCCAACAGCTCCACCTGCACCAGTTGTTACTGCAAGCGAAATGGATGCAGAAATTATTCTAACTTGGGGTAGTGATGCTGCTAAAGTAGCCGCTACTGAAAATTATGAAAAAGGCGGTTATAAATTCCAAGGTTATAATGTTTATCAATTACCATCAGCAACTGCTCAAAAGAGTGAAGCAAGATTAATTGCTACTTATGATGTTGTAGATGGAGTTGGTAAAATTACAGACTTAGAATTTGATCCAGTTGGTGGCGTTGTTCAATCTAAAGTTGTTCAATTTGGAACAGATTCTGGAGTTAAAAGATCTATTAGTATTAAAAATGATGTATTTAATGGCGGTTTGCCTGTTTATAATGGATCTAAATATTTCTTTGCTGTAACAGCTTATGCCTATAATGCAGACCCACTAGCAGTTCCTAAAGTTCTTGAGAATCCATTAAATGTAATTACAACAGTTCCTCAAAAACCAAAACCTGGTGTACGCTATGAATCTTCTTATGGCACGGAGATTATAGCTACACATAAATCAGGAATTAGTGATGGTAACGTTACAGTAAGTGTAGTTGACCCAACAAAAGTTACAGGACATAAATATCAAGTTAGTTTTGAAGCTGATGGGTGGATATTAAAAGATCTTACAACATCTAAAATTTTATTAACAAAACAGACGAATCAAAATGCTGATGAATTATCTCCAATGGTTGATGGTATGTTAATAAAAGTTGCTGGTGCGCCAAATGACTTTAAAGATTTCCTTGTAACTGCTAATGCTAACGGTTCGCTTAATCCACCTGAATATGGTGCTTTCGCATTCAATAATAGTGGATTTCCTCATCCATCTACAGGTGATAGACCCACTAAAAGACAACAAGTTCGTGGTGGTTTATGGGGAATTCATACGGGAAATATTGATGATCAATCTTATGATTTTGATTTCTTTAAAACAAGAGTGACTCAGGGGGGCGCTCGCTGGCCAAGAATAATACCAAATGACTTCGAAATCAGATTCAAGCCTGGTAAAGCTTTCTTATATCCTGGGAGTGATTATGGTGGACATGGAAAATTAGTTGATGTTCCGTTCCAGATATGGAATATTGGAACAAAACCTGATGCAAGTGATGATATTCGTTATTTCCCTTATATACTTGATGTAAATGAAAATGGAGTTTTTGATTTATCAGGTGTTGATCATCCTATTTCAGGTGGTGATAATGATCCTGAAACAGATTGGTTCTATTGGATAATTCCAAAAGATATGACACCTGGAGAGAGTGGTTATAATGCTATTGTTAATAAAATACAAACTGTGGGCGATGATAATCATAAATATTTAGATTCAGAAATAATGAGTGGTGATGCATTACGGCGAATGGTATTGGTAAATTGGAATGGTGGAAGTGTTTCTGATAGTAACTGGCCTAAAAATGTTAATAGTCCAATGCCAGAAGAAGGAACAGTGTTTAAGATAATCTCTACTAAACCAAATCAACCAGGTTCTGATGTATTTGAATTTACTACTCCTTCAGTTACGGTTAGTGATGATTTAGCAAAACAAGATGTAGAGCAAATCAATGTTTTCCCAAATCCATACTATGGTGTTAACCCACAAGAGTTAAATAAATATCAAAGATTTGTAACTTTCACTCATTTACCAACAAAAGCTACAATCAGAATATTTAACCTTGCAGGTCAATTAGTAAGAACATTAGAAAAAGATACACCAGATCAATTCTTCAGATGGGATTTAAACAATAAAGATCTATTGCCTGTAGCAAGTGGATTATATATTGTTCACATTGATATGCCTGATTTAGGTAAAACAAAGATTTTAAAAGTTGCAGTTATCCAAGAGCAACAAGTTCTGGATAGATTCTAAAAAATTGAAGGAGATGAAAATGAAGAAAATAAATTTTGTAATAACCCTATTATTAGTTTCTCTTCTAACAACCAGTGTATTTGCTGGCGGTGGAAGTAGAAATGGTACCGCCGGAGCAGCACAGTTGCTTATTCCGGTAGGTGCTCGTGGTATTGCTATGTCTGGTTCTTCATTAGTAGGTTCTTCTGGTGTTGAAGCTATCTATTGGAACCCAGCAAACCTTGCTAGAGGAGAACAAGCAACAAACGTAATGTTTACTCATATGAATTACATTGCAGATATCGGAGTTGAGTATGGTGCAGTTTCTACTAATCTTGAAGGCTTTGGCGCTTTAGGATTTAGTATCAAATCTTTGAATGTTGGTTCTATACCTGTAACAACAGTTCAAAGCCCTGATGGAACTGGCCAAACTTTTGCTCCTCAATTTATGACTTTAGGTTTAACTTATTCTAGATTGTTAAGTGATAGAATTGCTGTTGGATTTACTGCTAATTTAATTTCTGAAAAAATTGAATTAGTTTCTACAACAGGATTTGCATTCAACGTTGGTATTTCTTATTCAAATCTTGGAAACGTTGATGGTTTAAACTTTGCAGTTGTTCTTAAAAATTTAGGACCACAAATGAAATATGATGGTTCTGGTTTATTAATAAGAGCAGATGCTGCATCACTTAACAGACCAACACAACTTTACAAAATAGAAGCTGCTGGTTTTGAATTACCATCTACATTAGAAATTGGACTTGGTTACAAATATAACTTAAACAGTTCTAATGCTTTAATGGTAAATGGTGTATTCCAAAACAGTAACTTCTACGGTGATGAATACAAACTCGGCTTAGAGTATGCATTCAATAACTTATTGTATGTTCGTGGTGGTTATATGTTTTTACCTGAATTACAAAAGGATGATAACATTTATGGTTTAACCGCTGGTTTCGGTATTAATTATGATTTAGGCGGTGTTAATTTGAAATTTGATTATGCTTTCAGAGATACCAAATTCTTTGATGATAATCATGTATTTTCAGTTATGTTTGGTTTCTAATTCATCCTTAAGAATTCCCGGACTCATTTTTATGAGTCCGGGTTTTTTATTTTAAAACTTTCCTTTCTTATCTTCGCAATGCAATTACTTACTAATTATTTGTCATCCAGTTATTGGGAGATTTTAGGATGAAAAAAATATTTTTTTATTTTTTATTAGTTTCATTCAATATACTTTTTGCTCAAAAGGAATTAAAATTTGAATTTGACTTTGCAAGATTTAATTATGATACAACAAGTGTTTATCTTGAATTTTATTATGAATTAAATCCAAATGGCATGAAAGTAATTAATTCACAAAATGGACAAGTTTCCGAAGCGATAGTGCATATTGAAATGAAAAATTTATCAACGGGTGAATTTTTTATTAACAGGAACTGGAAAATACAAAGTCCTATTTCTGATAGTGTTCAAAAAACATTAAGTGGTGTTATTGGTTATGTTGTTCCTGCTGGAAAATATTCACTTTATTTAAAGGCTTATGATTCTCAAAATCAAAATATGAGCAAAACAATTGAAGAAACGGTTCAAATAAATCCATTTAGTAATGAAAAATATTCATTGAGTGATATTGAACTATCCAATAGAATAAAAAAAGATGGTACTGATCAAAATTCAATTTTTTATAAAAACACTTTGGAAGTCTATCCAAATCCATCCATGTTTTACTCTGATCAATCGCCAGTTCTTTTTTACTATGCTGAGTTATATAATTTGAAATTATCTAATCCAGAGCAACAATTTATCTTGCAAAGATTATTGTTTAATTCTCAAGGTAAATCAGTTTATAAATTGGATAAGCACATAAAGCAAAATTCAAATGCATCTGTTGAAATTGGATTAATTAATCTTTCAAAATATCCAACTGATACTTATAATTTAGTATTGAGTTTGATTGATCCTGCAACAAATCAAGCATATGTTTCCTCGAAAAGATTTTATTTTTATAATCCAACTGTTTCTGATTCACTATCAAAAATAGTTTCAAACGCAAACTTATTAAGTAGTGAATTTGCAGTTTACACAAATGAAGAATGCGATAAATTATTTGCCCAATCAAAATATATTGCCTCAAAAATTGAGATTGATCAATACAAAAAATTAGATTCATTGAATGCAAAAAGAGAATTTCTTTTTAGATTTTGGAAAAATAGAGATAGTGATTTATCAACAGAAAGAAATGAATTTAAAGATGAGTATATGAGAAGAGTATTATATGCCAATGAAAATTTTACAGTAGCTGGGAAAGATGGATATCTTTCTGATCGTGGAAGAGTATATTTAATTTATGGTTCGCCAGACCAAAGAGATTTTTATCATAGTGAAAGCAACATGAAACCATACGAAATTTGGTTTTACAATGATATTGAAGGAGGGGTTCAATTTATTTTTGGTGATATTTCAGGTTTTGGAAATTATGAATTACTTCATTCAACAAAACGTGGTGAAGTTAATGATCCTGATTGGGAAAGAAGATTAAGGACGGATAATTAATAATGTTCAAGGAGAAAGTTGAATTTTTCTTCTTTAATTTTTTTTCATTCTGGATTAAACTTTTTGGACTAAAGTTTGCAAGAAAGATAGGAAAACTTTTAGGTACTGTTTTGTTTTATGTTTTGCCTATCAGAAAATCAACAGTATTAAAAAATTTAGCTTTTGCATTTCCTCAAAAGACAAAATCTGAATTAAAATCATTAGCAAAAAAAAACTACCAAAGCATTTTAATTACTTTTTTTGAATTTATGTATGTACCAGTTTCATCAAAAAATGAAATTATGAAACTTGGTGATTTTGAAAATCTTCCTTTAATAAATGAAATTTCGGAAAGTAATAAAGGAACAATTCTTTTTAGTGCACATTTTGGAAATTGGGAACTTGGTGCTATTGCTTTAGGGATTTTAATTAAAAAAAAATTATATGTTTTAGCGAAAAAACAATCAAACACTTTTGTGAATAATTGGCTAACAAAGGCACGTGAAGTTCATGGCAATAAAATGATTTGGCTTGGTCCATCAATTAGAAATATTATTGAAGTATTAAAAAGTGCTGGTGTTGTTGGTATAGTGGCTGACCAACGTGGACCAATTGATAGCCCAAGAATAAATTTTTTTGGAAGACCAACTGCTTTTCCTATTGGTTCTGCTACAATTGCAGCAAAGACAAATGCTAATATTATATTTCTTGTTATAGCTCGTAAAGATGACCTTTCATATGAGATTATTTATGAAAAAGTTGATAATGAAAAGTTATCAAATGAAACTGATAAACGGGCTTTAGAGATTAATCAACTTTATGCAAACTTTATTGAAAAGGTAGTTGAACAAAATCCTGAACAATATTTTTGGATGCACAATCTCTGGAAATATTGATGAAAAAAATATTAGTAATTCAAACAGCATTTATTGGTGATGCTATTTTAACTTTACCTTTAATTCAATTCTTAAAAAACAATTTTAAAGATAGCGAAATAACAGTTTTAGCTATACCATCAACTTCATCAATATTTGAAAACTCTAAGTTTGTAACAAACGTTATAACTTATGATAAAAAAGGAAAAGATAAATCACTCATATCATTTATTAAACTAATTAAAAAAATAAGAAAACAAAATTTTGAAGAAGTTTATTCACCGCATAGGTCAACTCGCTCAACTTTAATTTCATTTTTTTCAAAAGCTAAACTGACTGTCGGTTTTAATATTGCTGATCTTTCTTTCCTTTATAAAAAGAAAATTAAATATGAAAAAAATTTTCACGAAGTTAAAAGAAACTTAGCCCTTGCAGAGTTTAATTTTGAAAAAAATGACTGGAGAATATTGCCTTCAATAAGTTTTGATAAGATTAATAAAGATGAAATTCATAAAATCCTAAATGTATCTGATAAAAAAATTATTGCAATCGCACCCGGTTCCGTTTGGCAAACAAAAATTTATCCCAAAAATTATTTTATTGAAATAGCAAAATTTTTAATAAGCAAAAACTATTTTATAATATTAATTGGAAGTAATGATGACGTTTCACTTTGTCAAGAAATACAAGATGAAATTAAAGAAAATATTATTTCTCTTGCCGGTAAGCTAAATATTATTGAATCAATTTACATGCTTACGAATTGTAAAGCTTTAATTTGTAACGATAGTTCACCGACTCACATGGCAATGATTGCCGATATTCCGGTTTTAACGATTTATTGTTCAACAATTCCTGATTTTGGTTTTTATCCTTATAATCAGAAAGGAAAATATATTTCATTTGATGACTTAAATTGCAAACCATGTGGAATACATGGACATAAAATTTGTCCAATCAAATCTTTCGATTGTGGAGTTAAACTTACTCCTCAAAAAGTTATAGCAAAACTTTCGGAAATAATTTCTGTTTAAGAACCATTAATTTTTTATTTTTGATTATATGATTGAGTAAAAAATGAAATGGCTAAACTTTGAAACATTAAAAAACGCATCATTCTACTTTACACCTAATTTACCAGTAATTGCAACCAAGCGTTACAAATTTAGTTTGTTGAGAGGATTGGGAATTATAGCACTTTATACATTAGCATCATGGCTAGTTCTAATTCTAATTCTTTCTCTTACCCCATTAAAAGACACAATTTTTACAATTGATAATAAAGAACTTATTAATCAAAGAGAAAAAATTGAAAAGCTTCAAAATAGAGTTTTGCTGTTAACCCAACAGCTTCAAGAAATTTCATCTGTAAATGAACGAATGAAATATGCAATTAAACTTGCTCAGAGAGATTCTATCAATCCAAAAGATCCATTATATGATACTTTAAAACAAAAAATAAAGAAAAAAATAAATATTGAAGGAAATATTCTATTTATTGTAAAAGATTTATATGAAAAAATATTTCAAGATAAAAATGAAAAAATACTTTTCTTTGAACCAGTCCAAGGAATTATAACCCAATTCTTTGAACCTTCTAAAGGACATATGGGAATTGATTATGGTGTAAAAGTAAATACACCTGTTTATGCTACAGCAGGTGGTATAGTTACTTTTGCTGATTACACTATTGATTATGGATATACAATAATAATTCAGCACTCTAATAATTACACCAGTATATATAAACATTGTGAATCTTTATTGAAAAGAGAAAGAGACGTTGTATTACAGGGTGAATTAATTGCGTTGAGCGGAAATAGTGGGAAAAAAACAACAGGTCCACATCTACATTTTGAAATATGGAAAAATGGGAAACCAATTAACCCTCAAAGTTTAATTATTAAATAGGAGAAGTTATGGCAAAAAAAGAAATTCAATCGGATGATGTTAGTATAATAAGTCATACAGTGAAAATAGAAGGAAATATTTTTAGCGATGGAAATGTTCGTATTGATGGTAATGTAAATGGGAATATTTCAGTTAACGGAAATTTAACGATAGGAGATACATCAAACATAACTGGCGAAGTAAAAGCGACTAATGTAATAATGAATGGCAAAATAAATGGAAAAGTTACAGCTGATGAAAAATTAAAACTCGAAAGTAAAGCTGTTTTACATGGAGATTTAATTTCTAAAATTCTTGTTATTGAAGAAGGTGCTTATTTTCAAGGTAATAGCAAAATGAAAAATAATGAAGGATGATTTATCTAAAATTAATAATTCTTACTCTAAGATTGGACCTTATCTTGGATTAGGGACTCAACTTGCAGCTACTGTAATAATAATGTTTTTCCTTGGTAAATATTTAGATGATCAACTTGAATTTTTTCCATGGTTAACAATTTCTTTTTCAATAATAGGTGCATTTGCAGGAATTTATAATTTTATCAAAACAGTTCTACAGATTAATAGCAAAGACAAAATTGATATCAAAAATTAGATTTATCTTTTTAATAAACTTAGTAATTATAATTTTTTGTGGTACTTCATTTATTTTTAATTTTATTCCACAAAAATCAAATTTTTCGATCTTACTTGCAGTTTCAATCTCTTTTATAAATTTTATTCTTTTTACTAGTTTTTATATCTACTCCAAAAATAAATCCAATAAGATTTTCATAATTTTTAATATTGGAGGCATGACTTTTCGACTAATTTTTATCCTTTTATTTGTTTTTATTGTGTTAAATTATTTGAAAGTTGACCAATATGCTTTTATATTTGCACTCTACATTTTGTATATTATTTCATTAATTGTAGAAATTTTATTCGTAAAAGAAAGTATGAGTAAAACAAAATAAATGTATACAGGTCAAGAACTTATTGGTGCAGATACATTAAAACAAGTTGCTGAAACAGCTAAAAAGACTGACACAAGCTGGATTATGCATGATGTTCTAGATGCAAATGAAATTGATTTAACACCATTTGGAATAATTCATTTGCCACATTTGAACTTGTTCGGTTTTGATATTTCCATTACGAAACATGTTGTTTTTATGTGGATTGCAATGCTGATTTTGATTTTTGTACTTAAAAAAGTAGCTAAGTCTTATAAATCTTCACTTATTCCAAAGGGAGTTACAAATTTAACTGAAACATTAATTCTTTTTGTACGAGATGAAATTGCTAAACCAACAATAGGCAAAGGTTACGAAAATTTTCTTCCATATTTGTTAACGGTGTTCTTTTTTATTTTGACTTGTAATTTTTTAGGCCTTATTCCTTATGGCTCTACAGCAACGGGGAATATTTCAGTTACGGCAACATTAGCAACTCTTTCTTTTTTAGTTATTCAAATTGGTGGTATTTGGAAGAATGGTTTCTTTGGATATTTTAAAGGATTATTACCTCATGGAATTCCTGCTTGGTTAATTCCAATTATGTTTGTTGTTGAATTGTTAGGTTTATTTACAAAACCATTTGCATTGGCTATTCGTCTTTTTGCAAATATGACAGCAGGTCACATTGTTATTTTAGCATTGATAGGATTAATATTTATTTTACATACTTATGTAGTTGTTCCAATTTCAATAGCATTTGCATTGTTTATATTCTTATTAGAAATTTTAGTAGCATTAATTCAAGCATATATTTTTACAATGCTATCCTCATTATTTATTGGGATGGCAGTTCATCAAGAGCATTAATCAAATTATAAAGGAGGAATCTTAAATGGAATACGCATATTTAGCAGCTGGTTTCGGTGCAGCACTAACAATTATTGGTGGTGCATTCGGTATTGGAAAATTAGCAAGTGCAGCAATGGAAGCAAGTGGTCGTCAACCAGAAGCTGCGGGTGAAATCAGAACTTCGATGATTATTGCTGCTGCTCTTATCGAAGGTATATCTTTGTTCTCTTTAGTTATCTGTATTTTATTAGCTCTTAAATAAAAATCAGTTAGGATTTAAAAATGAAAACTCTAAGCTACTTTTTAATTCTTGCTTTTAGCGGTGGTGAACATGCTGGTGGAGGAAGTCCACTTGATGTTAATCCGGGATTAATACTCTGGACAGTTGTAACATTTATTTTCCTTTTGCTCATATTAAAAAAATTAGCTTGGAAACCAATTTTAAAATCCTTAAATGATAGAGAAAACCTTATAAAAGAATCTTTAGAAAAAGCAGAAGTTGCTAGAAAAGAAGCAGAAAAACTTATAGCTGAAAATAAGTTGAATATGCAAAAATCTGAAGAAGAAGCTCAAAAAATTATTGAGCAAAGTAGAGAACTTGCAGAAAAGTTAAAAATGCAAATTCTTGAAGACAGCAAGAAAACAGCTAATAAAATGTTAGAAGATGCTAAAGCAGAAATTGAAAGAAAAAATGCAGAAGCATTCAATAAATTAAAAGAGCAAGTTGCAGATATTGCTATAACAGCAGCTGAAAAAATTCTAAAAGAAAATCTTGATAAGGCAAAACAAATTAATATTGTTGATAAATATCTCAACGAAATTAATAAAAACTAATGAGCGTTTTTAGAGTTTCATATCGTTATGCTAATTCTTTAATGCAGCTTGCAGTAGAGAAAAATATCTATCAAAAAGTTGCAGACGATGCAGATTTAGTTTTCAATTCTTTAAATCAATCTAAAGAAATTAAAGCTGTTTTAAAAAGTCCTGTTATTAAAACTGACTTAAAAAAGAATTTGCTAAAAGAAATTTTTTCAAATAAAATTTCTAAAGAAGTCCAAAGTTTCATTGATTTCGTTATTCAAAAGAACAGAGAAGATATTTTAATTGATATATTCAAAGAATTTCTTGTTCTTTGTGATAAGAAAGATGGTATTTTAAGAGCAAATGTAAAAACAGCAGTAGAAATTGATGAATCTTTAAAAAACAAAATCAAAGAAAAATTAGAAACTAAAACTAAACAAAGAGTTTTTGCTAACTACTCAATCGATCCAAAATTGATTGGTGGTTTTATAGTTGAGGTTGAAGATCAAGTATTTGATGCTTCAATTAAACATAAGTTGAAATTATTAAGAAAAAAATTTTCAGAAGAAATAAGTATAAATTAACAAGAAAAATTTAGGAAGAATAAAATGGCGGAAATAAGACCCGATGAAATTTCTGCAATACTAAGAAAACAACTTTCAGGTTTTGAAAACGAAGTTGATGTTTATGAAGTTGGAACAGTTCTACAAGTGGGTGATGGTATAGCTCGTGTTTATGGTTTGTCCAAAGTTATGGCAAGCGAACTTGTAGAGTTTCCAAACAATGTTATTGGTATGGTTCTGAATCTTGAGGAAGATAGCGTTGGTGTTGTTCTATTTGGTGAAAGCACTCTTATCAAAGAAGGTGATCAAGTTAAAAGAACAAATCGTGTTGCTTCTTTTCCGGTTGGTGAAAAGTTGTTAGGTCGTGTTGTCGATCCTCTTGGAATTCCACTTGATGGAAAAGGCCCATTAGAATTTGAAAAATATTTACCAATTGAAAGAAAAGCTTTAGGTGTTATTCAACGTCAACCTGTTAAAGAACCTTTACAAACAGGTATTGTTGCTATTGATGCTATGATTCCAATTGGTCGCGGACAGCGTGAATTAATTATCGGTGACCGTCAAACTGGTAAAACTGCAATTGCAATTGATGCAATTATAAATCAAAAATATACTCATACTGAAGAAGCTAAAAAATATGGAGTTAAACCTGTTTATTGTGTTTATGTAGCTGTCGGGCAAAAAAATTCTACAATTGCTCAAGTTGTTGCAAAATTAGAAGAAGCAGGCGCAATGGAGTACACTACAGTTGTTTCAGCTCCAGCTTCAACACCAGCTCCACTGCAATATATAGCCCCTTATGCTGGCGCAACAATTGGAGAATATTTCCGTGATAGCGGAAGACATGCATTAGTTATATATGATGATCTATCAAAACAAGCTGCGGCATATCGTGAACTTTCATTACTTTTAAGAAGACCGCCCGGCCGCGAAGCTTATCCTGGTGATGTTTTCTATTTACATTCAAGATTATTAGAAAGAGCTTCAAAATTATCAGATGAATTAGGCGGTGGAAGTTTAACTGCTCTTCCGATAATTGAAACTCAACAGGGTGATGTTTCTGCTTACATTCCAACAAATGTTATTTCTATAACTGATGGTCAAATTTATCTTGAACCAAATTTATTTAATGCCGGTGTTCGTCCTGCTATTAACGTTGGTATATCCGTTTCACGTGTGGGTGGAAATGCTCAAATTAAAGCTATGAAAAAAGTTGCTGGTTCATTAAAATTGGATTTAGCTCAATATCGTGAACTTGAAGCTTTTGCAAAATTTGGAAGTGATTTAGATAAAGCAACTCAAAGAACATTAGCTAAAGGTGCAAGATTAGTTGAATTATTAAAACAAGGTCAATATGTTCCAGTACCTGTTGAAAAAGAAGTGGTAAGTGTTTTCATTGGTACAAATAATTATTTAGAAACAATTGACGTGAAAGATGTAAAAAGATTTGAAAAAGAATTTCATGAATTTGCTGAATTAAAATATCCTCAGATTTATGAAAACATTCGCATTACTAAAGAATTAAAAGAAGATACTATACAATTAATTAAAAAAGCTGTAGAAGAGTTTTTAGAAAAGTTTAAGAAAAGTTAAAAATTTCGATGGCAACTTTACGTGATATAAAAAGAAGAATTATTGGTGTAAAAAGCACACAACAAATAACCAAAGCAATGAAAATGGTTGCGGCTGCAAGACTGCGTCGTGCTCAGGAGAATATATTAAACGCACGCCCTTATTCACGTAAAATTTCTGAAGTATTACAATATTTGTTGTCAATTGAAAAAGATTTTTCGAATCCACTTATTACTGAACGTGAAGTAAAAAAAGTTTTGATGATTGTTGTTACTTCCGATCGTGGTTTATGTGGCAGTTTTAATATGAATGTTATAAGAACTGCCGAAGAATTAATTAAAAATGAATACAATTCTTATTACACCAACAATGATCTCAAATTAATTTGTATTGGTAAAAAAGGAAATGACTACTTTACAAAAAGAGATTACCCAGTTGTTGGTTCGTATCCCGGAATTTTTTCTCATCTAAAATTTGAATTTGCTTCTGGATTGATTAAAGAAATTTCAACAAAATATATTAATGGTGAATTTGAAAAGGTTATAGTTTTATTTAATGAATTCAAATCTGTTATACAACAAAGAACAGTTGTCGAGCAATTGCTTCCAATAAAACCATTTGAAAAAAATGTTGAATCAGCACAACAAGTTGATTTTATTTATGAGCCTAACAAAACAAAAATAATTGAAACACTTTTACCAAAACATTTGAATGCACAAATGTGGAGAGTTTTATTAGATTCATACGCTGCAGAACTTGGTGCAAGAATGACTGCAATGGATATGGCAACTGAAAATGCAAAAGAATTAATTCGTTCATTAAATTTAACTTATAACAAAGAAAGACAAGCTTCTATCACCAAAGAAATTCTTGAAATTGTATCTGGAGCAAATGCTCTCAAAGAAAGTTAAAAATTTGAAATGTTTTACCTTTTTGCTATCTTTAATTAGGATTTGAACACTATGCTTGATGAATTGACAGAAAAATTAGAAAAAGCTCTTAAAAAGATAACTGGACAAGGAAAAATAACAGAATCGAATATTTCTGAAACATTAAGAGAAATTCGACGTGTTCTTTTAGATGCTGATGTTAATTACAAAGTTGCCAAAGATTTTATTGAAAAAGTAAAAGAAAAATCTTTAGGTCAGGAAGTAATTAATTCAGTTACTCCAGGTCAACTAATAACAAAAATTATTTATGATGAATTGGTTGAGTTACTTGGAAATCAAAGTTCTGAGCTTGAAGTTAATCCAAATGGGTTAACAACAATTATGTTAATTGGTTTGCAGGGAAGTGGTAAAACAACATTTAGTGCTAAACTTGCAAAGTATTTAAAAAATAAAAAACAAAATGTTCTTTTAGTTGCTGCAGACGTTTACCGTCCCGCTGCAAGAAGTCAATTGAAGATTCTTGGTTCACAAATTAATGTACCAGTTTTTTCAATTGACGAAAGCAACGATCCGGTAACGATTTCAGTTGAATCATTAAAATATGCTAAAGAAAATGGATTGAATACAGTAATCATTGACACAGCTGGTCGTTTGCATGTTGATGACGAAATGATGATTGAAGCGGCAAAAATCAAAGAAAGAGTAAAGCCAACTCAAACACTTTTTGTTGTTGATTCGATGACAGGTCAAGATGCTGTAAACTCTGCAAAAGCTTTTCACGAAAAAGTTGATTTTGATGGTGTAGTTCTGACTAAAATGGATGGTGATTCAAGAGGCGGATGTATCCTCTCCATTCGTGCAATTGTTGATCGCCCCGTAAAATTTGTTAGTCTTGGCGAAAAACTTGATTCTCTTGAATTATTTTATCCCGATAGAATGGCAAGCAGAATACTTGGTAAAGGTGATATAGTTTCACTTGTTGAAAAAGCTCAAGCTCAGTTTGATGAAAAAGAAGCTGAAGATCTGGAAAAGAAATTTCGTGAAAACAAATTTGATCTCGATGACTTTCTGAAACAGATAAAAATGATTAAGAAGATGGGTTCTTTGAAATCACTTTTAGGTATGATACCGGGAATTGGTTCACAAATTAAAAATGCTGACGTTGATGATAAACAGTTAATAGTTGTTGAATCAATAATTCAGTCCATGACAAAACAAGAAAGAGCAAATCCTAAAATTCTTAACGGTAGTAGAAGAAAAAGAATTGCTCGAGGAAGTGGAAATACAATACAAGATGTTAACAGATTAATTAAACAGTTTGAACAAATGCAACAAATGATGAAAATGCTTAATAAAAATTCTGGTAAATTTAATTTACCAAATATGAAAAACTTTAGAATAAATTAAATGGAGGAATAACCAAATTGGCAGTTAAGTTAAGATTGAAAAGAATGGGAAAGAAAAAGCAACCGATATACAAAGTAGTTGCTGCAGATTCACGTTCACCAAGAGATGGAAAATTTATTGAAGCAATTGGACTTTATAATCCTAAAACAGAACCAGCAACTGTTGAAATAAAAGAAACAAGAGCAATGTATTGGTTAAATGTTGGAGCTCAACCAACTTTGACAGTTAAAAATCTTCTTTCTCAAAAAGGAATTTTATTAAAAAGACAATTGATAAAAAAAGGATTGAAAGAAGAAGAAATAGCAGCTAAATTAGAAGAGTGGGCAAAATTAAAAGAAGCTAATCTTGCTGCTAAATTGAAAAAGAAATTAGAAACAAAGAAATCTAAAAAAGCTTTGGCTAAAGAAAAGTCTCAAAGTGCATCGGAAGCATAAAGGGTACTGCTCCGAAGTTCTAATTTAATTTAGACGCACTTAGTTAATAGTACCCTATGTTCATAAAATATAGGTATAACATGAAGGACTTTATTGAATTTATTGCTAAACATCTTGTTGATAATCCTGATAATGTTTCTTTAGAAGAAGCAACACCAGACGAAAAAACTGTTGAGTTAACTCTCAAAGTTGGTGCTGAGGATGTTGGTAAAGTTATCGGTAAACAAGGTAAAACAGCTCAAGCTATGAGAACTTTATTAACTGCTATTGCAGCTAAAGAAGGCAAAAGAGCAGTACTTAAAATCTTGGATTAATTCTTTAGGTGGATGATCTTTTCCTAATCGCTGAAGTAAAATCAGCTTTTGGAACAGAAGGTTACGTTTTAATTGATTCCTTTTCTGATTTCAAAGATAGATTCTTTGAACTTCAAAAAGTTTTTGTCCAAATTTTTGGAAATTATAAAGAATTAATAGTTGAATCAGTTAAAGAAATTGATAATAAAATTATTCTCAAGTTTAAAGGTTTCAATAGTTCTTCTGATGTCGAAATATTCTTAAATCAAAAATTATTCGTTGATAAAGAAAATGTTGTTAGGCTTGAGAAAGATACTTTCTTTATTCACGATTTAATTGGATGCCAAGTTTTTAGAAATGAAATTATTATCGGTTTTGTGAATGATGTTTTGGTTCTGCCTGCAAACGATGTTTTAGAAATTAAAAATGATGAAAAAGTAATTCTGGTACCATTTGTTAAAGATTTTATTCAGAATATTCAAGTTGAGAATAAATTAATTGAATTAAAAAAAGATTGCGATTTACTTTACGATGATGAGGATTGATATTATTTCAGCTGTACCAGATTTATTAATTAGTCCTTTAAATACTAGCATTATTAAAAGAGCTCAGGATAAAAGAAAGGTTGAAATATTTGTTCACAATTTGAGAGATTATGCTTATGATAAGCATAAACAAATTGATGACAAGCCTTTCGGTGGTGGTCCTGGAATGTTATTAAAACCTGAACCGTTTTTTGAATGTATTGAAAAATTATTGAGTGAAAGAGCTTATGATTATATTATTTTTCCAACTCCTGGTGGAAAGTATTATAATCAACAAATGGCAAATAAATTTTCACTTGCAAAAAATATTATGATTCTTGCCGGGCATTATAAAGGAATTGATGACCGTGTAAGAGAAAAATTTGCTACTGATGAAATATCAATTGGAAATTATGTTTTGACCGGTGGTGAATTAGCAGCACTTGTAATTATTGATTCTGTTGTAAGATTAATTCCTGGAGTATTAAATGATAGTGAATCAGCTTTGAATGATTCATTAATGGATGGAGAAATAATAGAAGCACCATATTATACAAGACCAGCAGAATATAAAGGAATGAAAGTTCCAGATGTTTTATTAAGCGGTCACGATAAAAAAATAAAAGAATGGAAAGAAGAGCAGTCAAAAATTTTAACTGATAAATGGAAAAAAATAAATAATCTGGAGAAATAAAAAATGGATAAGGTTAGAGAACTTACAGAAGAACTAGTTAGAAATGATTTCCCAGCATTTAAAGCTGGAGATCATATTCGCGTGCATGTAAAAGTAGTTGAAGGTGATAAAGAAAGAATTCAACCTTTTGAAGGCGATGTAATTAACATTCGCGGTACAGGATTAAGCAAAACTTTTACAGTTCGTAAAATTTCAAGTGGCGTTGGTGTTGAAAGAATTTTTCCTTTCAATTCACCCAAAGTTGCTAAGGTTGAAGTATTACGAGAAGGAAAAGTTAGAAGAGCTAAATTATTTTATCTTCGTAATCTTTCTGGAAAAGCAGCACGTATTAAAAATAAAAATGTTAAATAATATTTTTATCAAGCCGCTTTTATTAAGCGGCTTTTTAATTTTAAAGAATTATCATGAAATTATTTTTACCTCAAAATGTTTTTACTCATTTTTTAATTAATCACATACCAAAAGATGTTGAAGTTAATTTCAAACCATCATCTTTATTATCTAAAGAATTAGAATTTAATACTCAAGCAATTTCTTTAATTCCATCTTTATATTTAATTAATCACAGAACTTTTTTTGTGTCATCTAAAATTGGAATTTCCTTCGATGGGCTTCTTTCAAATTCTTATTTCTATTTTATTGATAATCAAAAAAAGTTTGAAAAAATCTTTCTTCATGGTGATGTTTCAATTAATGAATTTATTCTTACAAAAATTCTTTTTGATGAAAAATTTTCGAGTAATGTTGAATTAATACTTGATACAAAAAATGAAATTAATCCAGATCATAATTACATTATTTGTGGAGATTATAACTTTACATCAACATCTTTCGAAAAAGGAATTAGTCTTGCCGATGAAATTTCAGATTTTTTAAATCTGCCTTATGTCAATTATCTTTTTGTTTCACAGGATAAAGAACAATTAATTGAATTTCAAAATCTTTTTTCAGATTTAGATTTGAAGATTGAAAATTCTGCTGAAAGCTCCCTTGAAAACTTAAAATTACCACAAAAATCACAAAACTTTATCTCTGAGAATTTAGGTAGTGTTTATTATGAATTAACAGAAAATGAGCAAGATGGTTTTAATGAATTGATAAAATTAATTTATTATCATGGAATTGTTGATGATATGTTTGATGTAAAGTTTATCTAAAATTTTATTTATGCCGTTGACTTAAATCAACGGCAATAAATAATTACTTTTTATTAACACAATTTCTTATTTCACCAGTCTTAATATATTCTAATATTATATTTACAGTTTCTTCAGCAACTGCAAGTTGTGCTTGTTCAGTTGAAGCACCAATATGATGAGTTACATAAATGTTATCAACTTCCTGAAGTTTTGATGTAACATTTCCAGATTTATCTTCTGGTTCTCCAGCAAAAACATCTAATCCAGCTTTAATATTTTTTTCTTTAACAGCTTTGATTAAAGCTTCTTCGTCTACTACACCAGCTCTTGAAGTATTAATAAAGATTGCTCCTTTTTTCATCAGGGCAAAAAGTTTTTCATTGAACAAGTTTTTAGTTTCTGCGTTTTGCGGCAAATGAATTGTTATTATATCAGCAATAGGTAAAACATCTTCAAACTTTTCAAAAACTGTTACATTAGGATCATTAATTGGAAAAACATCTTTTGCATAAATTTTCATTCCAAAAGCTAAAGCCCGTTTTGCAACTTCTTTACCAATAGCACCATAACCAATAATTGCAAGATTTTTACCAAATAAACCTTCAGCTTTTGAATATTCACCTTTATTCCATTTGCCAGCTTTGAAATCAGCTACATTGTGTGGAATTCTTCTATCAAGAGAAATCATTAATCCAATTGCAAGTTCAGCAACAGCAATTGAATTTTTTCCAGGGCAATTAGAAACAAAAACATTTTTTTGATTTGCTGCATTAATGTCAATATTATTAACACCAGATCCAGCGCGAATTATTAATTTTAATTGATCTGAATTTTCAATTGTTTTTGCATTTACAATAGTAGATCTAACAACTAAACAATCAATTCCTTTGATTGAATTTGGTAAATCATTTTCACCAAGTTTTGGTTCATAAGAAATATCAATATTATTTTCTTTAAGTTGTTGAATAAATACATCAGGAAATTTGTCTGCAATTAATACATTCATTTATCACCTCTATTTTAACATTGGAATTTTTAAATTAAATTTTTTTGCATTTTCAATAGCACGTTCATATCCAGCATCTGTATGGCGAATAATTCCCATTCCAGGATCATAAGTTAGAACTCTTTCTAATCTTTTTTCAGCTTCTTTTGTTCCATCGGCAACAATTACCATTCCCGCATGAATCGATTTACCTATACCAACACCGCCACCATGATGAACTGAAACCCAGCTTGCACCGCCGATAGAATTTAATAATGCATTTAGAATTGGCCAATCTGCAATTGCATCACTTCCATCAATCATTCCTTCAGTTTCTCTATTTGGTGATGCAACAGAGCCACAATCAAGATGATCTCGCCCAATTACAATTGGAGCTGAAACTTTTCCATCGGCAACAAGTTGATTAAAAATTTTTCCCATCTTTGCTCTTTCACCATAACCAAGCCAGCAAATTCTTGCAGGCAATCCTTGAAAATGAACTTTCTTTTGAGCCAGTTGAATCCATCTTTTTAAAGCTTCGTTTTCAGGAAATGCATCAATAACAGCTTGATCGGTAACGTAAATATCATTCGGATCACCACTTAATGCAGCCCAGCGAAATGGTCCTTTTCCATCACAAAATAATGGTCGAATATACTCAGGAACAAATCCAGGTATATCAAAAGCATTTTTAACTCCATTAGCTAATGCTTCACCACGAATATTATTTCCATAATCAAATGCAACTGCACCACGTTCCTGAAACTCTAACATTGCTTTAACATGAACAACAATTGTTTGCTTTGCAAGTTGAATGTATTTGTCAGGATTTTCTTTTCTCAATTTCAAAGCTTCTTCAAAACTCATTCCCATTGGTACATAGCCATTTAAATTATCATGAGCAGAAGTTTGATCTGTAATTATATCTGGAATAATATCTCGTTCTAAAATTTTTGGAAGAATTTCTCCTGCATTGCCAATTAATCCAACTGAAAGAGCTTGATGTTTTTCTTTTGCATCAAGAACTAATTTTAAAGCTTCATCTAAATTATCAGTCATAACATCGATATAGCCAGTATCAATTCTTTTTTGAATTCTATTTTTGTCAACATCAATACCAAGGAAAGATGCGCCATTCATAGTTGCAGCTAATGGCTGAGCACCACCCATGCCTCCTAATCCAGCAGTTAATAAAAATTTACCACTTAAAGAACCATTAAAATATTTTCGGGCACATTCAGCAAAAGTTTCATAAGTGCCTTGAAGAATTCCTTGCGTACCTATATAAATCCAACTTCCAGCAGTCATTTGTCCATACATTGTCAATCCAAGTGCATCAAGCTTTCTAAATTCTTCCCATGTTGCCCAATCAGGAACTAACATTGAATTTGATATGATAACTCTTGGTGCATCAGTGTGTGTTTTAAAAATTCCAACTGGTTTACCAGATTGAATTAAAAGTGTTTCATCATTTTCAAGATTTTTAAGTGATGAAACAATTGCATCGAATGCCTCCCAATTTCTTGCCGCTTTGCCTGATCCACCATAAACAATAAGTTCTTCTGGTTTTTCTGCAACTTCAGGATCAAGATTATTCATTAACATTCTTAATGCAGCTTCTTGAATCCAGCCTTTACATGAAATTTCTTTTCCGCGTGGAGCTTTAATAATTCTCTTTTCCATTTTTAATCTGAGAAATGTTTTTCAAATATATTTTTGAATTGATTATATGCTTGTTTGTAAAACCATCTTCGTATGAAAAAACCTTTAGAAGCTTGCTTTTTCATATTATCAAGATTTTCTTTAATACGAAAAACTAATTTGGTTCTTTCTTCTTTAGTTAGTTTAATCTCATATTCATTTGATCTAAGTTTTTCAGTAATTGAAGTAAAAGCACGTACATCCTGAAAAAAATTTTCATCCGCTTGCATTTGTTTTAGCAAAGTATCACAGAAGTTAAGAAGAATTTTCTTTTCATTTTTATCGAAAGTGTAAGTGTAATTTTTAAATTGAAGTTTTGTCATGGTTACTCATTTTTTAGTGATAAAAGTCTTTCTCTCATTTTTGCATAGCCGGGTTTAATTACGTTATAAATATATTTTAATCTTTCACTGTGCGGAGCAAAAGATGATTTCATAGCGTTGATGTTTAATTTTTCAACATCATCAAGATTCAAATCAAAAAGTTCATGAGCAGTAACATATTCTTTCGTTAATGTTGTGTCACTCATTAATCTATCATCCGTATTTAAGAAAACGCGAAATTTTTCTTTATAAAGTTTAAGAAAAGGGTGATTTTCAATTTTATCAATCGCACCGGTGTGAACATTGCTTAATAAACAAATTTCAAGAGGCAAACGTGTATCTAAAATATATTGAGCTAATTCACCAAGTTTTAAGATATTGCCATCATTATCAAATATAATGTCATCAATCAAACGAGTTGCATGACCAATACGATGAGCGCCACAAATTTGAATAGCTTGCCAAATTGATTCTTTTCCAAAAGCTTCACCGGCATGAATTGTAATAAAAAAGTTTTTTTGTTTAATATAATTAAATGCATCTAAATGCTTTTTAGGCGGATATCCACCTTCTTCACCAGCTAAATCAAAACCTACAACACCTTGATCTCTGAAACTAACAGCAAGCTCAGCCATTTCAAGAGTGTTTTTCATATTTCTCATTCCACAAATAATTAATCCATAACCAACATTAAAATCCCGTTTACCTTTATCTAAACCTTCAAGAACGGCATTGATTACATCTTCGTAGTAAAGACCATTCTCGGTATGGAATACAGGTGCAAAACGAGTTTCAACATAACAAACTCCATCTTTGTACATGTCTTCCATCATTTCATAAGCAATTCTTGTAAGAGCTTCTTTTGTTTGCATAACAGCAATAGTATGTTCAAATCCTTGAAGGTATTCAACAAGATTACCTTTGTTTGCACCACGATAAAACCACTGAGCAAGTTCACCTTCATCATCTGTTGGCAATTTATCATAATTTATTTCTTTGGCTAATTCAATGATTGTTTTAGGTCGTAAACCACCATCGAGATGATCATGAAGCAAAACTTTTGGTACTGCTTTGATAATTTCTTCTGTCTTCATTTTCAATCCTTTTATTTCAAAAATATCTTTTTGTGAAGGTAAAATCAATTTGTTGATTTATTTATAAAGAGTTACCTTGCCTTGCCTTACCAAAATAGCTATTTTTGAACGCTCAATAAAAGATTATTTAAATAAATTTAATAGGAGAATCAATGAAAAGAAGTATTATAACACTGAGCATTATTGGTATAGCACTTGCTTTTATGGCGTTTGAATGTTCATCTGCTGAATTGACAGGAGCTAAGTTATATATCAATCAAAAACAATATGCAAAAGCAAAAGAAGCTTTAGAAAAGGAAGTTGCAAAAAATCCAATGAGTGATGAAGGTTGGTATCTTTTAGGTTACTTGAACGGGGAAGAAGGTAACTATGATAAAATGCTTGAAGCTTTTGATAAATCATTAAAGGCAAGTAAAAAATTTGAAAAGCAAATTATTGATTCAAAAAAATACTACTGGGCTGCAACTTTTAATAAAGGTGTTAGTTATTTTAATTCAGCTGCAAAAGCAACAACTCAAGATTCTATGAAATTGATGTTTAACAAAGCTGCTGAAATGTTTAGAGTATCAACACTTTGTGAACCAGATTCTGTCGCTGGTTATTCAAATATGGCAATGGTTTACATTAATATTCAAGAATATGATAAAGCTATTGAACCATTACAAAAAGCTGCAGACTTAGGTAAATCTCCAGATGCAGTTGCAATGCTCGGACAATTATATTTAGAAAAATATCAAAAAGCTAAAGATGCAAAAGATGATGCTCAGGCAAATGAATTTTTGAATAGTGCATTAAAAGTTTTAGAAGCTGGTAAAGCTAAATATCCAGATAATGGTGAAATTTTGTTAAGATATTCAAATGCTTTAATTGCCGCTAATAAATTAGATGTTGCTGTTAATGCATTTAAAGAAGGTGTTGCTAAAGAACCAGAAAATAAATTTTATAGATATAATTATGGTGTAGTTTTATTAAACTCTGGAGATTTTGCGGGTGCAGAAGAGCAATTCAAAAAAGCAATTGAGATTGACCCTAAATATGCAAATGCAATTTATAATCTTGGTGTAACTTATGTTAGATGGGGAACTTCATTCCGTGAAGAAGCAGAAAAGAAAGGTGAAACTGTTGATGAAAATAAAGTTAAAGAAAAATTCAATTTAGCTTTACCACATATTAAAAGTTATCTCGAAATAAATCCAAAAGAACCAGCTTTGTGGGAACTTCTTGGAAAAATTTATGCTAATTTAGGAATGAAAAAAGAATCTGATGAAGCATTTAAAAAAGCAGATGAAAATAGATAATAGTATAATTTAATTTAAAAACCCACAGACTTAAATATAAAGCTGTGGGTTTTTTTGTAAAAAGGAGTTACTTATGACAAATAAAGACCAAAACCCGCAACAAATTAATATTGAACTTGGTGAAAAAGAAGCTGAAGGAATTTATTCAAATCTTGCTATTATAACTCATTCACCAGCAGAGTTTGTAATTGATTTTACTCGTGTTGTTCCTGGCGTTCCCAAAGCAAGAGTTTTATCAAGAATTATTACAACTCCACAACATGCTAAAATGTTACTTCGAGCTTTGAAAGATAATATTGATAAGTTTGAACAAAGATTCGGTGAAATTAATATTGATGCTCAACCCACACCGCAGTTTGGTTTTTTAAATCCAGATAAAGAACCGATCAATTAAATAGAATTTGGGAAAATCTTTTCTTGAGTTATATTAAAAATATATTTACCTTTTATTAGACTATTCATTTAATTTTTTATAGGAGAATCAAATGAAAAGATTTTCCATCTTTTTTGTTTCAATTTATTTTTTATTTAGCTTTTCAATTAAATCTCAAAATTCCATTCAGTTGGTTACAATTGGTAATTTAAGTTCAATTGATATTGGTTCAATTATATTATCAAATAGTTTGGAAGGGCAATCACGTTTTTTCCAATTGATAATGATAACTCAACCTATTGGAAGGAAGGTTTATTTAATTGGGCGTTTGGATTGGAAACCAGATTTAAATTCTTCATTTAATAATTTAGCAAATTTTAAAACTAATATTTTTAATGCAAGAAATATTTTTAGTGATGAATTAGGGAATTCTGATATTAAACTTGATAATATTAATGGCGATAAAGAATATTTTAAACAAATATTTGAATTAAATAAACCAAAAGGAATTTTCGGAATTTCAATCCAAATGTTTTCTGAAAATGGTGAATTTCTTGATGATGATTATCAAGAAATAACTTTTCTAAACCCCACACAAACTTTTTCAATTACTCAACCAAATTATAATGAAGAAGTTGATATAGGAAATGTTATTTGTTCTTGGTCATCTGTTGCTGGTGCAACCAGTTATAAAATAAAAGCATGTGTGTTAGAAAATGAATCACAAAGTTTAGAAGAAGCACTCAATTCGACAAATCCAATTATCAATAATTATGATGTTGGTTTAGGAACTTTAGTAAATTTATCTGATGTACCCAAAAGTAGAGAATGGTATGGTGGGCAAAAAATTGTAGTTGTTGTTTATGCAATTGTAAATGAATCAGGTTCTATATCAGAATTGAAATCTGAACCTGTTGTTTTTAAGTTAAAATCATTCAATAACCCACCTGATATAAATTTAGTAAGATTCGCAAATATTTTTAGTTCAATTATTCCAGATGAGTTACTAAAAAAAATTACTAATGGTTCACTTCAGTTAGATCAAATTGATATAAAAGATGAAAATGGTAATAAAATTAGTTTAGATGAATTGAATAAAATTTTGAATATGCTTGAAGCCAATCCAAACTTAATTATTAATTATTCATTTAAACAAAAATAAGGAGCGAACAAAATGAAAATATTTTTAGTGATATTTTTAATAGTAGTGTTCGCTTTGAATACAAGTGCAAAAAATTTCCCATCAAGTAATCAGATTGCTTTAATCAAAAAAATTGTCAAAGAAGTTCACGTAAAGAAAACAGCGGATGCTCAAATTGAAAATGCTAAAGTTGGCGTTAGCTTATCTGATGGTGGACAAGTTATTACAAAATCTAAATCTCTTGCAATTATTATTTTAACAAAAGATAAATCTTTATTGACAGTAAGAGAAAATTCAATACTAAATATTTATCAGAGAAAAGAAGGAAGAGGATTAAATACTTCAACTAATATTGAGAAAGGTGTTATAACTTTCAAGGTAGAAAAACAAAATGTAGAAGATGGTTTTGAATTTGTTACTCCTTCTGCAGTTGCTTCAATTCGTGGGACAAGTGGAGTTTTGGATGTAGATAGTACCGAAACAGATATTTTATTAGAAGAAGGGGAAGTATTTGTACAATCGAAATTTGATCCTTCAAAAAATGCAACATTAAATGGTGGTAAAAAACTTGTAATCAATGTTGATGGGAATATTGAAATTCAAGACTTAGATGAAAATGATAAAAAGAAAATTGATGATGCAAAAAAAACTAACACAAAAAAATTAAACATTATAACACCATACGGAATTTTAGAAATAGAATATTTAACTAATTAATAATTTCCGAATGAGGAAATCATGAAAAAATTTTTAATGATTTTAATTTATTTTGTTTTGGTAACAAATAGCATTGCACAAATAAGTAATTTTGTTTCTAATGTTAAAATTGAAAATGCAATTGAAGGAGAATCATTAAAACTTACGGCAGAACTATATAATATTGAAAACATTTATAGAATTGAAATAGTATATAAAACATTTGGAGAGAGTGAGTACAAAAATCTAGAAATGGTAATTTCAGGTACACAAGCAACTGTATCAATTCCTTCCGAAGAAACAATTCCACCTTTTATTGAATACTACCTATTAATACAATTAAAAGATGGAAGCAAACAAACATACCCGTTAGAAATTGAACAAGGTGCTAGCCCTATTCAAATTGCAATTTCCTCAAAATCTGAAAAGTCAAATCAAGTGATTGTTTTAAGTCCAGAAGAAAATGAAGTAATGACAGAAGATGATTTTTTAATTTCGTTGTCTTTTGTAAGAGCTTCAGATATAATTGATATAACGAGAACAAAAATATTTTTAAATGGAATTGATATTTCATCAAAAGCAATTGTTGATCAAGAGTTAATAACAATTACGAGAGAACAAATTGGTGATATTAATTTAGAGAACGATTACAAAGTAGAAATAAAAATTTATGATAAAAATGGGAACTTTGTTTCAACTTTATCAAGAAATTTTAAAGTTGTTAGTCAACAAGTTGCAAGAGCAATGGAAAGTGAATTTAAGTACATGGGTTTAATAAAAGCAGAAGCGAGAAACGAAAACACAAATTCAAATCAAATTTTTTACAAAAACATTTTAGCGGATTTTAATTCATCTTTTTATGAGTGGCAGTTAAATGCAAATGCATATTTTACAAGTGAAGAAAAAGATAATTTACAACCTTTCAATCGTTATTCATTATCTATTCAAAATGGTGATTTGTTATCTTTAAAAATTGGTGATGCTTTCCCAAGATTCCCAAATTTAATTTTAGATGGTAAACGTGTTCGTGGTTTTACTGGTGAACTAAATCTTGGTTTTTTTAATATTCAAACAAGTTATGGTGAAATAAATAGAAAAATTGAAGGTAAACTTTTACAAACATATTCAGCAAATGATGTACAGTTAGCAAATGATATTATTTCAATTAATCAATCAAAATATAATGCACCTTTTGGTAAAGTGATCTTTGGTTCTTTTAATAGACAACTTTTTGCAATTCGTCCTTCATTTGGAAGTGGAGAAAATTTTCAATTAGGATTCTCATATTTACATTCAATTGATGATAAGAATTCGATTGAGTTTGGTACAAGACCAAAAGAAAATGTTGTTATTGGTAGTGATTTGAAACTATCATTCGATAACAATAATATTTTATTAACTTCACAAGCAGCAGTTAGCGTAATTAATAAAGATATTTCTACTGGAACTTTGAATGATGCACAAATCGATTCAATCTTTACAACAAATAAAGATCTAAACATAAATGCATCTGATGTAAAAAAAATTAGAGATTTAATTGATAAATTTATAACTGTTAATCAATACTTGGGACCATGGAATCCTCAAAAATTATCTTCACTTGGTGCTGAAAGTTCATTAACGCTGAATTATTTTAATAACAATATTAAAGCAACTTATATTTATAGAGGAAATGATTATCAATCTTTTGGTCAATCTTACCTTAGAACTGATATCAAAGGAATTAATTTAATTGATAGAATTAGAATGCTTGATAATAAATTATTTTTATCAGTTGGATATGAAAGCCTAAAAGATAATCTTCAAAATACAAAGCTTACAACAACCCAATTCAATACAATAAGTGCATCAATTTCATATTTTCCAAGAATGAATTTTCCTAATATAACAATTGGGTATTCTAATAATCATAATAAAAATGGATTTGATTTAAATGATATTCAATTCGGAAAATATGCAATTGATGAAACAACCAATAGAATATCATTGATTGCTACTTATGATGTTTTTTATTTGGTTAAACATTCTACTTCATTTACATTTTCGAACTCTGTAAGAAAAGTTAAATCTTTCCAAAATGGAGATTCAAAATATTCTAACATTTCATTTAATGTGAGCAGTTATTGGAATAAAAATTTGGTTTCTACTTTTGGGTTGATATACAATAATTTAGAATATTATGGTTATCCATTCAATTATTTCACATTTTCTATTGGTGGAAAATACACATTGCCTGAAAATAAACTTTCACTTTCGGGAAATATTAGTCCAAGTTTTGGTGATTTCAAACGGCAAACTTTTGAATTGTTAGTAAGTTATAATTTATTGGAAAATTTTGTAATTTCATTTCAAGCAAGAGTTTTTCGCATTCCAGATAAATCAACAAATTCAATTGTTGGTTTAATTACCAGGTTAAATATTTAATGAAGAAAGATTATATGAAAAAATCTTTTTCTTCATTTGCTGTCTTTATTTTTGTTTTAATCATTTCTTTAATTTTAACACAAGATTGGTTTTTCAGTCTTTCACCATTAAAAGAACTTGAATTAAAATTAATTGACAAAAGATTTTCTGAAAGAGGGCAATTTGATTTAAAGGATAAATCTTTAGTAACAATTTGCACCATTGACCAGGAATCGTTTAATCAACTTCCTGAAGAATTTAGAAAGTATCCTCTTAACAGAAAAATTTTTTCGAAAGCAATAGAAAATTTAAATAAACTTGGTGCAAAAGTTATTGGCATTGATGTTTTAATGTCAACATTTGATCAATTCTCCAAACAAAATGATGAAGAATTAATCTCGACAATAAAAAAATTTGGCAATGTTGTTTTAGCTGGTAAAATAAATGAACAACTTGAATCAAATAATTTATATTCATTCTTTGGTTCTAAATTGAATTACAATTTTGAAAATGTTTATTACGATGCAGATAGCACGATAGGAATTGTTAGAGTAGTTTCTGATATAGATAATGTTTATCGAAGATATTTACCAGCAGTAAAAGTTACATCAATTAATAAAACAGTACCAAGTTTTGGTTTTGCAGTAGTAAATAAATATTTATCTCTCGATAAAAATACTGTTATTAAAAGTGATGACCAATATTTCTACTATAGCAATAAAAAAATTCCTAAATATGATGAGCATACTTTTCTCATAAATTTTTACGGACCAAATAACACATTTCCAACTATCAAATTAATTGATGTAATAGACGATAAAAACTTTGTAACCCAAGATGAAGTTGATTACAAAACGTCAATTAACAATTTTGAGCTTTTGAAAAATGATTCATCACTTGTTGCAAAAGTAAAAGACAAAATAATTCTCATTGGTTCTATAATACCAGAAGATAGAGACTTACTAGCGACGTCAATTTCATTAAATGATGTTAAAGGTTCTAATATAATGTATGGTGTTGAATTTCATGCAAATGCAATTAACAATATCTTGAATGATGATTTTATAACCAGAAATAATAAATTAAATGAAATCCTACTAATAATTATCTTATCTGCAATCTCATTTTGGTCAACTTCCTTTGTAAGAAAAGTTAAAACAAAAATGAATTCACTTTTGGAAATTATTAATGTTATAATTATAGCTGTTTTAATTTATGGTGCTTATAGATATGGAATTTATCTCTTTATCAGCAAAAAAATCTTGATAGAAATTGTTCCATTAATTGTAACAATGTTAATAAGTTATTTTGGCAGTACAACCTACTATGTTTTGAAAGAAAGAAAACAATCGCAATACATTAAAAGCATTTTTTCTCAATATGTAAATAAACAAGTTGTGAATGAATTAATTTCAAATTCAGACAAAATTAAACTTGGTGGTGAAAGAAAAAATTTAACGACTATGTTTTGTGACATGGTTGGATTTACTTCATTTGCAGAAAATAAGGAACCAGAGGCTTTAGTTAATTTTATTAATTCTCTTTTAAATGAACTAACTAATATAATTTTTGCAAATAACGGCACACTTGATAAATATATGGGTGATGCGATTATGGCTTTTTGGGGTGCACCTATTGAAACTAATCTACATGCATATTTAGCTTGTAAATCAGCTATTGAAATGCAGGAAAAAGTAAAATCAATTTCAAAAGAATGGGAATCTAAAGGTGAAAAAAAACTACAGATTAGAATAGGCATTAATACTGGTGATGCAATTGTTGGTAATGTTGGTGGTGAAAAACATAAAAATTATACTGTAATGGGAGATGAAGTTAATCTTGCTTCACGTTTAGAAGGTGCCAACAAAGAATATTTCACTCAAATTATGATTGGCGAGTCAACATACGAATTAATTAAAGATAAATTTTTTGTAAGGGAATTAGATTTAATACGTGTCAAGGGAAAACAAAAACCTACTTCTGTTTATGAATTAATTGGTTTTGTAAATGACCCAAAAGCAAAGGAAAAATTTGAATCACTGAAAATTTACTTTGAAGCACTTGAAAACTATAAATTGAAAAACTTTAATGTGGCGAAAGAATTATTTGAAAAAAGCTTTAACGAAACTCAAGATAAAACTTCAAATGTTTATGCAAATCGCTGTAAATTTTTAATTGAAAACCCACCGGATGAAAATTGGGATGGAATCTTTAACTTAATTTCAAAATGATTATTTCATTGCATATTTAATATTAACAACGGCAGCAATTAAGAAAATAAAATTTGCAGTCCAAGCTGTTATGATGGGCGGTAAAATTCCATTTTCTCCAAATGCTTGACTGATTTTCATAAAAAATAAATATAGAAAAGTTACAAGCATATTAATTCCAAACTGAAGTGCTAAACCACTTTTCCTTTTGTTTGCAGAAATCGGCAACCCAAAAAGAACAACAATGATGCTTGAAAAAGCATAGGCTATTCTTGAATGATATGCAATTTCAAGTTTTGTTGAAATATTTCCTGTCCTTATTTGTTCTTTTATAAATTCATCTAATTCGGTTAAGGTAAGTTCTTCAGGTTTGCGTTGTTTTTTTATTACATCATCAGGACTGAAATGTAAATTGTTAAATTCTTTTGTACTGAAATTTTCAAGATACTCTGTTGAATCATTAAAAATTCTTGTTGAACCATTTAACGCTATCCAAGAATGCTTAGTTGTGTCATAAATCATTCTTTCGCAATCTGTTCTTGATACAATTTTAGTTTTATCAAAAGAATCAAAATCTTGTATGCTTACTTGATTTGCTTGTCCAAGAGAGATGTCATAAAAATTTATTGTTACAATTCTTGTCTTAGTATCTTGGAAAAAAATATTACTTCCAAAATGAACTAACCCCTTTTTCATGTAAGTTTGTTCAATAAAAACTTTATGTTTATTTGCATGTGGAACTATATAACCACTAAAATAAATGTTGATTAGACTAATAAAAAATGTAACAATTAAAAATGGTAACATAAAACGATATAAACTTATACCACCCGCTTTAAAAGCTGTTAACTCATTTAAATTTGCCATTTTGCCGGATGTGAATAAAGTTGCAAGCAAGATTGAAATAGGAAGAATCAATCTAATTATCTCTGGAATAAAAACTATGTAATATTGAAGAACAATATTTGAATTTACGCTTTCATCGATAAAGTCGTCAAGATTTTCCATCATGTCAAGAATAACAAAAATTAAAGTAAAAGAAATTAAAGCAAAAAATAGTGTTGATATAAATTGCTTAATTAAATACTTATCAATTATTTTCAATTTCATCATCAGAAGATTTCCATGATTTAGGAATTCGCTTTGTAATAAATTCAAAATTCAAGGTTACTTTTTCTTTTGCTGTTTTAATTAAAAGGAGAATTCCAACAATTCCAAGAAACACATTAGCACTCCATATACCAACAAAAGGAGAAATTAAATCTCTATCTGCAAGCTTTTCCCCTCCAATCAAAAATGCCCAGTAGATAACAAAAAATACTAAACTTATTCCGGAAGCCATTCCTATTCCACCTTTTCTTGTCATTGTTCCAAGTGGAGCACCTATTAATACAAAAACAATACAAGCAACAGGTAAAGCATATTTTTTGTGAACTTCAACCATATAACGATTAATTTCTTTTCTGTTATATTCTATTCTATTTAATACATCTGTAAAACCATTTTCTAACATTCTTAATCTTTGCTCAACTTTAACATAAATGTATTTATTAGAAGTAGTATCAATTGGTTTGTAGTTAAATTTTTTATCAATGATTTGATCTATCTTACTATTAAATTCTTTTTGATATGATGATTGAACTTTATTAATACTATCAACTATAGCTAGCATTTGTGCGGCACCCATTTCTCTATCACCACGTGGCCCACCAGGTGTTGATTGCTCAAATGTAAATTGATCAGCAGGCATTGCTATTTTATGATGTGTAAATCTTAATCTTCTGTAAACATTTTGTCTATATATGTCAGATTCATGTATCTCGCCAACTTTAAGATCCATTATTAATTTCTTTTGATTCGGGACTAAAAAAATTTTCCCCTCTTTGGCAGTAACAATATTAACTTTAGGCGGATTTGAATAATCATAAATGGTTACATCTTTTAATTCATTCGATTCTTGAATTACATCTCTTGCAAGGATTGCATAACTTGATACATCTTGAGAAAATACACCTGGAACTAAAGAAAGTGTTGGTTTTTTTCTTGTTATATCTTCCATTAATAATCTTGCCGCATGATTTGCGTCGGGATAAATTTTATTGTTAAAATAAACTAATAATATTGCAATAAGAATAGATGAAATTAAAGGTGGAATTATCATTTTGTAAAGACTAATTCCACTTGCTTTCATTATTGCAATTTCATTGTTTTGGGACATATTGCCAAAAGCCATTAAAGTTGCAACTAAAACAGCCATAGGAACAACTAGAACTACCATCCATGCAAGATTATACACAATTAATTTAACTATGATAATAGTTTCTAATCCTTTACCAATTAATTTGTCTGCGAACTTCATCAAAAACTGAAGAAGGAAAATTGATATTAATACTACACATGCAAACAAAAACGGTATTATATGATTACGTATTATGTATTTTATTAGTATCATTTGATTATTTTTTATAAACGAATTTACCAATAAATGATCTAGTTTGAAAATTATGAAAGCATTTATCATTAAATTCTAATTTATAATATTACTTATAAACGTTTAATCAGCCTTTTAAGAAAAATTATTTACCAAATAAACCAATTAAATTTTAATTTAACTTGAAACACCAATTAGTTAAATGTAAATTTGTTTCATTAAATAATAAAAATTAAATATTCTGAATTTAGGAGGCATTTTGGAAACGGTATTAAATTACATTAAAAATAATTTTTCTAATTATTTAGAAGAATTAAAAGATTACTTAAAAATAAAAAGTATCAGCACTCTTGATGAACATAAAGATGACATGCAAAATTGTGCGAAATTTGTTGCTTCAAAATTTGAAAGTGCTGGTCTTGAGAATATTAAAATTTTTCAAACTGAAAAACATCCTATAGTTTATGCTGATTGGCTGCATCAACCAAATAAACCAACAATTTTAATTTATGGTCATTACGATGTTCAACCTGTTGATCCAATTGAACTGTGGAAATCAAATCCATTTGAACCAGTGATTATTAATAAAAAAATATATGCTCGCGGTGCTAATGATAATAAAGGGCAAAATTTTGTTCATATTAAAAGTGTTGAAGCATTTATGAAAACAAAAGGAACTTTACCAGTTAATGTTAAATTCCTTTTTGAAGGTGAAGAGGAAGTTGGGAGTACAAGTTTAACTAAGTTTATTATAGAAAATAAAAAATTATTGAAATGCGATGCTTTACTTATTTCTGATACAAGTATGTTTGCTCCAAATACACCAACTATTACATATGGATTACGCGGTTTGCTCTACATGGAAATTGAAGTAACTGCTGCAAATAGAGATTTACACTCAGGTAGTTTCGGTGGTGCTGTTGCTAATCCAATTAATGAATTAGCAAAAATTATTTCAAAACTCCATGATAAAAATGGTAAAGTAACCATTCCAAATTTTTATAAAGATGTTTTGCCAATTTCTAAAGAAGAAAAAGAAAACTTCAAAAAATTAAAATTCTCTGATAAGAATTTTGCTAAAGAATTAAATGTAAAAGAACTTTATGGTGAAAAAGGCTTTTCAACTTTAGAACGTTTGTGGGTACGGCCTACTTTAGATTGCAATGGAATTATTGGTGGATTTACTGAAAAAGGTGCTAAAACAGTTTTACCCGCTAAAGCAACAGCAAAGATTAGTATGAGATTGGTCCCGAATCAAGATCCAAAAAAACTTGCTAAAGATTTTGAAAATTATGTTAAATCTATTTCACCTAATTGGGTTAAAGTGGAAGTGAAAATGTTGCATTATGGTTACCCAGCAATGACTTCGATTGATGACCCAACAATAAAGGCAGCTTCAAATGCATTAAAAAAAGCATTTAAAAAAGATCCTGTTTTCACAAGAGAAGGTGGCTCTATTCCAATCATTGTTGATTTTATGAAACAATTAAAAGCCCCAGCAATTTTAATGGGTTTTGGCTTGGATACTGATGATATTCATTCTCCAAACGAACATTTTCGCTTGGAAAATTTTGAAAAAGGTTTATTAAGTTCTGCTTATTTCATTAATGAAATGGCAAATATTTAGAAGGTGAATTAATGAATTGGAAAAACTTATTGATAATATTTTTTGCTTTCATACTTGTTGTTTCTTGTACTTCAAAAAGCGGTGAAAGTGGAGATGCCGCAACTTCTCAATCCAAAGATGAAAAGTTGCGTGAATACAATTTGCAAGTTCAAAAAGAACAAACTCAAAATCGTTTTCCCTGCGATACTATTTCTCTAAAGGAATATATTTTAAATAATTATGAAGCGGGTACTTATCTTGTTGAATTCGATAAAACTTTCACTTACAATATTCCAAAACCGGCAGTAATTTATTTTAAAGATACTACCAATTATATACTTGCTGTGATTGCAAAATCAAAACCAGGTGAAAGAAATATTGAAACAAAAAATGTTATTGGGTATGAAAGCAGTTTTATAAATCTTGATAGTACAAAATTAGGAACAGCATTTTTCTGGTTGACTTTATTTGAATGTAAAGATGGTGAGTTTAATCGATTATGGGAATCTGAAGTTCCAATTCATGGTGGTTTTAATAGAATGAGCATTAAAACCTGGAAACCTAAAAATATAAAATATGTTGAGCTAAACTATGAAGATGGTATAATTTCTGGGCATCGTAATTATAACTTTTATTTGATAGACGGTTGGAAAAAACCACCACATTTAATGGAAACTTATGTAGGTTTAACTCACAAAAGAACAATGGCAAATATTAACAACGATAAATTCCCAGATTATTGGGAGTACAGATTTACAAGTCATTTTTGGGAAGATTCACTTCGTACAATAAAATTGATTGACTCAATTCCATTTTATTGGAGTACAAAAAGAAATCTTTATATAACTGATAAAAATCCACGTTGGTTCAGAAAATACTAATAGAATGAGGTATGATGTACACAGAAAATTTTAATACAGTATCATTTAAGGATTTTATTCAAAATAAATTACCAAACTCAAAAATTTTAAATGGAACTTTCGATTTTTATTCTTCTTTTGAAGATGAAAAAAATACTGTTAAAAATGGAGTTGGATTAAGAATTACAGAAAATCCAACATACATAAGACTAACAGGTAAAGATACAATTGATTTTTTACATCGCATTTCTACTAATAGAATAAAGGAAATTCAAGAAAATCAAAAAGTGAACACTCTTTTCTTAAATGAAAAAGGAAAATTTATTGCTCGTTCAACATTTGTGAATTATAATAATGAATACTATTTAATCAGCGATCCTGATGCTGATCATCGACTTTTTAATTGGATTAATAAATACATTATAATGGAAGAAATAAAAACTGAAAACATTCAAGATAAATTTTCATTGTTTGAGTTTATTGGTCCACAAACATTTTCATTTCTTACTTTATTAATCGGAGATGAGTTAAGTAAAGTTAATGAAATTGATTTCAAAAGATTTGATGTTGATGGATTTACTTTTTATCTCTTTTATACCAAAGAAAATAATGAAAAAGCTATTTATAAAATTCTAATTGAAAAAAGTAAAACAATCGAATTTTATCAATATCTTGATTCAATAAAAAGTGTATTCGACCTTAATTTAATAGGTGAAATAGCGTATGATTACTTTAGAATAAAAAATTTAATACCCAAATTCCCAAATGAAATAAATTCAGAATCTAACCCTCATGAAGTTAATCTAATTCATGAAATTGATTTTAAAAAAGGTTGTTATATTGGCCAAGAAGTAATTGCTCGATTGGATACTTACGATAAAGTGCAAAGAAAACTTGTAAAAGCTGAATTAAAAAATCCATTAAATAAAATTTCCGATTTGAATATTTTAGATGATGAAAATGTTTCAATCGGCAAAATAACAACTTCACATTTGGAACTTTTTCCTGAATTTCTATGCTTAGTAAAGAAAAGTTTGTTAAACGGGAATCAAAAATTTTATGTTAATGTCGAAAAGCAAAAAAATGAATTATTAATTTCTCAAGAACAAAACAGTAAATGAAAATTTATACTAAAACAGGCGACAAAGGTGAAACTTCTTTATTTGGTGGAAAAAGAGTTTGGAAAGATGATTTAAGAATTTCTGCATATGGTACAATTGATGAGTTAAATGCACAATTGGGTGTTGCAATTACTGAAATGAAAAATAAGGAACTAATTGAAATACTCAAAAGTATACAAAGTGAACTTTTCTCAGTTTGTTCAGATTTAGCTACGCCTTTTGAAAATGAACCTAAAAATTTTGTTATTCCACGAATTGATGAAAAGTATATTAATAAAATAGAAAAGTTAATTGATGAAATTGAATTTAAATTACCAGAATTAAAAAATTTCATCTTACCAGGTGGAACAAAAGGTGCGGCAAATTTACATTTAGCTAGAACAATTTGTAGAAGAGCTGAAAGAGAAATTGTTTCATTAAAAAAAGTTGAGAAAATAAATCCATTAATAGAAGTATATATAAATAGATTATCAGATTTTTTATTTGTTTTAGCAAGATATGAAAATCATATTGAAAACGTTTCCGATATAGTTTGGCAAAAAAGTGATATGTAATTTTACGTGGGAAATTGGGGGTGACATTGGCTTCGACGGGATTATACGTTCTTTGAACTGCACATCGTGTTCTCCGCAGACACGTTAAACGGCGGTAAAAAAAGTAACTGGCGAATATAATTACGCCCTTGCTGCTTAATCCGTCTTAGTACGGAGCAGCCACTCTTCATTATCTCTCATACCGGATTTTGAACGAGTGTCGATTAAGGTATGATTGTCAGCTTAAATTTTCGGGTTAAGCCTGACGAGAAACTAACCGAAATTGTCTCGTTAAAATCTGTCTATCGATGTTAACGAGATGAAAATAAATGATAGACTAAGTGTGTAGATGTTCATTGAAGGGTAATTTCGGACGCGGGTTCGACTCCCGCCACCTCCACAATAATTTTTACATTTCATTTTAATTCCCAACTTAATTTAAAAATCGTGCCACAATTATTTTTTAATTGCTTAAACCTAAATATTAGCTTAAATTTGAAACCGAAATGAAAAAGTATTTCTTTACAAAATTAAGTGGTGCTGGTAACGATTTTATCCTTTTTGATAAAAAATATAATCCAGATTTAGAATTAAATAAAGATATTATTCAAAAGATTTGTAAAAGAAATACCGGTATTGGCGCCGATGGTGTTCTTGTAATTAATGAAAATTCAAATGAAGATTTTGCTTTGAATTATTTTAATGCGGATGGCTCTTCCGGAACTCTTTGTGCAAATGGTTCAAGATGTGCAATTTTTTATACTTTTGACTCAGGATTGGCAAAAAGCAAAATTGTTAAATTTATTTTTAATGATGATGTTTACTCAGGTGAAGTAATTGAAGATGAAATTGTAAAATTCAATTTTAATTCACCTGGAAAAATGAAGTTCAACTTTAAAATTAAAGCTTCTAATCAGTTAATAAATGCATCTTTTGTTGATACAGGTTCACCGCATGTAGTAATAGAAATTCAAGAAGTATTAAAGGATTACAAAGATTTAAGCTCTTTTTATAATGATATAAATAATTTCCCGGTTGTGGAATTAGGTAAAGAAATTCGATTTCATAAAGATTTTATGCCAAACGGTGTAAATGTTAATTTTATAAAAGTTGAAAATGATGTAATAAAAATCAGAACTTATGAACGTGGCGTTGAAAATGAAACTTTGTCTTGCGGCACCGGCACGGTTGCTTCGGCAATTGTTATTAACAAAATCAAAAATATAAATCCGCCACTAAAATTTATTGCAAAAAGTGGGGATACTTTAATTGTAGATTTTGCAGTTGACAATGGTGAATATAAAAATGTTTCACTTACAGGACCTGCAAAAATTATTTTCAAAGGTGAAATAACATTTTAATGAGGAATTAAATGGGAAAAGTAATTTTTTCAATTCGTTATACTATTTATCCAGAACGCAGACAAGATTACTTAGATGTCGTTCGTGAACTTAAAAATTTAGTCAAGTCAGAAGGTTTGGAAAATTATTCTGTCTATGAGCAGAAAAATAAACCAAATTGCTTCGAAGAAATATATCTTTTCAAAAATCAGGAAGCTTACGACAATTTTGAAGAAACAACAGACGAAAGAATTGATATTTTAATGACAAAACTTTCTGATATGATTAAAGAACAATCAACACAATATACTACTCTTTACGAAGTAAATAATTTATAATTCATAGTTTGATTGTAAACCTTCCTAACCAACTTGGTTGGTAATTATGTTTGAATACGTTGGCGTATTACATATACATTCTATTTTTTCAGATGGTTCTGGTGAAATTATAGATATTGTTGAATGTGCAAAAGAATCTGCTTTAGATTTTCTTATAATTACAGATCATAACACATTAAGAGCTTTGAACGAAGGTTTTGAAAAATGGTATAATAATACATTACTACTTGTTGGTTGTGAGATAAATGATAAACAAAATAAAAATCATCTTTTAGCTCTTGGAATTAATGAAACAATCAGTACAAGAATTCCAGCAATTGAATATACAAGAAAAGTAAAAGAATTAGGTGGAATTGGAATTATTGCCCATCCATTTGAAAAAAGAAATTCAATGAAAGAACATCCACCTTATCCATGGACTGAATGGGGAAGTCAAGATTTTCACGGAATAGAAATTTGGAATCATATGTCTGAATGGATGGAAGGTCTAACTGAGCAAAATAAATACAATTATTTTCTTCATCCGCTTAAGTCAATTGTTGGTCCAACAAAAGAAACACTTCAAAAATGGGATGAGCTAAATTTGACTAGAAAAGTTATTGGTGTTGGTGGAGTAGATGCTCACGCTCATAAAGTAAATTTATTAGGATTTGTTGAGTTGGAAGTTTTTCCATATAAAATATTGTTCAAATCTATTAGAACTCATGTTTTAGTTGATCAATCGTTAGAGACTTCAAAAGAAATTAATGATTCCAATTTTGCAAAAGAAAAAATATATAAATCAATTAAAGAAGGTAATTGTTTCGTATCAAATTATTATTATGGTGATGCTAAAGGATTTCGCTTTTATGCAAAATATAAAGATAAAATTTTTTCAATGGGCGAATCTTTAAATTTTACACCTGATATTGAGTTAATCGTTGAATCTCCAAATCCAAATTCAATTATTAGGTTAATTCACAATGGCAATCAAATTGTTGAAGAAAAAAGCCAATTATTAAGTTTTAATGTATTACAAAAAGGTGCTTATAGAGTAGAAGTTTACTTAAATGAAAATGCATGGATTTTTTCTAATCATATTAGAATAGGTCTATAATTTTTCTTAGATTTTCGCCCAAAAATTTTAATATTTTATAAAAATCAGAGGTTAAAAGTGTTATCAGCCAGAAAAAAGATTTCTAAAAAAGAAATTAAACAAGATAAACTTGTTTCTACATATTACAAGTTTTACAATTTATTTATGGAAAACCAAGCTAAGTTTTTAATTGGCTTAGGTATTATAGCAGTAATTGTAGTTGCTATAATATTAATTAATAACAAAAAGAAAAATGATAACATAGCAGCAGCAAATTTGCTTTCTAAAGTAGTTCCACTTTATGAATCTGGTTCAATGAAAGAAGCAATTGAAGGAGTAAAAGCTCAAAATATAATTGGCTTAAAACAAATTGTAGAACAATATGGAAGTTCAGAACAAGGAGAAACCGCAAAAATATATTTAGCAAATTCATATAATGTAATAGGTGATTTAAATAAAGCATTGGAATTTTATGAAGATTACTCTGGTTCAAACGAGCTATTGAAAGCAGCTGCTTTAGCTGGTAAAGCTGGGATATTACAATCTAAAAAAGAATATGAAAAAGCTTCAGATTTATTTTTGGATGCAGCTCATGTAACAAAAGCAAATCCATCAAATGCAGAATATACATTAAAAGCTGGAATTTGTTTATTAGAAGCTGGCAAAAAAGAAGAAGCAAAACAATTATTTAAGTCTATTAAAAAAGATTATAAAAATTTTGCTCCTTACTTAGATATCGATAAATACATTACTCAAGCAGAATTATAAATAAATATTGTTTTATAACTTTACCATGATTATTTTTCAAAAAGATTAAGGTGGAATATGGCAGATACATCAGATTTCAGAAATGGATTAATTATTAAATTTAAAGGCGATCCATACGTAATTGTAGAATTTCTTCATGTAAAACCTGGTAAAGGTGGTGCATTCGTAAGAACAACTTTGAAAAACATGAGAACAGGAAAAGTTTTAGAAAATACTTTTCGCTCAGGTGAATCAGTTGAAGTTATTCGAGTTGAAAGAAGAAAATATCAATTTCTTTATAAAGAATCAGCTGGTTTAGTTTTGATGGATAATGAAACTTACGAACAAATTACTGTTCCAGAAGTACACTTTGGTGAAGGAGTTAATTACTTAAAAGAAGGAGAAGAAGTTGAACTTTTAGTTGATAACAATGATCAAATTATTTCAGCTGAAGTACCAATTTTTGTTACCCTAAAAGTGAAAGAAACCGAACCGGGCTTCAAAGGAGATACAGCAAATACTGCACTGAAACCAGCAATTTTAGAAACAGGCGCTAAAGTTCAAGTACCATTATTCATTAATGAAGGCGATGTTCTTAAAATTGACACTCGTACTGGTGGATATGTTGAAAGAGTAAAAAACTAATTTCAAAATAAATTTGAAGTGAACAATGGATATTAACCTAATTAAAAAATTAATTAAAATTGTTGAAGATAGTGAAGTAACTGAATTTTCAGTTCAGGAAGGTGATCTTAAAATAAAGATTTCAAAAAACACACCTTCAAATCAACATTTTCAATTTCAACATGTATCACCTACTCAAAACCCTATTGCAAAAGTTCAAACTAACGAAATAAACATAGAAGTAGAAAACAAAAAAACAATTCAAGAGTCTTCAATATCAAATAATTTACATGAAATAAAGTCTCCAATTGTTGGAACGTTTTACCGTGCCCCATCTCCAGATGCTGAACCATATGTCCAAGTTGGTGATACAATTTCGAAAGGAACAATACTTTGTATCGTTGAAGCTATGAAGTTAATGAATGAAATCGAAAGTGATATTGATGGTAAGATAGTTAAAATTCTTGTTGATAATGCAACACCTGTTGAATATAACCAACCATTGTTTTTAGTTGAACCTTTATAAATATAAGTTGAGGATTTTTTGTTTAAAAAAATTTTAATTGCTAATCGTGGTGAAATTGCTTTAAGAATTATAAGATCATGTAAAGAATTAGGTATCCCAACTGTTGCTGTTTATAGTGAGGCAGATAAGGAATCATTACACGTTATTTTTGCCGACGAAGCAGTTTGTATTGGACCATCGTCTAGCAAAGAAAGTTATTTAAAAATTCCGTCAATTCTTTCTGCTGCAGCAATAACAGGAGCTGATGCAATTCATCCTGGTTATGGCTTTTTAGCTGAGAATGCAGATTTTAGTGATATTTGCGCTGAAAGTGGATTTACTTTTATTGGTCCAACTGGTGATGCAATCAGAAAAATGGGGGATAAAGCATTTGCCAAAGAAACAATGAAAAAAGTTGGTGTTCCAGTTGTTCCTGGTAGCGAAGGCGTAGTAAATGATGTTGAATCAGCAAAAATTATTGCAAAAGAAATTGGTTATCCAATTATGCTGAAAGCTTCGGCTGGTGGTGGTGGAAAAGGAATGAGAATTGTTTTTCAAGAAGATGAACTTGAAAATGCTTTTCAAACTGCAAGTAACGAAGCAAATGCTGCATTCGGAAATCCTGATCTTTATTTAGAAAAATTTATTGAAAACCCAAGACACATTGAAATTCAAGTCATGGGAGATATTGATGGAAAAGTTTATGCTTATGGAGAAAGAGATTGTTCTATTCAAAGGAGGCACCAAAAGTTAATTGAAGAATCTCCTTCTCCTTTTATTAATGATGAAGTAAGAAAAAAAATGGAAGAAGCTGCAATTCTTGGTGCTGAATCTGTTAATTATCGTGGTGCTGGTACTATTGAATTTCTTGTAGATAAATATATGAATTTTTATTTCATCGAAATGAATACAAGAATTCAAGTTGAACATCCTGTAACTGAAATGGTTAGAAATATTGATTTAATTAAAAATCAAATTTTAGTTGCTGCTGGATATGGCTTAGAAGATAAACCAAAAGAACCACGTGGTCATGCAATTGAATTTAGAATTAACGCTGAAGATCCCGATTATAATTTTAGACCTTCACCCGGAGTAATTGACTTTTTACATTTTCCTGGTGGTTTTGGTGTAAGGATAGATTCTCATTCTTATAATGAATATGTAATTCCACCTTACTATGATTCCTTAATAGCAAAAATGATAGTTTGGGGGACCGATAGAATTCATGCAATTAGAAGAGCTAAGAGGGCATTAGAAGAATTTAAAATTGAAGGTATTAAAACAACAATTCCTTTTCATATTAAGGTTCTTGAAAATGAAAATTTTATAAATGGCAACTTCGATACATCATTTATCGAGAAATATTTCAAATAAAAAAAGAGGTTACTATGAATTTCCCAGAAAATCTAAAGTACACAAAAGAGCATGAATGGATAAGAGCTGAAGGCAACATTGGTATTATTGGAATTACCGAATATGCTCAAGGTGAACTTGGCGATATTGTTTATGTCGATATTAATCCTGAACTTACTGAAGTTACAATGAATGAATCATTCGGAACAATTGAAGCTGTTAAAACTGTAAGCGATTTATTTGCACCTGTTTCAGGTAAAGTTTTAGAAATTAATTCTAAATTAAATGACGAACCTCAACTTGTAAATACTGATCCTTATGGTGAAGGTTGGATTATTAAAATAGAAATTGCAGATCCTTCACAGCTCAATGAATTACTTGATGCAGAAGCTTACAAATCTCAAATAGGTCAATAATAAAATTCATTTTCTTAAAAAGGCAAAATCAAATTTAGGTTTTGCCTTTCTTTAGGTGTTTGATGCTACATCTACAAAAAATTTTAATTTTAGATTTTGGTTCACAATACACACAACTCATTGCAAGAAGAATTAGGGAAAGTAATGTTTACTCTGAAATTCATTCTCATGAATTTCCAATTCAAAAAATTAAAGAGGAAAAACCACAAGGTATAATTCTTTCTGGCGGGCCAATGAGTGTTTATGATTCCGATTCACCAAAAATTGATAAAGAAATTTTTGAATTAGGTGTCCCAATTCTTGGTATATGTTATGGATTGCAGTTATTAACTATAAATAACAACGGAATGGTAGAACCTGCTGAAAAAAGAGAATATGGTAAAGCAAAAATTTCGATTACTCAAAGAGATGATTTATTTAAAAATATTCCTGATGAATCAATTGTTTGGATGAGCCACGGTGATTATGTAACAAAATTACCTGAAAATTTTATAGTAACCTCTAAATCTGAAAATTCACCAATTTGCTCAATTTCAAATTCAAGCAAAAAGTTTTATGGTGTTCAATTTCATCCTGAAGTAGCTCATACTGAATTTGGGAAACAAATTATTGATAATTTTATTTTTAATATTTGTAATTGTAAACCAGACTGGACAACAATTAATTTTATTGATTCATCAATCGAAGAAATAAAAAACAAAGTCGGTAATAATAAGGTAATCTTAGCTTTAAGCGGTGGCGTTGATTCATCGGTTGCTGCTGTACTCTTGCACAAAGCAGTAAAAGAAAATTTAATTTGCATTCATGTTGATCATGGAATGATGAGAAAAAATGAAAGTGCAGATATTATTAAAATGTTTAAAGATAATTATGACTTAAATGTAATTCATATAGATGCAAGTGAATTATTTTTATCAAAACTTAAAGGTGTTATAGATCCAGAACAAAAAAGAAAAATTATTGGCAATACTTTTATAGAAATTTTTGAAAACGAAGCAAGAAAATTTCATGATGTTGAATATTTAGTTCAAGGCACTTTATATCCGGATGTTATTGAATCTGTTTCAGTAAAAGGAAAATCTGTTACTATTAAAACTCATCATAACGTTGGTGGTTTGCCAGAAAAAATGAATTTAAAACTAATCGAACCATTTAGAGAATTATTCAAAGATGAAGTTCGTGCTATTGGTAGAGAACTTGGATTACCAGAGATTTTTATAAAACGCCATCCATTTCCCGGACCAGGACTTGCTGTTAGAGTTTTAGGCGAAATTACAAAAGAACGTTTAGATATTTTAAGAGATGTTGATGAAATTTTTATGAATGAATTAATTGATAAAAATATATATGACAAAATTTGGCAAGCCTTTTCTGTTTTGTTACCAATTCAAACAGTTGGTGTTATGGGTGACAACAGAACTTATGAAAACGTTATAGCACTAAGAGCAGTAACATCAACCGATGGTATGACAGCTGATTGGTTCAGATTTGATTATGAATTTTTAGAAAATGTATCTAATAAAATAATTCGAATGGTTCGTGGTGTAAATCGAGTAGTTTATGATATTAGTTCAAAGCCACCAGCAACAATTGAGTGGGAATGATGAAAGTTAAAGAATTACCTTTAGATGATAGACCAAGAGAAAAATTAATTTTAAGAGGTGTGCAAAATCTCTCTGATGCAGAATTAATTGCAATACTTTTAAGAACAGGCATGAAAGGGAAATCTGTAATTACTTTAGCACAAGAAATTATTAACAAATATGAAGGATTAAGCAACCTTGCTATTCAATCTCATGATTCACTAAAAAACAACTTAGGTATTGGAAAAGATAAAGCCGCAACTCTTATTGCAGCTTTTGAACTTTCTAAAAGAATTGAAGCAAATAAAAAATGGAAGTTCAACAAAAAAATAACATCTCCTAAAGATATTGCAGAAATTTTTATTCCTCTTTTACGAGATGAAATAAAAGAAAAATTTTTTGTAATTTGCTTAAGTAGTTCAAATAAAATTATTAAATATGATTTAATTTCAGTTGGTACATTAAATTCAAGCGTTGTTCATCCAAGAGAAGTTTTTAAAGTAGCAATTGAAAATAATTCTGCAAACATAATTTTGCTTCATAATCATCCAAGTGGAAATTTGGAACCAAGCAATGAAGATTTAAGTTTAACGAAGCGATTTATTGAAGCAGGCAAATTTCTTGAAATTCAGGTTTTTGATCATATTATAATTGCCGGCGATAATTATACAAGTCTTGTTGAAAAAAAAATTATATAAGTGCATTCAAATTTTAATATATTTACTAATAAAATACTCATAAAAATAGGAGTTAACATGAAACAACTAATTAAAAAATCAATTGTTGCTGTTTTGTTTATAGGAGCAATTGGGTTCACAGCATGTAACAGTGTTTCTGAAGAACAAATGGCTGAATTAGAAGCTCTTCGTTCTGAAGTAAAAGCACTTGACAAAGAAGTTAATTCTTTGAAAGCAGAAAAAGCTGCAATTGAAAGAGAAATAGCTGAAAAAAATTCAAAGCTTGATCAATGCAACAAAGAAAAAAATGAAGTTAAAAAGAATTTAGAAAAAATTGGTTTGTAAAAAGGTAAAGGAGAAAACAATATGAAAAACTTTAAATTATTATTACTCGTTTCTTTCTTCTTTGTCTTTGTTGCAAATATCTCTGCTCAAGAAGATATGACTAAAGAAGAATGGCAAAATGAAATTAATCGCTTAACTGAAAAGAAAGTTTCTTTAACAAATGAATTAAATTCTCTCAAAGCTGAAATTGCTAATCTTAAAAAAATGAGAGATGGATTAAAAACATACGATCAATGCATTGATGAATTCTATGCATCTTTAGGATTTAATAAAGCTGATATTGAAAACTTTAGAAAAAATTTGAATGATCTTTCAGCAAAAATAGATGCACAAGAAGCACCAAAAGCTGACCGTCAAGCTGAACTTGATGCAATGAAAAAAAATAAAATCTCTGCTTTAGCTGAATTTTTTGACAAGGTTCATAATCAATTGCAAAGAAAATTAGATGCTTGGGTTGAAAAACCAAAAGAAATTGATTACACTGTTGTAAAAGGTGATTGTCTTTGGGGAATTGCTAAAAAGAAAGAACATTATGCTAATCCATTTGCTTGGCCAATGATTTATCAAGCAAACCGTGATCAGATTAAAAATCCAGATTTAATTTTCCCAAAACAAATTTTCAGAATTCCTAATTTAACTGAAGAAGAAAAAGCTAAATACGATAAAATCAGAAAAAATTATAAACCAGCACCTGCTCCACAAACACAAGAAACAAAGTAGTAGGTTGTAGAAGTTGTATATAAATTTTTCAAAAACGCCCTTTTCAAATTTTTTGAGAAGGGCGTTTTATATTTATTGGAGGTAATACGCAGTTAGAGAAAATTATAAAGTTAGAAGGAGTTGACCAGCTTTCATTTGTTGGTTTTAATGATAGCAACTTAAAACCAGTCGAAGAAAGATTTTCTTCCAATATTATTGTTCGTGGCGATAATGTTATTATCCAAGGGATCGAAGAAGAAATTGATCTTATTGAAAAAATAATTAAAGAAATGATCTTTGTTCTAAATTCAACTGGTAAACTTACAACTAACGACGTTTACACAATTTTAGATTTAACTCTTCAAGGGAAAGAAATTGTTAATGGTAATGAAATTGATAATATAATTTTATATTCTAAAAAAGATATAATAAAAGCAAAAACACCAAACCAAGTTGCCTATTGGAAAACTGTACAACAAAATGATATTTGTTTTGCAATTGGACCAGCTGGAACAGGAAAAACTTTTCTAGCAGTTGCATTTGCAATTTCTGCATTTAAGAAAAATCAGGTGAGAAAAATTATTCTTGCAAGACCAGCAGTTGAAGCTGGAGAAAGTTTAGGTTTTTTACCCGGTGACTTTAAAGAAAAAATTGACCCTTATCTTCGTCCACTTTATGATGCTTTGGAAGAAATGCTTCCGACTGAACAGCTTAAAAATTATCTAGAAAAAAATTTGATTGAAATTGTTCCTCTTGCATTTATGCGTGGTAGAACATTAAATAATGCTTACGTTATTTTAGATGAAGCACAAAATGCAACTGGAATGCAAATGAAAATGTTTTTGACAAGATTAGGACCAAATTCAAAAGCAATTATTACTGGTGATATTACTCAAATAGATTTACCAACTTATTCACAAAGTGGTTTAGTGCAAGTGAAAGAAATTCTCAAAAACGTTGATGGAGTTGGCTTTGTTTATTTTGATAAGATTGATGTCGTCCGCCATAAACTTGTTAAAGATATAATTGATGCTTACGAAAAACACAATTCTAAATAATTGATAATTGCAAATTGATAATTGCAAATTGATAATTGATAATTAATGCATTAAAGTTCTTTTGTTTTACTTTCTTCCCAGTATTTATCCATTTCTTGTAATGTTGATTCCGATAGAGATTTACCATTCTCCTTTATTTTAGATTCAACATAAGAAAATCTTTTAATAAATTTTTCATTTGTAATTCTTAAAGCATTTTCAGGATTTATACCTAAAAACCGTGCATAATTAGTTAGAGCGAAAAAAACATCACCCATTTCTTCTTCTAATTTTTCTTTGTTACCGATTTTTTCCATCTCGTGCATTTCATTTATTTCTTCAAGAACTTTATTCCAAACATCTTCTTTATGTTCCCAATCAAATCCAACTTTACTAACTTTTTCCTGAATTCTATAAGCACGGGCTAATGATGGTAATTGTTTTGGTATTCCTTCTAAAATTGAATCTCTTCCTTCTGCTAGTTTAATTTCTTCCCAATTCTTTAAGACTTCTTTTGTGCCATTTACTTTAACATCTCCAAAAACATGAGGATGTCTTCTAATTAATTTTTCTGTAATTGAATCAATTACATTTTCCATTGAAAAAGATTTGTTATCTTCTCCAATGACGGAATGAAATACAATATGCAAAAGCATATCACCAAGCTCTTTCTTCAATTCATCATAATTTTTTTGATCTATTGCTTCAACTACTTCATAAGTTTCTTCAATAGTTGCCGCTTTAATTGAATCATGATCTTGTTCTTTATCCCAAGGGCATTCAACTCTTAATTTTCTCATTATTTCATAAAGATTCTGGAATTTATCTCCAACCATTTTATCTCCAAAAATTTGTATCAAAAAATAAATCATATTTCATAATGGAAAAAATCTTCATGTAACTTTTATTATATTTGAACAGAACTTTTTGGATAAAATATGTACGAAGAAAAAATAAAAGAAATTTTAGGATATGACTTGCCTGAAGCAGCAAAACCTTTAGCTGCTTATGTACCTGCTCAAAAGTTTGGGAATTTAGTATTTACATCAGGACAATTGCCGACCAAAGATGGAAAATTATTTGCAGTTGGAAAAGTTGGAAAAGAGGTAAGTGAAGAGACAGCATTTGAATCTGCAAAAATTAGCGCTGTGAATTGTTTAAGTGCAATAAAAAGTATCGTTGGTAGTCTTGATAAAATTGATCAAATAATAAAATTAGTTGTATTTGTTAATTCAGAAACTGGATTTACAGCACAACCAAAAGTAGCAAATGGTGCTTCTGAATTTCTTGTTAATGTTTTTGGTGATAAAGGTAAACATGCAAGGAGTGCTGTTGGAGTTAGTGAATTGCCTTTGGATGCTCCTGTTGAAATTGAAATGATAGTCAAAATTAATGAATAAGAAACCTTACATTAGTTAATTATGTTAAAGATTAAAAACAAAGGTGAATTATGAAAAAATTTGGAATAATTTTTTTACTGGTTTCATCAATATTACTTGGTCAGTTTAAAGAAGAATTAAATAAACCCGTTGATATCAAAAGTGGTGTATATAATAAAAGTTTTGGTTCTTTACTTGGTTTATTAGGAGTTGAAGATTTTAACATGCATCATTCTTTTGGCTTATCTTTTTCAACGTTTGGTTTTGGCTCAATGGCTTTAGGTTCTTACACAAATACAATGAACTTTAAATTTAGTGATAAACTAAATCTTCTTGCAGAGTTTAGCATCTTAAATTCTCCATACAATTCATTTGGAAAAGATTTTTCTAAACAAATTAATGGCTTATATATCGATAGACTTCAAATGAATTATAAGATAAGTGATGGAATGTCTGTAATGTTACAATACAGTAATTCTCCTTTTAATTATTATTCACCTTTTTATGGGTATTCTCCTTTTTACAGGAATTCCTTTTTTTATAATTCACCGTTTGAAAGAGAATGGTAATTCAGATTTGAATTAAGATAAAAGATTTTGGTACGAATTGGAAAAATCAAGAACAACAAAACAAAAGCAAACAAATTTAAAGTCGCCAACTATAAACATTTTATTAAATATTTCACTCTTCTTTCTTTCAGCAATTATTGTTTATATGAGTTATTCACTGTACGTAAAGCTTTCGTACAAATCAACAAAGTTTGATGATGAAATTGTTGAAGGTAAAGTTTCAGAATTAATACAGGTAGATGTTAGAAATGGTTGTGGTGTTAGTGGTGTTGCTGATAGATATACAGATTTTTTACGTTCTAAAGGATTTGATGTGGCTGATTATGGAAATTATATTTCATCTGAAGTTGACGAAACTTTAGTTATTGATAGAATGGGAAATATGGCTAACGCTTACGAAGTTGCAAAAGCTCTTGGCGTTAAAAAACAAAATATAATTCAACAATTAAATAAAGATTATTTTATTGATGTAAGTGTAATAATCGGAAAAGATTATTTAACATTAAATCCATTTAAATGAGGTGTAATTGGAATCATTACAATTTGCAAAATTAATTTCAGAATTAACAAAAATTAAAAAAGCATATAACATTAAAATTATAGATCTTAAAAATGTATCGAATATCGCTGATTATTTTGTTATTTGTTCAGCGGATTCAGATAGACAAGTTAAAGCAATTGCAGATGAAGTTGATAAAAATTTAATTGAGCGTGGAATTAAATGCTTTCATCGTGAAGGTTATGAAACATTGAACTGGATTATAATGGATTATTTCGATGTTGTGCTTCATATTTTTAGAGCTGAATCAAGAAATTATTATAACTTAGAAAAACTTTGGGGTGATGCTCCAACTATTAATATCCCAGATAATTAATAGGAGAAAAATTGAAAAAGTATTTGATTGAATTGTTTCAAAAAACATCAGAACAATTAGTTTATTTAAATGAAGTTGATTTTATTTTGTCCATACCTGCGCAAAAAAGTCATGGCGATTATTCTACAAACGTAGCAATGTTACTTTCTAAAAAACTAAAAAGAAATCCAAAAGAAATTGCAGAAGAAATAATATCAAATTTTGATTATGATAAATCTATAATTGAAAAAATTGAAATTGCTGGACCAGGATTTATTAATTTCTTTTTTAAAAAGAATTATTTGCCTTCAATAGTTAAATATATATTAAATGAAAAAGATGATTATGGTAAATCAAAAAAATATTCAGGTAAAAAAGCATTAGTTGAATTTATTTCTGCAAATCCAACTGGTCCATTAACAGTTGGACATGGAAGAAATGCTGTCATTGGTGACACAGTAGCAAATTTATTAGAATGGATTGGATACAAAATTGAACGAGAATACTATTTCAATAATGCTGGAAGACAAATGCGTGTTTTAGGTGATTCAGTTCGCCTTCGTTATTTAGAATTACTTGGTGAAGGAATCGAATTCCCTGAAGATTATTATCAAGGTGAATACATTAAAGAAATTGCACAAAAATTAAGAGATGAATTTGGCGATAGCTTAAAAAATGAAAATCCAGATGGTATTTTTAAACAAAGAGCTGAAAAAGAAATTTTTGAAGATATTATTAAAACAATGCAGTCAATAAAAATTAAAATGAATAATTTTTTTAATGAACATTCTTTATATGAAGAAGGTAAGATAAAATCGTTATTGGACAAACTTGCTGAACTTAATCTTTCTTACGAAAAAGATAATGCTGTTTGGTTAAAGTTGACTGCACTTGGCAATGATCAAGATAAAGTAATTGTTAAATCAAGTGGCGAACCGACTTATCGTTTGCCTGATATTGCTTATCACATAACTAAATTTGAAAGAGGATATGATTTAATGGTTGATTTGTTTGGTTCAGACCATAATGCAACTTATCCCGATGTACTTGCAGGCTTGCGTGCTTTAGGATACGACACAAACAAAGTCAAAGTATTAATACACCAATTTGTTACAATTTTGCAAAAAGGTGAAGTTGTAAAGATGTCAACCCGCAAAGCTAATTATATTACGTTGGATGAATTAATTAACGAAGTCGGACCAGATGTTGTAAGATATTTTTTCATAATGAGAAGTATGACAAGTCATTTAAATTTTGATTTGGAGTTAGCAAAAAAACATTCTGATGAAAATCCCGTTTTCTATTTGCAATATGCACATGCAAGAATTTCTTCAATTTTAAGAATGACAAAAGATGAAAATTTAATTCCTTCACTGGAAAATTTGGATTTATTAACAACAGATGTTGAACAAGACTTATTAAAAAAATTATTTGAATTTCCTGAAGTTGTATTAATTAGTGCAGAAAACTATGAGCCGCACAAAATTGCAAATTATTTAGAAGAACTTGCTGCAACTTTTCATAAATTTTACACTGAATGTAGAATTATTGGAAGTGAAAAAAATCTTGCCGAAGCAAGAATTTCGTTAGCTATTGCAACTCAAATCGTATTGAGGAATGGACTATCAATATTAGGAGTTTCTGCACCAAATAAAATGTGATCTATTGGTATAGCCACAGAAAGTGCAAATATTTTAATAGCACCATTTTCTTTTAAAATTTTTGCGCATTCACCAATAGTTGCACCAGTTGTAATTACATCATCAACTAATATTATTTTTTTACCAAAGATTTTTTTCTTATCCTTTAACATAAAAGCATTTTTTACATTTTCTTTTCTTTCAATTAGATTCATTTTTGTTTGTGATTGCGTGTATCTTCTTCTTTTGAGTAATTTTTTATCGATTGGTATTTCTAACCTTTTAGCAACTTGTTTTGCTATATAATACGATTGATTATAGCCTCTTTCAGCTTTTTTTAATGAATGAAGTGGAACTGGAATTATTAAATCAGCATCCCATGCTTTTATAAATTTTTCTAAATTAGAATAAATCAAATCACCTAAAAATTTACCAACATAAATTTTGTTTTCATATTTATATGAATGAAGCACCTTTTGCAATACTTTCTCTTTTTCAAATAAGAAACAAGATTCAAAATCGTCAATAATTAAATCATTGTGGAATTTTTTTAAGTATTCAAGTTTAAGGAATTCTTGCGGGACGATTTTAATAGTGTTTTTGCATGAATTACAAATTACGCTTTCGTCAAGATTTAATTTCGTATTACAAGAGAGACAGATTCTTGGAAAAATAAAATCAAAAATTATTTTAATTATTTTATTTAATTCCGAGTTTGACAAAATAATCACTCATCTTTTTATCATTCATTTCAAGATGATTTGTAAACCAGTTTTTTATACTTTCAAAAAAATCAATTGTAGGTAAAATATTTTTATTCAAAAAATCATTTTGTAGTTTAATAAATGTTCTTAGATATCTGTCATGTTCAAGTTTATGTGAGTAATAGCCCTCATATTTTGTTTCTATCATTAATTTTTCTTCGGTAGAAAAATGAAGTTTTAAAAAACTCACAAGTTCCTTCATCAAACTATTAACTTCATTATAATTATTTTGATTTGATGCATCGAAAAGTTTATTTACAAGATTAATAAAATCTTTGTGTTGATTATCAATTAACTTAAAGTTTACTTTCTCTTTTTTTGTGAATTTTAAATAGTTCATAGTTTATTTATATCATTCCAAATAATTTTCTTGTTAACCATTCTATTGATAAAAGAAAAATCAATGCAATTATAATGAACTTGTTATGCCATAATTCAAAATCTTTTTTAATTGTAATTTCATTTTTTGTTGCTTGTGAATGAACAATAAAATCACGAATATTTTTTGCATCATCTATGTAAAAATATTTTCCATTTGTTTGAAGCGAAATTTGCTTCAAATAGTTTGAGTTCAATTTTGTCTCAGTTTTTTCAATTGGAATATTAGAAACATAAAATCTACTTGTAGCACGGCTTAATGAATTTCTATAATATGAATTTGTTGCTTCAAATAAAATTTCTCCAGTAGAATTTGGAACAACTTTACCTGAATAAACACCATTCCCTTGAGGTGTTAAATCAATTTCTGAACTTGTATTTTTAATTTTAACACTTATTTTGCTTGTATCAATGGGATTAAAAGATTGATCATAAAGTTCAGCGTAAAATTCCACTTCTTCATTTTGCGAATAACTTTTTTTGTTTGTTCTTATTGAAAAATAATTTTTGTTTTTCGTTTGACTTAACCATTTAGCTATTTCAATTATAAAGTTTGAAATAAAATCTTTATTTAAATCTACAGTTTGAAATTGCCAATACCAAAAATTGTATCCATTGAAAAGGAATGATCTTTCATTTCCAATATTACGGATTATCATCATTGGTCGGTTCAAATCAACATTTTTAAATTGAGAATTAACTATAGATTTACTTTCAGTTTTGAGGGTAAAATTAAAATTGAGTTGATCAATTGGCGCTAATTTATTCCAGATATCTGTTCTGCTACTTACTTGAGAAAAATTAGAGATAAACTCATTTTGCAAAATATCAGGATTAACTTTTTGTGATTCATTAAAATTTGATTTTATAGTAATTGGTAAGTTAAACGAGAAATATTTTAACTTCTCCAATTCTGTATAATTTGAAATTGAAATAAAAAATGGCTTACCTTTTTTAATTTGATTATAGAATAATTCGATTTCATTTTGTCTTGTAGCTTTAGTTGGAAAGTTAATAAAAAAGAAAACATCGATACTATCAATTGGTATTTTTGTTGGTTCAATCCAGGATTTTGATTCATTGATTTTATAATATTTAATAATCTGATAATTTTCTTCGTTCTTTAATGCATTTGATATTATTGTTAAATCATTACTTGGTGCATCCGAAACCAAGCCAATTTTTAACTTATTTGACAAAACATTTATAAAAAATATTTTAGAATTATCATTATAAGATTCCTCACCATTGAATTTGTCAATTTCAATTTTGTACTTAACTTCACCAATTTTACTCGGTTTAATTTTTAAACTAACTTTATTAAACCCTGATGAATTAAGTATATCATTTTTTTGTAAAATTAATTTATCTTCTTCATAAAGTCTGATATTAAAATTTTTGTTTTCATAACCTTTGTTCAGTATGATAACAGAAATGTCAATTTCTTTATTGTAGAAAACAAAATTGTTATGATTGACACTATTGATTTCTACATTCTTGGATGTTGTTGTATCACCAACGCCTAAAGTAAAGATAGGTAACCCTAATTTTTCAAAATTGTTAATTGGATCTTCACCTTGATTTAAATTACCATCACTAATTATTACAACATTTTCAATTTCACTTTTGTTTTTAGCAAGATGATTATAAACTGAGTAGAAATTTGTTCCTTGTGCACTGAAGTTTAATAACGAATTATTTCCAATTTCATGAACATTATTATCAAAAGAAAAAATTTTGATATTATTTTTTTTTAATCTTGTTAAGTAGTTTGTTATAGAATTTATTTTTGTGATTGTTTTAGAACTATCTTTTAAAACAATAGAATTTGAATTATCGATGAGTAAATAAGTAAACTTATTGTTTTCGTATTTGTACAAGAAGCTAATAGTAGATTCGAATAACAATAAAATTATAATTATAAAAATTAAACTTCTTAAAAATGTGAGTAATATTTTTTTTGATTTGGAAATATTGGGGATTGTGTACTTATAAATAAAAATTGAAAAAAGTATTGAGATTAGAATAAACGATAAAAGAAAAATTATATTTCCTTTAATAAGTAAGTTGAAATTAGAGAATGTTAAAAAATATATCATCAAAATTATTTTTTGAAATTTTCAATGTTCCAGTTTTGTAAAGCTTCGAAAGTTTTATAATCTGTTAAATCAAAATGAATTGGAGTAACAGAAACATAATTATTTTTCAAAGCAAAATGATCTTGTTTCAAATCTTTATCTGTTTCTAATAATTTGCCAGTCAACCAATAATATTTATTTCCATAAGGATCAATCCTTTCTTCATAAACATCATCCCATTTTGATTTGCCTTGATATGTAATTAAAACACCAGCAATTTCATTTTCAGGTAAATCGGGGACATTAACATTTAACAAAGTTCCATTTGGTAATCCATTTTTAACAACTAATTGTGAAAGCTGTGAAGAAAATTTTGCTGCAAATTCAAAATGCTTTGCATTATGACTTGCAACAGAAACAGCAATTGCTGGAACATCCATAATTGTAGCTTCGCGAGCGGCTGAAACAGTGCCTGAATAAATTATATTTATTGCCGCATTAGAACCAAGATTTATTCCAGAAACAACAACATCTGGAGTTTCCTTTAAAATATTTCTAATACCCATTTTTATACAATCTGCCGGTGTCCCATCGACTGCATAACCAAAAAATTCACCATCTTTATAAATTTCTGTTACACGCAGTGGATATTTCATTGTGATTGCATGACCAACTGCACTTTGTTCCGTTAAAGGCGCTACAATTGTTACATTACCAATTTTTTTGAGTTCATTTGCAAGAGCTAAAAGTCCGGGTGAGTTAATTCCATCATCGTTTGAGATTAATATATTCAATTTATGTCTCTTTTTATTTTTGATTGACGCAAATATAATAAAATCATTTTACCATAGTTTATATTAATTCATTTGAAAAAGGATTATTTTTAAATAATAAAAAATGGAACTATGAAAAAAATAATTATTTTATTTATCGTTATTGTTTCAAATGTATTTTCTCAAGAAGAACAAGCGAATATTCCAGTAGATATTTTTATAATCGATTCTTACATAACACAAGAAAAGCCACATAAATTAATTCTGTCATTTAGTACTTCTGATAGTTGTAAATCATTTGTGAAAATAAATAAATTAAATAGTTATCAAATTTCTAATGAATATACAGATCTTCATAAAATTGAAATTGAAATAAATGAAAAAGATTTCATTAGTAATGTTATTACATATCAAATAAACTTAACAACAAAAGAAAATAAAAATTATATAAGTGAAAATTATTTTGTAGAGTTGCCGGAAGATATTCTTCTAAAGGAAGCTAAAGAATTCGATTACACTCAACTATGTATTGGTGGAATTGTTTTTGCAATTCCAACTTTTGAATATGCTTTCATTGATGGTAAAGAATATTTCGGTTTAAGCAAAGAAATTCCTTTATATAATTTTTATGGAAAAGGTTATAATTATCCACAAGGTTTTATTTCATTTGAATATTCACACTACCTAAAAGCTGAAAGGAAAAATATTCTTAGATTCGGTTATAAACATTTATTTCAGCCTAAAGAAATTAAATACATATCAACAGGAATTTCTTATCTAAGTAATTTGAAAGGTTATAATGGAGTTAGTTTTGAATTTTCACTTGGTCTTTTTCAAATAAAAAATGTATTTACTTTTTTTACACGATATAGATATAATTTACTACTTCAAAAAGATGCAAAAGATTTTTATGAATTTTCAATTGGACTTTATTCAAACTTTTTCTCATTAAATCTATAAAAAAATGAATGATATTTTATCCGTTAGTGAAATAACCGGACAAATTAAAGAAACATTAGAAAACAATTTTTTTGATGTTAATGTAATTGGGGAAATCTCAAACTTTAAGCAACACGTTTCTGGACATTGGTACTTCACTTTGAAAGATAACAATGCACAAATTAATTGTACTATGTGGCGTGGTTTAAATAATTATGTTTTTTTTACTCCGCAAGATGGAATTAAAGTAATAGTTTCTGGTAGAATTACTGTTTATCCACCAAGAGGGAATTACCAAATTGATGTTAAAAGCATGAAAGCAGCTGGAGTAGGTGAGCTTCAAGCGGCTTTTGAAAAACTAAAACAAAAATTGGAAGCAGAAGGATTATTTGATGAAAAATATAAAAAGGAAATTCCACAATTTCCTCAAAAGATTGGTATAGTAACAGCGATTGATGGTGCAGCTTTACAAGATATAATTAGTATTGCAACAAGAAGATTTCCATTACTTGAACTTATTATATGTCCAACTAAAGTTCAAGGAGAAGGAGCCGCAGAAGATATTGTTAACTCGATTAAATTATTCAACAAATTAAACAATGTAGATTTAATAATTGTTGGAAGAGGCGGCGGTTCACTTGAAGATTTATGGGCTTTCAACGAAGAAATTGTTGCTCGTGCAATTTTTGAATCTGAAATTCCAATTATAAGCGCTGTTGGTCACGAGGTTGATACTACTATTGCTGATTATGTAGCCGATTTACGTGCCGCAACACCATCTGCCGCAATTGAATTAGCTACCCCAAACCGAAACGATATTTTAAATTATCTTGAACAATATATTCAAAATCTCAATGTTACATTAAATGAAAAAATTAATGAATATTATGAACTAATTAATGATTTGACAAAATCTTATGGATTTAAACAAACTGAAGACCAATTAAAAAATTATTATCAAACTTTAGACAACTTAACATATATCCTTAACAAAGAAATCTCGTCAAAAGTAAATAATTATTTTCATATTTTAGATTTACAAAACAGCAAATTAAATTCATTTGATATTGATAATATTTTAAAAAGAGGTTTTTCATATATCATACAAGATGATAAAGTCATTCCAAGATTAAAAAATTTCAACGAACAAAATTCATTTACAATAAAATTTTATGATGGAGATATAAAAATCAATGGCGAAGAAAAAAGAAAATAGTTTTGAAAATTCTTTAAAGAGACTTGAGGAAATATCAAACTTACTTGAAAGTGGTGATGTTAGTCTTGAAGACTCAATAAAACTATATGAAGAAGGTATTATTTTAGCAAAAAATTGTTACTCATTATTAAAAGAAGCTGAAATAAAAATTACTGAATTAAAAAAACAGCTCGAAACTGATTTAAAGTAACAAAAAGGTAATTTATGATTGATACGACAAAATATTCCATACTTTCAAAAGTAAATACTCCAAAGGATATAAAAACACTTAATCAAAATGAAATTAAAATTTTATGTGATGATGTAAGAGCCTATTTAATTGATATTGTTTCTCAAGTAGGTGGACATTTTGGTGCAGGGTTAGGTGCTGTTGAGTTGACTGTTGCACTTCACAAAGTATTTGATACTCCAAATGATTTAATCGTTTTTGATACAGGTCATCAAGCATATCCGCATAAAATTTTAACAGGAAGAAAAGAACAGCTACATACAATACGCCAACTAAATGGACTAAGCGGCTTCTTGAAAAGAAGCGAAAGTGAATATGATGCATTTGGCGCTGGCCATGCAACAACTTCTATAAGTGCAGCACTTGGTATGGCTGAAGCAAATAAAATTCTTTTACTTAAGAAAAAAGTTGTTGCTGTCATTGGCGATGGCGCTATGACTGGCGGTATGGCTTACGAAGCAATGAATAATGCTGGCATTAATAAAAGTAATTTAATAGTTGTATTAAATGATAATCGTATGTCAATTGCTCCAAATGTTTGGCAAATTCATAATTATTTCAACGAGATGATTGCTCATCCTGAATATAAAAAATTAAAAGATGCTGTTTGGGATTTAACTGGAAAACTCGATCAATTTGGTGATAGAATAAGAAAAGCTGCTCTTCGACTTGAAAGAGGAATAAAATCTGTTTTAACACCGGGAATGTTATTCGAAGCTCTGGGTTTTAGGTATTTCGGTCCAATTAACGGCCATAATGTTGCACAACTTATCAAGTTGTTTGAATATATAAAAGATTTAAACGGTCCAATGTTAGTTCATATTTTAACTGAAAAAGGAAAAGGATATACACCAGCAGAAGAACATTCTCAAAAATATCATGCAGCAACTCCATTTGATAAATTAACAGGAAAAGCAATTAAAGTTTCTTCATCAATTCCATCATATACTTCAATATTTGGAAAAGCATTAGTTGAAATAGCAAAAGAAAACGAAAAAATTGTTGGAATAACAGCCGCAATGCCCGATGGAACAGGAATGGATTATTTACAGAATGAATTTCCAAATAGATATTATGATGTTGGAATTGCAGAAGAACATGCCGTAACTTTTGCCGCTGGATTAGCAACCCAAGGTGTAATTCCAGTTGTTGCGATTTACTCTACCTTTTTACAAAGAGCTTACGACCAAATTATTCATGATGTTGCTTTACAAAATTTGCATGTTGTTTTTGTTCTTGACCGTGCTGGATTAGTTGGTGCTGATGGACCTACTCATCATGGTGTTTTTGATTTGTCTTATTTAAGAGTTATACCCAATATGGTTATTATGTCACCTAAAGATGAAGCTGAATTAAGAAACATGTTATTCACTGCAGTAAACTATAAAAAAGGTCCAATAGCAATTCGATACCCTCGAGGTAATGCTGTTGGTGTTGAATTAGAAAATGGATTTAATGAAATTGAAATTGGAAGTTCAGAAAAAATTTTTGATGGAAATGATCTGGCTATTTTAGCTGTAGGAAATATGGTACAGTATGGTAAAAAAGTATATGAAAAATTAATTGAAGAAAACATTTCAGCTGAATTAATTAATATGCGTTTTATAAAACCTCTTGATGAAAATAGATTGTTAGAAATTGCTAATAAACACAAAACAATAGTTACATTAGAAGAAAATAGTTTAATAGGTGGATTTGGATCAGCAATTGTTGAATTCTTTTCTGATAAAAAATTAAAAAATGATATTTTAAGAATTGGATTACCTGATCAATTTGTTGATCATGGAACTCAAGCAGAGCTTCATAATATTCTCGAAATTGATCCACAAGGAATAATTAACAAGATTAAAAATTTTATAAATCAAAAATAAAATTATGGAAAAAACAAAGATTGCTATTATTGGATTAGGTGGTATCGCACAATTAATTCATCTACCTGTACTTTCTAAAATGAACAATGTTAGTATTGCTGCGGTTTCAGATATTAACAAGAATAGACTTAAGATAATTTCCGAGAAATATAGTATCAAAAATAGTTACACCGATTATAAAGAAATGTTAGATAAAGAAGAAATTGAAGGTGTGATTATTGCAACTCCAACTGATACACATTCAGAAATAGCAATTGAATGCTTAAAAGCAAATAAAGATGTTTTAATTGAAAAACCAATTTCAAGAAATTTAGAAGAAGCAAAAGCAATTCAAGCGGCAGTAAAAAAATATAAAAAACAAGTAATGGTTGGCATGAATTTACGTTATCGCCCTGACACAATGTTAATGAGAAGCTTAATTAATAGTGGCGAACTGGGCGAAATATTTTATGTTAGATGCGGTTGGTTGCGTAAACAAAGCAGTGATCAAAAATGGTTTCTAAATAAGGAAATATCTGGTGGTGGTGTAATTTTAGATTTAGGCGTTCCCATACTCGATTTAGCTTTATGGATTTCAAATGATTCACAATTAAAAAGTGTTTCTGTTCAAAATTTCTATAATACTACAAAAAATGTAGAAGATTCATCTATTGGATTTATAAGGTTTACAGATGGAAAAGTTATTTCTTTTGAAGTTAGTTGGGGACTCCATTCTGAATGGGATAAATTTCATCTTGCATCATTTGGTTCAAAAGGTACTGCACATTTAAATCCTCTTCGTGCATATAAAAGATTAGAAAGTGGCCATGTTGATTATTCACTGCCAGTTGCCAACATGAAAGATCTTTATAAAAAGTCGTTTGAAAATGAATTGAAACATTTTATTGCTGCCGTTAGAAATAATTCACCAATGATTTCTACTTGTGATGATTCAGTTTTTCTCATGGAACTTGTCCAAACAATTTATAAATCTGCAGAGCTTCAAAAAGAAATTGAAATAAAATGAACACAAAAATTTTATTAGTTGATGATGAGAAGGATATCCTCGAATTTATTAGCTATAACCTCATAAAAGAAAAATATGATGTAATTACTGCAACAAATGGTTTAGAAGCCCTTGAAAAACTTAATGAAAATCCAGATTTAATTATTCTTGATGTTATGATGCCACAGCTTGATGGATATGAAACATTTAAAAAAATTAAAGAAAATGAAAAGTATAAATCAATTCCAATTATTTTTTTAACTGCAAAGAATAATGAAAAAGATGAAATATTCGCTTTGAACATTGGAGCAGAAGATTTCATAACTAAACCAATTTCACCTCAGAAAATAATTGCACGAGTAAAAGCAAACCTTCGTAAAAATGAATTAACTAGTAACAATCAAAACTTTGTGCAACATGAATTCATTAAAATTGATAAAGAGAAGCATTTAGTCTTTATAAATGATGAAGAGATCTTCTTCCCAAAGAAAGAGTTTGAACTGTTAAAATTACTTCTAGAAAATAAAGGCAAAATTTTAACACGAAAAAAAATTTTAGAAAGTGTGTGGGGAAATGAAGTATTTGTTGTAGATAGAACAATAGATGTCCATATAAGAAAAATTAGAGAAAAGCTTGGTGATTACTCACCATATATAGAAACAATAAAAGGAATTGGTTATAAATTCAGAGAATCAATTGAATAATTATCTTAGAAATAAATATTTCCAATTAATAATCTCAGTATTAATATTACTCTTACTTTATTTTGAGCTCTTTAATATTAATCTTCAGTCAATAATATTTTTAATCATCGCAATTATATTATTATTAACGCTTATCCACTTAAACGATAAAAGAAAAAAGGAAATCAATGAAATAAAAGAAGTGATAAAGAAAATTCGTAGTAACCAAATTAAAAATCCAAATGACATTAAACTAAGCAGCTCATTAAAAAATTTAGAAGAAGAAATTATACTAACACTTAATAGTTGGAATAATATTATTGAAAACATGAAAAAATTGGAACAAGCAAGAACTGAATTCTTAGGAAATGTATCGCATGAACTAAGGACACCAATTTTCACAATACAGGGATATTTAGAAACGCTTTTGGATGGTGCAATAGAAGATAAAAATGTAAATAAAGTATTCTTGAAAAAAGCAATGAATCATACAAATAATTTAAATACATTACTAAATGATCTTATTGATATTTCAATGATTGAAGCTGGACAAATGAGAATGAGCTTTCGATACTTCAATATTCATGATTTTTTGAAAAATTTGAAAAATGAATTTAATCAACAGGCTGAAGCAAAAGGATTAAAATTATTTTTACACTCGGTCAATGAAAAATTAGAACTATTTGGTGATAAAAACAGATTAAGACAAGTAATGATAAACTTAATTACGAATGCAATTAAATACACTGAAAAAGGGAATGTAGAAATTGGAGTGATAGAAGAAGGCAATAGTGCTATTGTTTATGTTCAAGACACTGGATTTGGTATTTCACCGGAAGACTTGCCAAGAATTTTTGAAAGATTTTATAGAGTTGACAAAGATAGATCTCGTGAACTTGGAGGTACTGGTTTAGGATTAGCCATTGTAAAACATATATTAGAAGCTCATGAATCAAAAATAAATGTTGAAAGCAAACCTAACGTTGGATCAAAATTCTATTTCCGATTAAAAAAGTGAAAATCTTCAACAAATAATTATTTAAATCATTTATTGACAGCTAAAAAGCTATTCCATATATTTACGCCTCAAAATTTTGAAGTATTGGAGGAAGAATGTTTGCAGTTGTTGATATAGCTGGGCAACAATTTAAAGTTACTGAAAAAACAAAATATTATGTTCCACTTTTAAAAGCTGAACCTAATTCTGAAATTGTTTTTGATAAAGTTTTGTTATATGGTGATGATAGCGGTACTAAAATTGGCGCTCCAACTTTAAACGATGTAAAAGTTTATGCTAAAGTTCTTGAACATACAAAAGATGATAAAGTAATTGTATTCAAGAAAAAAATTCGCATCTCTTATAAAAGAAAAAGAGGTCACAGACAACAATTAACAAGAATAGAAGTTACTAAAATAGCATAGTAACTGGAGGAAATTTTATGGCACATAAAAAAGGTCAAGGTTCATCTCGTAACGGTCGCGATAGCAATCCGCAATATCTTGGTGTGAAAGCTTTTGGCGGTGAATTTGTTTCTGCTGGTTCAATTTTAGTTAGACAAAAAGGAACAAATTTTCATCCTGGTAAAAATGTAAAACTTGCCGGAGATCATTCTTTATTTTCAACTATAGATGGTTATGTGAAATTCGAACGCAAAAAAAATGACCGAAAATATGTAAGTGTTCTTGAATCACGAGCATAATTCAAACCAAATTTTTACCCCGCTTTTGCGGGGTTTTTTGTTTTAAACTTTTCTTTTTATTAGTTTGCAAAAAAAATCTTGGGGCGTTCTTTCATGTTTTCAAAAGTTCTTTCTGGTGCAACAATAGGTATTGATGCCTATATTGTTGAGGTCGAAACGCATAGTGAAAATAATATTCCTGCTATTTCAATTGTTGGTTTGCCAGATAATGCTGTTAAAGAAAGTAAAGAAAGAGTTACAGCGGCAATTAAAAATTCTGGTATTGTTCTCCCTCATAGAAAACTAACTGTTAATTTAGCTCCTGCCGATATTAAAAAAGAAGGCAGTTCTTTTGATTTACCAATCGCTATTGGAATTTTATTAGCAACAGAAATTTTTAGTTCAGATAAAATTGAACAAACTTTATTACTCGGCGAACTTTCTCTTGATGGTACACTTAGAAAAATTAAAGGTGCTTTACCTATCACTGTTGAAGCAAATAAAAAAGATATTAAAAATATTGTTCTCCCTGCTGATTCAGTCCATGAAGCTTCAATTGTGGATGGAATAAATGTTTATGGAATGAATACATTAAATGAAGTAATTGAATTTTTGAAAGATGAAAAAGAATTTCAACCTATTGTTACTGATAAAGAAAAATTATTTTCTAAAGTCAACGTATATCATTTAGATTTTTCAGATGTAAAAGGACAAGAAAATGTAAAGCGTGCTTTAGAAATTGCAGCTGCTGGCGGTCATAATATAATTATGATTGGACCTCCTGGAAGTGGAAAAACTATGCTTGCAAAAAGATTGCCTACTATACTTCCACCTTTAACTTTTGAAGAAGCACTTGAAACAACTAAAATTCATTCAGTTGCTGGTATTTTACCAAAAGATAAAGCAATAATTACAGAAAGACCTTTTAGAAGTCCTCACCACACAGTTAGCGATGCGGCATTAATTGGTGGTGGTTCATTTCCAAGACCTGGAGAAGTTTCATTTGCACATCATGGTGTTTTATTTTTAGATGAACTTCCAGAATTTAAAAAAAATGTTCTCGAAGTAATGCGTCAACCACTAGAAGATTATAAAGTAACAGTAAGCCGCTCTAAAATGTCTATTGAATTTCCTGCTAATTTTATGCTTGCTGCAGCAATGAATCCATGCCCTTGCGGTTATTTTACAGATCCATATCACGAATGCACATGTAACACTACTATGATTCAAAAATATATGGCTAAAATTAGTGGGCCACTGCTTGATAGAATTGATATTCACATTGAAGTCCCCGCAGTGAAGTTTAATGAATTAGCTTCAAAACAATCAGGTGAAAAATCTTCTGAAATTAGAAAGCGTGTTATTAATGCTCGAAAAATTCAGCAGGAAAGATTTAAAGAAATAAAACATGTCTTTAAGAATGCTGATATGACTACAAAAGAAATAAAAATATTCTGTCAGCTTGATAAAGCAAGTGAAGATTTATTAAAAATGGCAATGAACAGATTGGGACTTTCTGCTCGTGCTTATGATAGAATTTTAAAAGTATCAAGAACCATTGCAGATTTGGATAATTCTGAGTCCATTCTTGCAAATCATGTATCAGAAGCTATTCAATATAGAAGTCTTGACAGAGATATTTGGGGTCATTAATAAATGTATAATTATGCATAATTATGAAAAATTATAAAAATAATTTTTTACAACTATTGACATATTGAAAATCTGACATTATATTCGAAACAAAAATAAATAAACACTTGAAAAACTTGACGCAAAATATTGCCAAATTAAATTCACTCGTTACTAAACGAGATAATAATTTTGCGTCTTCAACTTTAAACCTTTCTTCAGAAATTTCACTTCTAGGGATTATCAATATTCTAATTATTCTAGGAATTATTATTCTAAAATAGAATATTTGGTCAATCCCAAAATCACATTACAAAAATAAAAAATAGATTTCGGGGTTGACCGAAGCCCTAAAGTTATATCTGAAGATTTATTTTGAGGAATTTTATGAGGTCAGATTTAATTAAAAAAGGTTTCGACAAAGCTCCGCATCGTAGTTTGTTAAAAGCTACTGGAGTGATTAAAAATGATGATGATTTTAATAAACCATTCATTGGAATTGCAAATTCTTACATTGATATTATTCCAGGTCATGTTCATTTGCAAGAATTTGGAAAATTAATTAAAGATGCTGTTAGAAAAGCTGGTGGTGTTCCATTCGAATTTAACACCATCGGTGTTGATGATGGAATTGCAATGGGACATTTAGGAATGAGATTTTCTTTAGCCAGCCGTGAATTAATTGCTGATAGTGTTGAGACTGTTGTTGAAGCCCATAGACTTGATGGTTTAATATGTATTCCAAATTGCGATAAAATTGTGCCTGGTATGTTGATGGCTGCAGCTCGTGTTGATATTCCTACAATTTTTATTTCTGGTGGGCCTATGAAAGCTGGTAAACTTCCCACTGGTGAAAAAGTTGATCTGATTTCTGTGTTTGAAGGTGTTGGTAAATACAGTACTGGTGAAATTGATGACGATAAATTAAAACTTCTTGAAAATTATAGTTGTCCTTCTTGCGGCTCTTGTTCCGGTATGTTTACTGCAAATTCAATGAATTGTTTGTGTGAAGCTCTTGGCATGGCTTTACCTGGAAATGGAACAATTTTGGCAATTGATCCTAAAAGAAAAGAACTAGCAGTAAAAGCAGCTGAACAAATATTACATCTTGTTGAAAATGATTTACGACCAAGTAAAATCCTAAATTTGAATTCCTTCAAAAATGCTTTCACACTTGATTTAGCTATGGGTGGAAGTACAAATACAATTCTTCACACACTTGCAATTGCAGAAGAAGCTGGTGTAAAATTGGATCTAAATTTACTTAATGAACTTTCGGAAAAAACACCTTATCTATGTAAAGTTAGTCCTGCTACAAGAAATGTTCATATTGAAGATGTTGATCGTGCTGGTGGAATTTCTGCAATCTTGAAGGAATTAACGAAATTAAATTTATTAGATGAATCTGCATTAACAGTAACAGGAAAAACTTTAGGTGAAAATATATCTGATGCAGAAATAAAAGATTTTGAAGTTATCCATACAGTTGAAAATCCTTATTCTCAAAAAGGTGGACTTGCTATTTTATTTGGAAATTTAGCTCCTGACGGTTCAATTGTTAAAACTGGTGCAGTTGATGAAAAATTAATGAAGTTTAGCGGTCCAGCAAAAATTTATGAATCACAAGAAGAAGCTGTTGAAAAAATTCTTAAAGGTGATGTAAAAGCTGGTGATGTTGTAGTTATTCGTTATGAAGGACCAAAAGGTGGACCGGGAATGCCTGAAATGTTAACCCCAACTTCTGCAATTATGGGGCAAGGACTTGGTGATAAAGTTGCATTAATTACAGATGGAAGATTTTCTGGTGGAACTCGCGGTGCATGTATTGGCCATGTATCTCCTGAAGCTGCCGAACGGGGACCAATTTCAGCTCTTCAAAATGGTGATATTATCGAAATTGATATTCCCAATAGAAAATTAAATGTTCAACTTTCTGATGAAGAAATTAAAAAAAGAATTTCTTCACTACCAGAATTTAAACCAAAAATTACTAAAGGTTACCTTGCTCGTTACAGCAAGATGGTAACTTCTGCTAATCGCGGCGCAATTTTAAAAACTAATTTTTAGGAGTTATAATGAAAAATGATCCAAACTACATGAGTGGCGCAGAAATATTTTTTGAATGCCTTAGAAGAGAAAATGTTGAATATATTTTTGGATATCCGGGCGGAGCTGTACTAAAAATTTATGAACATCTTTATGATGTTGACTTTCTTAAACACATTTTAGTTCGACATGAACAAGGTGCAGTTCACGCTGCTGAAGGTTATGCAAAAGCAAGTGGTAAAGTTGGTGTTGTTTTAGTTACCTCCGGGCCAGGTGCAACTAACACCGTTACAGGAATTGCAGATGCTTACATGGATTCTGTTCCTATAGTAGTTTTTACAGGACAAGTTTCTTCTCATCTTATCGGTAACGATGCTTTTCAAGAAGCTGATATTGTGGGCATAACAAGACCAATTACAAAACACAATTTCCTTGTTCGTGATGTTAAAGAATTAGCTTCAACAATTAAAAAAGCTTTTTACATTGCTTCAACTGGAAGACCAGGACCTGTTGTTGTTGATTTACCAAAAGATGTTATTGCTTCAAAATGTATTTTCAAATATCCCGAAGAAGTTGATGTACGTGGTTATAAACCAACTTATAAAGGTAATAGCAATCAAATTAAAAAAGCTGCTGAAATAATTTCAAAAGCAAAAAGACCATTGTTGTATGTTGGTGGCGGAGTTATTATGTCTGGTAGTTCAGAAGAACTTAAAATTTTTGCACGTGAAAACAAATTACCAGTTACAATGACTTTACAAGGTTTGGGTGCATTCCCTGGTACTGATCCTCTTTCGCTTGGTATGTTAGGCATGCACGGAACATACTGGGCAAATCGTGCTGTTGATAATTGTGATGTCTTGGTTTCTCTCGGTGCAAGATTTGATGACCGTGTAACTGGTAAAGTAGAAACTTTTTGTAATAAAGCTTACAAAATTCATGTTGATATCGATCCTACAGCTATAGATAAAAATGTTATTGTTGATCTTCCAATCGTGGGAGATGTAAAACATGTTCTTGCTGAACTTGCCGCAGAAATGATAAACCCACCTGATACAACTGAATGGCTTGAACAAATTGAAGAATGGAAAAATGAATGTCCTTTAGATTATGAAAAAAATGATGGCCGTTTAAGAAGTGAATTTGTTATTGAAAAAATATTTGAAAAAACAAAAGGAGATGCTGTTGTTGTTACTGATGTAGGTCAGCATCAAATGTGGACAGCTCAATATTATAAATACAACCATCCAAGATCAAATATTACAAGTGGAGGTTTGGGTACAATGGGTTTTGGATTACCTGCTTCAATTGGAGCTTCGTTTGCAGTAAAAGATAGACCTGTTGTTTGTATAAGTGGCGATGGTGGTTTTCAAATGAATATTCAGGAATTGATAACCGCTGTTTATAATAAATTACCTTTAAAAATTTTCATTCTTAATAATTCATTTTTAGGTATGGTTCGCCAATGGCAAGAATTATTTCATCAAGAGAAATATAGTTTTACAGATTTAGGAAATAGTAACCCAGATTTTGTAAAAGTTAGTCAAGCTTTCGGAATTGAATCTTATTCAACTGATAATCCAAATGAAGTTGAATCTCTTTTAGATAAAGCAATGTCAATAAATGATAGACCAATATTAATTGAATTTAGAGTTGTAAAAGAAGATATGGTTTTCCCAATGATTCCAAGTGGAGCTTCAATTTCTGATATGATGGTAAAAAGATTAAATCCAAAGAGGATGATATAATGAAAAAACATACTATTTCAATTTTAGTTGAAAATCATTTTGGTGCTTTCGATCGTGTAGCAACAATGTTCAGCGGTAAAGGTTTTAACATTCGCAGTATTTCAATTGGTGAAACAGAAATTGAAGAGATTTCCAGAATGACAGTTGTTACAGAAGGTGATGATAAAATAATTGATCAAATCGTAAAACAATTAAATCGTTTAATTGATACTATTAAAGTTGTTGATTTGACAGGTTCACCTCACATTGAAAGAGAATTAGCCTTGATTAAAGTTTCAGTTCCTAAAGGTTCAATGGAAGAAATAAAAAATATAAATGACATTTTTAGAGGTAACATTGTTGATATTACAGGTCGTTCAATGACATTAGAAATTACTGGTCCACCTGATAAAATTGATGCTGCAATTAATCTTCTTTCAGCATTTGGGATTAAAGAAATTGCCCGCAGTGGAATTGTAGCCCTTAAACGCGGTGAACAAATTAAAATTAAAAAAGAAAAAAATTTAACAACATAAAAAGGAAACACTAAAATGAAAGTCTATTATGATAGCGATGCAAATCTTGATTTTTTGAAAGATAAAAAAATTGCTGTTCTTGGTTTTGGAAGTCAAGGACATGCTCATGCACTCAATCTTAAAGAAAGCGGAATGAATGTTTGTGTTGGTTTAAGAAAAAATTCTCCATCTGTTGAAAAAGCTAAAGCGGGTGGCTTAGAAGTTAAATCTGTTGCTGAAGCAGTAAAATCTTCTAATGTTATTATGATTTTACTTCCCGATCAAAATCAGAAAAAAGTTTACGATGAAGAAATTGCTCCAAACTTAAAATCTGGTGATACACTTGCTTTTGGTCATGGCTTTAATATTCATTACAAACAAATCGTTCCACCTGCAGATGTTAATGTTATGATGATTGCACCTAAAGGTCCAGGACATTTAGTTCGTCGTACTTTTCAGGAAGGAAGTGGTGTTCCATGTTTAATTGCTGTTTATCAAGATCCTTCTGGCAATACTAAAGATTTAGCTCTTGCTTGGGCAAAAGGTATTGGTGGAACTCGTGCTGGTGTAATTGAAACTAATTTTAAAAATGAAACTGAAACAGATTTATTTGGTGAACAAGCTGTTCTTTGTGGCGGCTCAGCTCAATTAATTAAAGCTGGTTTTGAAACTCTTGTTGAAGCTGGTTATCCACCAGAACTTGCTTACTTTGAATGTATGCATGAAATGAAATTAATAGTTGACCTTTACTACGAAGGTGGTTTATCTCGCATGAATTATTCTGTTAGTGATACTGCTGAATATGGCGGAATGACTCGCGGTCCAAGAATTATTACTAATGAAACCAAAAAAGAAATGAAAAAAATTCTTGATGAAATTCAAAGTGGGAAATTTGCAAATGAATGGTTGAATGAATATAACTCAGGTTCACCAAACTTTAATAAACTCCGTGAAGAAAATAAAAATCATACTATCGAAATTGTTGGCTCAAAACTTCGCAGTATGATGAGTTGGTTAAAAAAATAGGTGGATGAATGTATAAAATTGCTTTTTTACCAGGTGATGGAATTGGAATCGAAGTCGGCAATTCTGCAATGAAAGTAGCTAAAGTAGTTGCTGAACATTTTAATGTAGAACTAATAATAAACGAAAAATTAATTGGTGGTTGCTCTTATGATGAATTCGGTTCACCATTAACTGATGAAACTTTACAAGCTTGCTACGATGCAGATGCAGTTTTTCTTGGTGCTGTTGGTGGAATTAAATGGGAATCCCTACCGCATAATTTAAAACCAGAAGCTGCATTATTAAAACTTAGAAAAGCTCTTGGACTTTATGCAAACATTCGTCCAGCAAAAATTTATCAACCTCTGATTGATTCTTCAACATTGAGAAAAGAAGTTCTTCAAGATGTAGATTTTATTGTATTACGTGAATTAACAGGTGGAATTTATTTTGGTGAACCTCGCGCTTATGATGATGATAAAGGTTTCAACACAATGATTTATAAAAAAAATGAAGTTGAACGCATTGCAAAAATTGCTTTCACATTAGCAAGAGAAAGAAATAGAAAGGTAGTTTCTGTAGATAAAGCAAATGTTCTTGAAGTATCTCAATTTTGGAGAAACATTGTTATTCAGGTTCATCAAGAATTTCAAGATATAGAGCTTACACACATGTATGTTGATAATGCCGCAATGCAAATTGTTCGTAACCCAAAACAGTTTGATGTTATTCTTACTTCAAATTTATTCGGTGATATTTTAAGTGATATAGCCGGAATGATTACTGGAAGTTTAGGAATGCTTCCATCAGCAAGTTTAGGTAGTAAATATGCTTTGTATGAACCTGTTCACGGAAGTGCCCCAGATATTGCAGGTAAAAATTTAGCTAATCCTTTGGCTTCAATTTCTTCCATTGCAATGATGTTTAATTATTCTTTCCAAATGAAAAAAGCAAGTGAATTAATTGAGGCAGCAATTAATAAAACTTTATCACAAGGTTACAGAACGAAAGATATTTTTAATGAAGGTGATAAACTTGTCTCCACAACTGAAATGACTGAAATAGTTATAAAAAATTTCTTGGAAGTTTTTCATGAACAAGGACTTGGAGTTTTCACTCTTTAAGGAGAAAATTTTATGAAAGAAAAAATTATAATATTCGATACAACATTAAGAGATGGTGAACAATCACCAGGTGCATCTTTAAATGTTTATGAAAAACTTGAAATAGCACGTCAACTAGCAAAACTAAAAGTTGATGTAATTGAAGCTGGATTCCCAATTTCATCTCCATCACAATTTGAAGCTGTAAAAAGAATAGCAGATGAATCTGATGTAATTATAGCAGCACTTGCTCGAGCTAAAGAAATTGATATTAAAACAGCTTTCGATGCATTACAGAATGCAAAACATCCAAGAATACATACATTCTCAAGCACTTCAGATTATCATATACTTGGAAAATTTGGCGATTCAAAATATGGTCCAACTATTCAAGAAAAAAGAAAAACAATTTTAAAGATGTCATATGATGCTGTGGTTTATGCAAAAACATTTTGTAACGATGTTGAATTTTCTGCTGAAGATGCTGGTAGAACAGACATTGGCTATTTAGCTGATGTTATTGAAACAGCAATTGAAGCTGGTGCAACTACTATCAATATTCCAGATACAACTGGTTATACTTTTCCATCTGAATTTGGAAATAAAATTTTGGAATTAAAAAAGAGAGTAAAAAATATTGACAAAGCTATTATTAGTGTTCATTGCCATAACGATTTAGGTTTGGCTGTTGCAAATTCTTTATCTGCAATTCAAAATGGTGCTCGTCAGGTTGAATGTACAATTAATGGAATTGGTGAACGTGCAGGCAATGCATCTTTAGAAGAAATTGTTATGGCATTAAAAGTTAGAAGCGACATAAATAATTTTTACACTGAAATTGATACATCAGAAATTTATAATACAAGTAAAATGGTTTCTGCTTTTACTGGAATTATAGTTCAACCAAACAAAGCTATTGTTGGTGAAAATGCATTTGCTCATGAAAGTGGAATTCATCAAGATGGAATGTTGAAAAACAGAGAAACATATGAAATAATGTCTCCGGAAACTGTTGGCGTTAACAAAACAAAAATTGTTTTAGGAAGGCATAGTGGAAGACATGGATTAAAAGCAAGATTAAATGAACTTGGTTATCATCCTGATGAAAAAGAATTGCAAAAAGTTTATGAAATGTTTCTCGAAATAGCAGATAAAAAGAAAGAAGTATTTGATGAAGATTTGCGTGCTTTGATGGGTGATGAGATTTTTAAAGAAAAAGAATTATTCGAGTTAAAATATATGCACGTAAACGCTGGCACTGGAACTATTCCAACTGCAACAATTCAAATTTTATATGAAGAAAAATTAATTCAAGAATCATCACCCGGCGATGGACCAGTTGATGCAGTTTTTAATGCAATTGAAAGAGCTTTAGGAATTAAACCTGTTGTCGAATCATATTCTGTTCGTTCAGTTACTTCAGGAAGACAAGCTATGGGTGAAGCAAATGTTCGTATTCGTGAAAATGAAATTTCATATCATGGTAGAGGAACTTCTACAGATATAATTGAAGCAAGTGCAAAAGCATATTTGCAAGCACTAAGCCATTTTATTTTTGCAACAAATAAAAAAATTGAAATTCCTGAAAATGAATTCTCAATAAAATAGTAAAGGATAATTATGGGCAAAACTATAACAGAGAAAATTTTTGAAAAAAATTCACATAGAAAAAATTTAACTCCAGGCGAAAGTGTTTGGTTGGACGTTGATGTTTTAATGACTCATGATGTTTGTGGTCCACCAACTATTTCAATTTGGAAAAATGAATTTGGAGATAAAGCTAAAATTTGGGATAAAGATAAACTTGTAATTTTTCCAGATCATTACATTTTTACAAAAAATGTTCACGCAAATAGAAACGTTGATGTACTTCGTCAATTTGCTTCTGAATATCAATTACCAAATTACTATGATGTTGGCACTGAAAGATACAAAGGTGTTTGTCATATTGCACTTGCAGAAGAAGGATATAACATTCCCGGCACAGTATTGATTGGCACCGATTCACATACTTGTACAAGTGGTGCATTTGGAATGTTTGCAACTGGTGTAGGAAATACAGACGCAGCATTTATTCTTGGCACTGGCAAAATTTGGGAAAAAGTTCCTGAGTCAATGAAATTTATTTTTAATGGTGAATTGCCTAATTATTTAACCGCTAAAGATTTGATACTTCAAATCCTTGGTGATATTACAACTGATGGTGCTACTTACAGAGCAATGGAATTTGATGGAGAAGCAATTCGGCAAATGAACATGTACGAAAGAATGACTTTAACAAATATGGCAATCGAAGCAGGTGGAATGAATGGAATTATTTCTGTTGATGATGTTACAAGAAATTACTTAAATGAAATTGGAATATATAGCTATGATGAATTTTATTCTGATAATGATGCAAAATATTATTCAACATACAAATATGATGTATCTAAAATAGAACCGACAGTTGCAAAACCACATAGTCCAGATAACCGAGATATTGTTCGGAATGTTGAAGGAACGAAGCTTACGAAATGTTACATTGGTTCATGCACTGGTGGAAAAATTACAGATTTTCAATTCGCTGTAAAAATTCTATTTGGAAACAAAGTAAAAGTCCCAACGTTTGTTGTGCCAGCAAGTACTCAAGTTGCAAAACAATTAGAAGTAGAAACTTATAATGGGATTACCTTAAAAAATATATTTGAAAATGCAGGTTGTGTTATTGCAGAATCTTCATGTGCAGCTTGCCTTGGCGGTCCCTCAGATACAATTGGAAGAAGCACTGATGGTGATGTTGTAATATCAACTACAAACAGAAATTTTCCAGGTAGAATGGGAAGTAAAAAATCTGAAGTTTATTTAGCTTCTCCACTTACTGTTGCTGCTAGTGCAATCAATGGTTTTATAACTGATCCAAGAAATTTTTTATAGGATGAATATGGAAAAAATTATTAAAGGAAAAGCATACGTTCTCGGTAATAATATAGATACAGATCAAATAATTCCTGCTGAACATTTAGTTTACAGTACAAGCATTCCAGATGAATTAAAAATGTATGGTCACTTTGCTCTTTCTGGTGTACCAATAGATAAAGCCGGTTTACCAAATGGAAATATTCCATTTATTAAAGATGATAAAACAGAATCAGAATTTACTATAATAATCGGTGGAACAAATTTCGGATGTGGTTCATCAAGAGAACATGCGCCACTTGCATTAAATGTTGCTGGAGTTAAAGCCATCATTGCTGAATCGTATGCAAGAATTTTTTACAGAAATTCTGTGGATGGTGGTTTTCTAATTCCAATTGAATCAGAAGAAAAACTAAATGACAAAATAAAAACAGGCGATGAATTAGAAATAGATTTAATTAAAAATTTAGTAAAGAATAATTCTAATAAAACTGAATTTGAATTAAAGCCACTAGGAAGTGTTTTCGAAATTGTTGAAAGTGGTGGATTATTTAACTACGCAAGAAAAAATCAAATGATTTAGAGGAACAAATGAATAAATTAGTTGAACTATTTGATACAACATTAAGAGATGGCACTCAAGGAGAAGGAATAAGCTTAACCGTTAGAGATAAAATTCAAATCTGTCATAAATTAGATGAATTTGGAATTGATATTATTGAAGGTGGTTGGCCTGGTAGTAATCCACGTGATGCAGAATTTTTTGAAGCGGTTAAAAATGAAAAATTTAATCACACTAAATTATGTGCATTTGGGTCAACAGCTCGTTATCCAAATAAAATTGAAGAGGATCCAAATCTTCAAGCATTACTTAAAGCTGAAACACCTTATGTGTCTATTTTTGGAAAGACTTGGAAATTTCATAGTGAAAAAAGTCTTGGATTAACGGAAGATGAAAACGCTGAATTAATTTATAACTCAATTTCATTCTTAAAATCAAAAGGAGTAATAGTAATATTCGATGCCGAACATTTTTTTGATGGATTTAAAGATGATGAAAAATTTGCAATGAAAATGTTAAAAGCCGCTGAAAAAGCTTGTGCTGAAACAATAGTTCTTTGTGATACAAATGGTGGCTCTTTACCTTCAGATATAATATATGCAATTCAAAAAGTTAAAAAAGAAATTAAAACACCTTTAGGAATTCATGCTCACAACGATGGTGATTTAGCTGTTGCAAATTCACTCATAGCAATTGAAAACGGAGCTGTTCATGTTCAAGGAACAATAAATGGTGTTGGTGAAAGATGCGGAAACGCTAATCTTGTTAGTATTATTCCAAATCTCTTACTAAAAATGAATTACAAAACAAAAAAAGAAATAAACTTAAACACATTAACTTTGTTGTCACACTCTATTTCAGAAATGATGAATTTAAATCCTAATTCAAGAGCACCATTTGTTGGCAAGTCTGCATTTGCTCACAAAGGTGGAATTCATGTAAGTGCTGTTTTAAAAGATAGTAAAATGTATGAACACATTAATCCGAAATTAGTTGGAAATTTACAAAGAGTACTTGTTTCAGATTTATCAGGTCAAAGCAATATAAAATACAAAGCAAAAGAATTTGGTGTGGACATAGATGAAACAACTGAATTTAGTAAAAAATTAGTATCAAAAATTAAACAACTTGAATTCCAAGGATATCAATTTGATGGAGCTGAAGCTTCTTTTGAATTAATTCTAATGAACGAAAAAAATGAATTTTCACCTTACTTTAAAACGATTGATTCTAAAGTATATACTTTTTTTGATTATGAAGAACATAAACAAGCAGAAGCAGTTTTAAAAATTGAAGTTAATGGAGAAATTGAACATACAGCCGCTGAAGGTGATGGACCAGTAAACGCACTTGATAATGCGCTAAGAAAAGCTTTATTGAGATTCTATCCTGAATTAAATGAAACAAAACTTGTCGACTACAAAGTAAGAGTTCTTGATGAAAAAGAAGCAACAGCTGCAAAGGTTCGTGTTCTTATTGAATCAAGTGATGGAAAAGAAACTTGGACAACAGTTGGAGTTTCAACAAATATAATAGAAGCTAGCTGGCAAGCTTTGTGTGATGGACTTAATTATAAACTATATAAATTAAGTAAAGAGAAAAAATTAACTGCGTAAAAAGTAATTCATGAAGATATTTTTATATAAATAAGAATTTTCTAACAAAAGATTCTTGCTTTTTTAATTAACTCCCTCTATATTTGTTGCTCGCTTTTTGACTTATTGGGTGAAAAGTGTCTGGGCGGACGCCGGAGTTGGAGAGCCGGGGCGGACTGTAAATCCGTTGGCTGACGCCTTTGGGGGTTCGAATCCCTCGCCGCCCACTTGTTCATTTTTTATTGTTTGCAAAGAAGGTTTGTTCTGCGGGAGTAACTCAGTTGGTAGAGTCACAGCCTTCCAAGCTGTTGGTCGCGGGTTCGAGTCCCGTCTCCCGCTCTATCGCTGATGATCTTCTTTCTTGAGTTTACATCAGCGAATACCTGCTGATGTAGCTCAGTTGGTAGAGCACTTCCTTGGTAAGGAAGAGGTCACCGGTTCAATCCCGGTCATCAGCTCAATTTAAAATTTATTTTAGGTATCAAATGGCTAAATCAAAAAATATTAGACAAATTATTACACTTGAAAGCTCTGCCGGAACTGGGTATCGGTATTCTACAACTAAAAATAAACGTAATCATCCTAATAGAGTTGAATATAAAAAATACGATCCTATAGTTCGTAAACACGTAATTTTTAAAGAAACTAAATAATACGTCAGTAGCTCAATTGGCAGAGCAGCGGTCTCCAAAACCGCAGGCTGGGGGTTCGACTCCCTCCTGACGTGCTAGCTAAAGCGAATTTTATTATATGAAAGAAAAAATTATAAACTTTGTTAATGATGTGGTCAAGGAAATGAAAAAAGTTACTTGGCCTACTAAAGAAGAATTAAAAGAATCAACCTCTATCGTTATTGTTGTTTGCCTTATTCTCGCTGCTTTTACTTATGTAATTGATATGGGTATTACTTGGGTCTTTAAAGGAATTTTTTAAAAATTGGAAAACACAAACGCAAAATGGTATGTTGTTCGTACTTTTTCAGGTCATGAAAATAAAGTTAAAGCTTTAATTGATGCTGAATTGAAAGATAACGATGAATTAAGAGCAAGAATTTTTGATGTTCTTGTTCCTACTGAAAAAGTATTTGAAGTTAAAGATGGTAAGAAAAAAACCAAGAAGAAAAATTTCTTCCCTGGTTATATTTTAATTAATGCAGATTTAGATAATAAAGTAAAAGATTTTATATCTAATACTCCATCAGTTATGGGTTTCCTTGGTGGTCAAAATCATCCTGCACCACTTCAGGCTGATGAAGTAAAAAGAATTGTTGGTAGAATTTCTCAAAGTGAAGAAACTGAAAGAACAGAAACAATATTCAGAAATGGCGATTTTGTTAAAATAATTGATGGCCCATTTAATAATTTCTCTGGAATTATCCAAGAAGTAAATGAAGAAAAAATGAAAATAAAAGTTATGGTTTCAATTTTTGGTAGAAAGACACCTGTTGAAATCGATTTTATTCAAGCAGAATTAGAAAAATAATTATTGTAGGTTAAAAAATGGCAAAGAAAATTGATGGTTATATTAAACTCCAAATACCTGCTGGTGCTGCAAATCCTTCTCCTCCAGTTGGACCTGCCCTAGGTCAAAAAGGTGTTAATATTATGGAGTTTTGTAAACAATTTAATGCAAGAACTTCCAGTCAACAAGGTTTAATCATTCCCGTTGTTATCACTGTTTATTCTGATAAATCTTTTACTTTTATTACAAAAACTCCACCTGCTGCGGTTCTTCTTAAAAAAGCTGCTAAAGTGGAAAAAGGTTCAGCTGAACCAAATAAAACAAAGGTTGCAAAAGTTTCCAAAGCACAAGTTGAAGAAATTGCAAAATTGAAAATGCCCGACTTAAATGCTCATGATATTGAACATGCAGCAAGTATGATTGCTGGTACAGCAAGAAGCATGGGTTTTACAGTAGAAGATTAATTAAAAATTTGATTGGTATAAGAAAATGAAAGTATCTAAACGTATTAAAGCTATTAATAAAATAATTAGCAAAGAAAAAGAATATTCACTTCAAGAAGCTATTAAAATTCTTAAAGAAAATTCTAAAGTTAAATTTACAGAATCTTTAGATTGTGCTATTAGACTTGGTGTAGACCCTCGTCATGCTGATCAAATGGTTCGTGGAACAGTTTCGTTACCTCATGGTACTGGTAAAAAAGTTACTGTTTTAGTTGTTGCAAAAGGACAAGCTGCACAAGATGCACTTCAAGCTGGTGCTGAATATGCTGGTTTTGAAGAATATATTGAAAAAATTAAGAATGGTTGGGCTGATGTAGATGTAATCATTGCTACTCCAGATGTCATGGGTGAACTTGGAAAATTAGGTAGAGTTTTAGGTCCAAAAGGATTAATGCCAAATCCTAAAAGTGGTACTGTAACTCAAGATGTTGTTAAAGCTGTAAAAGAAGTGAAAGCTGGAAAAATTGAATTTCGTGTTGAAAAAGCTGGTATTGTACATGCATCATTAGGAAAATTAGATTTTACAGTTGAGCAATTAACAGAAAACGCAAAAGCATTTCTTCAAACAATAATGAAATTAAAACCTTCAAGTGCCAAAGGTCAATATGTAAAAAGCCTATATCTTTCTTCAACAATGGGTCCTGGTTTGAAGATCAACAAAGATGAAACTGTTTTTGCAACAAAAACTGAATAGGAATTACGCACTCGTCTCGGTTGTGAACGAGACTTAAAATGCTTCTAATAAATTAAAGTAACGATGTACGAAATATTCCTTAGGGAGAACGATGAACAAATTAGAAAAAGAAGAAGTTGTTGAACAAATTAAAGAACTTATTAATAACTCATCTGCAATGTTCTTAGTTGATTATCGTGGAGTTAATGTTGCTGATATTAACAAACTAAGATCAAATTTTAGAAAAGATGGGGTTACTTATAAAGTTCTTAAAAACACCCTCTTCAAAAAAGCTTTAGAACAAATCGGTGGCTTCGAAAAATTCAACGATTTGTTAGTTGGGATGATCGGTGTTGCGTTTGCTGGAGAAAATTTCGTCGCTCCTGCAAAAATTATTAAAAAATACAACGATGAATCTCAAAAATTAACCTTTAAGGGTTGTTATTTAAATGGTGTATTCTATGGTGCTGAACAATTAGAAACATTGGCATCAATGCCAACAAAAGAAGAAATTATTGCTGGTATTATTGGAAGTGTTAACGCTCCAGCATCAGGAATTGTTGGTGCAATTAATGCAGTATTTAGGGATTTAGTTTCTGTTATTGATGAAATTTCTAAAAGAGAAGCTGCATAAAGAAAAAATTGAAAATTAATATTATAAGGTAATAGGAGTATAAAATGTCAGAAAAAGTTCAAGAAATAGTTGAAAAAATTAAAGCGCTTACATTAGTCGAAGCTGCTGAATTAAAAAAAGCATTAGAAGATGAATTTGGCGTAACTGCTGCAGCTCCAATGATGATGGCTGCTGCACCTGGCGCTGCTGCTGCAGCTCCTGTTGAAGAAAAAACAGAATTTGATGTTATTCTTCAAAGTGCAGGTGCAACCAAAATTAATGTTATTAAAGTTGTTCGTGCTCATACTGGTTTAGGATTAAAAGAAGCTAAAGATTTAGTTGATGGTGCACCAAAGCCAGTTAAAGAAGGCATCTCTAAAGATGAAGCTGAAAAAATTAAAAAAGAATTAGAAGAAGCTGGTGCAACAGTAACAATAAAATAAATTAGTCATTATTTATAATAACTTTTTATACATTTTAAGTGGTAGGATGGTGAACTCCGTCCTGCCACTTTCTTTCATTTTATGAAAGTAAATTAATAAACCGAACTGGAGGTTAAGGTTGGAAAAAGCTAAAATTAATAAAAGCACAGGAAGAATTACCTTTGCTTCTATTTCTCCTGTTATTAAAATGCCGGATTTATTAAATATTCAGTTGGATTCATTCGAGGAATTTCTTCAATTAAAAACCCCACCTTCCCAAAGGGAAAATAAAGGGTTGCAAGCTGTTTTTAATGCTAATTTCCCAATTCTCGATAATAAAGAATTCTATCGTTTAGACTTTGTTGAGTATTATGTTGAAAAACCACGTTTTTCAATTCAAGAGTGTGAAGAAAGAGGATTGACTTATTCAGCACCTCTTAAAGCTAAATTAAGACTTTCAACAAAAGATGATGAAACAGGTGAATATGTTAATTCAGTAGAGCAGGAAGTCTATCTCGGTAATTTACCATTTATGACTCAAAGAGGTACTTTTATTATAAATGGAGCTGAGCGTGTTGTAGTTACACAATTGCATCGTTCCCCGGGTGTTGCTTTTGCTCAAACCTATCATCCAAATGGAACACCAATTTATTCTGCTCGTATTATACCTTTCCGTGGTTCTTGGGTTGAGTTTGCTACTGACATTAACAATATAATGTATGTTTACATTGATAGAAGAAAAAAATTTCCAGCAACAACTTTATTGAGAGCTATTGGTTATGAATCTGAAGAATCAATTTTAAGATTATTTGATTTGATTGAAGATGTTTCCGTTAAACATTTAGATATTGATAAACATGTTGGACGAATTGTAGCTTCTGATGTTATCGATACCCAAACTGGAGAAATTCACGCGGCAAAAGATACCGAATTAACAGAAGAAATTATTGAAAACATAAAAGCATCTTCAGTTCAAAAAATTCAACTTTTGAATTTAGAAAATTCAGTTGATCAAGATTTAATAATAAATACACTTAAAAAAGATCTATCTAATTCCAAAGAGGAAGCTTTATTTGCAATATATCGTCAACTTCGTTCCGGTGAAGCTCCAGATATGGAAACTGCTTTAGGTCTTTTAGAAAAAATGTTCTTCAATGATAAAAGATACGATTTAGGTGAAGTTGGTCGTTTTAGAATGAATGATAAATTGGGGCTGAATGTTGATATTAATAATCGTGTGCTAACCCCTGAAGATATAATCGCTATTATGAAAAACATTATCATGTTAAAAAATGGTAATGTTGCTGTTGATGATATTGATCATTTGGGAAATAGAAGAGTAAGAACTGTTGGTGAACAATTACAATCTCAATACAATGTTGGTTTAGCAAGAATGGCTCGCACTATTAAAGAAAGAATGAATATGCGAGACAATGAAAACATGCAACCACAAGATTTAGTTAATGCAAGAACAATAAGCAGTGTTGTTAATTCATTTTTTGGTACAAACCAGTTGTCTCAATTTATGGATCAAACAAATCCACTTGCTGAATTAACACATAAAAGAAGAATTTCTGCTCTTGGTCCAGGTGGATTAACGAGAGAAAGAGCAGGTTTTGAAGTTCGAGACGTACACCATTCTCATTATGGAAGATTATGTCCTATCGAAACTCCAGAAGGTCCAAACATTGGTTTGATTTCTTCTTTAACAATTTATTCAAGAGTAAATAATTATGGATTTTTAGAAACTCCATATAGAAAAGTAAAAGATGGCAGAGTAACAAACACAATTGATTATTTAAGTGCCGATCAAGAAGATGAATTTGTAATTGCACAATCAAATGTACCAATTGATGAACAAGGTAGATTTATTGAAGAAAGAGTTAAATGTCGCGCAAAAGGAGAATTTCCAGTTGTTCATCCAGAAGAAATTCATTACATGGATGTAGCTCCAGCGCAAATTGTATCAGTTGCCGCAGCAATGATTCCATTCCTTGAACATGATGATGCTAACCGTGCTCTCATGGGTTCAAACATGCAACGCCAAGCAGTTCCACTTTTAGTTCCCGAAAACCCAATTGTTGGAACTGGTATGGAAGCAAAAACTGCACGTGATTCAAGAGCAATTATCGTTGCTGAAGATAATGGAATTGTTGAATTTGCTGATTCAAGAAAAATTATTGTTAAATATGAAATAGATGAAAGTGATCCTGCTACACTTGTTTCATTCGATGATGAAAGAAGAGTTGAATATACACTAACAAAATTTGCAGGTACTAATCAAGAGACATGTTTTAACCAAAAACCAATTGTAATATCAGGACAAAAAGTTAAAAAAGGAGATGTCCTTGCTGATGGTCCTGCTATTGATAAAGGTGAATTAGCATTAGGTAGAAATGTATCTGTTGCATTCATGCCTTGGCGTGGTTATAACTTCGAAGATGCTATTATTTTAAGTGAAAGATTGGTAGCAAATGATGTCTTTACTTCTTTACACATTGAAGAATTTGAATTACAAGTTCGTGAAACAAAACGTGGTGAAGAAGAATTAACAAGAGATATTCCAAATGTAAGTGAAGAAGCTACAAAAGATTTAGATGAATTTGGAATTATACGCGAAGGTGCTGAAGTAAAAGAAGGTGATATTTTAATTGGAAAAATTACTCCAAAAGGTGAAACTGATCCAACACCAGAAGAAAAATTATTAAAAGCAATCTTCGGTGATAAAGCTGGTGATGTGAAAGATGCTTCATTAAAAGCACCTCCAGGATTAAAAGGTGTTGTGATTAAAACAAGATTATTCAGCAGAAAGAAGAAAGATATTGAATCAAAAAAATTAGAAAAGAAATTACTCGATAATTTGGATGTTACTTTTGCTAATAAAAAAGAAAATCACTATAAAAAATTAGTAACTAAATTAACAAGAATTACAGAAGGTAAAACAACTTCTGGCGTTCGTGATTTAGATGGAACTGTTGTTCTGAGAAGCGGAACAGTTATAAAAGATGATACATTTGAAAAAATTGAAGATGTAACAAAACTTGATTATACAAAAGATTGGTTTGAACGAAAAAATACAAATGAGTTAGTAAAACAACTTTTTGCTAATTATTTCAATTTGTTAGCCGAAATTGAAGAAGATTACAAGAGAGAAAAATTAAAAATTCAATCTGGTGATGAATTGCCTCCGGGAATAACTCAGCTTGCTAAAGTTTACGTTGCTAAAAAACGTAAAATACAAGTTGGTGATAAAATGGCTGGTCGCCATGGAAATAAAGGTGTTGTTGCTAAAGTTGTTCCTGTTGAAGATATGCCATATCACGAAGATGGAACCCCAGTAGATATAGTTCTTAACCCACTTGGTGTACCTTCTCGTATGAACATTGGACAACTTTACGAAACTGTTTTAGGATGGGTTGGTAAAAAATTAGGTGTAAAATTTGAAACACCAATTTTTGATAGTGCAAGTGTAAAAGAAATCGAAAGTTATCTCGAAAAAGCAGGCTTGCCGGAAGGCGGTAAAACTTGGTTATATGACGGAAGAACCGGAGAAAAATTCCATCAAAAAGTTACTTGTGGTTATATCTACATGATGAAATTAGGCCATATGGTTGATGATAAAATTCATGCCCGCTCTATTGGCCCATACTCTTTAATTACTCAACAACCATTAGGTGGTAAAGCTCAGTTTGGTGGACAAAGATTTGGAGAAATGGAAGTTTGGGCTCTCGAAGGTTACGGTGCAGCACATGTTCTTCAAGAAATTTTAACTGTAAAAAGTGATGATGTTACTGGTCGTGCTAAAGCTTACGAAGCAATTGTAAAAGGTGAAAATATTCCGGAACCAAATGTGCCTGAAGCATTTAATGTTATGATCAAGGAATTGCAAGGTCTTGGTCTTGATATTAAAGTTAACTAACCCATTTTGGGTCAATCAAGTTCTTAAAGGAGAATTAAAATGCGTGCAAAAACACAAGAAAATAAATTAAAAATGATTGAAAAGTTAACAATTGGTTTAGCTAGTCCTGATGATATTCTAAATAGATCTCATGGTGAAGTTACAAAACCAGAAACTATAAACTATCGATCATTCAGACCAGAAAAAGATGGTCTCTTTTGTGAAAGAATTTTTGGTCCTGTAAAAGACTGGGAATGCGCTTGCGGTAAATATAAAGGTATTCGTTACAAAGGTATTGTTTGCGATCGATGTGGTGTTGAAGTAACATTAAAAGCTGTTCGCCGTGAAAGAATGGGTCATATCGCTTTAGCTGTTCCTATAGTTCATATTTGGTTTTTTAAAGCACTTCCTTCCAAAATTGGTAATCTTTTAGGAATGACAACTAAGGAATTGGAACGAATTGTTTACTATGAATCTTATGTTGTTATGAATCCTGGTCCAACTGGTTTAAATAGATTAGATTTAATCAGCGAAGATCAATACTATGAAATTTTAAATTCTTTACCAAACGATAATGACGCACTCGATGATAAAGATCCTAAAAAATTTGTTGCAAGAATTGGTGGTGACGCAGTAAAAGAATTATTAAAAGAAATTGATATTGAAAAACTATTTCATGAATTAAAAGCGTTATTGAAACAAGACATTTCTCAACAAAAAAGAACCGATATTCTTAAAAGATTAAGAGTCCTTGAAGCATTTAGGGAAAAAGAAGGCAAAGTTCCAAATAAACCTGAATGGATGGTAATGAATGTAATTCCTGTTATTCCACCTGAATTACGTCCTTTAGTTCCCTTAGAAGGTGGAAGATTTGCTACATCAGATTTAAATGATTTATATAGAAGAGTAATCATTCGTAATAATAGATTAAAAAGATTAATTGATATTAAAGCTCCAGAAGTAATCCTAAGAAATGAAAAAAGAATGCTTCAGGAATCTGTAGATGCTTTATTTGACAATTCACGCCGTTCAAGTGCTGTAAGGAGTGATGGAAATAGACCTTTAAAATCTTTAAGTGATATGTTAAAAGGTAAACAAGGCCGCTTCCGTCAAAACCTTCTCGGTAAACGTGTTGATTATAGCGGTCGTTCTGTAATTGTAGTTGGTCCAGAATTAAAATTACATCAATGCGGTTTGCCAAAAGATATGGCGGTTGAACTTTTTAAACCATTTGTTATTAGAAAACTTTTAGAAAGAGGACATTATAAAACTGTAAAAAGTGCAAGAAAAGCAGTTGATAGAAAAGATCCAATAATTTGGGAAATATTAGAAAAATTAATTGATGGACATCCAGTATTACTTAATAGAGCTCCAACTCTGCATAGATTAGGTATTCAAGCTTTTCAGCCACTATTGATTGATAGTAAAGCTATTCAATTACATCCATTAGTATGTACAGCTTTCAATGCTGACTTTGATGGTGACCAAATGGCGGTGCATGTTCCACTTTCTTATGAAGCACAACTTGAAGCATCAATTTTAATGTTATCTTCTCATAATATTCTTTCACCACAAAATGGTTTACCTATTGTATTACCTACACAAGACATGGTGCTTGGATTATATTACTTAACAAAACTAAAACCAGGTGCAAAAGGTGAAGGAAAAATTTTCAGCTCACCCGAAGAAGTAATTATTGCTTACGATAATAAAGTTGTTGAATTACACGCAAAAATAAAAGTTAAAATTGATGATCAATTTATTGAAACAACGGTTGGTCGTGTAATATTTAATCAAATCGTCCCAAAAGAAATGGGCTATATAAATGAATTACTTGTTAAAAAGAGTTTTTCTGGATTCATTTATAAAATGTTTATTAAACTTGGAAACGTTGTAACTGCAAAATTCTTAGATGATTTGAAAGATTTAGGATTTAGATATGCAACAGCCGCTGGAATTTCTATCAGTTTCACAGATATGATTATTCCAGCAGAAAAAGATAAATTAATTGAAGAAACTAATAAAAAAGTTTCATCAATTTTGAATGAACATGAACAAGGTCTTATAACAGATGCAGAAAGATATAATAAAATAATTGATGCTTGGACTTTTACAACTACAAATGTTGCACGATATTTAATGGATAGATTGAAAGTTGATCAAGCAGGTTTTAATTCATTACATATGATGGTTGATTCAGGTGCTCGTGGTTCTCAAGATCAAGTAAAACAGTTGGCTGGTATGCGTGGTCTTATGATGAAACCTCAAAAATCACTAAGTGGTCAAGCTGGTGAAATTATTGAAAATCCAATTGTTGCTAACTTCAAAGAAGGGTTATCAGTACTTGAATATTTTATTTCAACACACGGAGCTCGTAAAGGACTTGCTGATACAGCTTTGAAAACAGCTGATGCAGGTTATTTAACAAGAAGATTAACCGATGTTGCTCAAGATGTTATTATATCTGAAGAAGATTGCGGTACTATTCGTGGTATATATATTACTGCATTAAAAGATGTTGAACAAGAAAGAGAACCTCTTGCGGAAAGGATAACTGGTCGTGTAGCTCAAGAAGATGTGTACGATCCTAAAACTGATGAATTAATAATTGAAGCTGGTGAATTAATTACAGAAGAAATTGCTGAAAAAATTGATGAAGCTAACATAGATCAAGTTTATATTAGAACAGTTTTAACTTGTGAATCCAAACGAGGAGTTTGTGCTAAATGCTATGGTAGAAATCTAACTACAGGTTCTCTTGTTGAAATTGGTGAAGCTGTTGGTATTATTGCAGCTCAATCTATTGGTGAACCTGGTACACAATTAACTCTTCGTACTTTCCACTTAGGTGGTACCTCTTCACGTATTGCTTCTCAATCACAAGTGGAAACTAATATTGCTGGTATTGTTAGATATGAAAAAATAAATTACGTTGAAAAAACCGATTACTTTGGAAAAGTAAAAGTTGTAATTGGTCGTCGTGGATCATTAGGTATATTTGATGAAAATAATAGACAAATTAAAAAATATGATATCCCTTACGGAGCTGAATTAGTTGTTGAAGACGGACAAGAAGTTAAAAAAGGACAACCACTTTATAATCACGATCCTTATAATGCTGTGATTATTGCAGACTTTGGTGGTAAAGTTGAATTTGATCAGATTATTGAAAATGTTACTGTTCAACAGGTAGCTGATGAACAGACCGGACACGTTCAAAAAGTTATTATTGAATCAAAAGATAAAAGTAAAACCCCAAGCATTAAAATTGTAAATAAAAATGGACAAGTAAAATTATTTAATATCCCAATTAGAGCTTATCTTACTGTAGAAGAGGGTGAAGAAATTCAACAAGGAACTATACTTGCAAAAATTTCTAAACAAGCTTCAAAAACAAGAGATATTACTGGTGGTCTTCCAAGAGTAACTGAACTTTTTGAAGCAAGAAGTCCACACGATCCGGCAGTGGTTTCAGAAATTGAAGGAAGAGTTAAATACGGACAAAAGAAAAAAGGTAATCAAGAAATTATTGTTGAATCATTAGATGGCACAGTCGAAAAAGTTTATACTGTTCCATATGGTAAGCACATACTTGTTCAGGAAGGTGATGAAATTCCTGCAGGTGAAAAAATAAGTGATGGTCCAATTGACCCGCATGATATTCTAAAAATTAAAGGAACAAATGCAGTCCAAGAATATTTAGTAAATGAAATACAAGATGTTTATCGCTTACAAGGTGTAAAAATTAATGACAAACATATTGAAGTTATTGTAAGACAAATGCTTCAAAAATTGAAAGTTATAAATTCAGGTGATACTGATTTTATTGAAGAAGATTTAGTTGATAGAAATAAAATAATTGAAGAAAATGAACGAATTCAAAACATGGTTGTTGTAATTGATCCTGGACAATCAAAATTCAAAGAAGGACAGTTAATAACTAAATCAAAAGCAAGAGAAATTAATTCAGAGTTAACACGAAAAAATAAAAAAGTAATGAAAGTCCGAGATGCTGAACCAGCTACTTTTGATAACATACTTCTTGGTATAACCCATGCAGCCTTGTCCACTGAAAGCTTCATATCTGCTGCTTCATTCCAAGAAACAACTAAAGTATTAACAAACGCAGCAACTGAAGCCAGAGCTGATAATCTAATTGGTTTAAAAGAAAATGTTGTTATGGGCCATTTAATTCCAGCTGGAACAGGATTGAAAAAATATAGAAACATTATTCTTGAAGAAGAAATAGAAGAACAAAATAAAAAGGAATTAATAACTTCAGAAAAAATTGAAGAAAATTAAATTATTTATTTATTGATAACTTGACAAGTTAAAAGAATATAGATAAATTTGAAGTCTGAATTTTAATTAAAATGTAAATTAGTGGAGGATTTTGCGTGCCAACAATAAATCAGTTGGTTAGAAAAGGTAGAGAAGTAGTAACCACAAAAAGTAAAGCACCAGCGTTAGATGCTTGTCCACAGAAAAGAGGTGTTTGTACTCGTGTTTACACAACTACTCCTAAAAAACCTAACTCAGCTTTAAGAAAAGTAGCTCGTGTAAGATTAACAAATCATATAGAGGTTACAGCTTATATTCCAGGTGAAGGACACAATTTACAAGAACACTCTATTGTTATGATTCGTGGTGGTAGAGTTAAAGATTTACCAGGTGTAAGATATCACATAATTAGAGGCACATTAGATACTGCTGGCGTTGAAGATCGCAAAAAAGGTAGATCTAAATATGGTGCTAAAAAACCAAAATCGAAGTAATGAACTATGAGAAAGAAAAGAGCAGAAAAAAGATTTATTAAACCAGATCCAAAGTACAATGATTTTTTAGTTGCTAAACTAATTAATTATTTAACATGGCACGGTAAAAAATCAACAGCAAGAAATATTGTTTATGAGTCGTTTGAAATAATTGAACAAAAATCTAAGAAACCAGCTTTGGAAACTTTCAAAAAAGCAATTCAAAATGTTCAACCACTAGTGGAAGTTAGAAGTAGAAGAGTCGGTGGTGCAACATATCAAGTTCCAATGGAAGTTAGACCAGAAAGAAGAATTGCTTTAGCTTTAAGATGGATTAGAACTTATTCGAGAGAAAGAAAAGATAAATCAATGGCTTCAAAATTAGCGGCTGAATTATTAGCTGCTTCAAATAATGAAGGTTCTTCTGTAAAGAAAAAAGAAGATACTCATAGAATGGCTGAAGCAAATAAAGCATTTGCACATTTTAAATGGTAATGAAAGGTATTATAAGATAACATGGCTGTGAAAAGAGTTGAAATAAATAAAGTTAGAAACATTGGTATAATGGCTCACATTGATGCTGGTAAAACAACTACCACTGAACGTATTCTATTTTATACCGGAAAAGTTCATAGACTAGGAGAAGTTCATGATGGTGCCGCAACAATGGATTGGATGGAACAAGAAAAAGAAAGAGGAATTACCATTACTAGTGCTGCAACAACAACTGAATGGAGGGGGCATCAAATAAATATTATAGATACTCCAGGTCACGTTGATTTTACTGTAGAAGTCGAAAGATCTTTAAGAGTTTTGGATGGTGCAATAGCATTATTCTGTGCAGTTGGTGGTGTTGAACCACAATCTGAAACTGTTTGGCGTCAAGCAGATAAGTATGGTGTGCCAAGAATCGCTTTTGTTAATAAAATGGATAGAATTGGTGCTGATTACTTTAGTGCTGTACAAATGATGAAAGATAAATTAGGAGCTAATGCTATCCCAATAGTTATTCCTGTTGGAGAAGGTGATTTATTTAGAGGAATAATTGATTTGATTACGATGAAAGCAATTATGTATAATGAAGAAACATTAGGATCTGTTTACGATGAAGTTGATATCCCAGAAGACCTTATGCCTTTAGCTCAAAAATATAGAACTCAAATGCTTGAAGCCGTTTCTGATGTTGATGATACTTTATTAGAAAAGTATTTAGAAGGTAAAGAAATTTTTCCTGATGAAATTAGAAAAGTCTTAAGAGAAGCAACAATCAAATTAACCATTATCCCAGTTCTTTGTGGATCATCTTTCAAAAATAAAGGTGTTCAACAATTGTTAGATGCAGTAGTTGATTTTCTACCATCACCTTTAGACAGTGGAAACTTGCTTGCCCATCATGCTCATAAAAATGATCATATTGAAAGAAAAATTGATCCAAAAGAAAAGTTTACAGCATTAGCTTTTAAAATAATGACCGATCCTTATGTTGGTAAGTTAACTTTTATTCGTGTTTATACCGGTGTTTTACAAGCTGGATCTTATGTTTATAATTCAGTAAGTGATAAAAAAGAAAGAGTTGGTAGAGTTTTGCAAATGCACGCAAATCATCGTGAAGACATGGAAGAAGTTAGAGCAGGTGATATTGCTGCAGTAGTTGGATTAAAATATACAAGAACTGGCGATACTTTATGTACTGAAGATGATCCTATTATTTTGGAAAGAATGGCATTCCCTGAACCTGTAATTCAAATTGCTATTGAACCAAAAACTAAAGCTGATCAAGATAAATTATCAGATGCATTAGGAAAATTAAGTGATGAAGATCCAACATTTAAAGTTAAAGTAGATGAAGAAACTGGACAAACACTTATTAGTGGAATGGGTGAACTACATTTAGAAATTTTAGTTGATAGAATGAAACGTGAATTTAAAGTTGAAGCTAATGTTGGAAAACCACAAGTTGCATATAGAGAAACAATAACTAAAAAAGTTACATCAGAAGGAAAATTTGTAAAACAATCTGGTGGTCGTGGTAAATATGGTCATGTGTGGATTGAAATGGAACCAAATGAACCAGGGAAAGGATTTGAATTTACCAATGCAATCGTTGGTGGATCGGTTCCAAAAGAATATATTAATCCAGTTGTCAATGGATTAAATGAAGCAATGAAAAATGGTGTATTAGCAGGATTTCCAGTTGTTGATGTTAAAGTAAAATTATTTGATGGTTCTTATCATGAAGTTGATTCTGATGAAATATCATTTAAAGTCGCTGCTTCAATGGCATTTAAACAAGGTGCATTAAAAGCTGGACCAATACTTCTTGAACCCATAATGAGTGTTGAAGTTATAACACCTGAAGAATATTTAGGTGATGTAATGGGAGATTTAAATTCAAGAAGAGGAAAAATAGAAGGATTTTCTTCAAGAAAAGATGCGCAAGTTATAAGAGCAATGGTACCTCTTGCTCAAATGTTTGGATACGCAACAATTTTGCGTTCCATGACTCAAGGTCGTGCAATTTATTCAATGCAGTTCTCGCACTACTCAGAAGTACCTAAATCCGTCGCAGAAGAAATAACTGAAAAAGCGCAAGTAAAAAAATCTGAAACTGTATAAAATAAATTTAATATTTAAATTAAAATAAACAACAAGGAGAGTACTTAGATGGCAAAAGAAAAATTTGACCGCAGTAAACCGCACGTCAATATTGGTACTATTGGGCACGTTGATCATGGTAAAACTACTCTTACAGCAGCCATCACCATGGCACTTGCTAAAAAAGGTTTATCTCAAGTTAGAACTTTTGATAGTATTGATAATGCCCCTGAAGAAAGGGAACGCGGTATTACAATTGCTACTGCACACGTTGAATATTCAACAGATAAAAGACATTATGCTCACGTTGACTGTCCTGGTCACGCTGACTACGTTAAAAATATGATTACCGGTGCCGCACAAATGGATGGTGCTATTTTAGTTGTTGCTGCAACTGATGGTCCTATGCCCCAAACACGTGAACATATTCTTTTAGCTCGTCAAGTAGGTGTGCCTAGAATAGTTGTTTTCTTAAATAAAGTTGATATGATGGACGATCCTGAATTAATTGATTTAGTTGAAATGGAATTACGTGAACTTTTAACAAAATATGAATTCCCTGGAAATGAAATTCCAATTATTCGTGGTTCAGCTTTACAAGCTTTAGAAGCAGGTGCTTCTGATGCTCCTTTAACTGATCCTCGTTATAATTGTATTTGGGAACTAATGGATGCTGTTGATTCTTATGTTCCAGTTCCAGAACGTAATGCTGATAAACCATTCTTGATGCCTGTTGAAGACGTTTTTTCAATTACAGGTCGTGGTACTGTTGCTACAGGTCGTGTTGAAAGAGGTGTATTAAAATTAAACGAAGAAGTTGAATTGATTGGTCTTGGTCAACACAAGAAAACAGTTGTTACAGGTATTGAAATGTTCCGTAAAGAATTAGATCAAGCTATTGCAGGTGATAATGCTGGATTATTATTGCGTGGTATTGATAAAAATGAAATTGAAAGAGGAATGGTACTTGCTAAACCAGGTTCAATTACTCCTCATACTGTTTTTGAAGCAAAAGTTTATATCTTGTCAAAAGAAGAAGGTGGACGTCATACACCATTCTTCAATGGATATAGACCACAATTTTATTTCAGAACTACAGACGTTACTGGTGTTGCTACATTACCAGAAGGAACTGAAATGGTTATGCCTGGTGATAGTGTTCAGTTAAAAATTGATTTAATTGCTGAAATCGCTATGGAAGAAGGATTAAAGTTTGCTATTCGTGAAGGTGGTAGAACAGTAGGTGCTGGTTTCGTAACAAAAATTATTAAATAAATTTGATAGTTAAAGAAGGTGCTCTTAATGAGCATCTTCATTGTGTTTAACAAGGAGATTATAAAAAGTGCCCGGTCAGAAAATTAGAATAAAATTAAAATCATACGATCATATATTGATTGATAAGTCAACAGAAAAGATTATTAAAACTGTAAAAAGTACAGGTGCAGTTGTAAGTGGACCAATTCCACTTCCAACCCGAAGAACTGTATTTACGGTATTAAGATCTCCTCATGTTGATAAAAAATCACGTGAACAGTTTGAAATTAGGGCTCATAAAAGAATCATTGATATTCACAATTCAAACAATAAAACTGTTGATGCGCTGAGCAAGTTAGATATTCCTGCCGGCGTAGATATTGAGATTAAGTTATAGGAAAAAAGAAATGCCAGGCTTGTTAGCTAAAAAATTAGGAATGACAAATATTTTTACGGAAGATGGACAAATAGTTCCAGTTACAATTCTTGAAGCTGGTCCTTGTAAAGTTTATGCCGTAAAAACAAAAGAAAAAGACGGTTATGAATCTCTTCAACTTGGTTTTGGAGAAAGAAAAGAAAAAAATGTTAATAAACCACAAAAAAGTTATTTTGAAAAAATTGGTTTAAAAGCTCCAAAACTTCTTAAAGAATTTAGAAATTTTGATATTTCTTTATATAAAGTTGGTGATGAAATAAATACTTCTTTATTTACTGTCGGTGAAAAAGTAAAAGTCTCTGGCAGAAATAAAGGTAAAGGATTTCAAGGTGTGGTAAGAAGACACGGATTTGGTGGAGTTGGTTCTTCTACTCACGGACAAAGTGATAGAGAAAGAGCTCCTGGATCAATTGGTGCTTCTTCATATCCATCAAGAGTTTTTCCAGGTCAAAGAATGGCTGGTAGAATGGGATTTGAGAATACTACCATACGAAATCTTAAAATTGTTAAAATTATTCCAGAAAAAAATATAATTATGGTTAAAGGAGCTGTTCCAGGCTCTATTAATTCAATTGTTGCCATCAATAAATAAGTTTGATAAAGATGAAATTAGAAGTTTACAAAATAGACGGTACTAAATCTGGTGAGAGTGTAGAACTAAAACCAGAAATTTTTGAAATTGAACCAAATGATCATGTACTCTACCTTGCTGTTAAAGCTTATTTGGCTAATCAAAGACAAGGCACTCACAAAGCTAAAGAAAGAAGTGAAGTGAGAGGTGGTGGAAAAAAACCATGGAAACAAAAAGGTCGTGGTGGTGCGAGAGCTGGTACAACCCGTTCGCCTCTTTGGATAGGTGGTGGTTCTATTTTCGGGCCTAAACCAAGAGATTATTATCAAAAATTAAATAAGAAAGTTGTTTCTCTTGCAAGAAAATCAGCACTTTCTTATAAAGCAAAAGCTAATCAAATTATTGTTGTTGAAGATTTTGACTTTGATAATCCAAAAACAAAACAATTTGTTTCAGTCCTAAATGGTTTAAATCTCAATGGCAAAAAAACATTGGTTTTAACAGATGGTTATAAAAAGAATATTTATTTGAGTGGACGTAATGTTGAAAAAGTAAATATACTTGAAGCAAATAATGCATCAGCTTATGATTTAGTTAATAATCAAATGATCGTTTTGCAAAAAAGTGCAGTAAATTTATTAGAAAGTTCAATTAAATAATTGGTTAAAAAATGAAAAGTGTTTTAATTCGTCCCTTAATTACTGAAAAGATGACAAAAATTAGCGAAAAGCAACCAAATAAATTTGGCTTTATTGTTTCTCTTGATGCCAATAAAATTGAAATTGCAAAAGCTATAAAAGACAAATTTAATGTTGATGTTGTAAGTGTAAATACAGTCCGCCATCAAGGTAAATCAAGAACACAGTTTACTAGAAAAGGAAGATTTACTGGTAGAACTGCAAGATATAAAAAAGCTTATATAACCTTGAAGGAAGGTCAAACAATTGATATTTTCGGTCAAGCATAGGTTGGAGATTGTAAATGGCAATTAATAAATTAAAACCAAATACGCCCGGTACAAGATTTATGTCAGTCTCATCTTTTGATGAGATAACTAAAACTACTCCAGAAAAATCTTTAACAACTACGTTAAAAAAATCTGGTGGTAGAAATAATTTAGGAAGAGTAACTTCACGTCATCGTGGTGGTGGACATAAAAAGAAATATCGCATAATTGATTTCAAAAGAGATAAAGATAATATTCCAGCAAAAGTTTTTTCAATTGAATATGATCCTAATAGAACATCAAGAATTGCATTATTACATTATGCAGATGGTGAAAAAAGATACATTATTGCACCTGATGGATTGAAAGTTGGTGATTCAGTTATGTCTGGAAGTGGTATTGAAATAAAAGTTGGAAATGCATTACCATTAAAAGATATTCCATTAGCTTCATTTATTCATAATGTTGAATTAAAACCTGGTAAAGGTGGTCAATTAGGAAGATCAGCAGGTAACTCTGTTCAATTACTTGCAAAAGAAGGAAAATATGCGTTACTTAAATTACCTTCTGGTGAATTAAGAAAAGTTTTATTAGACTGTAAAGCAACATATGGAGTAGTAGGAAACGCTGAACAAGAAAACATAAGTTTAGGAAAAGCTGGTAGAAGTAGATGGTTAGGAATTCGCCCACATGTTCGTGGCGTTGCAATGAACCCAGTAGATCATCCAATGGGTGGTGGTGAAGGTAAAACATCTGGCGGTGGTCATCCTGTTTCACCATGGGGACAAAAAGCTAAAGGTCTTAAAACACGCAAAAGAAAAAAAAATACAAATAAATACATTGTTAAGAGAAGAAAATAGTAAGAGTAAATTATGCCAAGATCAGTAAAAAAAGGTCCATTCGTTGATGTTAAACTTCTAAAAAAAGTACGTCAACTCAACGAAAAAAATCAGAAAAAAATAATTAAAACTTGGTCAAGATCAAGCACTATTACTCCTGAATTTGTAGGACATACAATTGCAGTACACAATGGAAATAAAATGATTCCAGTTTATGTGTCAGAAAATATGGTCGGTCATAAATTTGGAGAATTTGCACCAACACGAATTTTCCGTGGACACCCTGGAACTAAAGCTGAAAAAGCTGCAAAAGCAAAATAATAGAATTTAGAGGTTATTGAGAAATGGAAGCAAAAGCTACTCACAGATACATAGGTTCTTCACCAAGAAAAATGAGATTGGTTATAGATCTAATCAGAGGAAAATCTGTTGATCAAGCAATAGAGATCTTACACTTTTCACCTAAACATGCATCTAAACCAGCTGAAAAAGTTTTAAGATCTGCCGTATCGAATTTGATGAATAAAGATGAAAATAATAAGCATGAAGTTTCTTCACTATTTGTTAAAGAAGCTTATGTTAATCAAGGTCCAACCTTGAAAAGAATTTCGCCGGCTCCTATGGGTCGTGCATACAGAATAAGAAAAAGATCAAATCACCTTACAATTGTTGTTGCAACAAAAAGTTAATCGGAGGAAGTTTTGGGTCAAAAGACTAATCCAATCGGTTTAAGAGTTGGTATTATTAGAGGATGGGAATCTAATTGGTACGAAAACAAAAGTTACGCACCAAAATTAGTAGAAGACAAAAAATTAAGGACTTACATTCGTAAGAGATTACAAAATGCAGGTATTTCTACTATTAAAATTGATAGAACATCAAAGAATGTAATTCTAACAATTCATACTTCAAGACCTGGAGTTGTTATAGGTAAAAGTGGAAAAGAAATTGCACAAATTGAAGAAGAATTAAAAAAGATTACTGATAAAGAAGTAAAAATTCAAATTACAGAAATTAAAAGACCCGAATTAGACGCATATTTAGTAGCAGAAAATATTGCAAAACAAATTGAAGGAAGAGTTTCATTCCGCCGTGCAATGAAACAAGCAATTACATCCGCTATGAGAATGGGTGCTGAAGGAATTAGAATTATGTGTTCTGGTCGTCTTGGTGGTGCCGAAATGGCGAGAACTGAACAATACAAAGAAGGTAGAATTCCTTTGCATACTTTAAGAGCTGATATTGACTATGCAAATGGAAGAGCAGAAACTATCTATGGTTCAATTGGAATCAAAGTTTGGATCTGCCGTGGAGAAATTTTAGGTAAACGTTCAACAGAATAAAAGGTTTTAGGAGTTTTCCCAATGTTAATGCCAAAAAGAGTAAAATTTCGTAGAGCACAAAGAGGTAGAAGAAAAGGTAAAGCTACTCGTGGTTACCTTGTAAATTTTGGTGATTACGGATTAAAAGCTTTAGAACCAGCTTGGATTACAAGTAGACAAATTGAAGCTTGCCGTGTTGCTCTATCAAGACAAATGAAAAGAGATGGTAAAGTTTGGATTAGAATTTTTCCAGATAAACCAGTTTCTAAAAAACCATTAGAAACAAGAATGGGAAAAGGTAAAGGAGCACCTGAATTTTGGGTTGCTGTTGTTAAACCCGGTACAATAATGTTTGAAATTGGCGGTGTAGATAAAACAATAGCTCAAGAAGCACTTACTATTGCTGCTCATAAATTACCAATTAAAACTAAAATTGTTCAAAGACCCGATTTAGAATCATAAAGGTTTGAATATGAAGAACTATCAAATTAGAGAAATGTCGACAGAAGAAATTAAAAAAAGAATTCTTGAAGAAGAAAAAAATCTTGTTGATTTAAGATTTCAACTTGAACTTAAGAATTTAACAAATACTGCAAAAATCAGAAATACAAAAAAAGATATTGCAAGAATGAAAACAATTCTTAAAGAAAGAGAATTACAAGAAGCAAAAACCTCAAAGGAAAGTAAATAAGGAGAAGTTTAGTTTAAATGGAAACTAGAAGTTTAAGAAAAACAAGGATTGGCGTAGTTGTTAGCAATAAAATGCAAAAAAGTATTATTGTTGCTATCGAAAGAAAAGTAGCTCATCCTATTTACAAAAAATATTTTAAGAAAACCACTAAACTAATGGCTCATGACGAAAAAAATGAATGCCAAGTTGGTGATTTAGTAAAAATTATGGAAACTCGTCCTTTGAGTAAAAGAAAAAATTGGCGCTTAGTTGAAATAATTGAAAAAGCCAAGTAATTAAAGTTTGATGAGGAGCTTGTCGTAATGATACAAGAAGAAACCAATTTAGTAGTTGCAGATAATAGTGGAGCGAAAAAAGTTCGCTGCATTAGAGTTTTAGGTGGAAGTAACCGTCGCTATGCATCAGTTGGAGATGTTATAGTTGTTAGTGTTAAATCTGCTATTCCCGGTGGTGGAGTAAAAAAAGGTGAAGTAAGCCGTGCTGTTGTTGTCAGAACTAAAAAAGAAGTTCGTAGAAACGATGGCTCTTACATTCGTTTTGATGAAAATGCAGCTGTGCTTCTTAATGCACAAGGTGAACCAAGAGGTACTCGTATTTTTGGCCCTGTTGCAAGAGAACTTCGTGATAAAAAATTTATGAAAATAATTTCTCTGGCTCCAGAGGTATTATAAGGATAAGAGAAAATGAAAATTAAAAAGAATGATAATGTAATCGTAATTTCTGGTAATTATAAAGGCAAAACCGGAAAAGTTTTAAAGGTCTTCAAAGATAAAGACCGTGTGATTGTTGAAGGCGTTAATATACGTAAACGCCATACAAAACCTTCACAAAAAAATCCACAAGGTGGAATTACTGAAAAAGAAGCCCCAATTCATGTTTCTAATGTAATGATTGTTGACCCAAAAACTGGTAAAGGAACAAGAATTGGCAAAAAAATTATCTTAGATGATAAAACTGGTAAAAGAAAAAGTGTTAGAATAAGCAAATCAAGCGGCGAAATGCTTGGCTAATTAATAGGAATTTACGATGGCAAAAGAACAAAAAGAACAAAAGCAGCAAAAACAACAAAAGAAAACTAAAGAAGCAGAACAACCAAAAGCTTCTCAGCCTAAAGTTGTTGAAGAAAAAATACCTGCGAGATTAAAGGAAAAATACTTTAAAGAAATTATTCCAAAATTAAAAGAACAATTTGGTTATAAAACAATTATGAGAGTTCCACGCATTAGCAAAATTGTTATAAATATGGGTGTGGGACAAGCAGTTCAAGATCCTAAAATTCTTGAAGAAGCTGTGAAAGATTTAGAAACAATTACAGGTCAAAAAGCATCTATTAGAACTGCTAAAAAAGCTATATCTAACTTTAAACTTCGCGAAGGAATGAAAATAGGTGCAAAAGTTACTTTAAGACGCGAAAGAATGTATGAATTTTTAGATAGATTTTTGACAACTGCTTTACCACGTGTCCGTGATTTTAGAGGCGTTCCAGATAAATCTTTTGATGGTCGTGGAAATTATACTCTTGGAATTAAAGAACAAATTATATTTCCAGAAATTAATACAGATAAAGTTACTCGTGTTCTTGGTATGGATATAACTTTTGTAACTACAGCTAAATCTGATAAAGAAGCATACGAACTACTTGCAGCTTTTGGTATGCCTTTTAGAAAAAAAGAATAAACTAAAGGATTAAAATGGCAAGAAAAAGTTTAATAGCACGTGAAATTAAAAGAAAAAAAATGAATGAGAAATATTCTCAATTAAGAAAAGAATTAAAAGAAAAAGGTGATTACGAAGCGTTACAGCTTTTACCAAGAAATTCATCTGTAACAAGAATTAAAAATAGATGCCAAATTTCTGGAAGACCAAGAGGTTATTACAGAAAATTTGGTGTATCTCGTTTAGTACTCCGTGAAATGGCTCTTAAAGGAGAAATTCCCGGACTTAAAAAATCAAGTTGGTAATTGAAGGAGAGAATGTAAATGCCAGTAACAGATCCGATTGCAGATTTTTTAACTAGAATAAGAAATGCTGTAAATGCAAGAAAAAAATTTGTTGATATTCCATCTTCTAAAATGAAAGTTGGTCTTGCTGAAATCTTAAAAAACTATAAGTTCATTCGTGATTATAACGTAATAGAAGATTCTAAACAAAATGTTTTACGTATTCATCTTCAATATGTTAATGGAACACCTTCTATTACAGGCTTAAAAAGAGTTAGTACTCCCGGTTTAAGAACTTATGTTGGAAAAGATGAAATACCAAGAGTTTTAGGTGGATTGGGAATTTCAATTCTTTCAACACCTAAAGGTTTAATGACAGATAAACAAGCAAAAAAAGAATTAGTTGGCGGTGAATTAATCTGCCAAATTTGGTAATAAAATTTTACAAGGAATAACAAAGTGTCGCGTATAGGAAAAAAACCTGTTCAAATATCAAAAGATGTTACTGCAATACTTGAAGGTAACATTCTTAAAATAAAAGGTAAATTGGGTGAGTTGGAAATGCCTGTTCACCCCAATATGAAGATTGAAATTACTCAAAACGAAATAGTTGTAACTAGACCAGATGATTTAAAAGAAAATCGTGCTTTGCATGGGTTAACAAGAGCACTTATTCAGAACATGGTAAAAGGTGTTACTGAAGGTTATACAAAACAACTTGATATCGTTGGTGTTGGTTACAAGGCTGAATTAAAAGGAAATGCAATTTTATTCTCACTTGGTTTTTCTCATCCAATATACTTTTTTGCACCAGAGGGGATAAAATTTGAAGTTCCAACTCCAACACAAGTTAAAATTTCTGGTACTGACAAAGAACTAGTCGGAATGGTTGCAGCAAAAATTCGTTCTTTGAAAAAACCTGAACCTTATAAAGGTAAAGGTATTAAATACTCAGATGAAAAGATTATTCGCAAAGCTGGTAAAACAGCAGGTAAGTAATAGGAGAATTTGAAATGTTTCTACGTGAAAATAAAGCAAGAGAAAAAAAACATATAAGAGTTCGTAAAAAAGTAACTGGAACACCAGAAAGACCAAGATTATGTGTTTACAGAAGTTTGTCAAATATTTATGCTCAAGTTATTGATGATACAAAAGGTGTTACTCTTGCAGAAGCCTCAACTTTATCTAAAGAAATTGCTGAAGAATTAAAAAATTTAAAAGGTAAAGTTTCTAAAAGTTCTTTAGTTGGTAAATTAGTTGCAAAAAAAGCAATAGAAAAAGGAATAACCCAAGTAGTTTTTGACCGTGGTGGTTTAAAATATCATGGTAGAATTAAAGCCTTAGCAGATGGTGCTCGCGAAGGCGGATTAAAGTTCTAAAAAATTTTGTAAAGAAACTGCCAGATCGTCTAATGGCAGGACAACGCCCTTTGGAGGCGTCTGTGGAGGTTCGAATCCTCCTCTGGCAGCAAAATTAATATTGCCTTTGGCACATTATGATAGTTAATCAAGTTCGTAAACAGGAGAGTTAAAATTGAATTTGAAGTACAAAAAAGTATCGGGTCTTGAAAATCTTAAAGAAAAAATCGTTCACATTAATCGTGTTGCTAAAGTAGTTAAAGGTGGACGTAGATTTAGTTTCAACGCAATTGTTGTTGTTGGTGATGGTAATGGTCACGTTGGCGTTGGTCTTGGCAAAGCTAACGAAGTTACCGATGCTATCTCTAAAGGCATTGATGATGCTAAGAAAAATGTTTATAGAGTTCCAGTTATTAAAGGTACTGTTCCTCATGCAGTAATTGGTAAATTTGGTGCTGGTAGAGTTTTATTAAAACCAGCTACTCCAGGTACTGGTTTAATTGCTGGTGGTGGTGTTCGTGCCGTTTTAGAAGCAGCTGGTGTTACTGATGTTTTAACAAAATCATTAGGTTCTAGTAACCCTCACAACCAAGTTAAAGCTACTTTAATTGCTTTATTAAAATTGATTGACCCAAGAACTATGGCTGCAAAACGTAAAATGTCTGTTTCAGAGTTATTTAATTCGTAATTTGAGGTTAAGATGGCTAAAAAATTAAAAATAGTTCAAATTGGTAGTGTTATCGATAGACCTGTGAAACAAAAAAGAACTATCGAAGCTTTAGGTTTAGCAAGACCTAATCACGTAGTTATAAAAAATGATACTCCTCAAATTAGAGGAATGATAAAAATAGTATCTCATCTTGTAAAAGTTGAAGAATTAGAAGCGTAAAAGAGGAATTCAATGGATATTCTAAGTAATTTAAAACCTGCAAAAGGATCAAATAAAAAAGTTAAAAGAATTGGACGTGGCGAAGGTTCTGGTCATGGCGGAACTGCTACTCGTGGTGAAAATGGTCAACGTTCAAGAGCTGGTGCTAAATATAAAGTTTGGTTCGAAGGTGGTCAAATGCCACTTCAAAGAAGAGTTCCTAAACGTGGTTTCAAATCTCCATTTAGAGTTGAATACCAAATTGTTAATGTCGGAAGTCTTCAAAAATTAATTGATGATAAAAAAGTTGAAGATGGTATTATTAATGCTGTCTCTCTTTTTAAAAATGGATTGATTTCAAAGGCTAATGCACCATTTAAAATTTTAGGTAATGGTGAATTAACATCTAAATTAAATGTTGAAGCACATAAATTTAGTGCTTCTGCAAAACAAAAAATTGAAGCTGTTGGCGGAACAACAAAAGAGATTAAACTTTAATGGCGACTCTAAAAGATACTTTCCGAAATATTTTTAAGATTCATGAGCTAAGACAGCGAATTTTGTATACAATCGCTCTGCTCATTATTGTGAGAATTGGTTCTCACATTACTTTACCAGGTATTGATACTGTACTTCTAAATGAAGCTACAAAAAATAGTTCATCCAATACTTTATTTGGATTTTATGATTTATTTGTTGGTGGTGCTTTTAAAAATGCTGCGATCTTTGCATTAGGTATTATGCCTTACATTTCATCTTCTATTGTTTTGCAAATTGCTGGTGCAGTTGTACCTTATTTACAAAAACTACAAAAAGAAGGTGAAGATGGTAGGAAGAAAATTAATCAGTTGACACGATATGGAACAGTGCTTATTGCTGGATTCCAATCTTGGGGAACTACATCTATTCTTTTACATATGAATAACAACGGAATGCCTGTTGTACCAGAAGCTGTTCGTGGTTTTGCATGGATATTATCAACTGTAATTATTTTAACTTCTGGAACTATGTTTTTAATGTGGATGGGTGAACAAATTACAGATAAAGGAATTGGAAATGGAATTTCATTAATAATTTTTATCGGTATTATTGATAGATTCCCATTTGCAATTTTGGATGAATATCAATTAATAGCTTCTGGAAGTAGAAATATTGTTATAGAAGTAGTAATAATTTCTTTAATGGTTTTAATAATTGCTGGAGTAATTTTTGTTACACAAGGTACAAGAAGAATCCCAGTTCAATATGCTAAACGTGTTGTTGGAAGAAAAGTTTATGGTGGTGTTACTCAATATATTCCTTTAAGAGTTAATACAGCTGGAGTAATGCCTATTATTTTTGCTCAATCAATCGTTTTTATACCCACAACATTACTTTCATTTTTCCCTAATAACGAATTTTTATCAAATATAAATAGATACATTTCTTACGGTTCTTTCTTTTATACATTAGCCGAGGCATTGCTGATTATTTTCTTTACATATTTTTATACAGCTATTGCTTTTAATCCGCAAGAAGTATCTGATAATATGAAAAAACAAGGTGGTTTTATTCCTGGAATTCGTCCTGGCAAGCAAACAGCAGATTTTATTGATAATATATTGACAAAAATTACTTTACCTGGTTCAGTTTTCTTAGCTATTATTGCAATACTTCCTGTATTTGTTAGATATTTAGGAGTTTCATCAAGCTTTGCATCATTTTTTGGTGGAACGAGTTTGTTGATTGTTGTTGGTGTAGCTTTAGACACACTTCAACAAATTGAATCGCACTTGTTGATGAGACATTATGATGGTTTCATGAAATCTGGTAAACTCAAAGGTAGAAGAGGATAATTAAGATTTGATTTTAATTAAAAGCAAACGCGAAATTGATTTTATTCGCGAAAGCTCTAAAATTGTTGCTGAGACTTTACAATTATTGAAGCGTTATGCTAAAGCTGGTATAACGACATTAGAACTGGATAAAATTGCAGAAGATTACATTAGAAGTAACAATGCAACGCCAGCATTTAAAGGTTATTCACAAGCTGGTTCAATTGATTTTCCAGGTTCAATTTGTTCTTCTATTGATGATGAGGTTGTTCACGGTATCCCGGGCAACAGAGTTCTTAAAAATGGTGAAATACTTTCAATTGATGTTGGTGTTGAAAAAAATGGTTATTATGGTGATGCTGCTTTAACAGTTGCAATAGGTGAAATTTCTGAAGAGAAAAAAAAATTAATGGATGTTACGGAAAAATCTCTTTACATTGGAATTGAACAAGCTGTTGAAAAAAATAGGATTGGTGATATTTCTAATGCAATACAAACCTATGTTGAAAGTTACGGATATGGCATTGTAAAAGATTTAACTGGTCATGGTGTTGGAAAATTTTTACATGAAGAACCACAAATTCCAAATTATGGTAAAAAGAATAGTGGTGCGGTTATAAAAAGTGGAATGACATTAGCAATTGAACCAATGATAAATTTAGGTACTCATAAAGTAATAGTTGCAGATGATGGTTGGACAATTTTAACTGCAGATGGAAAGCCTTCTGCACATTTTGAACATACAATTGCAATAATTGATGGTAAACCGGAAATATTAAGTATAAATTAAATGGCAAAACAAGGACCAATAAAAGTTGATGGAGTTATTACAGAAACATTACCAAATGCTACATTCAAAGTGCGTTTGGATAATGGCCATGAAATTTTAGCTCATATTTCTGGTAAAATGAGAATGCACTTTATAAAAATTTTAGTTGGTGATAAAGTTGCAATTGAATTATCACCTTACGATTTAAACAAAGGAAGAATTACTTACAGATACAAATAATGGAGTTTTATAATGAAGGTCAGAGCTTCAGTAAAAAAAATGTGTGAACATTGCAAGATTATTAGAAGAAAAGGTGTGGTAAGAGTAATCTGCAAAAATCCAAAACATAAACAAAGACAAGGTTAAAATTAGGAGGTTATAGATTGGCTCGTTTAGCAGGTATCGATCTACCAAAAAATAAAAAAGCTTATATCGGTTTAACCTATATTTTTGGTATTGGTGTAAGCAGTGCTATGGATATTTTGAAAAAAGCAGAAGTTGATCCAAATAAAAAAATATCCGAACTCAGTGAAGAAGAATTAGCAAAAATTCGTTCAATAATGACCAACGAATATAAAGTTGAAGGTGCTTTAAGAAGTGAAATTCAACAAAATATTAAACGTTTGATGGATATTGGTACTTATCGTGGTATTAGACACAGAAGAGGATTACCAGTTCGTGGTCAAAGAACAAGAACTAATTCTCGTACTCGTAAAGGTAAACGTAAAACAGTAGCTGGTAAAAAGAAAGTAGCAGCTAAGAAGTAATAATTAATTTTATTGAGGAGTTAAATTGGCTAAAGTTGTTAAAAAGACAAGAAAAAAAGTTCATGTGGATGCTGTGGGTGTTGCCCATATAAAAGCATCATTTAATAACGTGATTGTTACGATAACAGATATTTATGGTAACACAATTTCATGGTCTTCGGCTGGTAAAAATGGTTTTAAAGGTTCAAGAAAAAACACACCTTTTGCATCTCAAGTTACTGCTGAAGCTGCAGCTAAAGAAGCTTATGACCTTGGATTAAGAAAAGTTGATGTCTTTGTTAAAGGTCCTGGAGCTGGTAGAGAAGCTGCTATAAGAGCATTAAATACAGCTGGATTGGAAATTTTATCTATTAAAGATAATACTCCAATTCCACATAATGGATGCAGACCACCAAAACGTAGAAGAGTTTAATAGGAGAAATTTTAGATGGCAAGATACACAGGTTCAAGTTGTAAATTATGTAGAAGAGAAAAACAAAAACTTTTCCTTAAAGGAAGCAAATGTTTTTCTGAAAAATGCCCACTTGAAAAAAGAAATTATGCACCAGGCCAACATGGTCTTTCACGTCGTGCTAAATTTTCTGAATACGGTGTGCAATTAAGAGAAAAACAAAAAGTTAAAAGAATTTATGGATTGCTTGAAACTCAATTTGAAAACTATTTCGAAAAAGCAAACCGTCAAAAAGGTGTTACTGGTGGTAATTTAATCAAGTTATTAGAAAGAAGATTAGATAATGTTATTTATCGTTTAGGTTTTGCTCCTTCAAGAAAAGCTGCAAGACAATTGATACTTCATCGCCATTTTACAGTTAACAATAAGCTTGTTGATATTCCTTCTTATTTATTAAATGCAGGTGATGTTATTGCAGTTCGTGAAAAAAGTAAAAAATTAGATGTTATACATGATTCATTAAGAAGAACAAAAGACAATATTTATTCATGGTTAACTGTTGATAAAGCTTCATTGACAGGAACATTCTTACAAATTCCTGAAAGAGAAGAAATTCCATTGAATGCAAATGAACAATTAATTGTTGAATTATATTCTAAGTAGAAATTTTAATTATAAAGAGGATACTAAATGAGCTATCCATTCATAAAAATGCCAGAAGGTGTTCAAATTGATGAATCTTCTAGCAATGAAAGATTTGGAAGATTTTTTGTACAACCGCTCGAAAGAGGTTATGGAGTTACACTTGGTAATTCATTAAGAAGAGTTTTACTTTCTTCTTTAACCGGAGCGGCAATTACAGCTATTAAAATTGATGGCGTTTTACATGAATTTTCAACAATCCCCGGCGTTGTTGAAGATGTAACTGAATTAATTCTTAATCTTAAAAAAGTAAGATTAAAATTAAATGATAAAAAAACTGCCGAGTGCGAAGTTTCAATTTCTGGATCCAAAACATTCACCGCCGCTGATATTCAAAAAGCTTGTCCTGATATTGAAATATTAAACCCGGACTTATTAATAGCAAGATTAAACGAAAATGCTAAACTTGTTATGGAATTAAAATTTGGTATCGGGAAAGGTTATGTCCCTGCTAATGAACATAAAATTCCTGATATGTCAATTGGTACAATTCCTATAGATTCAATTTTTACTCCAATAGTAAATGTTCGTTATGATATTGAAAACGTTCGTATTGGAGAAAGAAACGATTTTGAGAAATTAACACTTGAAATAACTACAGATGGTTCTATCAATCCTCAAGAAGCATTATCAAATGCAGCTAAAATTTTGAAAGACCATATTTCATTATTCATTAATTTTAATGCTGAACCTGAAGAAGAAAAAGTTGAAGTTGTTCGCGATACTGAAACAGAACGTATTAGAAAAATTTTAATGACAAGTATTGATGATCTTGAATTAAGTGTACGTTCACATAACTGTTTGAAAGCTGCAAATATTAAAACTTTAGGTGAATTAGTTAGCAAAGATGAAAGTGAAATGTTAAAGTTCAGAAATTTCGGAAGAAAATCTTTGGCAGAATTAACTGAACTTGTTGATAATTTCGGTCTTGAATTTGGAATGAATGTAGATAAATACTTAAAAGACAATACAGAAAATAATAACAAATAGTTTTTCCAGAAGGTTAAAGAATGAGACATAGAGTAAAAGGTAGAAAATTAAAGAGAACTTCAAGCCATCGCTTAGCTTTGTTAAGATCATTAGCAACTTCTCTTTTAAAACACAAAAAAATTAAAACTACTGTTGCAAAAGCAAAAGAGTTAAGAACTTTTGTTGAACCAATGATTACACGTGCTAAAGCAAATACTGTTCATGCACGTAGAGTTATTAATGCAGATATAAAAGATAGAGCAGTTGTAAAAGAATTATTTGATGAAATTGTTGCTAAGATTGGTGATCGTCCCGGTGGATATACAAGAATAGTAAAATTGGGACAAAGAAAAGGTGACGCCGCAGAAATGGCTATTATTGAATTAGTTGATTATAGCGGTATTGTAAAACCAAAATCAACCAAAACATCCAAAGAAGAAACAAAGCCAACTGAAGAAAAAACTGCTGAAGCTCAAGAAGAAAAAAAGGAAAAGAAAACTTCTAAGCCAAGAGCAAAAAAAGTAAAAGAAGAAACTGAAACAAAAGAAAAGAAAACAAGAAAATCTTCTAAGAAAGAACAAGAAGCTTAATAATTAATATTTTTCATTAAAAAGAGTAATCGGTTTTCGGTTACTCTTTTTTTTTACCATTTATCAAAATTTAAAAATGAAAAAAATTGAATTCTTCAAATCAGTTTTTTCTAAAAATGATTTTCCAAAAGAAAATTTATCACAATTAATTTTATGCGGAAGATCAAATGTTGGTAAATCATCGTTTATCAATTCAGTCTTTAAAACAAAAATTGCAAAAACAAGTTCAACTCCCGGAAAAACTCGTTCATTAAATTTTTACAAAGTTGAAAATAAATTTTTTATTGTAGATTTACCCGGATTTGGTTTTGCAAAAGTTTCACAAAAAGAAAGAGAAGAGTGGAATAAGTTAATTCTTTCTTTACTTTCAAATTACACTTCTATCAAAGTTGCTTTTCATATAATTGATTCAAGACATGAACCACAAGAAAGCGATATAGAATTAAATCGATTTGTTCATGCACAGGAAATTCCTTATTTCGTGATTTTGAATAAAATAGATAAACTTAATCAAAAAGATAAAAGTGAAAGTGTTAGAAGAATTGTTGAATATTTCCCGGAATTAATCATAAATGAAAATTTATTTTTATTTTCAGCAATAAATGGTTTTGGTTCAAAAGAAATAAAACAATTGATAACTAAACTCTTCTTATGAATTTTTATTCAAACTTTCTTATTATTGACTTCAAAATTAAATTTATTAATAAACGAAATATTTAAATGGGCTTAGACGGTAAAAATAAAAAGCGTCTTTTAATTTTTGCTTTGGTTCCAATCTTATTAATTGTTCCTTTTCTAACAGATGATGTTATTCTTAGGGTAATTTCCGCAATTATACTAATAATCTATGCAGGCTTTATAATTTTTTTAAGGGATACTAACAAAGCAGATTTAGTTTCATTAGAGAATGAAATCAAATATGATGAACCAACTATTTTAAGGCAAAATAAAATTGAACCAGATTTTGGTGAAGAAATAAAAATTATTGGCAACAAAGAAATTGAAATATTAACTGCAGAAGATCTTCGATCAACTATCAATCAAAGAGGGAAAGATTTACTAAAACCTGCAGACTTAAAACAGAATTACGAAAGCATTGTTAACGAAGAGTTGCCTGCAGATGTTAGTCAAGATGAGCAATTTGGTTTTGTTCTTGAAAAAATTTTAAGTGTTGTCAAAGATGCATACATGGCTCACACAGCGGCTTTTTTTTGGTATAATCAAAAAAGAAAAAGAATAACACTTGAAAGATTTGTATCCAGTTCGAGTCAAATCACAAAACAAAAATATGATTTAGATGATGATATAATTGGTAAAATAATTTTAAATGAAGAACCAGAAATACTTTCAGATATTGCATTAAATGCTGAAAGTGACATTATCAAATATTACAATCAGCCACAAGGAATAAAAAGTTTTGTCGGAGTTCCTTTTTACTACGAAAAAACTTTGATGGGTGTTTTAATGCTTGATTCAAAAGTCCCGGATGCTTTTGGAATAGAACAAGTCTATTCATTAGGAAAAATTGTACGCGTTATTTCTGTTGTTATTAATTTATTTGAGAAAAAATTTGCTGAAACTCAAGCTGAACAAAGATTAAAAACTTTAATAGATATTTTTTCTTTTGACAAAAAATTTGCTGATGATATTGAATTGATTTCTTCAATTGAAACCGCTGTTAAAGGATTAATTGATTGGGACGTTTTTACATTTATCATTTATAATGACAAAGAGAAAAAATTTATTACATCAAAGATTATTAACAATACATCATTAAAGTATATTGGTAATGGATTAGAAATTGATTTAAATAATACACTAGTAGGAAAATCAATAACGAGTGCAAAACCAATAAAAATTGATGATACTTCTCAAGAAAATATTTTACCTCGCTTTTCGAAAAGTGAACAAATTAGTTTTGATGGATCATTCCTCGCTGTACCTTTAAGTTATGAAAAGAAAATTCATGGTGTGCTTTGTTTTGAAAGTCTTAAGAAAAGTGTTTATTCAAATAACGATGTAATGTTCATTGTCAATGCAACTAAAATTTTTGCTTTTATTTTACATTCATATTCTGTTGTTAATTTATTGAAAGATATTATCGTACATGATGTTCAGACTAATGCTTTAACATACGATGCATTTATTGAAAGAGTTAATATTGAATTATTCAAAAGTAACGAATTAAGATTACAAGGTGCTTTAGCTTTAATCAAAATTGATGATTTACTTGAGCAAGAATCTTTGTTTGAAGAAAATCCATTCCCTAAAATTATAAATTCAGTAGCCGCAACAATAAAAGAAGAAATGACTCCATTAAATATTTTTGGAAGAATAAACGAAAAAATATTTGCTGTTTACTTTTTCAATACTTCACCTAAAGATGTTTATGTTTGGGCTGAAAAACTTAGAATCAAGATTGCACGTAAAACAATTCCCGTTTCATCTAAACAATCAACATTTACAGTTTCCATTGGCGTTGCATCTACAACAGGTAAAGAAGATGCAAACGATGTAATAAAAAATGCTGAACTTGCTCTTAATAAAGCTTTAGAAATTGGTGGTAACAAAGTAATAAAAAGTAGTTAAAGGAAACCATGAATAATTTTATTGTAATTGTTCTTGATGGTGTTGGCATTGGCGAATTACCTGATGCATTCAAATACAATGATCAAGGTTCAAATACATTAGCTAATATGGCCATCAAAGTTAATGGATTAAAATTACCTAATCTTGAAAAACTAGGACTTGGTAACATTGCCCCGATAAAAGGAATAAATTTTAATAACTCACCTCTTGCTTCATACGGAAAAATGATTGAGCAATCCGTTGGTAAAGATTCAACGACAGGACATTGGGAACTTGGCGGAATAATTACAACAAAAGAATTTCCTGTCTTTCCTAATGGATTTCCAAAAGAGATTATTGATAAATTTATTGCTGAAACAGGAGTGAAAGGAGTCCTTGGAAACTATGCAGCTTCGGGGACACAGATTATTGAAGACTTAGGTGAAGAACATGTAAAAACTGGTTATCCAATAGTATATACTTCCGCTGATTCGGTTTTCCAAATTGCCGCTCATGAAGAAATAATTCCTTTAAAAAAACTTTATGAAATTTGTAAAATCACAAGAGAAAAAGTGATGACAAATGAAAATGAAGTTGGAAGAATAATTGCTCGTCCTTTTATAACACTTAATGGTAAATTTACAAGAACTACAAATAGAAAAGATTTTTCTGTTACACCACCCAAAATGACAATTTTAAATTATCTTGAAAATTCCAACATTGAAACGATTGCAATAGGAAAAGTAAATGATCTTTTTAATTACTATGGAATTAAACATCAATTGAAAACAAAATCCAATAATGAAGGAATTGATAAAATTATATTTGCAAATAAAAATTTTAATAACAGTTTCATATTTGCAAACTTAGTTGATTTTGATGTTTATTATGGACACAGAAATGATGCTGAAGGTTTTCATCTTGCATTGCAGGAATTTGATAAACGGTTACCAGAAATTCTAAATTCACTTGATGAAAATGATTATTTAATTTTAACCGCTGATCATGGAAATGATCCAACTGATATTAGCACTGATCACACAAGAGAATATGTTCCGTTATTGTTCTATAATAAATTAAAAAAAGGGAAAAATTTAGGCGTAAGAAATACATTTGCAGATGTTGCGCAAACAATTGCTAATTTCTTTAAAGTAAATAATGATTTACAAGGAAATAGTTTTTTGAATGAATAATTCCAGCTCAAATAAAGTTTATCTTGATTACAAAACTTTATTTTTAAAAATTAAAGAAATACAAAAATTACCTGACGATATAGTTGAAAAATTTTTGAAATCAAAAGGTAAACTCAAAAACAAAAACTTTTCACAAAAACTCTTAAATGAAAAACAAAGTTGAATTTTTAATTGAAACAGATATAATTTTGTCCCATCTAAAACAAGAAGATGAATCTTTTCTTTCTGATTTAGAAATAGCAATGATTAAAGGAGATTGTTTTACATCTGCAATTACTGCAGCAGAAATTTATTTTGAAAATTACAGCGATGATGAAAAAGCTGCAGTTGATTCAGTTTTATACTCATTGAAAGTTTTAGGAATTCATCCAAGATATAGTTTGAACATTTCAGAATTTTTTAATAAAGTTGCATCGCCTCGTGATGCAATTATTTGTTCACTGGCTAAGTTTAATAAACTTTCTATTGTTACTTTAGAAGTTGAAAAATTTATTAAATCTGGTTTAAATATTATTTCTCCACTTGAATTAAGAGGTTGATTTGATACTTGGTCGTGTAATTGGAACTGTATGGTCAACAAAAAAAGATGAAGCACTTGTTGGTGCAAAATTTTTAATTGTTCGTCAATTAGATTTAGAATATAAACCTAAAGAAGCTACTGTAATTGCAGTGGATAGTGTGGGAGCTGGTGTAGGAGAAGTAGTCTTGGTTGCTCAAGGTAGCTCTGCTCGGCAAACTACATTTACTAAAAATAAACCTGTTGACGCTGTTATTATGGCAATCGTTGATAAACTTGATATTTCAGTTAAAGATTAACTATGTATTTGGCAAAGGTCATCGGTACAATCTGGGCTACAAGAAAATATGAATCAGTAACGGGCTACAAAATGCAATTCATTCAACCAATAGATTCATCATTGAAAAAATATGGTGATCCAATAATTGCGTTAGATACGGTTGGTGCTGGACCAGGAGAAATTGTAATGTATGTTACAGCAAGTGAAGCAGTAATTCCTCTCGATGTTGATATGGCTCCAGTCGATGCATCAATTGTTGGTATTATTGATTCAATCAATTCACCGCATTCATAGGAGGTTCTATGAAAATTGTTAAACAGTTTACTAATCGTGAAAGTCAATCATTAGATAAATACCTTCAAGAAATTGGGAAAGTTGATCTCTTAACCCCTGAAGAAGAAATTGAACTTGCAATAAGAATTAGACAAAATGATTCATTAGCATTAGAAAAATTAGTTAAAGCAAATTTAAGATTTGTTGTTTCTGTTGCAAAACAATATCAAAATCAAGGGCTTTCTCTCGGTGATTTAATTAATGAAGGAAACTTAGGGTTAATAAAAGCCGCAAAAAGATTTGATGAAACCCGTGGTTTTAAATTTATTTCTTATGCAGTGTGGTGGATTCGTCAATCAATTCTTCAAGCTCTTGCTGAACAATCTAGAATTGTTCGTCTGCCATTAAATCGTGTCGGGGCATTAAATAAAATTGGAAAAGCTTATAGCTCTCTTGAACAAGAATTCGAACGCGAACCAAATGCAGAAGAAATTGCTCAGGAATTAAATATGGATATAAATGAAATTTCTGACACTTTGAAAGTTGCTGGCAAAGCTGTTTCAATGGATGCACCTATTTCTCAAGGTGAAGAAAATAGATTACTTGATGTTCTTGAATCCACAGAACAACCTTCTCCAGATTCAAATTTAATTACCGAATCACTCAAAAAAGAAATTCAAAGAGCATTATCAACTTTATCAGAAAGAGAAGCAGAAGTTATTCAATTATACTTCGGGCTAAACCGTGATAGTGCTTTAACATTAGAAGAAATAGGTGAAAAATTTAATTTAACAAGAGAAAGAGTTCGTCAAATAAAAGAAAAAGCAATAAGAAGATTGCGTCATGCTTCACGCAGTAAAAACTTGCGTGCTTATTTAGGTTAATAATGATTTCATTATTTAAAGAAATTTTTTACACACTTTGTATTTTTTTACTTGTAGTTGCTTGTACACCATCAACAAGTGCTCAACGATATAGCAATAAAAAACAATCTCAAAGCACATCTCAACAAACAAAATCAAAAAAAATAATTTCAAAAAAATCAATTAATGATTCTCAACTAAAAGATTCTATCCCGGATTCTCTACAAGAATTTGATGAAGCACCACCACAAGAAAGCACGATTGATAGGAAACAATTTATTGCTAACTATAAAAATTATATTAATCCTGATGTGCCTTTAGGATTTCGTGAAGAAATTTTATTGCAAGTAATTAAATTTTTAGACTCACCTTATAAATACGGCGGTAATACCGAAGATGGAATTGATTGTTCTGGATTTACTCGTCAAATATTTTTGAATGCATTAAATATTGAATTACCAAGAAGTGCAAGAGAACAGTTTAATGTTGGTGAGCAAATTGAAAAAGAAGATTTATCTTTTGGTGATTTAGTTTTCTTTAACACTCAAAGAAGATCAAATCCCGGCCATGTTGGAATTTACATTGGCGATAATCAATTTATTCACGCAAGTAGAACTTTAGGTGTAACTATTTCATCTTTGGATGAAACTTACTATAAGAAAAGATATGTTGGAGCAAGAAGAATTGATACTGATACTGAAATAAATTAATAACTTTACTTTTTAGTTAAAAAATGGAGGAGAAATGGATTACAGAATTGAAACTGATAGTATGGGAGAAATTAAAGTCCCAAATAACAAATATTACGGAGCTCAAACTGCACGATCACTTATGAATTTTAAAATTGGTGGAGAAAGATTTCCTGCTGAATTAATTCGCGCATTAGCAATCGTTAAAAAAGCTGCCGCAATTACTAATAATGAATTAGGACTTTTACCAAAAGAAAAGCTTGATTTAATAATTCAAGCCGCAAATGAAGTTATTGAAGGTAAACTTAACGATCATTTTCCATTAGTCGTATGGCAAACAGGAAGTGGAACTCAAACCAACATGAATGTTAATGAAGTAATTTCAAACCGTGCTATTGAAATAGCTGGTGGTGTTTTAGGAAGTAAAAAACCAATTCACCCAAATGATGATGTAAACAAAGCACAATCAACAAACGATGCTTTCCCAACTGCAATTCACATTGCAGCTGTTGAAGAAATTCACAGACGCTTGATTCCAATGGTTACTAAACTGCGTGATGCACTCGATGCAAAATCAAAAGAATTTAAAGACATTATCAAAATTGGAAGAACTCATTTAATGGATGCAACTCCATTGACACTTGGGCAGGAGTTTTCTGGTTATGCTCAACAATTAACTAATGGTTTAGCAAGAATTAATGATGCATTAAAAAGATTGTACGAAATTCCTCTTGGTGGAACTGCTGTTGGTACTGGATTAAATACACATCCCGATTATGCTGTTAAAGTTGCAGCAAGAATTTCTGAAATAACTGGAAAAAGTTTTGTAACAGCACCAAATAAATTTGAAGGATTAGCAGGTAAAGATGCCATTGTTGAAATGAGTGGAGTGTTAAAAACATTAGCGGCTTCATTAATGAAAATTGCAAATGATATCCGTTGGCTTGGCAGTGGTCCTCGTTGTGGTATTGGTGAAATTTCATTACCAGAAAACGAACCGGGAAGTTCAATAATGCCCGGTAAAGTTAATCCAACTCAATGCGAAGCTATGACAATGGTTTGCACACAAGTTTTTGGTAATGATGTTACAATTAATTTTGCTGGGGCAAGTGGAAATTTTGAACTGAATGTTTATATGCCTGTTATTGCTTTCAATATTTTACAATCAATAAAATTGTTAGCTGATGCCTGCGAAAGTTTTACTGATAATGCAATTGTTGGAATTGTTGCAAATGAAAATAATATTAAAAAACATTTGGAAAATTCACTAATGCTTGTAACTTCATTAAATCCAGTTATTGGTTATGATAATGCTGCAAAAGTAGCTAAGAAAGCACATAAAGAAAATAAAACATTAAAAGAAGCAGCATTAGAATTAGGCTTATTAACAGCTGAAAAATTTGATGAAGTTGTTCGTCCTGAAAAAATGATTGGACCTAAAAAATAATTAATAATTGCAAATGGGTAATTGCAAATTGATTTTAGAATAAGATTAATGTCACCCTTAGCTAGACTGATACAATCAGATATGTTAAAGGGTGACAATTTTATTCATGGCAAGTATAAAAATTTTTTTAATAGCTATATTTTTAACAAATTGTAATAATTTGAACGAACCATCTTTATTGATTAAAGGTTCTGTAAAATATATTTCACTTGAAGGTGGATTCTATGGGATTATTTCTGATAAAAATGAAAATTTTGATTCAATAAATTTGCCTAAAGAATTTCAAAAAGATGATTTAAAAATTTTGTTTTCTTACAAAGAAAGAAATGATTTGTACAGTTTTCATATGTGGGGTAAAATTATAGAACTAACAGAAATTAAATTGGATGAAGAATGAATTTAGATGGAATAATTTCTTTACTGATTGCCTGCATTGAATTAGTTTTTATTGTTAATGCATTAATATTCAGCAAAAAAAACTTAGTCAATAAATTTACTATTGCAATATTGATTTTACTTTTTGGTTACCAATTCTTTGAATTTCTAATTTGTTTTGTAGGATTAAAAAGTCAATTTGTAATCTATCTTGCTTTTGTTGATATTACTTTATTACCACCATTAGGTTTATACACATCTTTATTGTTTGCAGGTAAATTAAGGAATTATCATAAACTTATTTTTATACCAGCATTATTTTTTGTTGTGCTTTATGCATTTTTAATTGGTCAATTAGCTGTAACTAAATGTACAGTTCTTTACGCATCTTATCATTATCCACTTGGTAATTTATATGCGACATTTTATTATTTACCAATTATTGGTTCAATGATAATCTTAAATAAGAAGTGGGGATTTGAAACTGATCCTAAAAAGAAAATGCTAACTAGAACTCATTTCTTTGGTTATGCTTTTACATTTATTCCTGCAATGATTTTTGCAATTTTCTTCCCAATTTTTATAACTGCAGTTGAAAGTTTACTTTGTAAAATGGCTTTCGTTCTTGCAACTTTCTTATTTGTTTTTATACTTAAAAATAAAGATTAATATGCCTGAAACAATTTTAAATATCTATTTAGTAATTGAAAAAGGAAAGATTATTTCATTTCGTGCCAAAGATTATCAAATTGAAGGTGATGATAATTCTAAAATTAAATTTCTAAAAGAAAATGCTAAAACAGATTTTAATGATGCACTGGTTTTTCCTTCTCCACAAAATAAAAGAGGTGAATTTCTTACCTACAATAAATTTTATAAACTCGAAAAACAAGGAATGCAATACCAACTATTTGAAGAAATTTTTCTACACTTCAATGCACCACAAAATCCATTAGTTTGTGTTACACCGGTAGTAGATGGTGAAATTTATTCATCATAAAAAATATCTTGCTTATTTTTCATTTCAAACTTATCTTGAAATCAAACTTTAAAAGGAGAATTGCATGGCAATTTATAAAGACTTCAAAACCCTATCAGAATTATTCTTAATTATGACCAAAGAATTTGGTAAAGGAATGGAAAGACCGGTTCTTCACCAAAGAATTAATGAAAAATGGGTTGGTATAACATACGATGAACTTTATAAAAACACTGAAAGTTTTGCTTGTGGGTTAGCATCTTTAGGAGTAAAAAGAGGTGATAAAGTTGCTATCATTGGGGAAAATAGACCCGAATGGGTTTACTCCGATTTTGCAATTCTTGGTTTAGGAGCTGTTGATGTTCCTTTATATCCAATTTCAACTGCTGAAACAATTGAATTTTGTTTAAATAATTCTGAATCTGTTGGTATTGTTGTCTCAAATAAATTTCAATTGAATAAAGTTTTAAAAATTCGTAACAATTGTAAAACCTTAAAGTTTATAATTGTAATGAATAATGAAGAAGAATTTTCAGAGAAAAATGTTTTTAACTTTGCACAAATACAAAACAAAGGTGCAGAATTTAAGCAGTCAAATCCTAATTACTTTGAAGATAATATAAAACTCTGTCAGGAAAATGAAGTTTGTACAATTATATATACTTCAGGTACTACTGGTGAACCAAAGGGTGTGGTTCTCACTCATAAAAATATTGTTTCAAATGTTAAAGGAGCTCATGAAGTTTTTGATATAAATGAAAATGATATATTCCTTTCATTTTTACCTCTTTGCCATATATTTGAAAGAATGGCTGGATATTACACAGCTTTTTCTTCTGGTGGACAAATAGCTTATGCAGAAAGTATAGAAAAAGTTGCTCAAAATATGAAAGATATTCGTCCGACTATAATGACTGCTGTTCCACGTTTATTTGAAAGAATTTATTCAAAAATTAAACGTAATGTTGATAGTCAACCAGAAAAAAAACAAAAAATATTTAATTGGGCAATTGAGATTGGTAAAGAATATCAAGCTGCGTTAAAATCTGGTCATCCTGTTCCAATATTTTTATCATTAAAAAGAAAACTTGCCGACAAATTAGTATTTCACAAGTTAAGAGAAGCAACAGGTGGAAGATTAAGATTTTTTATTTCAGGTGGTGCGGCTCTTTCTCGTGAACTTGGGCAATTCTTTGAAGCTGTCGGTCTTTTAATTATTGAAGGTTATGGTTTGACTGAATCTTCACCTGTGCTTGCTTGTAATCGTGTAAACGATTATAAATTTGGAACTGTTGGAAAACCTTATCCTGGTGTTGAAATTAAAATAGCAAAAGATGGTGAAATTCTTGCTCATGGACCTAATATAATGCAAGGTTATTACAAAAACAAAAAAGAAACCGATGAAACAATTAAAGATGGTTGGCTTCACACTGGCGATATTGGTGTTTTTGATGCAGAAGGATTTTTAATTATTACTGATAGAAAAAAACATTTATTTAAAACATCTGGTGGAAAATATATTGCTCCAACACCAATTGAAAATATGTTCTTAGCAAGTAAATACATTGATCAATTTATTTTAATTGGTGATAGAAGAATGTTCCTTAGTGCTTTAATTGTTCCTGATTTTGAAGCATTAAAAGAATATGCTGATGCAAATCGAATTGAATATAAGGATATAGATGATCTTGTTCAGAAAAAACAAATTTATGAATTGCTTGATAAAGAACTTGATCAGTTCCAGAAAAAGCTTGCAAATTTTGAACGTGTAAGAAAATTTGCCGTTCTTGATAAACCATTTACTATTGAAACTGGCGAATTAACTCCATCTTTAAAAGTAAAAAGAAAAGTAATTGAAGAGCGTTACAAAGATTTAATTGAAGAAATGTACAAAGGTCTAGAAGCTTAATTGTTTACGACATAGATTTTTATGTGTGATTAAAAAATTATTAATAACCATAAAAATCTATGTCTTTTTTTTACTAATCTAAATAACCAAATCCGAATGTAAGAATTTTACTATATTTGCCAACAATTTATAACATTCGCTGAGTAAAAAATTGGGAAAAGAAAAAGTATTAGTTACCTCTGCATTACCATATGCAAACGGCAAAATTCATTTAGGGCATTTAAGTGGAGCTTATTTACCTGCAGATATTTATGTTCGATATAAAAGGTTAAATGGTGATGATATTATTTACATTTGTGGTTCTGATGAGCATGGAGTTCCAATTACGATTACTGCAGATAAAGAAAAAGTTTCTCCTAAAGAAATTATAGATAGGTATCATGAATTAAACAAATTAGCTTTTGAAAAATTTGGAATGAGCTTCGATATTTATTCAAGAACAAGTTTACCAATTCATCATCAAACAGCACAAGATTTCTTTAAATGTTTTTATGACCAAGGTTTGTTAGTTGAAAAAAAGTCACTTCAATTTTATGATGAAAAAGCAAAAATGTTTTTGCCGGACAGATACGTTGAAGGTACATGTCCTCGTTGCGGAAATGAAGAAGCTCGTAGTGATGAATGTGAAAAATGTGGTTCTCTTTATGACCCTTCAGAATTAAAAAATCCAAAAAGTAAAATAACAGGTGAAACACCTGTATTAAAAGAAACTTCACATTATTTCTTCCCTTTAGGCAAATATCAGGAAAGATTAGAAAAATATATTAATGAAATGAGTGATAAATATGGCTGGAAAGAGAATGTACTACAATATTGTAAAGGTTGGTTTAATGATGGTTTGAAAGATCGTGCTGTTACAAGAGATTTAGATTGGGGTGTTAAAGTTCCACTTGATAATGTCCAGAACAAAGTTCTTTATGTTTGGTTCGAAGCTGTGCTCGGTTATATTTCTGCAACCAAAGAATTATCAAACCTAAAAGGTAATCCGGATCTTTGGAAAAAATATTGGCAAGATGAAAAAACAAAATACATTGCATTTATTGGGAAGGATAATATTGTTTTTCATACAATAATTTTTCCTGCAATGTTAATGGCATGGAATGATGTTAATCAGGATAAATTTGTTTTACCACAGAATGTTCCGGCAAATGAATTTTTAAATTTTGAAGGAAAGAAATTTTCAAAATCTCGTGGTTGGGGAATTGATGTTGATGAATTTTTAGAATTATTTCCTGCAGACTTACTTCGTTATACCCTTGCGGCTAATTTACCAGAAAATAAAGACACAGATTTTTACTGGAAAGAATTTCAAGCAAGAACTAATGGTGAATTAGCTGATATTTTAGGCAATTTTATTAATCGAACTTTAACTTTTACATTTAAACATTTTGAAGGCAAAGTTCCACCAAGAAATCAATTAGATAAAATTGATGAAGAAATGTTGAAATATATTGAAGAAGCACCACAAAAAATTTCTTCATTACTTGAAAAATTCAAAATAAAAGATGCTGTTTTTGAAATGTTAAATGTTGCTCGTGCAGGCAATAAATATTTTAATGATTCAGAACCTTGGAAAACAAGCAAATCAAACAAAGATAAATGTTCAACAACTTTAAATATTTGTTTGAATACAATTTTTACATTAGCAGAAATTTTTGAACCAGTAATTCCGTTCACGAGTAAAAAAATATTTGCAATGTTAAATGCAAATCCAGTTGAATGGAAGAACTCAGGTAAAACAAATTTAGAAGTAGGTCATCAATTAAATGAACCACAAATATTGTTCAACAAGATTGAAGATAAAGTGATTGAACAAGAAATTAATAAACTTTCTAAAGCAGAAGAAGAACCAAAAGAAATTATTGAACAAATTTCTATTGATGACTTTAAAAAAGTTAAATTAAGAGTAGCTCAAATAATTTCCGCAGAAAATGTTAAAAAAAGTGATAAGCTATTGAAACTTCAAATAGATTTAGGAGAAGAAAAACGTCAGCTTGTTGCTGGAATTGCTAAAAGTTATTCACCTGAAGAATTGATCGGGAAAAAAATTCTTGTTGTTGCCAATCTTAAACCTGCAAAACTTTTTGGGATTGAATCGCAAGGGATGGTTTTAGCACTTGATACTAGTGAAGAAGGTAAAGTTAAATTGATTGAAATAGATCAGTCAATTGAGCTTGGTAAAACAGCAAAATAATTTTAACACAATTTTTGTTAAAAAAAGAAACATTACTTTTTTAACAATGTTAAACAATCAAAATTTTATATAGATTAATGGAGGAAGTTGAATGCATTATACAAAGTTAATTTTAGCTTTAATACTTTCAATAATTTTATCATCTTGTGCAACAGAGCATTCAAAAATTATTGTTGCTGAGTTTGGTAATCAAAAAATTTATTTAGGTGAATTCGAAAAAGCTTATACTAAAAATTCTGGCGGCATAGAAAAAGCTAAATCTGATTCTTTCCCCTCATATCAAAAATTTATGGATTTATATCTTAATTATAGAATGAAACTACGTGATGGTAAAGTTCGTGGTTATGAAAATGATGAAGACATGCAAAAAGAATACGTCGATTACAAAACAAACATTGGCAAAACTTTATTTCTTGAAAGAGAATTATATGAACCAAACTTAAAACAACTTTATGAAAGAAGAAAAGTTGAATTTCGTGCAAGTCATATTTTCTTTAGAGAGGATTCAAATTGGACAAAAGAAAAAATTATAACCCTCGCAAAAAAATTAATTGATAGCTTAAACAAAGGTGCTGATTTTGCAAAACTTGCACGTGAATATTCGAAAGACGAATATACAGCTCCACGAGGTGGAGATGTATACTATTTTACTGCTGGAAGAATAAATAGCTCTGCAATCGAAGATGCAATTTATTCTCTTGATGTTAATCAAATTTACCCTGAACCAGTTTATTCAGGTTTTGGCTGGCACATCTTAAAATTAACTGAAAAACATCCACGACGCCCTTCAATTAAATGTTCACATATTTTAATTCGTACTGAAGATTCAACTGGTGTCCAAGATACTGCTAAGGCTTATAAAAAAATTAAAGAGATTGAAGATGAACTTAAGAAAGGAGCTGACTTTGGTGAACTGGCATTAAAATATTCTGAAGACCCTGGAAGCAAAAATCAAAGAGGTGAATTAGGATTTTTTGAACGCGGTAGAATGGTCCCAGAATTTGATGAAGCTGCTTTCAAATTAAAAGTAGGTGAAGTTTCTCCAATTGTAAAAACTCAATTTGGTTACCATCTTATCAAATTAATTGATGAACAAAAACCTAAAACTTATGAAGAAGAAAAAGAAGATTTACGCGAAATGTTCAAACGTGTTCGTTACAAATCTGAATATGAAAAATTAATTGATAAACTTAAGAAAGAATTAAGTTACTCAATCGATAATGAAACTATCAATCAATTAAATAATAAGAATAACGATTCTATAAAAATTACAGTTGGCTACAAAGAAACAAACTTTTACAAAAAGAATGGAAGTAAACCATTAATAAAATTAAAAAATAAGATTTTTGATGTTGATAGTTTATTTAGTTTTATGTCAAAAAATCCCACATACTTGGGTCAATATTTAGATGATAAATTACTTGAAAAAGCAATTAATCAATATTCATCTGAAATTTTAGTTCGTGAAAAAGCACTTAATTATGATAAAGAAGACAAAGAATTTGCTCAACTTATGGATGAATACAAAAACGGAATGTATCTTTTCAAAATTTTAGAAGAAGAAGTTTGGACAAAAGTTGATATTGATTCTAACAAAACAAAATTATTCTGGGAAAAGAACAAAGAAAAATTCGTTTGGCCAAATAGAGTTGAATTCAAAGAAATTTATGTTAACAGTGATTCAGTTAAAAATGTTGTAGAGAATTTATTAAAAAATGGAGCAAGTTTTGATTCTCTTTACAACAAGTACAATCAAAGAACTGGTTATGAAAATAAACCTGGATTTTATGGTTTAGTAGATGTTAATTCAAATGAGTTATCAAAGAAAGCAAATGCATTAAAAGAAGTTGGACAAATATCTGATCCATTCAAATTTCAAGAAGGTTGGTCAATAGTTAAATTAATTAGAAAAGATTCAGCTAGACAGAAAACTTACGACGAAGCAAAAGTTGAAGCTACAAGTATGTTTCAGGAATTTGAAAGTAAAAGATTAGAAGACGAATATATTTCTAAACTTAAAAATTTATATAAACCAAAAGTTTATTATGAAGAGCTTAAAAAAGCTTTCAAAGATTAATTTATTTATCATATTAATAATTTTAATTATCACATCTTGTTCTAAAGAAGAACAAAAAGATAAAAATGTAATTAAAATTAATGATTCATATTTAACTGAAGAAGATTTAAAGTCGATGTTGAATGATCAACTAAATCGGACAAAGTTAAAAGAAGAATTAATTAACGAATGGATTGAAGACGAAGTTCTTTATAATGAAGCTAAAAAGGAAGGGATCCTAGAAGAAAAAGATTTCCAAAAAATTATGAACAAAAGCCAAAAAAAATTAGCAATAGCTTTTTTAATCAATAAAATTGTTGAAGATCAAGATTTTCAAATTAAAGATGATGAAATAAAAAAATTCTACGATGAGAACAAAAATGAATTTAAATTGATAGATGATTTATATCATTTCAAAAGTGCTACTTTTTATAATTATGATGATGCAATAAAATTCAGAGAAAAGTTAATGGAATCAAATTTGACTATTTCAGAGAATCTATTAAAAGCACAAAAAATTAATTATAGCATAAGTGAAAATTATCTTTATAAAAATGAAGTTCAGCCAATACAGCTTTTAAGAATATTAAACTTGCTTGAGAAAGATGAAGTAAGTTTAGTAATAGAAACAGACGATGGAAATTTTATTGTTGTCCAATTGATAGAAAAGTTAAGTAAAAATGAAATACCACAATTAGATTTTGTATATAAAGATGTAAAGGAAAAATTGCTTTTAGTAAAACAGAAAGAATTTGTACATAATTATATAAAAGAATTAATCTCAGAACATAAATTAGAAATTGAGAGGTTTGACGAATGAAAAAATTATTATTGATCATGATTATGACATCAACAATTTTTGCCCAAAAAGTTTTAGATAAAATAGTTGCAGTTGTTGACAATGAAATTATACTACAATCTGAATTGGACTTCAGAGTTAATATGGAAGCCGCTCAAAGAAATTTAAATCCAGCCGATTCATCATTAAGAAAAGCAATTTTAAATTCATTAATTGAAGAAAAATTGCTTTATGCTCAAGCAGATATGGATACGATTAAAGTTACAGATGAACAAGTTCAACAGCAGCTCGACTATCAAATAAATTATTTTATTCAGCAATATGGTTCACGCGAAAAGTTAGAGCAAGTTTATGGAATGTCATTGGAAAAAATAAAACGCTCTCTGCAAGATGATGTTAGAAAAAATATAATGGCACAATTACTTCAGCAAAAAAAGTTTGGACAAATTGAAGCATCAAGAAAAGAAGTGGAAGATTTTTTTGATACTATAAAAGATTCACTTCCAATGGTTCAAGCAAAATATCAAATTGCTCATATCTTTGTTAATCCAAAAACAGGTGAAAGAATAAAACAAAAAGCAAAAGCATTTGCTCAATCACTTTTAGATTCTTTAAAAGCTGGAAAAGATTTTGCAGAACTCGCTAAAAAATATTCTGATGATCCGGGAAGTGCCCAAAATGGCGGCGATTTAGGATTCCAAAAACGTGGTGTGCTTGTTCCTGAATTTGAAGCCGCAGCATATTCTTTAGCTCCAAATCAAATTTCAAATGTTGTTCAATCACCATTTGGTTTTCATATAATTCAATTATTAGAAAGACGCGGTGATGCAATGCATGCGCGGCATATTTTAATTAAAATAAAAGCTGATGACGAAGCTGACTTGCATGCAATTGAATTTCTGAATGAAATTAGAGATAGCATTGTCAAAGGAAAAAATACGTTTAATTATTATGCTTCAAAATATAGCGATGATAAAGAAACAGCAAGATTCGGTGGAGAAATTGGAACTCTTGAAGTAAGCCAGTTAGATAAATCATTACTTGATATTATTTATAAACTCAATGAGGGTGATATTAGTTATCCAAAAAGAATTGATGTTGATAGAAATACTTACGGCTTTCATATTGTCAAACTAATAAAAAGAATTCCTGAACATAAACCAAGTTTAGACTTAGATTACAATGAAATAAAAAGATTAGCTGATTATTCCAAAAAGCAAAAACTTTATGCTAAATATGTTGATGAAATTAAAAATAATATCTATTGGGAAATTAAAAATTAACACGAGGTTAAATTGCAGGTAAATCCAAAAGATGATGTAGAAGCTGTTAAAAATCTATCAGAATCAATTGAAAAAATTAAAAAAGAAATTTCAAAAGTAATTGTTGGTCAAGAGCAAATTATAAATGATTTATTAATAAGTCTTTTTGCAAAAGGAAATTGTTTACTCATTGGTGTGCCTGGACTTGCAAAAACTTTATTGATTAAAACTCTTGCTGATGTACTCGATTTGAAATTTAGCAGAATTCAATTTACACCGGACTTAATGCCAAGCGATATAACAGGTACAGAAATAATTGAAGATGACTCTACCACTAAAAAAAAACAATTCAGATATGTTGAAGGACCAATTTTTGCAAATATAATTTTAGCAGATGAAATAAATAGAACGCCACCCAAAACACAAGCCGCTCTACTTGAAGCAATGCAGGAACATAAAGTAACTTCAGGTGGAATTACAAGAAATCTTGAAGAACCATTTTTTGTTTTAGCAACTCAAAATCCTATTGAGCAAGAAGGAACTTATCCATTACCAGAAGCACAACTTGACCGTTTTATGTTTAATCTTTGGTTAGAGTATCCAACATTAAATGAAGAAATACAAATTATTAAGTCAACAACAAGTGATTATAAGCCATCGATTAATAAAATATTAAATGCTGAAAATATTATTTACTTCCAAGAACTTGTCCGACGAGTTCCTGTTGCTGACAATGTAATTGAATTTGCTGTTAATATTGTAAATCAATCACGACCATCTTTATCAAAAAGTAATTTTGTAAAAGAAAAAGTTTCATGGGGTGCAGGACCACGTGCTTCTCAATATTTAATTATTGCTGCAAAAACAAAAGCAATATTTGAAGGTAGATTCACACCGAATATTGATGATGTAAAATATTTTCTAATTCCAGTTTTGCGTCATCGTATCATTCCAAATTTTTCAGCCGAAGCTGAAGGAATTTCATCCGTTGATATTATCAACAAAATATCTGAAGAATTTTGATACGCAATAAATATTTTTTAATAATAACTATACCTTTATTGGTTCTTCTTTTTTCTTGCAAGAAAAAAGAAAGTAAGATCGTTAATAATATACAACAGCCAAACCCATTTCAACTTCAAATTGAAGGATTAATTTCTGTTAAAGATACTCTCCAACAAAACGAAACACTTTCAGATATTTTACAACCTCATAATATTTCTATGAATTTAATTCATGAGATCGAAAAAAGAGCAATTAAAGTATTCCCACTGAGAAAATTTAAAGCAGGAAATGAAATTTATATTTATGCAAAATGGGATTCTGTTGAAACTGTTAAATATTTAGTTTATCCAATTGATGAAATTAATTACGTGGTTTATGATTTAAGAGATTCAATAAAGATTTATAAAAAGCAAATTCCTCATACAATTAAAACTGATTTAATAACAGGAAAAATTGAACAAGGATTAATAACTGATCTCGAAAAGAAAAATATAGATCCGGAAGTTGGTTTTAATACTGCAGATATTTATGAAAGCAAAATTGATTTTACAACACTTCAACCAGGTGATGAATATAAAATTCTTGCTGAACAATATTATGTAGACAATAAACCTGTAAAATTTCAAAAAATTGTTGCAGCTAAAATCAACTACAAAGGGAAAGATTTCTTTGCTTTCAATTTTAAAATAGGAAATAAAAATGGCTATTATGATGAAAACGGAAAAGGTATGCAAGGTATGTTTCTTACTGCACCAATAAAATTTAGATTTAGGATCACCTCAAGATATTCAAAAAACAGATTCCATCCAGTTTTACAAAAAAACAAAGCACATTTAGGAACTGATTTTGCTGCGGCATACGGAACACCAATTCAAGCAACTGCTAATGGAACAGTTTTAGAAGCAAGTTATACAAGTGGAAACGGTTATTATATTAAAATAAAGCATTCTCCAACATACACAACTCAATATTTACACATGTCAAGATTTGCAGCTGGAATTAGAAAAGGTGTAAAAGTTTCACAGGGGCAAACGATTGGTTACGTTGGAAGTACAGGATTAGCAACTGGTCCACATGTATGTTATCGCTTTTGGAAAAATGGTAAACAAGTTGATCCATTAAAAGAAAAAAGACAATCTACAGGACCTATCAATAAAAAATATTTAAGCGATTTTATAAAATATAAAGATGAAATCATAAAAAAATATTTTTCTTCATGATGTATAAAAATTCAAAATTATGCATAAAAATGCATTTAAAAAATTAATCCTCAAAAATATTTTGCACTATGAAAAATTGTTTTATAATTTTGCAACACTTTTTATAAGGAGTAAACATGAACGCAGAATGTCCAGTGTGTGGGGCTCAGATACAACTTGCTGCTGATGCAGTTCAAGGTGAATTGATTGAATGCCCTGATTGCGGAACTGAATTGGAAGTTGTTTCTGTTAATCCACCTCAAGTTAAAGAAGCACCTCAAGAAGAAGAAGATTGGGGACAATAAGTGGTTTGGGTTTTAGATTCAACATTAAGAGAAGGTGAACAAACTCCTGGTGTTTATTTCGATAAACACATTAAACTTGCTATTGCTAATTTATTAGATGAAGTCGGTGTTGATATTATTGAAGCTGGCCATCCAATGGTTACTCCGGAAATTCATGCCGCTGTAAAATCTATTGCTCAAAAAGGATATAAAAGAATTGTAGGAGCTCACTCTCGTTCACTTAAATCTGATGTTGATCTTGCACTTGAATGTGGTGTTGATTTTATTGGAATTTTCTATTGTGTATCTGATGAAAGATTGGAAACAGTATTTAAAAAAGATTTAACAGGTGCTTGTCAATTAATTACAGAAGTAATCAAATATGCAAAAGAACAAAAACCAGATCTGCTAATTCGATATACACCTGAAGATACAGTTCGCTCACAATTTGAAAATGTTGTAACTGCAGCAGTTGCTGCAATTGAAGCCGGAGCTGATATCATTAGCGTTGCTGATACAACTGGCTTCATGGTTCCGGGTACTTCAAGAAGTATGTATGATTATATTCTTAGATTAAAAGATGAATTCAACAAAAGAAATCTTTCTCCAAAAATTGCAGTTCATTGCCATAACGATCGAGGTTTAGCATTAGCTAATGCTCTTGACGCTTATCGTGCTGGTGTTGATATAATTGATGCTTCTTCAATTGGTCTTGGTGAAAGAGCTGGAATTGTTGACCTTGCACAATTATTAACTGTATTGACTATTGATTTTAATGAAAATAGATGGAATTTAAAAAAGTTGGTTGAGCTTTATGATCTTGTAAGCAAGCATTCTGGAATTCCTATACCAGCTAACTTCCCAATAACGGGAAAGAACGCATTTACTCATTGCGCTGGTGTCCACACTCATGCTGCTTCGGTTAACCCGATGCACTATGAAAGTTTAAATCCAGAAATTCTTGGAAGACAAAGAACATTTTCTCTCGATCATATGTCGGGTATTGCATCGCTAAGGTATGCACTTGCACTTATTGATGAGAGTTCTCTTGATGAAAATCTTCAATATGACGTTTTAAGAGAAGTCAAATCTGTTGGTCAACGTGGTCGCACCGTTGATCTTTCCGAACTAAAGCATATCATTGATGCAGTAAAGCATCATCAAACTTACTCTAAGTGAGCTTTGCTCACAAAATAAATTTTTTAAACATAATAAGGAGTAATAAAATGAAGATTGGTATGCTTCATTCATTAATTCGTAAAGATGAAAAATATCTTATTGACGAATTCAACAAAATAAAAGGTGTTGAGTTAGAATTAATTGATGATAGACAAATTTCTTTCAACCTTGGTAAAGATCATTTTGATTATGATATTGTTGTGGAACGTTGCATTAATCACTCAAGAGCTTTACATGGATTAAAACTTTTTGAAACTGCAGGAATTAAATGTGTTAATAAATATTCTGTTGCTACAATTTGTGGTGATAAACTATTAACATCTTGCTCTTTAGCAGAGCACAAAGTTCCTCAACCTGAAGTTCGTGTGGCATTTACAGAAGAATCTGCTTTAAGAACTATTGAAGAAATGGGCTATCCAGTCGTACTAAAACCTGCTGTTGGTTCTTGGGGAAGATTGCTTTCCAAAATAAATGACCGTGATGCTGCTGAAGCAATTCTTGAACATAAAACTGTTTTGGGTTCTTATCATCACTCTATATTTTATATTCAAAAGTATGTTGAAAAAGCTCGCATTGAAAATGGAGAAAAATTACCAGGTCGTGATATTAGAAGTTTTGTTGTTGGTGATAAATGTATTGCAGCAATTTATAGGACTTCTCCACATTGGATTACTAACACTGCACGCGGTGGAAAAGCAACTAATTGTGTTGTAACAGATGAACTGAATGATATTTCTGTTCGTGCTGCAAAAGCAGTGGGTGGTGGTATTGTGGCTATCGATGTTTTTGAAACTGAAAATGGTTTAATGGTAAACGAAGTAAACTACACAATGGAATATAAAAATAGTATTGTCACTACTGGTGTTAATATTCCACAAAAAATGGTTGAATATATTTTACAAGTTGCAGAGGGTAGAAATGACTAAAATAAAAGTTTCAATTGTTGGTGCTTCTGGTTATACTGGCGGTGAACTTTTAAGGTTGTTATTGTTTCATCCGAATGTTGAAATAAATCAGGTTACTTCAGAAAGTTATACTGGTAAATTCGTTTATAAAGTTCATCCGAATTTAAGGAAAGCAACTCAATTAAAATTTTCTTCAGCTTCAGAATTACAGCAATGTGATGTTTTGTTTTTGTGTTTACCTCATAATAGCTCTCAAAATAAAATTGATTTTTATAAATCTATTGCTCCAAAAATTATTGACCTGAGTGCAGATTTTAGATTGAAAAATCAAGATGAATATGAAAAATGGTATGGACATAAACATGTAAGACCAGAATTGTTGAAAGAATTTGTTTATGGAATTCCTGAGCTTCATCGCGAAGAAATGAAAAATGCTAATTACATTTCAAGTGCTGGCTGTAATGCAACAGCAAGTATTTTAGGGTTATATCCACTTTTCAAAAATGATTTAGTATTTGAAGATAGAACAGTAATAGAAGTAAAAGCTGGGTCAAGCGAAGGTGGAAACAAGGTTAACGAAGGTTCACATCATCCTGAAAGAAGCGGAGTTGTTCGTTCATATATGCCAACTAAACATCGTCATACTGCAGAAATACTTCAAGAACTTTCATTCGGAAAAAATATTCAAGTTCATTTTTCTGCAACTGCAATTGATATTGTTCGTGGTTTGTTGGCAACTTGTCACGTCTTTCTAAAAAAAGATTTAGAAGAAAAAGATATTTGGAAAATCTATCGCGATGCTTATGGCAATGAACCTTTTATCAGAATTGTTAAAGAGAATGATGGAATTTACCGATATCCTGAACCAAAGTTATTATCCGGTACAAACTATTGTGATATTGGTTTTAAGAAAGATGAAAATTCAAATCGCCTCGTTGTAATTAGTGCAATTGATAATTTAATGAAAGGTGCAGCTGGCCAAGCATTACAAGCTTTTAATATTATGTTTGGTTTTGATGAAAGAACTGGTTTAGAGTTCACGGGACTTCATCCAATTTAATTTTAATCAAAGTCTTGCTCTTTTTCTTAATTATATTCTTTCTCTTAATCTTGATCATAATCATAATCTTACGCTTACTCTTTAACTATATCAAACAAGAGCAAGATTAAGAGTAAGATCAAGAGTAAGATTAAGATCAAGAGTAAGAGCAGGTGTAAAAGTAAGATTAAAAATAAGAATAAACTTTTATAACTTTTATTAATAAAAATTATGTGCCGATTACTTTACGTCAATACAAAAAATGAATCTGAGATAGAAAATTATCTTTGTCATTTTTCTCAGATAGCAAAGAATAGCCAAGAATATCAAGGACATGGCTGGGGTATGGCTTTTTTTCAAAATGATAAATGGAATTACTATAAAAATATAAAACCAATTTGGGAAGATGATCTTTCTCAGTTTGGCAGAGCCACAAGAATTATTACTCATGCAAGAAGTGCTTTCAAAGATGAAGGGATTGTAGTCGAAAACAATATGCCATTTTATGATGACAAGTATATTTTCATTTTCAATGGTGAATTAAGAGGAGTTAAAATAAAAGAAGAAGGAAGAATTGGTGCGGAAAAAATTTTCAATTACATAAAAAGATTTGATAAAGGAAATTTTTTCGATGCGCTTAATAAAGGAACTGAAATCATTATTAAAAAATCTTCTTACATTCGTGCAATGAATATAATTGTTACTACAAATGATTCCGCTCTTTTATTTACACTTTTTAATGAAGATGAAGATTACTTTAAAATGTGGCAAAAACAAAATGATAACGAATTAGTAATTTGCTCTCAACCTTTTTCAATTGATTCTGATTGGCAGCCGATTAACAACAACTCATTATTGGAGTTCAAATGTATATAATTAAAATTGGTGGTGGAAAAGAAATTAACATCAAAGGAATTATTTCTGATCTATCAACATTAAATGAAAAATTTATTATCGTTCATGGTGCAAATGCTCTACGTGATGAATTAGCCCAAAGGATGAATTACCAAAAAAAAATTGTTACTTCAATTTCAGGTTATGATTCGGTTTTCAGTACTGAAGAAACAATTGACTTAATGATGATGGCTTATGCTGGATTAAGAAACAAAAGAATTGTTGAACTATGCCAACAAAATAATATCAATGCTGTTGGTCTATCTGGACTTGATGGAAAAGTAATACAAGGGAAAAGAAACACTGGTATTAAAGTTCGTGAAAATGGGAAAACTTTGTTACTAAGAGATTTTTCAGGTAAACCAAAATCAATCAATACATCATTATTAAATTTGCTACTAGAAAATGGTTACACACCGGTTTTAAGTGTCCCAATAATTGATGAAAATAATTTCGCAATCAATTCGGAAAATGATGACATAGTTGCATTGCTTCAAAATGAAATGAAAGCCGAGAAAAATATTTCTCTTATCGAAGCACCCGGATTTTTACTCGATAAAAATGATCAAAATTCATTAATTAAAAAAATATCAAAAGATGAACTAACATTAATGGAAGAAAAAGTTGAAGGAAGAATGAAAAGAAAAATTTTAGCTTTGCGTAAACTTTTTGAAAATGGTGATACAACAGTTATAATTTCAGATGGAAGAACTGAACATCCAATAATTGATGCATTAAATGGTAACGGAACAATAATTTTTTAAGGAGAAAAAAATGAAAGATTACAAATCATTAATTCAGCAATATGAAATTGATGTTTATCCAAGAAGAGATGTTACTTTAGTCAAAGGTGAGAATTCAAAAGTGTGGGATGATCAAGGTAATGAATATATAGATTTAGCTTCAGGGATTTCAGTTGCCAATGTTGGTCATTGTAATCCAAAAGTTGTCGATGCAATTACTCAACAAGCCAAAACTTTAATCACTTGTCCAAATACTTTTTATAATGATGCAAAAGCAATTTTTCTTGAAAAACTTTTTTCAATTGCACCGAAAAACTTAACAAAAGCATTTTTAACAAATTCCGGCACAGAAGCAATTGAAGCGGCTATTAAATTTGCTCGTGCAAATACAAAGAAAACAAAATTCATTGCAGCAATGAAAAGTTTTCATGGCAGAACTTATGGCGCTTTAAGTGCAACACACAAAAAAGAATATCGAGAAGATTTTGAACCTTTAGTCCCGGGATTTTCATTTGTACCATTTAATAATTTTGAAAAACTCGAAGAAGCAATGGATGATGATACTGCAGCAGTAATTTTGGAATTAATTCAAGGTGAAGGTGGAATTAACATTGGTCAAAAAGAATATTTTCAAAAAGTTCGTGAATTATGTAATCAAAAAAATGTTCTTTTAATTATTGATGAAATTCAAACTGGTTTTTGCAGAACAGGAACTATGTTTGCAATTGAACAATATGGTATAGAAGCAGATATGATGACACTTGCAAAATCAATTGCTGGTGGGTTCCCGATGGGTGCATTGCTTTGCTCAGATAAAATTAAAATTGAAAAAAGTAAACATGGTTCAACATTTGGAGGGAATCCATTAGCTTGTGCTGCAGGCACTGCCGCAATAGATTTTATGCTCGAAACAAAATTATGGGAACAAGCTGAAGCAAAAGGAAAATATTTCAAAGAAAAATTATCATCTTTTAATCTTTCAAAAGTTAGAGAAATTAGAGTTGTTGGATTAATGATTGGTATTGAGCTAAAAGAAAAACCACAGCAAACAATTGTTGAACTGCTTGAAAGAAAAATTCTTTCATTACCAGCTGGAGTTACAGTTTTAAGATTACTTCCACCATTAACTATAAGTTATGAGGAACTAGATAAAGCTATTGAAATTTTAGCAGAAGTACTTGCATAAAAAAAAATAAAAACTATTTGTGTTCTTAAAATCTAATTTTGCATTCTAATTTCAATTGCTTTATTTTTCGCTCACTCAAAAATTGAAATTATATGATTATTGATTATATCCCAATCATCTTAGTAATTATTGTTGCTGCTGCTTTCGCGGGGATAGTAGTTTTATCATCTGTAATATTTGGTCCAAAAAGACCTAATAAAATTAAAGTAATGCCTTACGAAAGTGGTAAAGATCCAATTGGAACAACTCATGAACGTATTTCAATTAAATATTATTTAGTTGCAATATTATTCATAATATTTGATATCGAGGTAATTTATGTTTACCCTTGGGCTGTTCAATTTAAATCGTTATTTAATGATTTCGGAATTTTTGCTTTTCTCCCAATGTTTATTTTTTTAATAGTACTTGAACTTGGCTTCCTATATATATTAATGAAAGGTGGTTTAAAATGGGATTAGAAGCGAAATTAACTCAAGATGGATTTATAACTACTACAATAGATGCAATCGTAGCTTGGGCAAGAAAAAGTTCTGTTTGGCCAATGCCTATGGGAATTTCTTGCTGTGCTATTGAAATGATCTCTGCTGCAGATCCTAAATATGATATAGCTCGTTTTGGCTCTGAAGTTATGCGATTTACTCCACGGCAATGCGATTTAATGATTGTTGCTGGTACCGTTACTTATAAAATGGCACAAGTTGTAAGAAGAATCTATGATCAAATGCCTGATCCAAAATGGGTAATTGCAATGGGTGCTTGCACTTCTTCTGGTGGAATGTATCGTTCTTATAATGTTGTTCAAGGGATTGACCAATTTTTGCCTGTTGATGTTTACACTGCAGGTTGTCCACCAAGACCAGAAAATTTATTAAATGCTTTAATGACTATACAAGATAAAATTTCTAAAACCCGAGCAAGAGATTTTCAGGATATCCTTCCACAAAAATTAGAAGTTGAGACCAGATAAGTATGGATAACAAAGAACTAATTATTCAGAAATTAAAAGAAAATTTTTCTGATTCGATAGTTGAAATTTCAGACTTTAGAGATGATCTTTCGATTACGATTAAACCTAATGTAATTTTTGATGTTGCAAAATTTTTAAAAGAAAATGATGAATTACTTTTTGTTATGTGTAAAGATGTAACAGCAATTGATTGGGCAACTAGAAAAAATAGATTTACTGTTGTTTATCATATTTATTCTTTTAAATTAAATTTCAACTTAAGATTAAAATCCAACCTTGAAGCAGAACCTTATCAAATAGAATCTGTAACTTCAATTTGGCAAAGTGCAAATTGGTATGAAAGAGAAACTTATGATATGTATGGAATCGAATTTCTTAATCATCCGGATTTAAGAAGAATGTACATGCCAGAAGGTTTTGAGTATCATCCATTAAGAAAAGATTTTCCTGTTTTAGGAATTCCAGGCTCTTTACCATTACCACAAAAACCAGAATAACATGAACATTAACAAAAAAGTTTATAGCGACGAAAAAATTTATAAGAAATTACTTGAAGATAGTAATATTACTATTGAAGATGCTTTAGAAAATGAAATGGTTATCAACATGGGTCCTCAGCATCCAGCAACTCATGGTGTGTTGAGACTCGTTTTAAGATTAGATGGTGAAACAGTTATAAAAGTTGTTCCAGAACTTGGCTATTTACATCGTGGTTACGAAAAAATGGCTGAGGATATGAGTTTCATTGAATTTATTCCTCATACTGATAGATTAGATTATACAGCAACTATGTGTAACAATGTTGCTTATGTGCTTGCTGTTGAAAAATTAGCTGGTGTTGAAGCTCCACCTCGTGCACAATGGATTAGAATGATTATTGCAGAACTTTCTCGTATTGCGGCTCATATGATTGCTATTGGAACTTTTGCAATGGATGTTGGGGCTGTTACTATGGTTATGTGGACGTTCCGTGAAAGAGAAAGAATTCAAGAAATTTTTGATAGAATTGCTGGTGCAAGATTTACAACATCATATACAAGAATTGGTGGTGTTGCTTCAGATATTGATGATGAAGCATTAAGAATGATCAAACATTTTCTTGATACTTTAGAACCTGGACTAAAAGATATGGATGATTTAATGTTGCATAACAGAATTTTTATTGATCGACTTGAAGGAATTGGTGTGTTATCTAAAGAAGATGCTATTGCACTCGGAGTAACAGGACCAAACCTGCGTGCTAGTGGTGTTGAGTATGATGTTAGAAGAGCAAAACCATATCTGTTCTATGACCAAGTTGATTTCAATATTCCAACCTACTCTGAAGGTGATTCACTCGCTCGTTACTTTTTAAGAGGTGATGAAGTACGTGAAAGTGTTAAAATTTTATATCAATGTTTAGATAAAATTCCTTCAGGTGAATTCCTTGCAAATGATCCTAAAAAAGTTCTTCCTTATAAAACTGAAATTTATTCTAAGATGGAAGAATTAATTCACGATTTTATGATTATTAACCATGGAATTAATCCACCTGTTGGGGATATATTTTTTAGTGCCGAAAATCCAAAAGGAGAATTAGGTTTTTATATTGTAAGTAATGGAACCGGTTATCCATGGAAAATGAAAATTCGTTCACCATCGTTTTGCAATTTACAAGCTATTTCAAAACTATGTGAAGGAGCAATGATTTCTGATGTCATTGCAATAATTGGTTCATTAGATCCAGTAATGGGTGAAGCAGATAAATAAATTTTGAGCAAAAATGAAATTTACATTTACAGAAGAAAATTTAAAAAAAATTGAAGCAATTAGAAAAAAATATCCAACTTCTCTTGCTGCTGTAATGCCTGTAATTTATATAGCACAAGAACAAAATGGTTACATTAGCGAAGAAGTTATGGAAGAAATTGCAAATGTCCTTAGCATTGATAAAGTTAATGTGTTGAGTGTTGTTACATTTTACACAATGTATCATACAAAACCAATGGGAAAATATCATGTCCAGGTTTGCACAAATGTTTCATGTATATTACGTGGAGCTTATGAAATTTTTGATTCGGTAAAAAAGAAACTTGGTATTGATCACATGCAAGTAACTGAAGATGGAAAATTTTCTCTTGAAGAAGTTGAATGTATGGGCGCTTGTGGCGGTGCACCAATGATTGCAATCAATGAAGATTATTTTGAAAATCTAACTAAAGAAAAAGTAGAAGAAATATTGGATTCCTTAAAGTGATGGAAAGAATTGTTTTACCTCAAATCGAAAATTTAAATCAGATTGATGTTTATTTAGCTAATCAAGGTTTTGAAGCTGCTAAAAAAGCATTTACTCTTTCTTCAGATGATATTATTGATCAAGTTAAAAAATCTGGCTTGCGTGGTCGTGGTGGTGCTGCATTTTTAACTGGATTAAAATGGAGCTTCATGCCAAAGTCAAATGATAAACCAAAATACCTTTGTATTAATGGTGATGAAAGTGAGCCTGGTTCATTTAAAGATAGACAAATTTTTGAATTCAATCCCTTCCAATTAATTGAAGGGGCTATTATTACTTGTTATGCTATTGGTGCTAAAGTTGCATATTTATATATTCGTGGTGAATATCATAAATGGATTAAGTTGATGCAAAATGCTGTTGATGTTTCTTATGAACGTGGATTTCTTGGCGAAAAAATGAAAGAAACATTCGGGACAAATTTCAGTTGTGAGTTGTTTATTCACAAAGGTGCAGGTGCTTACATTTGTGGTGAAGAATCTTCTTTAATGAATTCGATTGAAGGTAAAAGAGGTTACCCAAGAGTCAAACCACCTTTTCCTGCTCAATTTGGTTTGTGGGGTAATCCAACAACAATTAATAATGTGGAGACAATAACTAACATTCCACCAATTATTCGAAATGGTTGGGAGTGGTTTTCAAAAATTGGGGCTCCAAAACATCCAGGTACAATATTGTTTGGTGTTAGCGGGCATGTTAACAGACCTGGAGTTTATGAATTACCAAGTGGAACTTTGTTAATTGAAATTATTGATAAGTATGCTGGTGGTGTTATTGGTGGTAAAAAAATTAAGTGTGTAATTCCTGGTGGTTCTTCTATGCCTCCTTTAAGAGGTGATCAACTTGAAGGTGTAAGAATGGATGCTGAATCATTAAAAGAAGCTGGTTCGGCTATTGGTACCGGTGGAATTATGGTAATGGATGAGGATACAAATTTATTAGATGTTTTAATTAGGATTTCACATTTTTATCATCATGAAAGTTGTGGACAATGTACTCCTTGCCGTGAAGGTACTGGTTGGATGGAAAAAACATTAAAAAGAATAAAAGCTGGCTTAGGTACTTCAAAGGATTTAGATTTATTATGCGATGTAGCAAGTCATATTGAAGGTAATACTATTTGCGCTTTGGGCGATGCTGCTGCATGGCCTGTTAAATTTATGATTACTCGTTTTCGTGATGAGTTTGAAAAATATGTTAATAATAATGTTCAAATTCCGGTTCCAAATAAAGTTCACTCAATGAGAAATACTGCTATCCCACTTGCAAACCTGGAAAAGAATTAAAAATTCTATTTTTAGGTTTCCGCCATCTAATTTGTTATAGATCAATTTTGTTGATTAAACTTATCTTTATTATTACCGATAATATTTATAGAAAATTAATTTTTATTTAGGACACGTAATGATAAAAATTCTCTTTATAGTTAATGACGAAAAAATTAAAAAAACTATTAATCAGTATTTAATTCCTTCAGATAAAATAGATTTTTCAATTACTGATGATTTTGATCAAGCTGAATCTTTTCTTCAAGAAAGTAATGTTTCAATAATCTTTTCTCAGTTTACATCAAAATTTGACGGATTGAATTTTTTAAAGAGAGTTCAAGTAATTCATCCAGATATTTATAGAATCTTAATTTCTGATGAGACTACAAAAAGTAAAATTCCAACCGTAATTAATCATGTTCATAAAGTATTAAGATTTCCATTTAATGAAATTGATTTGCTTAGTTTAATTAAACATTTTACCCAGCTTTCAAAATATGAATTGACACCAGAATTGATTAATAAAATTAATGGAATGGGAACGGTTCCAGTTTTACCTGATATTTATTTGCGGCTTGAACGCGAATTGATGAAAAACGAAGTTTCAATTTCCCGTGTTTCAGATATAATTGGACTTGATTCTTATATTACTGGTCAAATTATGAGAATAGTTTATTCCTCTTTCTATAATATTTCATCTAATACTTTAAGTGTTTTGCATGCAATAAATTTTTTAGGATTAGATATTGTTAAAAATTTAGTTTTATATATTAAAGTGTTTACAATTAAAAATGTAAAACCTTATACAGCTGAACATCTTAAAAAACTAAGAACTCATTCTATAAAAGTTGCAAAATTATCCAAAGCAATTATGAACTCTGAGTTTGCAGATAGAGAATTACATGATGCGGCTTTTACGGCTGGATTACTTCATGATATTGGTAAAGTTGTGCTGATACATTTTAATGATAAGCATTTGGTTGAGCAAGATTTTGATGAAAATTCAGAATTTAATTTATTACAAAATGAAGAAGAATATTTTGGTGTAAACCATATAAAAGTAGGTTCTTATTTGTTACATATTTGGAATTTCCCAAATAAACTTGTTGAGGCTGTATCAAATCACCATAGGAAAAATATCTTGAACAAAGATAGTTTTGATTTATCGCAGTCTGTTTTTATTGCTAATTCGTTGATCAATAACATTCAAGAAAATATAGATGCAATAAAAGATGTTTATGGCGAAGAGAAATTAAATTTCTGGAAAGAATTGATTCCGAATGGTGAAGTAGTTCAATCCAATTAAAATTAAACCTTTCTTATTATATTTGACAAAAAAATAAAGTCAAATATGGATAAGATATTTCTTTTATTATTATACACCGTTACAATCTTACCTCAATCTAATTCGAAAAAAGATACTTTAACTTACCAACTTAATCAAGTTGTAATAACTGCAACACGTTACACCGAGAATTTAATGGAAATTCCATATGCAGTTTCATTGATTTCAAAAGATGCTTTTATGATTAATAGGTCATTAGGAGTAGATGAATTACTTAAAAATGTACCCGGTGTTTTGTCACAATCGCGAGCAGGAAATTAAGATATTTGATTAGTAATTAGAGGTTTTGGCGCTCGTGGTGCTGGTGATAGAAGCAATTATGGAACAACACGTGGAATTAAAATTTTACAAAATGGAATTCCCGAAACAGAACCAGATGGAAGAACATCATTTGATCTTATTGATGTTTCTCTTTTATCTTTTAGAATTAATGAGATTTGCATTTTGATTCAATAAGAACCTAATCATCATACCCAATAATTAATTTATTCAATTCAATTCAATTCAAAATATACAGACTCAGTTAAAATTAATCTCGATATTATTAATTATGATTTATACTATCTTTAATCGGGATTGCTCAAAATTATTATTTTAATTTTAGTTTTGATTTATAGCTTTATTTTGTAAATTAATTTTAAAAAATGAAAAAGATGAAAAAGTATTTTATATTAGTATTAATCTTCATATCAATAAATAATGTTGTTTTACTTGCTCAATATCCACTTACTGCACGTGCAAAAAATGGAATGGTTGTTTCTGCAAATCAATTAGCTTCGGAAGTTGGGATTCAAATTCTTAAAAAAGGTGGAAATGCAATTGATGCTGCAGTTGCAACTGGTTTTGCACTTGCTGTAACTTATCCTTTTGCTGGTAACATTGGCGGCGGTGGATTTATGGTTATACAATTTGAAAATGGAAAAAACACAGCAATAGATTTTCGTGAAAAAGCACCCCTCACCGCACATCGTGATATGTATTTAGATGAAAAAGGGAATTACATTCCATCACTTAGTCAGGAAGGAGCTACATCTGTTGCCGTCCCTGGTTCTGTTGCTGGATTAATTTATGCTCTTGAAAAATATGGTACAAAATCTTTATCAGAAGTTATTCAACCTGCAATTGAACTTGCTAAAAAAGGATGGAAATTAGATTATCGTACCGCTCAATCATTTAATGCAAATAAAAAAGAATTTGAAAAATATTCATCATCCAAAAAAATTTTTGTAAAAGATAAACCATGGAAAGAAGGTGATTTATTTGTTCAAAAAGATTTAGCTAAAACTTTAGAGGTTATTAAAAAAAATGGGAAGAGTGGTTTTTATAAAGGCAAAGTTGCTGATCTTTTAATTAATCAAATAAATTCACTCGGTGGTAAAATTTCTCAGAAAGATTTAGACTTATATAATGTTGTTGAGAAAGAACCTGTAAAAGGTACATATAAAGGTTACGAAATTTTATCAATGCCACCATCAAGTTCTGGTGGAATAGCTTTAATAGAAATACTTAATATTCTTGAAAATTTTAAAATTGATAAAGATGAATGGGGAAGTAGTGAATACATTCACAAACTTGTTGAAGCTATGAAATATGCTTACGCTGATCGTGCAGAATATTTAGGTGATGATAAATTTTATAGCGTACCTCAAAAAATTTTAACTTCGAAAGAATATGCTAAAATAATTTCTGAAAAAATAAAACAGAATTTTGGTAAAGCTGTACCTTCGAACGAAATTGATAGAAGTATTTTGAAAAACTTTAAAGAAAGTAATGAAACAACTCATTATTCAGTTATAGATAAATATGGAAATGCTGTTAGTGTAACAACAACAATTAACTCTGCCTACGGTTCAAAAATTGTAGTTGAAGATGCCGGATTTTTACTCAACAATGAAATGGATGATTTCTCTGCAAAACCAGGAGAAGCAAATCAATTTGGATTAGTAGGAAACGAAGCCAATTCAATTCAACCTCAAAAAAGACCACTCAGTTCTATGACTCCAACTATTGTTTTAAAAAATGGTAAACCATACATAGTTATTGGTTCGCCAGGTGGTTCTCGCATTATTACAACTGTCCTTCAAGTTATTCTTAATTGTTTAGAATTTTATATGAACATTGCTGATGCAATCAATTCACCAAGGATTCATCATCAATGGTTACCTGACAAGATTTATATCGAACAGTTTGCTTTATCTAACGACGTTATGAAAAGATTAATGGAAATGGGATACCAATTTGAAAATGCTAATAACAAGTTCACAATACTTGGATTAGCAGAAGGAATTCTTGTTGACCAAAACAAGAATATCTTCAACGGTGCCGCAGACAAACGCGGTGCTGGTGCTGCAATTGGTTATTAAGATTTGATACTATGTAATTCTATCATTATTTAATTATTAGTAACTTTTTAATTTAATCAATCAACAGAGGAGGTTGTATGAGTTACTCTACTTTTGTTAGAAACAAAGGTGCTCTTTTTCTTTTCTTGTTATCTTTTTTCCTTTACTATATAAATACATTTTCCCAATCAACAGGAACACTAAATGGAAAAATTACTGATTCCAAAACTAATGAACCATTGATTGGAGCTTCAATTATAGTGTTAGGGACAAACTTTGGAACTACTGCAGATATTAATGGAAATTATTCATTCAAAGTCCCGAGTGGTTCTCATAAAGTCCAAGTAAGTTATGTTGGTTATAAACCTGTTCGCAAAGACATTAAAATTAATGCTGGCGAAACTCAAACTTTGAATTTTACACTTGATGCTGATATAATTGGTACTCAGGAAGTTGTTGTTTTAGGAACAAGAACTCAAGATAGAACTGTCATAAATTCTGCAGTACCAATAGATATTATTACAGAAAAAGATATTGAACAATTTGGCTTTTCATTAACAACGGATTTGTTAAAAGCATTAGTTCCATCATACAATGCACCACAAACAAGTATAACTGATGGTTCAGATCATGTTCGTCCTGCTACTTTAAGAGGATTAAATCCCGATCAAGTTCTTGTACTAGTAAATGGAAAACGCAGATACCAAAGTGCACTTGTAAATGTTAATGGATCTATTGGAAGAGGTTCTGCAGGAACCGATTTAAATGCAATACCAGCAAGTGCAATTGAAAGGATTGAAGTTTTAAGAGATGGCGCGTCTGCTCAATATGGAAGTGATGCTATTGCAGGTGTGATAAATATTGTTCTTAAAAATAAAAAAGGACTTGATGTTTCTGCATCCTTTGGAGAAAATATTACTAATTATGAAAGGGGTTATTTAGAATCTGAAGGTAATATTGCAGGTGAAACAAGTTCAACTTATAGCTGGGATGGCAATAAAGAATCAGTAAGCATTCAAGATGGACTTTCAAAAAATTTACATCTTGGATATGGCTTAGAATTATTAGGTGGAAATATTTATGTCAGTGGAGTTTATAGAAAACATGACCATACTAATCGTTCTGGTTTAGACTATAGACAACAGTATTTTACAATTAACGGCCAACCAGATCCACGAGAAAATACTTTCAATAGATTAAATCATCGTTATGGCGATGCAGATTTACAAGATGCTGGTGTATTTATGAATGGTTCTATTCCAATTGCAGAAGGAACTCAATTATATACTTTTGGTGGTTATAATTATAGACAAGGTTCTGCAAGCGGTTTTTATAGAAGAGCACTAGATGATAGAAATGTTCGTGCTATATATCCAAATGGATTTTTACCATTTATTGATACAAAAATTTATGATGTTTCTTTTGCTGCAGGTGTGAAAGGAAGTTTAGGTGAATGGGCTTATGATGTTGCTGAGGTTTATGGTGGTAATGAATTTAATTTTAATGTAAGTAATTCTTTGAATACTTCTTATGGCACTAAAAGCCCAACTTCATTTTTTGCTGGTAACTTGAAATTTTATCAATCTGTAACTACTGTTGATTTTTCACGACAAATTGATATTGGTTGGGAAAACCCACTTAATGTTGCAACTGGCGCAGAATTCAGATGGGAAAATTATCAATTAGGAGCTGGTGAACCCGCATCTTATTTAGATGGTGGTGTTAAAATACTTGATGGACCAAATGCTGGTAAATCTGCTTCTGTAGGTTCTCAAGTTTTTCCTGGTTTTACCCCAGCAAATGTTCAAAATCAATCAAGAACAAATCTTGGCCTTTATGTTGATTTAGAAAACCAAATTAGCGCTCAATTAACACTTGGTGCAGCTGGTAGATTTGAAAATTATAGTGACTTTGGTTCAACTATAACTGGAAAATTAAGTGCAAGATATGAATTAACAACAAATTTTGGTTTACGTGGCGCTATTAGTAATGGATTTAGAGCTCCATCACTCTCACAAGCATATTTTTCTTCAATAGCAACTAATTTTATTGGAGGTATACCATTTGAAGTTGGAACTTTCCCAGTTAATTCTAAAGTTGCAAAAGCTCTCGGTGCAAAAGATTTAACTGCAGAAAAATCTGTTAACTTAAGTGTTGGTGTTACATTTACTCAAGATAATCTTTCATTAACAATTGATGGCTATGTAATTACTATAAAAGATAGAGTTGTAATGACTGAAAATTTTACTGGAACTAATATTCAAAAATTCTTAGCAACTCAAGGAATCAATGCAACTGGTGGAAGATTCTTTACAAATGCTCTTGATACAAAAACTCAAGGTGTTGATATTACAGGAAAATATGCATTCAATCTCAGCGATGGTGTTTTTAAATTGATGGCTTCAATGAATTTTAATAAAACAGATATAACAAATAAAGATAAAATTAATACACCACCACAATTGGCTGCATTAACTACAATTCCATTGTTGGGTAGAGTAGAACAAGGTAGATTTGAAAGAGGTCAACCATTAAGTTCATGGAATTTCCAAGCAACTTATGGTATTTCAGATTGGAACATTTTAGCAAGAGCAATTCGTTATGGTACTATTACACTATTTAATAATAATCCTATTCAAGATCAAACTTTTTCACCAGTATGGGTTGTTGATTTAGAAGTTGCATATTCATTAATGAAAAATCTTACTCTTGCAATAGGTGCTAATAATATATTAGATGCTTATCCTGATAAGGCTATAAAGATTAATAGTTTTAATGGAATTTTGCCATTTACAAGTCTATTACCTTCAGGCTTTAATGGAAGATATGTTTATACAAGATTAAACTATTCACTGTAAAAAAAGTGCACGCTGGTAATATTTTACCAGCGTGCTTTTATAAATTTTACTTTGCTATCAATTCAAGTGTGAAAGTCATTTCTTTTCCATCTCTTAATACAATTACATCAACTTTATCACCGGCTTTATAATCTTGAACAGCATACATAAAATCATAAATATTCCCAACAGATTTTGGTCCAAATTTTATAATTATATCACCTGATTTTAAACCAGCTTTAGCTGCTGGACCGCCTTCAGTGGTTCCACTTAATTTATATCCATTTCCATTATAACCAAATTCTGGAACTGTACCAACTGTTACTCTTGCTCTGCCAGTTGGTCTTTGTGCTTGCTCAACTACTTTAACATAATCCGGTTTTTCAGGTAATTGCTGAATTTCGTTTCCAATGTCAAATACAAAGTTTAAAACTTTTTCTTCTCCAGTAAAATTTATTTTATCAACATCATCAGAAGGTTTGTGATAATCATTATGTGTGCCTGTAAAGAAAAATAATACAGGGATATTTTTATTTGAAAAAGCTTGATGATCACTTCCGCCGCTTCCACCATCACTCATTGATAATTTAAAATCATATTTATTTTTATTGTTTAGAATCTCTTTCCATTTTGATGAGGTTCCACTTCCTATTATAGTTAAATTATTTTCATTGTTTAATCTTCCAACCATATCCATGTTTAACATAGCAACAATTTTATTTATTTCTATTGGAGAATTATTTGTAAAATAAGTTGAGCCAAGTATACCAAGTTCTTCGCCTGAAAAAGCTAAAAATAAAATTGAACGTTTTAAATTATTTTTAACTGAGGCAAATTTTTCTGCAACTTCTAAAACACCAGTTGTACCAGATGCATTGTCATCGGCTCCATTATGTATTTGTTTATCAGTGCCCTTGTACATCGAAGCATCTTTTAATTGATCAATTCCAAGATGATCATAATGTGCACCAATAACAATATATTCATTTTTCAAAACAGGATCTGTTCCTTCTAAAATTCCACCTACGTTTCTTGCTGTTTTTTGAACTTCTTTAACTTCAGTTGATAGATCAACGATAATATTTTTTAATTCAAAAGAATTTGGTTTTTTATTTATATCAATTTGCTTTTGAATTTTTTCAAGCAAAAAATTTTTACTTTTCAATAAAGATTCTATTATTTCTCTTTTGATTTGTATAACTGCAAAATCTTTCATTGCAGGAGCGCCATCATATTTTGGTTCTGAAAGAAGATCATCATTCTTTGGATAATAACCGTTTACGAATATGATTCCAACTGCACCTTTTTCTTTTGCAGTATTTGCTTTATTTCTAAGTGATATAAATTTTTCAAATTCAGATTTTGAGCTGTCATGCTCTGGATGATTTTTCATTGCAATAACTATTTTACCTTTTACATCAATTCCATTGTAATCATCATAATTCAATTTTGGTGCAGAAATTCCATAACCAACAAACACTAATTCTGAATTGATTTTTGTTTTACCAGAAAATCCTAAAGTAGTAAAATCAATTGATGGTTTTAATACTTGTTTTTTGTTATCTGAAATAATTTTTACTGAATTGATTTTTGTCATTTCAACTTTTTCTATAAAAGGAAATTCCTGAAACCAACTACCATTAAATGCTGGCTTCAATCCATACGATTTAAATTGTTCTTTAATATATTCACCGGCCATTCTTTCTTCGGGTGAGCCGGAAAATCTACCTTTCATTTTATCTGAAGCTAAAAATTCTAAATGTGATTTTATCTCTTTTGCGGTTATTTCAGGATTATGATCTTTGTCTTGTGCAAAATTAATTACATGAACAATGAACAATAAAATCAATAATTTTTTCATTTATACCTCTCAATAAAATTTATGTTGGAATAAAAATAAATTATTCTGGAACGTGAACCAAAAAATATTCTTTGGCCGTTTTACCAATTTGAGATGCTTGTTCAATTGACATGTGTAAATCCAATTTGTTTTCAGTATCTGCACCAGCTTCAATAATTGCCAAATCAGAATTTGCGCAATGTTTAACCAATGATTCGCAGTAAGCGGTATCGCCACCGTAACAGATTGATTTTTTATTGTATATGAATTTGAATCCTATCGAAGGAATTTTTACTGTAGATTTATTGTCGTGTGAAATTTCTCTATGATTTACTTTAAATGGTTTGATTAAAATAGATTTTCTTTTAAATTGTTTTTCAGAATTTATTTCTCTAAGATTAATTTTATAAGTTAAATCCCTTTTATAAACTTTAATGAATGCTTTGTATATACTTTCAATTTCAATACAACCTTTAGGATAATAGATATTTATTTCATTTTTTTTGTGCATAACAGAAAGATAGGTTAGTAAACTCCAAACTCCACCAATATGATCATGATGACCATGTGAAATAAAAATATCAGAAATATTTAAAATTGTGTTAGCCCCAACATCTTTTGATAGATCCCTTAAAATACCATCACCGGGATCAACGACAAAAGTTGCATTATTTGAAGTAATTAAAATGCCAGTTGCAATATTTGGAATAGATGAGTAAATCTTTATAAAGAAATCATCTTTTTGCCAAACTATTGGATATTTATAAATATTTGATTTCATATTAAATGATAATTTGTGCTACAAGTCCACCAATAAAAAATGCTGTAACCCAAGTACCAAGCCAAATTATCAAACCTTCTTTTAAACCTCTTTCTTTCAGCATAACAACAAAAGATGCAATACATGGCACGAATAAAGTTATTGTAATTATTGCTACAGTTATTTGCATAGTGGAAAGTTTTAAATCAAACAAACCAGCCGCACCAAAATCTCTTCTAACCATTCCCATCACAAAAGCTGTTGAAGCTTCTTTTGGTAACTTTAACCAATGAACAGTAAGAGGATTTAGGAAATCTTGCCATAGTTTTAGTAAACCAGTCAAATCTAAAATGCCAACACCCAAAGCACCAATAAAGAACCAAAAGCCAGCTTCTTTCATAAAACCCCAGCTTCTATAAAAAGTTTTTTTGAATATGTTACTAAGTCTTGGAAATCTCATAATAGGCAAGTCAATTAATAAAGGTGAACTTTCTCCCGGTAGAAGTTTATTTAATATCGTTGAAAGTAAAATTAATACAGAACCAATAACGGTAATAAAAATTAACATTGGTTTTAATCCAGCCCCACTTAACAAAACAGCTATTACCGCAAGTTGAGCTGAGCAGGGAATTACAAATTGTAAAATGGCTGTTACAATTGATTTTTCTTTTTCTGAGCCAAGTAGTCGTGTAGTTATATTAGCCATTGTTATACAACCAAATCCTAACATTATTGGAATTACAGCTCTACCATTTAATCCAATTTTATTGAACGCTCTGTCAAGCATCGTTGCAAGTCTTGGTAAGTATCCGCTATCTTCTAAAAATGCCATTACTAAATAAAATCCGATTACAAGAGGGAATAATAAAAAGAGTAGATAGGTTATTGTCATTGTTATTACACCAAACTCACCAAAAAATAATTTTACATAAGGATTGAAGAAAGTAAAATTACTTATAGAATTATTATGTGATGAAAATTTTTCAAACTCTTCTTTTAATTTTGGATTAGAATTACTTCCATCAGGAAATTGGAAAAGTTTTTCATCAATAACATTTTTATTCTCATCAACTAATTGTGTTAGAATTTCAGTATTTGTATATCTACTGATGAAAGATTTTGTGTAATACTCAAATATCCCTTTCCCAATTTTATTTTCTGTATAATTAACAACTTTTTGCGAAACAAAATTGCCAATAAAAAAATAAACGAGTGTCAATATCATAACTAATAAAGGGATGCCAGTAATAGGATTAATAGAAATTTTGCCAAGCCAATTAAAAATTTCACCTTTAGTAGAATCTTCATATTCAATTTGACTTACAATTTCGTTTACTCTATTTCTTCTTGTGATATAAATATTTTCTCTTTGTTCAATAGGTATTTTTTCAATTTTATACTTTGAAGAAATGTTCGAATCACCTTCAAGAATTAATAAAGCTTGTGCCTGAGGAATATTCTGAGAAGCAAAATTTTTAATTATAGAACTAATTTCATCTGGCTGATTTCCAACTCTTGCATTTTCGATTAGATGGTCAATTTTGTCAAAACCTTTTTTATCAATCGCTGTAGTTTCAATAATTTCAACGCCCAATATTTTGGATAATTCCTGAACATTAATTTTAATTTTTCTCTTTTTTATTTCATCTGAAAAATTTAAAATGACCCCAACTTTTTTACCCATTTCAATTAATTGTAATGTGAGAAATAAATCTCTCTCAAGATTTAATGAGTTAACAACATTAATAACAATATCACCATCGAGAATTATATCTCTTGCAACTTTTTCTTCATCGTTGAAAGAACCAACTCCATAAATACCGGGAGTATCATAAACATCATAATCTTTATATTTACCTTTTGTAATGGATACTGTAGTTCCTGGGAAATTAGAAACATCAACATACATACCGCTTAAATAATTAAAAATACAAGATTTGCCAACATTTGGATTGCCAACCAATACAATTTTGTTTTGCTTATTTTGTTTTATAAAATTATTAATAGGTTTTAATTCATCTTTTATTTCGTCTGATTTCATAGCTCATTTAACTCATGAATTTTTATTTTTTTTGCTAGATCAAACCCTATAGCAATTTCTTGTCGGTTTTTTTTTACAACAATAGTCCCACCTGGTAATTTGTGAGTGCATTTCAATTTATCACCTTCACTTAATCCCAAACGAATTAACTGAGATTTAATATCCCCAGTTGGAAGTTTTGTTATCTTTAAAAATTTTCCTTGAGAAATTTTATCTAAAGTTTTATCCATTTTTATTTCTTTTACAATTAGGATTATTGCATTTACCAAAAACATTAAATGAATAACCAGTTGGTGTAAATCCAAGTTTTTGTGAAAATTCTTCAACTATTTTTTGAATTTTAGTTTCTTCAAATTCAATTATTGCACCGCAATTTGTACAAATTAAATGGTCGTGATTTACCTTTCCAACATTTGATTCATAACGAAATTTATTTTCACCAAAATTTCTTTTTGAAAGTAAACCACATTGAGCAAGTAATTCAAGAGTGTTATAAACAGTAGCTCTTGATACATTACTTTTTTTATTTTTCATACGGATAAATAATTCATCGGCTCCAAAATGTCCTTCAAAATCTATTGCATAGTCTAAAACTTCAAATCGTTCTGGAGTAATTCTATTTTCTCCATCTTTAAGAAATTTCTTAAACTTTTCGTGTGCTTCTTTTCTATCCAATTTAGCTCTTTATTTAGATTTAGTCTAAACAAAATTATGAATACTAAAACTTTTATGCAAAAAAAATTTTTTTATAAATAGAACTATTCATAATTAATTTTGCGTTATAACATTATAATTAAACTAAGGAGAAAAAATGTCAAAAAATTTTGAAATAATTGAGTTAGTAGGAATTTCTACACAAAGCATAAGTGATGCAATCCAACAAGTTGTTTTAGAGGTTAGTAAACAAAAAAAAGTTGGTTGGTTTGAAGTAACTGAACAACGTGGAAGAGTTAACTCTGAAGGTAAAATTGAATTTCAAGTAACAGTTAAAATTGGAACAAAAATAAACGAATAAAAAGGAGAAAACATGTCATTGAAAGTAGGCGATATTGCACCAAACTTTACATTAAAAGATACAAACAATCAATCTTATTCATTAAGTGATTATAAAAACAAAAGTAATGTTGTTATATTGTTTTTCCCAGCTGTTGGTACTGGTGTTTGTGAGAAAGAATTATGTTCAACACGTGATAGCATGAAAGATTATGAAAATCTAAATGCTCAAGTTTTTGCAATAAGTGTTGATAGTCCATTTTCACAAAAATTGTGGGTTGAAAAACATAATTTTAATTTTCCATTGCTCAGCGATTTCAATAAAGAAGTTTCTCCTTTGTATGGAGCTTTTTACGATATTTGGTTACCAGGTAAATGGGATTTGAAAGGTGTTGCAAAAAGATCCGCATTTGTTGTTGATAAAAATGGGATTGTTCAATATGCTGAAGTTTTAGAAAATGCTGGGAATGAACCAAACTACGACGCTATAAAAGAAGTTTTGCAAAAATTAAGTTAATTTTTATCATTTTATATTATTAAAGCCAGCTATTTAACGGGCTGGCTTTTTTATTTTTTACTTTCTTTGGAACTTTATTTAAGTTTGGTATTGTTGAGCAATAAAAAGTGAGGTTAAAATGTTAGAAGTAGGTAAAAAAGCACCTTCGTTTTCGCTTCCAAACGCTGAAGGTAAAAAGGTTTCATTAAAAGATTTTTCAGGTAAAAATGTTGTCCTTTATTTTTATCCAAAAGATATGACTTCAGGTTGCACAAAAGAAGCTTGTGACTTTAGAGATTTATTCCCAAATTTTAATAACTCAGATGCAGTTATACTTGGTGTAAGTACAGATTCAATTTCTTCTCACCAAAAATTTATTAATAAATATAATCTGCCTTTCATTTTATTAAGTGATGAAAAAAAAGAAGTGGTTGAAAAATATGGTGTCTGGAAAGAAAAAAGTATGTACGGTAAAAAATATATGGGAATTGAAAGAACTACTTTAATTATTGATAAAGAAGGCAAAATCAGAAAGATTTATAATAAAGTTAAGGTTGATGGCCATGCAAAAGAAGTACTTGAATTTTTAAAGGAACTGAAATAATGATTTACGTAACAAGAAGAGAAGTTTTTTCAGCTTCACATAGATTGTTCAATCCAGAATTAAGCGATGAAGAAAACGAAATAATTTTTGATAAATGTAATAATTATAATGGACATGGTCACAATTATGTTTTGGAAGTTGTTGTTGCTGGTGAGGTGAACCCAAGAACAGGTTATGTAATTGATTTAAAAAAATTAAAAAAAATAATTATTGAAAATGTAATAAAGAAAGTTGATCACAAAAATTTAAATTTAGATGTTGATTTCTTAAAAGGTAAAATTCCAACAGCAGAAAATATTGCCATTGGAATTTGGGAGCAACTTGAAGATAAAATTGAAGAAGGGGAATTATATTCAGTTAAGTTGTACGAAACAGAAAATAATTATGTAGAATACAAAGGGAAATAGTAATGAATTACGATCTTGTTGAAAAAAGTGTTTTAACAATATTAAGCGAAATCGGGGAAGATATTAATCGAGAAGGATTAAAAAGAACTCCGCATCGTGTAGCAAAAGCTTATGAATTTTTAACTCAAGGTTATCGAAAAAATATAGATGATGTTTTAAATGGTGCTATATTCAATGAAAAATATGATGAAATGGTTATTGTGAAAGACATTGATTTTTATAGTATGTGTGAGCATCATCTTTTGCCGTTTTATGGTAAAGTGCATGTAGCTTACATTCCAAATGGTAAAATTGTAGGGTTAAGTAAGATTCCTAGAATTGTAGATGTATTTGCACGCCGTCTGCAAGTTCAGGAAAGAATGACTCAGGAAATTGCAGATACAATTGAAAAATATTTATCACCAAAAGGTGTTGCAGTTGTAGTTGAAGGTTTTCATATGTGTATGATGATGCGTGGTGTCGAAAAACAAAATTCTATTACAACTACAAGTGCTGTCCATGGAATTTTTAAATCTGATGAAAGAACTAGAATTGAATTTTTAGATTTGATTAGAAAAAAAATTTGATGGAAGAAAAAATTAATTCGGTTTTAATTACTGGTGCAAGTTCCGGAATAGGTAAAGCATTAGTAGAAGTTTTTGCGAATAATGCTTATCATGTAATTGGAATTTCAAGAAGAGAGAAAAATTTAATTGATTTAAAAAAATCACTTGGCGAAAATGAAAAATATTTTGATTATTTAGTTGCAGATATATCTGAAAGAAATCAAATTGAAGAAATTTGTGACAATATAAGTTCAAAATATTTTGTTCATTGTCTAATTAATAATGCAGGTATTAGTTCTTTTAAAAGCGCTATTGATGATACGATTGATGAAATTGAAAAAATTATTAAAACAAATTTGTTTGCTCCAATTTATTTGATTAAAAAGTTTTTGCCCGAAATGATTTTGAAAAAAGATGGGACTATTATAAATATTCTTTCAGTTGTTAATAAAAAAATTTTTACAAATAGTAGTATATATTCGGCTAGTAAAACAGGTTTAGAATCCTTTTCGAAAGTTCTTAGAGAAGAACATAGAAATGACAACATAAAAATCATAAATGTTTTCCCTGGTGCAACAGCAACTGAAATTTGGCCTTCAAAAGCACTCGAAAAATATTCATCGAAGATGATGGACTCTAAAAGTGTTGCAAATATTATCTTCCAAGCATTTGAACAAAAGGGAAATCTTTCTGTAGAAGAATTAGTTATTAGACCAATAACCGGCGATTTATGACACCAGTTTCAATTAGGTTAATAATAATTCTATTAACATTTGCTGCTTTTGTTTTGATACTTAACCAAATGATTTCACTTGAAGCAGGAATAATGATTTTTGTATTACTACTAATAATTTATGGTCACATTAAAAATGTGTTTAAAAATAAAAAAGCCTCAAAATAATTTGAGGCTTTGAAAATTATCTCATTTTATTATGTCTGAATTCATGTATTCTATCTTTCATTCTTTCTTTCATTTTATTCTTCATAAATCCAGGTTCAGTAATTTTTTGAAAACCCTTAATCCATTTTTGTTGCTGTTCTTTGTCTAAGATTTTATAAATGTCTAACCATTTTTTCATTTTCATATTTTTAATTTCAGCTTGAAGCTTACTATTATCATCAACTAATTGAAGAATTTTCTTTTCATCAATATTCCCATCATCAATTAATTTTTTTAATTCAAGACGATTTTTATTGATTTTTGATTTAAGATCAATTTCTGATTTTCTTAAATTATAATTTAAGTCATTAATCTTTTTTTCTTGTTCAGCTGTTAGATTTAAATATTTAGATAATTTTTCTTTAGGCGGATGCATTTTCGGATTATTTGGTTGGCTGAATAAGTTTGTTGATAATGAAAATATTATTACAAATAAAATTAACTGTTTCATTGTATCCTCTTTGTTTGTTTTGGTATTTTGACATGTGCAATTTTATTATGGTTTAATTTTATTTTTTGTTTGTTGTTATTGCGTTAAACTAAAATTATATTAATATTGTCTGAAGAATATAAAGTATAGGATTTATGGAAAGAGAAGAAGATTACATTTTAGTTAAAAGATATTTAGAAGGAGATGAGTCGGCTTTTAATGAAATTGTTAAAAAGTATCAAAAAAGAATTTATTGGCATGCAAGACAAATGTTAGGTAATCATTTAGATGCTGATGAAGTTACTCAAGAAGTTTTAATTGTGATGTACAAAAAATTGAAAACGTTTAACTTTCAGTCAAACTTATTTACATGGATTTATAAAATAGTTACAACAAGGAGTATAAATCAAATAAGAAGGAATCAGGTTAAAAAATTTTTCTCTATTAATGATGAAGAAAATCCAATTGACATAAAATCAGACAATGATATAATTGAAGATTTATCAAATAAAGAAAAGATTGAAAGATTAAATAAAGCTTTGGAAAAATTGCCGTCAAAACAAAGACAAGTTTTTGTTATGAGAAATTTTGATGAATTATCTTATGAAGAAATTTCTAAAATTACAGGCAAAAGTGTTGGTGGACTGAAAGCAAATTATTTCCACGCATTAAAAAAAATTATGGGGCAATTAGATGGAAAAGAATAAAGAGCTAATCTTAAAATATTTAGCTGATACTCTTACGGAAGATGAGGAACATGAGTTTAAAGAAAAGCTAAAAACAAATTCAAACTTTAAAGAAGATTTTGAAAAAATTGTTAATCTTATTAAGGTTGATCAAGATACTCTTAACGATTCTTATTTTATTAATCTATTACCTACAATAAGAGCAAAACTAAATGAAAAAGAAAGACATTTTAGCAAAAAATTAGTTTATGGTGTACCTTCAGTTGTTGTTACAATCATTTTAGTTTTTTTATTTGTGAATAAAAAGTCAAATTATAATTCAAATGAAATTTATGAACAATTAAACGATCCACAAATTATTTCAGAATACATTTCAGAAGTAGATGATGAAACAAAAGAAAAATACTTTGATATTATTTCATCCCAAAATATTTCATCAATTGATATTCAAAATGAAGAAGAAAAAGAAAAATTAATTACTATTTATGATTCGATATTAGATGATGAGAGAATAGACTTATCATTAAATGATTCAGAATACAATAAATTGATCAATGAACTAGAAACAAAAAAATAAAAACAGAGGCATGAAATGAACAGAACCCAAATTTTTATAATTTTCTTACTTATCACTACTATTATATATTCTCAAGAAAATAAACCTAGGTTTAGATCTAAAGCCATTGAAAAAATTGAGCAAATTGAAATGGCAAGATTAATTCAAGTACTTGATTTAGATGAAGAAACTTCTGTGAAATTTTTTGCACGAAGAAAGGAATATAGGGAGAAGGTTCAATCATTAATGTTAAATAGAAAAAATTTGATTGAAGAAGTTGAAGAATTACTTAAAAAAGAAAATGATGTTAACGCTAATTCATTTAAACAAAAATTTAATGAACTAATTGATCTTGATGAGAAAATTGTAAATGAAAAAAATGAGTTTTACAAATCTTTATTTAATATCTTAACTCCAAAGCAAGTTTTGAAGCTTATTACATTTGATGAAAAGTTTAGAAGAGAAATAAGAGAAACAATTTTTAACAAATTAAGAAACAATAAAAAATAAATACAATTTTAGTTTAAAATTTAATTTCCTTTATTTATTTTAATAATGTAATACTATAAAGGAAATTAAAATGAATGGAATGTTATTAGTTTTAATTGCATTTGTATTATTTATTACTGCATATAAAGTCTACGGTACTTACCTCCAAAAATTATTTGACATTGATGATAACAATGTAACACCAGCTCATTCAATGAATGACGGAGTTGATTATTATCCTGCAAAATCACCTGTATTACTTGGTCATCATTTTGCTTCAATAGCTGGAGCAGGTCCAATTGTAGGTCCAGTTATCGCGGCTGGTTTTGGGTGGTTGCCAGTTTATCTTTGGGTCGTTTTGGGTTCTATTTTTTTTGGTGGTGTGCATGATTACGCCAGTATTGTAGCGTCAATTCGGCATCAAAGTAAATCAATTGGTTTTGTAATTGAAAAATATATTGGGATTAGTGGAAAGAAATTGTTTCTACTTTTTGCTTGGGCAACATTAATACTTGTCATTGCTGTCTTTACAATTATTGTTGCAGATACTTTTACCCATATACCAAGTGCTGGTACATCTTCAATTTTATTCATGATTCTTGCAGTATTATTTGGCATTTCAGTTTATAGATTAAAAATTAAACTTTGGATATCAACATTAGTTGGAGTTATTTTACTTTTCCTTTCTATCCCTGCTGGTAATTTATTTCCTCTTCAATTGAACACATTAACATGGCAATTAATTTTATTCGCTTACATTTTTATTGCATCAGTAACACCTGTTTGGATATTACTTCAACCGCGTGATTATTTAAATTCATTTTTCCTTTATGCTTTAATTGCAGGAGGATTGATTGGCGTTTTCTTTGCTGCACCGTCTATTAATATACCAGCATTTACAACTTTTAGTTTAGATAAAGTTGGATATTTATTCCCGGCATTATTTGTAACTGTTGCTTGTGGTGCTATCAGTGGCTTTCATTCTTTAGTTGGAAGTGGTACAACAGCAAAACAATTAAATAAAGAAACGGATGCCAAGATGGTTGGATATGGTGGAATGTTAATAGAAGGTATATTAGCTGTATTATCTTTAACTGCAGTTGCATCAATGGTAAATGAAGAATTTTTGGATATTCTAGTAAATAAAGGTCCTGTTCCTGCTTTTTCACTTGGTGTTGCTAGATTTTTGCATGCCATACCATTTTTCAATTTAAGTATTGAATTAGGGCAAACATTTACTGCTCTTGCTGTATCTGCATTTGCTTTAACATCTCTTGATACTGCAACTCGACTTGCAAGATTTATGTTTCAAGAATTTTTTGAAGTCGAACTTAAAGAAGATAATAAACTTAATGAAACGTTAAGGAATCGTTTTGTTTCTACAGGTATCACTGTAGGCGTTGGTGCGGCTTTAACTTTTAGTGGCCAAACAATGTCAATTTGGCCTGTATTTGGAAGTGCAAATCAATTACTCGCTGCTTTGGCTTTATTAGCTTTAACTGCATGGGTGATTAAAACAAAAAAGAATTTCATTTTCATTTTAATACCAATGCTTTTTATGTTTTCGGTAACATTAACTGCATTAGGAATGTTAATCTATCAGAATTTGATAATAAATAATTATACTCTTTCAATTATTTCTCTTTTACTTTTTGTTTTGTCAATTATTCTAGGAATTAAAGCTTATGTAGTTTTAGGGAATTCTAAAGAATTTGAATTGCCAATTACTGAAAAATAATTTTTAAAACATTAGATAAATTAAACCCAGATTAATTGAAAAGTCTGGGTTTAATTAAAATTTCTTTTGAAAAAGATTAATTAATTTTCTTCCAACTTCAAAATTGTTTTGAATGCCTGTGAAAAGTTCTGCACCTGGACCAAATGAAAATAAGCCAATAAGATTTGCTGTATGCTTATTTGAGGCCCAAGTCCAATCAACTAAACCATCATCATTCTTAGAGTTAATTCCAAAACTTCCTGTATCATGATCTGCTAAAACAATAACAAGTGTATTTTTATCTTTTTCTGCAAAATCCAAAGCTTCTTTTATAGCTGAATTAAAATCTTTCATTTCGCTATAAAAATAATTTCTATCATTATGTTCTTCACCCCAATCAATTTGAGAACCTTCAACCATTAAAAAGAAACCATTTTTATTCTTACTCAAATAATCGATTGCAGATTTTGTCATATCACCTAATGTAAAATTTCTTTTATCTGCATAAACAAAAGCATTAGGTGAAAATAGTCCTAAAGTTTTTTTAGTAAAGTTTTTAATTGAAAATGTTGTATCAATTATAACTTGGTAACCTTTTTGTTTCATTGAGTCAGCGATATTTTTCCCATCTTTTCTTTTACCTCCTAAATTTTTAGGAAGAAAAAAATCAGTACCAGCACCAAGTATTAAATCAACATTATTGTTTTTATAAATTTGTTCAGCAATTTCAAATTCACTTTTACGAGATTCAACATGAGAAAGAAAAGCCGCGGGTGTTGCATTTGTTACAGAACAGGTAACAACAACTCCAGCTGACATATTTTTTCTTTTCACAATTTCAACAATGTTTTCCAATTTTTTACCTGAAGGATCAATTCCAAGTTTGCCATTATTTGTTCTAAAACCAGTTGCATAAGCTGTTGCACCGGCAGCAGAATCTGTAACAAGTTTATCAGCTGAACATGTATTGACTAAACCAATTGATTTGAATTTTTTAAATTGATCATTTTGGATTGAATGGACTGAAGCAGAAACAGCGGAAATTCCCATCCCATCACCAATAAGAAGAATTATATTTTTAGGATTTTGTTTAGCAACTAACGTTGAAACAAAAAATAAGAACAAAAAGAGATTTAATTTTTTCATAAATTATCAAAAATTTTAATCTATATAAATTAACCAATTATGTTTATCTTCTATTTTGCCGTATTGAATTCCTGTAACTTCATTATAAAGTTTTAATGCAAGTTCACCGGGATCTTCATCACCAAATTTCATAATCTTATCATGATATTTTAATTTGTTAACAGAAGAAATAACAGCCGCAGTGCCACTTCCGAAAACTTCAACTAATTCACCTTTATCATATCTATCAACCATTTCATCAATAGAAATTAAACGTTCATTAATATTCATTCCCCAGTCTTTAAGAATTTGAATTACGGACATTCTTGTAATTCCAGGTAAAATTGAACCAGAAAGTTTTGGAGTTGCAACTTCATCATTAAAACGAACAAAGATATTCATAGCTCCAACTTCTTCAATATATTTTTGTTCAATTGCATCGAGCCATAAAACTTGAGTATAATGTTCATTTTTAGCTTCAACTTGACCAATTAAAGAAGCAGCATAATTTCCAGCAGCTTTTGCTTCACCAGTTCCTTTTCTTACAGCACGTACATATTTATCGGTAACCATAATTGAGACAGGTTTAAAACCTTCAGGATAGTATGGACCAACAGGACTAAGTAAAATCATAAATTTATATTGTTCAGATGGTCGAACACCAAAACAAGCTTCAGTTGCAATAATGAATGGACGAATATAAAGTGAATAACCTGGTTTAGTTGGAATCCAATCTTGGTCAGTTTTTACAAGTTCGAGCATATACTTTAAAGTTAGCTCAGGATCAACTTCGGGGATGCATAATCTTCTAGCTGAATTGTTAAGTCTTTCAATATTTTTTTCTGGGCGAAAAAGTGCAATTCTTCCATCAACGGTCTTGTATGCTTTTAGTCCTTCGAACAATGCTTGGCCGTAATGAAAAACCATTGCGGCTGGATGGATAGACAAATTTTCTAACTTTTTAATTTTTGGTTCTTGCCAACCACCTTTTAATGAATCGTAATCCATTTCAAATACATGTTCAGTAAAAACTTTACCAAATACTAGATTTTCTGGTAAATTAATTTTAGATTTTTTTTCAGATGTAATTGTGTTCATTTTATCACCATGTATAATTTTCTTACAATTCAAAAAATATTAAAAAATAAAAGTAATAGCCAACAAAGTTAAATTGTATTATAAAATAATTATCAAGACTGAATTTGTTTTCATTGAAAATTGAATGAAGATAATTCTACCACAGATTTCACAGATTACCACAAATCATAAATGTTTTAATAAAATTATTGCAATAATAAATTCTTAATGTTAAAAAATAATTAAGCGAATATGATTATATTTTGAAAAATTATTAATATTAATTTGCAAAGTAAATGAATAATCTTTAACTGATAATAACTATGAATAAAATTTTTGAGACAACGGGAAGGATGACCTTAAATTTTTTTATTGAACTAGGTCAAGTAACAAATCTTTTATTAAACATATTAAAAAGTTTTCCTTCCTTATTTAGAAATAGAAAAAATTTTTTCTATCAAATGGAACACATAGGAGTAAATTCAATTCCTTTGGTTTTAATAATTGCCAGTTTCACTGGTGCAGTTTCAGCATGGCAAGCTGCTTACCAATTAAAAGGAATTGCACCTCTTTCTTTTTTAGGCTCTGCTACATCAAGAGCAATAATAACAGAATTGGGACCTGTTTTAACTGCAATTGTCATTGCTGGAAGAGTTGGAGCTTCAATTGCTGCTGAACTTGGCTCAATGAAAGTTACTGAACAAATTGATGCATTAGAAACAATGGGAATCAATCCTGTGGCTTATTTAGCCACACCAAGATTTTTTTCTTCAATTGTTATGATGCCTATACTTGTAATTTTTGCAAATAGCATTGCAATCATTGGTGCATATTTTATATCTAATTTTTTCCTCGGAGTTTCCTTTAATGTCTTTTTTGAATCTGTCAGAAGATTTTTTGCAATTGGAGATTTTATTTTTGGTTTAATTAAAGGATTAATGTTTGGCGGGTTAACTTCTTTAATTGGATGCCACATTGGTTTCAGAACAGAAGGCGGGGCTGAAGGTGTTGGACTTTCTACAATTCGATCTTTTGTTTTGAGCTCTGCAACTATATTAATTTTTGATTACATTCTTTGGACTTTACTTTTCTAATGATGAATTTCTTTAAAAATATAATTCAAAAACTTATTGCACTTTTGTTAATCGTTATAACTTTTCCAATTCAAATAATTATTTTCATTTTAATTTTATTGGAACTCAAAGAATTTCCATTATTCTTCCAAAAAAGAGGTTTAACAATTGAAAAAAATTTGTTTAGGATAATTAAATTCAAAACAATTTCTTCAAAAGATTCAAAAATAATTCAACATAAAAATTCAGATGATATTTTTTACCTAAATAAAAAAATAAAGATAAAACCGATTTCAAAATTTCTTCGTTTGACTGGCTTAGATGAACTTCCACAACTTTATAATATTTTAATTGGTGATATGAATTTTATTGGTCCACGACCTCTTATGATTGAAGAATTAAACATTTTAAAGAAAAACTATCTAAGCTTTTACAACATTCGAAATACTATTTCAAGTAAACCTGGATTAACTGGACTTTGGCAAATTATTGGTGATAGGAAAAATGGAATTGATGAATTAGTTGGACTTGAAATGTTTTATGAAACACATCGTTCTGTTAAACTTAATTTAAAAATAATTTATTATTCACTAATTTTAAATTTAACTGCTAATAATTCAGATGCATTGGTTCCCAGACTTGAATATATATCAAAGTTCTCTTCATTGAAGATAAATCAATTCAAACTCAACTATGAAATTCATAATAAAATGAATTATTCATTTTACATTAATCTTCCAGTTAATTGGTTGAATTCAGATTTCTCTTTGGGTTCAACCTATAAAATGATAAGAGTGAATTGAAAGTAATTAAGATGAATAGAAGAAAATGAAGATACTTTAATAATAAATTGGAATAACAAACTTCAAAAGATTAATTTTTGGGTGCTTTTTTTAGTGAATGGAGAAATAATGTCAAGTTTTGTAATCAAACCAGCAATTAGAACAGAAAATATTACATATGCAGTTCGTGATATTGTTGTGTTAGCAAGCGAAGTTGCAAAAACAGGTCGCGAAATGTTATATCTAAATATTGGAGATCCAAATCAATTCGATTGGGAACCGCCTAAACATTTGATCGAAGCAACTTACGATGCAATGAAAAAAAATTTAAATGGTTATTCACCTTCGTCAGGAATAAAGCAAGCAATTGATGCAATTGCAATTGAAGCTGAAAGAAAAGGTATTAAAAATGTTCAAGATATTTTTGTTACAACCGGTGCAAGTGAGGCAATTGAGATTTGTTTAACTGCTTTAGTAAATGATGGAGAAAATGTTTTAACACCTACTCCAGGTTATCCACTTTACACTGCAATTCAAAGTAAATTGCAAACAATTGAAAATCCCTACTACCTTGATGAAAATAATGGTTGGCAACCAGATATAAATGACATAAAGAAAAAAATTAATTCGAAAACGCGTGCAATTATTTTAATTAATCCTAACAATCCAACTGGTTCAAATTTTTCAAAAGAGACATTACAGGAAATAGTTGACCTTGCAAAGGAACATAATCTTGTAATATTTGCTGATGAAATTTATGATAAATTATTAATGGATGGTAAAAAACATGTTTCAATTGCATCGCTTGATAGTGAAGTGCCGATGGTTACTTTCGGTGGCTTATCTAAAAATTATATGGTTCCAGGTTTTAGAATTGGTTGGGGAATTGTAAGTGGAAACAGAGAAGTGTTAAAAAACTATATTGAAGCAATCAATAAAATATTACGTGCAAGATTATGTGCAAATCATCCAGCACAATATGGAATTGCACCATCTTTGTTAGGTGATCAATCTCATCTTGAAATTGCAATGAAAAAATTGACAAGAAGAAGAGACTTGACAGTTGAAGCTATGAATTCCATCCCAGGAATTTCTTGTGTTTCTCCTGAAGGTGCTTTCTATGCTTTCCCTAAAATTGATAATATCAAAAGCGATAATGATTGGTGTTCAAAACTAATTAAAGAAACGGGTGTTGTTGTTGTACCTGGAAGTGGATTTGGTCAAGTGCCAGGCACAAATCATTTTAGAATTGTTTTCCTTCCACCAGAAAACATTCTTGAAAAAGCATATAAAGCAATATCCGAATTCCATTTAAAATATATGAATGAACTAAAATAGTTTTTAATAAAGATTAAAATTGTGAAAAATATAAATATTACTACTCTCGATAATGGAATAAAAATAGTTACTGAAAAGCTAAACTATGTCCAATCATTTTCATTAGGATTTTGGTTTAATGTAGGAAGCCGTGATGAAAATGAAAATAATAATGGTATAAGCCATTTTATTGAACATATGCTATTTAAGGGGACAAAGAGAAGGTCTGCTAAGAGAATTTCAGAAGAAATTGAATCACTTGGTGGTTACTTAAATGCATTTACTTCAAAAGAACACACATGCTTTTATGGCCGTGGTTTAAAAGACAATATTGCTAAGACTTTCGAAGTTTTAGCTGACATGACTCAAAATCCACTTTTTGCTTCTGAAGAAATTAAAAAAGAATCTTCTGTTGTTATTGATGAGCTTTATGACATCGAAGATTCACCCGACGAGTTAATCTTTGATAAGTTTGAAAGTAATGTTTTCAATGGAAATAGTTTAGCATTCCCAATCATTGGCACAGAAAAAAATATTTCTTCATTCACAAAAAAAGATTTATTCAATTACATTAATGAAAATTATACTGTCAACAACTTTTTAATAGTTGCCTCTGGAAATGTTGACCACAATGAAATTATCAAACTTGCAGAAAAATACTTAAAGAAGAACTTTAAAAAATCTGAGAACAAAAAGAGAACATTAAATTTAAGTGTTGCTTCAGATCTTTTTGTAGAAAAAGATACGCAGCAAGTTCATTATATTTTAGGTAAGCCTACTTATGGTTATAATAATGTTAAAAGAATTTCAGTTGCAGTTCTTTCGCACATTTTAGGTGAAGGCAGTAGTTCTCGGTTATTTCAAAAATTAAGAGAAGAGCATGGGATATCATATCAAATAAATACTTTCTTAAATTCTTTTTATGATATTTCAACTTTTGGAGTTTATTTTTCAACAAATGATAAAACTGTAAAGAAAGCTGAAGAGTTGGTTCTAAATGAGATAAAAAATATTTGTAACAAAAAAGTAAATAAACAAGAACTTGATAGAGCCAAAGAATATTTAATTGGTAATATGTTGATGAGTTTAGAAAGTACGACAAATAGAATGAATCGAATTGCAAATCAAATTTTATATTATGATAAAATTATTCATATAAATGATACTATTAAAAAAATAAAATCAGTAACTAAAGAAGAAATTCTGGAACTTTCTAATGAAATTTTTAATTCCAATGATATTGCAAATGGTAGTCTAACAAGAGTAATTTTGTCATCAAAGAATTTTCTTCTTGATAAAGCAGCGTAAGGAATTTATATGCCAACTATAACAATTGATGGAAAACAAGTAGAATTTAAGCCGGGACAAACGGTAATTCAAGCGGCAATGGATGCTGGAATTGATATACCACATTTTTGCTATCATCCAAAATTATCAATAAGTGGTAATTGTAGAGTTTGTCTTGTCGAAATTGAAAAAATGCCAAAGCTTGCAATTTCATGTGCAACACTTGCATCCGATGGTATGGTAGTACATACAAAATCAGATAAAACTTTGGATGCAAGAAATGCTGTAATGGAATTTATATTAATTAATCATCCATTGGATTGCCCAATTTGTGATGAAGCTGGTGAATGCAAATTACAAGAATATGCTTTTGCACATAGTCGTGGTGAAAGTAGATTTGATGAAATAAAAAACAGAAAAGAAAAAAGGGTACAGCTTGGTCCCCGCGTAAAATTTGATGCAGAACGTTGTATATCATGTTCTCGTTGTATTCGTTTTTCAGATGAAATTGCTAAATCAAATCAACTAACATTTAAAAATCGCGGCGATAAAGTTACTATAACAACTTTCCCGGGTGAATCATTTGATAATCCTTATACTTTGAACACAGTTGATATTTGTCCTGTTGGAGCTTTGACAAATAATGATTTTCGTTTTAAATCTCGCGTTTGGGAAATGTCTTCAACAAATTCAGTTTGTATTGGTTGTTCACGCGGTTGTAATATTGAAATTTGGGTACGCAATAATGAAATTCTTCGTTTGACTCCAAGATACAACGAAGAAGTAAATAGCTTTTGGATGTGTGATAATGGAAGATTAAACACATTTAAATTTGTTAACTCTGAAACAAGAATAGACAGCTGTTATTTAAGAAAAGAAGGAGAACTTGTAAAATCAAATTGGGTTGAAGCACTTGAAGTTACAGCCAAAAGCTTAAAAGAATTTAAATCGAATGAAGTTGCTTTTATAGCTTCACCATATTCAACATTAGAAGATAATTTTATTCTTCAAAAATTTGCTAAGCAAATAAATTCAAATAATATTTTTTATGCTAATCATATAATTGAAGGCGACCAAGATGAAATTTTAATCCGTGAAGATAAAACACCAAATTCACTTGGATTGAAATTGCTTGGTATCAAAAATGATATTTCCAAACTCATTGATTTAATACAAAAGAAAAATGTAAAAGCATTGTTAATAATGGAAGAAGATTTGGCGGGATTGGGTTCTGAATGGGAAAATCTTTTATCAAAATTAGAATTGACAATTGTAATTGCAACAAATCAAAACAAAACTACATTACTTGCTGATATTATATTGCCAGCTGCAACATACGCAGAAAAGCATGGAACATTTGTTAATTTCCAAGGCAGAGTTCAAAGAATCCGTCCAGCAGTTGAAACAGAAGAACTTGATAGATCTTTAGATGGAATGAGCAAAAGTCGTTGGGATAAATTTGGTACAAAATTCGACCGTTGGATGCAAGGTAAAAAATATGATGCAAAACCAAGCTGGAAAATTTTTACTCTATTAGATTCTTACTTTAGTAACAAAATTAAATTCAAAATGGCAGAAGAAGTTTTTGATGAAATTTCTAAATCAAATGATGTATTTAAAGATTTAGATTATGACGTTATTGGTGATTTAGGTTCGCTTATTAAAAAAGAAGTTTATCAAAATGTGTAATTAATTTTTCTGAATAAAATTTTTGGAGAATAGATGAGTATTTGGGAAGTAATAATTATTTCACTTATAAAAATTCTTTTAATAGTTGTTCTGATGCTATTAACAGTTGCCTATTTAGTTTACTTCGAAAGAAAAATTAGTGCTTGGATTCAAAACAGAAAAGGACCAAATCGTGTTGGCTGGCATGGACTTTTACAACCTTTTGCAGATGTATTTAAATTATTATTAAAAGAAGATATAGTACCAGAAAAAGCAAATAAAGCACTTCATACATTAGCACCTTTTATTGCTTTATTTGTTGCATTTGCAACTTATGCTGTTATTCCTATTGGTCCTACTATTGAACTATTTGGATACAAAATTAATTTAGTTGTAGCTGATGTTAATATTGGTGTTTTATATGTTTTAGCGTTAACATCACTTGGAGTTTACGGAATAACATTTGCAGGCTGGTCAAGTGGAAGTAAATATTCATTGTTAGGTGGAGTTCGTTCATCAGCTCAAATGATTTCTTACGAAGTTTCTATGGGATTTTCAATTGCTGGTGTATTACTTTTATCACAATCATTAAGTCCTACTAAAATTGTAGAAGCTCAATATGGCTGGATGTGGAATGCAATTCTACAACCGATTGGATTTATAACATTTGTAGTTTCAGCGTTTGCAGAAACAAACAGATTACCTTTTGATCTTCCCGAAGCTGAACCAGAACTTGTTGGCGGTTATCATACTGAATACAGCTCTTTCAAATTTGCTGGTTTCTTTTTAGCTGAATACGCAAATATGATTATAGCAAGCATGATGATTACTACACTTTATCTTGGTGGTTATCAAATTCCATACATAGATAAACTCGGTTTAAATCAAACACTAACAGTATTATTACAAGTTGGTGCATTTTTATTTAAAACAGCTTTTATGTTGTTCTTTTTTATGTGGGTTCGTTGGAGTATTCCAAGATTTAGATACGATCAGCTAATGAACTTAGGATGGAAAGTAATGTTTCCACTTTCTTTATTAAATATAGTATGGGTTGCTGTATTAATAATGGTCTTCAGATTATAATCTAAAGGAAAATTATGACTACTAAAAAAAGATTTAAAGATTTAACATTTTGGGAAAGATTATACATTCCTGTTATAATTAAAGGTTTAGTATTAACATTAAAAACGATGTTCAAACCAAAAGTAACGATGGAATATCCGGAAGTAAAATTTGAGCCGCCAGCTTCTTATCGTGGCCGCCCTGTTTTAGTACAAGAAAAAAATGGTGTTGAAAGATGTGTCGCTTGTGGTCTATGCTCAAGAGTATGTCCTGCATTAGCAATTGAAGTTCAAGCTGCTGAAACTGAATTGGAAAAAGAAAGATTTCCACAAAAATTTGAGATTAATATGTTACGTTGTATCTTCTGCGGCTTTTGCGAAGAAGTTTGTCCCGAAGAAGCAATTGTTATGAGTAAAGATTATGAATTAGTTTTTCAAGATAGAGATTCTGCAATTTTTGGAAAAGATAAATTATTAGTCCCAGTAGAAAATCTTCAAGATCGAATTGACTTCTTAAGAAAATTTAAAAAATAATTTTTACAATCTTAATGTAAATTAAACCCCGATAAATTATATCGGGGTTTTTTGTTATTTAAGTTTTATCTTTGCAAAAAAATATTGAATTAAATTGACCGAAAAGAAAAACACATATTTGCTTATAGCTATAATTATAATTTTATTTTCTGCAATTGGATTTACCTACTTTTATCTGAATGCAAAAATTAAAGATGCAATTCGTCAGCAACCAATTATTATTACAGAAAATGAAAGAAGAATTTATTCACCACCTGTTCCAGAAAGTTTATTGTTTTGCGGTGAAAAAGTTCCATTAGAAGATTTTGATGTTCGAGAAAGAATTGAAAGAGAATTTTTAGTTAATACTTATTGGCATTCTGCAACTTTACTTTATCTCAAAAGAGCTAATCGATGGTTCCCTGTAATTGAAAAAATTTTAGATGAAAATGAAATACCTGATGACTTCAAGTATTTAGCAGTTGCTGAAAGTGGATTGATTAATGTTGTTTCACCTGTTGGTGCTACTGGTTTTTGGCAATTAATGGAAGCAACAGCAAAAAAATATGGATTAGAAATTAACAATGAAGTTGATGAAAGATATGATGTTGAAAAATCAACATTAGCTGCATGTAAATATCTTAAAGAAGCAAAAGAAAAATTGGGTAGTTGGACTTTAGCCGGAGCTTCTTATAATTTTGGAGTTACCGGACTCGAAAATCAAATTCAAAAACAACAAACTAAAAATTATTACAATCTATATCTTAACGATGAAACTTTTCGTTTTATTGCCCGCATTGTTGCACTCAAAGAAATTTTTAAAAATCCTAAAAATTATGGCTTTTATGTAACTGATGATGAGCTTTACCCTGAACTTGAGTATGATGAAATTAAAGTCAATTATCCAATTAAAAATTTAGTAACTTTTGCAAAATCTCAAGGAATTAATTATAAACTTCTGAAACTTTTTAATCCTTGGTTGAGAAATAGCTCACTTCTAAATAAAAATAAAAAAACCTACATTATAAAAATTGCAAAGGGAAGTTATGTAATTGGTAATTGATAATTGCAAATTGATAATTGATAATTGATAGTGTATAGTTAAATGACGAGATGTTTTGAAAGAATTTTAACTTTTGTGTGAATCTGTGTTATCTGTGGTTAGAACTTAATCGCCATGAATAAAAATTTAAAATGAGTGATGTATGATTTCGATGAAAATTGAATGAGTGGATGAATTTTTTCATATTTCAATTTGAATATTTAAAATCAAGAGCTTTCAAATAAAAAAATTTTTTTATCTTTGGTAAACAAAATAGGTCCTATCAAATAACATGTCTAAAAAGAAAAAAGTTAAGTACATTTTTGTTACTGGTGGTGTTGTTTCATCACTTGGAAAAGGTATTACAGCTTCTTCAATTGGATTGCTGTTAAAATTACGCGGATATAATGTTACAATTCAAAAATTTGATCCATATATAAATGTTGATCCAGGAACAATGAGTCCATTCCAACATGGTGAAGTTTATGTTACAGATGATGGTGCAGAAACAGATTTAGACCTTGGACATTATGAAAGATTTCTTGATGTAGATATGAGTCGTGCAAATAACACAACAACTGGTCAAGTTTACTTTGATGTTATTACCAAAGAAAGAAGAGGAGATTATCTTGGTACAACTGTTCAAGTCATTCCACATATTACTGATGAAATTAAAAAAAGAATGATGCAACTTGGTGAAACAGGAAAATATGATATTATAATTACAGAAATTGGTGGTACAGTTGGTGACATTGAAAGCTTACCTTTCATTGAATCGATGAGACAAATAATGCTTGAGATGGGTAGGAAAAATGTAATTAATGTTCATGTAACTCTTGTGCCATTTATCCAATCTGCTGGAGAAATGAAAACAAAACCAACTCAACATTCAGTTAAAAATTTACTCGAGCTGGGTATTCAACCAAATATTTTAGTTTGTCGTTCAGAAAATAAATTATCAAAAGAGATTCGAGAAAAAATTGCTCTCTTTACAAACGTAAGAAAAGAAGCAGTAATCTCAGCTTATGATTGTCAGACAATTTATGAAGTTCCAATTGTTCTTTATCAGCAAAATCTTGATACAATAATTTTAGAAAGATTAAAATTACCTGAGCTTAATATTAAATTAGAAGAATGGCAAAATTTTGTTAACACTGTAATCAATCCAGCAGGTAAAGTTAAAATTGCAATTGTAGGTAAATACATCGAAAATAAAGATGCATATAAGAGTATTTCAGAAGCTTTTGTTCATGCTGGTGCAGAAAATAATGTAAGAGTTGAAACAGAATTTATCAGTTCAGAAGAAGTCGAAACAAAAAGTGCAGAAACTGTTCTTAAAAATTATGATGGAATTTTAGTCCCAGGTGGTTTTGGTGAGCGTGGAATTGAAGGGAAAATATTAGCAATAAAATATGCACGTGAAAATAAAATTCCTTTCTTCGGAATTTGTTTAGGTATGCAATTAGCTGTTGTTGAATTTGCTCGTAATGTAGCAGGAATTAAAAATGCCAATAGTCAGGAATTTGTTAAAAATCAATGGAATGTAATTCACATTATGCCTGAACAAATAAAAGTAAAAAATAAAGGTGCTACTATGCGACTTGGTGCTTATCCATGCGTTTTAAAGAAAGGAACAAAAGCATTTGAAGCATATAAAAAGCCAAAAATTTCTGAACGTCATCGTCATCGTTTTGAGTTTAATAATAAATTTAGATCTTTACTCGAAGAAAAAGGTTTAGTTATCAGCGGTATTTCTCCAGATGAAAGATTAGTTGAAATGATTGAACTAGCTGATCATCCTTATTTTGTTGGTTGCCAGTTTCATCCAGAATTAAAATCAAGAGCAATTAAAGCTCATCCACTTTTTAGAGAATTTGTTAAAGCTTCTATTGAAAATTCAAAAAGGACTATTCAAAATTGAAGACTAAATTTTTAATCATCGTTCTTTTTTTATCTGCAACTATCAATTTTTCACAATCAAGAATTCGTTTATTAGCTAATGAAGGAATGGAACAAGCTTATAACTTTCAGCTTGTTCAAGCAGAAAAAACATTTGAAGAAATTATTAATCAATATCCAAATTCTCCCGAAGGTTATTATCGAACTGCACTACTACATTTTTGGATTTACATTGGTTCACGCGATCCTGGTGAATATCAGGTATTTATAAAATTTGCTGATTTGGCTCAACAAAAAATTGATAAACTATTAGATAAAAATCCAAAAGATTTTTACACCAACTATATTGCAGGTAATTTATTTTTATTTAGATCTATGGCTCAGGCAACAAATGGCCAATCGGTTGATGCATTTTGGAGCAGTAAAAATGCTGTTAATTATTTGGAAGAATCTTTAAAATTAAAACCAAATTTTTACGATTCATATCTTGGACTAGGATTACTCGATTATGCAATGAGCTTTGTCCCTGATTTTTTAAAGTGGGCTGTTAATTTAACCGGACTTTCTTCAGATAAGAATCGTGGCTTTAAGTATATTAAAACTGCTTACAAACGGGGTACATACACAAAAACAGAAGCTGAATTTCATCTATCAAAAATTTATACAGATTATCTTTCTGAATACGATTCAGCTTACACATTACTTCAAAATTTAATTACAAAATATCCAAACAATACTTTGTTTTCATATCAATATGCGGTTAGTTTAATTAAAGGTAAAAATTTAGAAAGAGCTAATTCAGTACTTAACAATGTAATAAGATTAAAAAACAAAAAAATTCCTCAAATAACTGCTTTGGCATATTACAGAAAAGGGGAAATTTATTTCAAGAGAAATAATTTCAAAGAAGCAATAAAAAACTATAAAGTATTTTTTGATCTTTCACGTGAATTAGATTTAACCGGAATTGCAGCATTGAATACTGCAATTGCCTACAAAATTCTTGATAAGGATGAAGAATTTAAACAATATCTATCATTAGCAAAAAATGGAAATCAAGATATTTTTGAAGATGCCTATGCTTTAAAAAAAGCTGAACATTATTTAGAACATGGAATTACTGACGAAGAACTTTTTCTTTATAAAATTAAAAATAATCTTGAAGCTGGTAATTACAGATATGTTTATAATGCTTTGACGAATTCAAAAGAAAATTTTTCTCATGATTTAGAGGCATTAAAACTTATATATTTGGCAGAAGCTGAATTAAAAATAGGGAAAGTTAAACAATCAATTAAAACGTGCAATGAAATTTTTGATCTTAAAATACACAACGAAAAATGGATATATGCAATGGCTAATTTAATTACGGCAAATGCATATTTTCATTTAGGTAGCAAAGTTGAGGCAAAAGAGTATTTGGCTAAAGCTGAAGATGAAAACGATCACGATTTTAAGGATTATATACAATCAAAAATAGAATATCTTAAAAGAAGAATAAAATAAAATTTGCATTAAACTTACTTTTTAATACAAAATTTGATTGCTTATTTATCCTCATTTAGATAATTTTTTCCACCAAATTTTTACTTTTATGTATAACGTTGCAGTATTTGTTTCAGGTAAAGGAAGTAATTTAAGATCATTATTTGATAATACTGATAAAAATTTTGTAAGAATAGCTGCTGTTGTTAGTAATAAAAAGAATTGCGGGGCTGTTGATTTCGCAAATCAAAATTCAATCCCCGTTTTTTTTATTGCTGAAAAACCCGATGACGAATTTATTGATTACAAAACTTTAACTCAGAAATTTTATGATTTAAAAATTGATTTAATTGTTCTTGCTGGTTTTTTGAAAAAAATTCCTGATGATTTTATTGATGCTTTCAACAAAAGAATAATAAACATTCATCCGGCTTTGTTACCGAAATTTGGCGGCAAAGGAATGTATGGAATGAATGTTCATAAAGCTGTTTTTGAAAGCAAAGGAAAATTTTCTGGTGCTACAGTTCATTTTGTTGATAAAATTTTTGACCATGGTGAAATTATAGCTCAGGTAAAAGTTGATATTTCAGACTGTAGATCACCGGAAGAAATAGCACTCAAAGTTCTCGAGATTGAACATAATTTGTTGCCAAGTGTAGTAAACAATTTTTCTAAAAAGTTGTATTAAATTAATCGGTGTGTGTGTGAGTAAATATGCTTTAATCAGTGTATCCGACAAATCAAATATTATTGAGTTTGCAACTCAATTATTAAATCTTAATTATAAAATTATTGCTACAGGTAATACATATAAAACGCTGAAAGATAATTCGATTGATTGTATTGAAATAAAAGACTTTACAAACTTTCCCGAAATTTTTGATGGTCGTGTTAAAACATTACACCCTAAAATTTTTGGTGGAATTTTAATGCGTCCTGTTTTAGATAGTGATAAAACTCAAGCTGAACAAAACAAAATTTCCCCGATTGAGATAGTCTGCGTTAATCTTTATCCTTTCCCAAAAGTAGTGAATAGAGATGATATTTCATTAGAAGAAAAAATAGAAAACATTGATATTGGCGGACCAAGTTTAATTCGTGCCGCTGCAAAGAATTATAAATATGTTTCTGTTTTAACAAGTCCAAATCAATATGAAAATTTTCTTGAAGAATTAAAGTCAGAAAATATAACTCTTGAAACAAGAAAGAGACTTGCATACGAAGCTTTCGATTACACTTCATATTATGATACATTAATTGCAAATTATTTCGAAAAGGAATTTCAGTTTGAAAAGAAAAGTTTTCGCTTGAATTTGAAATCAAACTTTCCTTTAAGGTATGGTGAAAATCCACATCAAAAAGCATATCTATTTGGTGAGTTCGAAAACTATTTTGAAATTCTTCATGGGAAAGAATTAAGTTATAACAACATTGTTGATTTAACCGCAGCAGTTGAACTGATATCAGATTTTGAAGAAACTGCTTGTGCAATAATTAAACATACTAATCCATGTGGAACTGCAATTAGTGATAATGTTTTTGAAGCTTACGAAAAAGCATTATCATCTGACCCAGTTTCAGCTTTTGGTGGTATTGTTGTTTTTAATAAAGAGGTTGATGTTCAAACCGCAAATAAATTAAATGAAATCTTTTTAGAGATTGTAATAGCTCCATCTTTTCAAAATGAAGCTTTAGAAATTTTAATGAAAAAGAAAAACAGAAGAATAATTAAGATAAAAGAATTCCCAAAGAAAGAAGAATTAACTATAAAATCTGTTATTAGTGGTGTTTTAGTTCAGGAAAAAGATAATTCAAAATTGTCTAATGCTGAATTGAAATTAGTTACTAATAGAAAATATACAGAAAAAGAATTTGAAGATTTAAAATTAGCTTGGACTGTATGCAAACACACTAAATCAAATGCAATAGTTTTAGCTAAAGATAAAAAGATAATTGGAGTTGGTGCAGGACAAATGTCCAGAGTTGATTCAGCAAAAATTGCAACAGAAAAAGCGAGACAATTTAATCACGACTTAAATGGAGCTGTTGCAGCCTCAGATGCCTTTTTCCCATTTGCTGATGGTGTAATTCAAATTGCAGAAAATGGTATCACTGCAATTATACAGCCGGGTGGTTCTGTTCGTGATGAAGAAGTAATTCAAGCCGCAAATAATAAAAATTTATCAATGATATTTACAGGAATTAGAAATTTTAAGCATTAAGGATTAAAATGGGTCTATTTGATTTTTTTTCAACTGACATAGCAATTGATTTAGGAACTGCAAACACTTTAATTTACATTAAAGGTAAAGGAATTGTTCTTAATGAGCCATCAATTGTTGCATTTGATAGAAATACAAAAAGTATAATAGAACTTGGAAATAAAGCAAAAGAAATGCAGGGAAGAGAACATCGCGATATTCGTGTTACTCGTCCTATGCGTGATGGAGTTATTGCTGATTTTGAAATTGCAGAAGGAATGATAAGGGCATTTATAAAAAAAGTTACACCAAATACATTTCAAAGTAAAAGAATTGTTATTGCAGTTCCAAGTGGAGTAACAGAAGTTGAAAAGAGAGCCGTACGTGATGCGGCTGAACATGCAGGGGCTAAAGAAGTTCATTTGATAGCTGAACCAATGGCTGCGGCAATAGGAATAGGAATTGATGTCGAAGCCGCTGTTGGCAATATGATTATTGATATTGGCGGTGGTACAACTGAAATAGCGGTTATTGCATTAGCTGGAATTGTAAATGAAGAATCTGTTCGAATTGCTGGCGATGAAATGAATAATGCTATAACTCAATTCTTTAAAAAGAATTATAATTTATTAATTGGTGAAAGAACTGCCGAAGCAATTAAGTGTGAAGTTGGCAGTGCTGTTCCTTTAAAAGAAGAAGTTACAATCCAAGTTAAAGGTAGAGATTTAGTTGGTGGTGTACCCAAAACTGCTGAAATAAGTTCAGTTGAAATTCGTGAAGCATTAAATGAAAATATTATTCAAATTGTTGAAGCTGTTAAACGAACTCTTGAAAGAACACCACCTGAACTTTCTGCTGATATTTTAGATCGTGGAGTAATGTTGAGCGGAGGCGGTGCATTACTAAAAGGTTTAGATGAACGAATTAGAATGGAAACAAATTTGCCAGTTCATGTTTCTGAAGATCCTTTAACTGCCGTTGTTCGTGGAGCTGGAAGAGCAATTGAAAATATTAACAAATATTCAAAGGTATTTATTCGTAAAAGAACTTATTAATGATAAATTTTACACAAAAAATTTTATACCATTTCAAAGAATACTTTATATTACTTTCACTTGTTTTAGTTAGTTTGTTTTTTATTTCTCATAGTGACAACCCAAAAGCTAAAAAATTAAAAGCATTTGCTTTAGCTAACTTTGCAATTGTAGAAGATTTTACTTCATCAATATTTTCTATTTTTATTAAAGACGAATCAATTGATGAATTAAGAAAACAAAATGCAAAATTAATGCTCGAACTTGAAAAATCGCGTAAAGCTAAAAGAGAAAATGAAGAACTTCGCCAATTACTTGCATTAAATGATACTTCAAAATATCCATTAGTTGCTGCTAATATTGTTTCAAAACTTGCAAATAAATTTCAAAGCAACTTTATTATTGATAAAGGTTATAATGATGGTATTGTTAAAGGTATGCCTGTTATTAATTCAAAAGGATTGGCTGGTATTGTGATGGATGTAACTAAAGATTATTCCGTTGTTAAAACTTTGTATAACACAAGTTTAAATATTGCAGTTAATGTAAGAAGAACAAATGTTAATGGAATTTTGAATTTTAATGGTCGAAATCTTATCATAAAAAATATTCCAACCACTTATGATGTTAAAGAAGGAGATGTTGTTGTTACTTCTGAATTCAGTACTGCTTTCCCTCCATTTGTACCAATTGGAATTATAGAGAAAAAAGAACTTAATATGTTAGGATTACTGCATACAATTTATGTAAAACCATTTTCTGATGTTAATACATCCAGTTTTTTGTTTGTGATAAAAGTTGTACCAAGCAAACAAATTAATGACCTTGAAATGAACTTAATAAAAAAACCATGATAAATTACTTAAAACCAATTTTGATTTTTATCCCAATAATTCTAGTTCAGTTAATTATTGTCCCATTAATTTCAATATATGAAATAGTACCACAGCTTATTCTGATTTTGTTAGTTTATTACACTTTAATTGGTGGACAAATTTATGGAATGATTTTAGGTTTCATAGTTGGATTTTTATTTGATTTATTTTCTGGCGGTATTTTGGGTTCTTCTGCATTAGCTATGACTGTAAGTATGTTTATACTTGGTTATTTTTATAACGAAAACAGAATTCAAGAGAATACAGCAACATATTCTTTTTTAGTTTATTTGTTATTTGCTAGTATAATCTATTCTTTAATCTATTCTGAAGTCGGGAATTTTAATCCAGATACAAGATTAAGAGTAATACTTTTTGAAGGTGCATTATTACCGGCACTTTACACTACTTTGTTTGGAATATTAGTAGTTGTATTTCAATCAAAAAGGAAATTTGAATGAGTGATACTTTTGGTTCAATAATAAGAAGAAGAATTTTATTTTTTATTATTGTTGGATATGTAGCTATTTCTATTGTGCAATTATTTAGTATGCAAATACTAAATGGTCCAGTGTATAGTGAAAGATCAAATGAAAATAGTGTTAAACCAATTTATCAAACGGCACCTCGCGGAATTTTATTTGACAGAAATGGAAATGTTTTAGTTGGTAATAAACCGTCATTTACATTACGAATTACACCATCAGAATATAAAGATTCATTAAATCCATATTTAGAAACTATACTTGGTTATGAAAAAGGATATTTAGCAAAACTATTAAAAACGAGTGAAAGTTATTCTAAATTCATTCCAAGAAGAATAGCCAAAGATGTTGATTTCAAAGTAATTGCTTGGTACGAAGAAAACTCCTCAAAACTTCCCGGTGTTGATTATGTTATGGAAACACAAAGAGATTATTCTTTCGGTGTTATGGGTGCACATATGTTCGGATACACTAAAGAAATTCCAGCTTCTATATTACAAAAAAGAAAAAATGAATATATGATGGGTGATGAAATTGGTTTTAGTGGAATTGAAAAAACATACGAAGATATTTTAAGAGGTAAGAAAGGAATTAATTACATGCTGGTTGATTCCCGACAAAAAACCATTGGAAGTTTTAAAGAAGGTAAAGAAAATATTCCAACTATAAAAGGTTATGATTTAATTTTAGGAATTGATAAAGATGCTCAAAAAGTTGCCGAAGAGGCATTTAAAGAAAAACGTGGTGCTGTTGTTGCTATTGAACCTTCGAGTGGAGAAATACTTGCATTTGTTAGTGCACCCGAATTTAATCTAAATGATTTTGCAACCGTTACATCATCAAAAAAATTTTCCGAGTTAATGCAAGATGAAGATAAACCAATGTTAAACAGAGCAACAATGGGTTATTATTCACCTGGTTCAACTTTTAAAATGGTTTCTGCTATTGCCGCTTTAGAAGAAGGAATAATTGATACAACAACAAGAATTATTTGTCCTGGTGGATTTCAATATGGGAATCATTTCTTTAAATGTTTGCACGTTCATGGCAGTACTGATGTTTATTCATCAATTGAAAAATCATGCAATACATTTTATTATACAACTGTAGTTAAACTTGGTTTGGATAGATGGTCAAAGTATTCTAAACTTTTAGGATTTGGTCACAAGACAAATGTTGATATATCTGAAGAATATCCTGGCATTGTACCTTCAACAGAATACTACAATAAAGTTTATGGTAAAAATGGTTGGACAAAAGGATTTGTCGTTAGTTTAGGAATTGGACAAGGTGAATTAAGTGTTACGCCAATACAAATGGCACAGTATGCTGCTTTTATTGCTAATTATGGTAAGACTGCTAAACCTCATTTTTTAAAAGCATATATTGATACTAAGACAAATAAAAGAATTGATGTAAAACCAAATTATATGGATACAGGAATTAGTAAAAGAACTTTTGATATAGTTAGAAAAGCCATGTGGCTTGTTGTTAATGGTGCTGGAACGGCTACAAATATTAAAGACCCAAAACTTAATATTGCTGGTAAAACAGGAACAGCACAAAATCCACATGGAAAAGATCATGCTATTTTTATTGGTTTTGCTCCGTATGATAATCCTAAAATTGCAATTGCAGTTATAGTTGAAAATGCAGGTTTTGGTAGTACAGCAGCGGCTCCTATTGCAAGAGATGTAATAAAAGCATATTTACAAAAAGAAAAACCAAGCGAAGTAAAAGATCAAAATATTGCAATAGCAAAGTTAGGTGAGAAAAATTGAAGATTGAATATCGTTTACAAGATAGATTTGATTTTGCTGTTTTTATACCAGTGATTGGATTAATAATTTTTGGCTTATTAGCAATTTACAGCTCAACAGTTAATCATCCAGTGGCAAATGGTAATTTCTCAAAACAACTTATCTTTTTTGTAATTGGTCTTTTTATCTTTCTGATTATTTATTCTTTGCCGCAACAAACAATAAAAATGTTTGCAATTCCTTCTTATGCAATTTCATTATTTTTTTTAATTGCAGTTTTAGTAATTGGTAAAACTATTTATGGAGCAAAAAGTTGGTTTGGTTTTGGTGGCTTTGGATTTCAACCATCTGAATTTGCTAAACTAGGTACAATCTTAATGCTTGCCTATTGGCTTACTTATAAAAATAGAGATATAAATAATTTTAAAGATCTTGCTGTTTCTTTAGCAATTGGATTTTCTCCAATTATTTTAATAATGCTCGAACCCGATATGGGTACTTCTATTGTCTTTGCATTAATAACTCTTGTTATGATTTTCTGGAGTGGTATAAGTTTATTTGGAATTTTTGTTGTGCTTTCACCTGGAATTGTAGTGTTCTCTTCAATTTTTGGAAAAGCGGCTTTGATATTTACGTTACTATTAGTTTTAGCTGCTTTGTTCTTTTTTAAAAAAGATTTGTTCAATAGCATTGTAATTTTTGTAATAAATCTTTCATCGGGATTTTTCTTTGATTATGTATTTAAAATCTTAAAACCACATCAGCAAAAAAGGATTGAATCTTTTATAGATCCAATGGCAGATCCACTGGGTTCTGGTTATAATGCCTTACAGGCAAAAGTTGCTGTTGGTTCAGGCGGTTTATTTGGGAAGGGTTTTTTACAAGGTAATCAAACTCAGCTAAGATTTATTCCTCAGCAATGGACTGATTTTATTTATTGTGTAATTGGTGAAGAGTTTGGTTTTATTGGAAGTGTAATTGTAATTGTTTTGTTTCTTATCCTATTTTTAAGATTATTAAACATAGCTAACACCGCAAAAGATAATTTTAGTGTTTTAGTTGTTGTTGGTATTTTGACTCTTTACTTTGTTCACTTTGCATTAAATATTGGAATGAATTTAGGTATAACTCCGGTGATTGGTATTCCTCTTCCATTTTTAAGTTACGGAGGTAGTTCATTAATCATAAATTTGATTATGATTGGAATAGTATTAAATATTTATAGAAATAGGAAAACACATACATGATGAATGCACAAGAAAAATTAAAAGAAAGATTAAATAAGAATCTTCATATATGTGTTGGATTGGATACTGATTTAAATAAAATTCCCTCACATCTTTTCAAAACAAATGAACCAATTTTAGAATTCAATAAAATCGTAGTTGAAAACACTTATGAAGATGCAGCTGCGTACAAAATTAATTTTGCTTTTTATGAAAGACTTGGTTCAAGAGGTTTGGATATAATTCAAAAGACACTTGAATTTATACCTAAAAATATTTTAACAATTGCTGATGCAAAAAGAGGGGACATTGGCAACACGAGTGAAATGTATGCAAAAGCAATTTTTGAAGAACTTAATTTTGATTCTATAACTCTACATCCTTACATGGGTTTTGATTCAATTCAACCATTTTTAATTTATAAAAATAAAATTTCATTTTTGTTAGCACTTACATCAAACATTGGGGCTAATGACTTTGAAAAAATTAAATCTTCAGAAGGAAAGTTTTTATTTCAGCATGTTATCGAAAAGTCTAACGAATGGAACATTAATAAAAATTTAGGAATTGTATTTGGTGCAACAAAAATTGAAGAATTAAAAGAAAACATATCTTTGTTTAATGAATTATATGTTTTATTACCGGGAGTAGGTGCACAAGGCGGAAGTTTAGAAGATGTTGTAAAAACATTTGATTTGAACAATTCAAAAAATTATTTAATTAATGTAAGCAGAGCATTAATTTATTGTGATACTTCAAAAAACTTTGGGGAAGCTATTAGTCATACCATTAAAGAATACAATAGAAAAGTTGTTCCTAATTAATAAAATTTGTTGTATTTAAAGTTTCCAAATTGTAAATTGAATTTAAGATAGTTTAATTACCTCTAATCAAATGGAAATTTGATGGCTAGAGAGACAAAAATCAAAGAGGGCTTTCTGTACGATATATGGAAAAGTCAAAATTTTATTCATCCATTAACAACAATTGATGGAGAAGAAGTAGCAGTTTTAAATTGTGGCATATTAAATAATGAAACTGCCGGTCCCGACTTTAAAAATGCAAAAATAAGAATTGGTAATTTGACCTTTATTGGTGATGTGGAAATTGATAATTCATATTCAGATTGGAAAGCACACGGCCACAATCTTGATAGCAAATACAATAAAGTAATTCTTCATGTAGCTTTAAATAATCCAAACGGTTACACACATGTTTTCACAAGAGAAGGCAGAAAAATTCCTTCTTTAAAATTATCATCATTCATTGATAATAATGTTTTAGAAAAAATTAAATCATCGAACGATTACCCTTCCAACAGTGATAATAATTTTATTAAATGTCAATCTTTAGCAGGTTTAAATTTACTTGAAGCTAAAGAAAAATTTGTCTCAGAGCTGGGTTTTCAAAGATTTCAAAAAAAATGTTTGAAAATATATAATAGGTTAAAAGAATTAGAATATATCCGCGAGCTTAACTTAAACGAACCATTTATCACTTATGATTTATCTAAACAATTCCATGAAAGAAATTTTGAACATAAAGATTTTTATGATAAAAATATTTGGAAACAACTTTTTTATGAATTTATTTTTGAAGCACTTGGGTATTCTCAAAACAAATCGCAGATGTTAAATCTTGCAAAACATGCTAACATAAACTTTTTAATGAAACTTGATAAAGATGGAATCATTTTAGATAAATATGAAGCAGTTCTTTTTCATATTGCAGGTTTACTAAAAGATGAAATTAAATATCACGATGAAGAAACCTTAAAGTATATTGAGAAACTAAAAATAAATTGGAATGCATATCGGACTTTATACGATTCTAAATTAATGGAAGATGCCGAATGGAATTTTTTCAAACAGAGACCGCAGAACTTTCCAACAATTAGAATTGTCGGCGGTGCAAGAATTTTATATCAATTAATTTTTAATGATTTGGTTGCTCAAATTGAAAAAAAAATTACAGAGATTCACAATCCGAAAGTTTTAATTAATTCATTGCGAACTATGTTTGTAGTAAAAGCTGATGGTTATTGGAAAAATCATTTTGTGTTTGGTGAAAAATCAAAAACTGAAATTAATTACTTTATTGGTGCCGCACGTGCAGATGAAATTTTAGTTAATGTAATTCTACCTTTCTTTTCTGTTTACTTTACTGTCTTTGGCAAAAAAGAATTGTCAAAAAAAATATTAAAAATCTATTCGGTTTTTGAGCAAAGGGAAGAGAATCAAATTATAAATGGAATGATTAAAGCTCTGAATATGAATGATGAGGCAAAGAGAACAGTAATTACGCAAGGATTAATTGAGCTTTTTAGAAATTGGTGCTCGAAGAATAAGTGTTTGGAATGTGAGATTGGGAAGATTGTTTTTAATTAATAATTTAGAATTTAGAATCTACCTGTCGGTAGACAGGTGTAGAATTTAGAATATAGAATGTAGAATGGTTGTTTAGTTTTTTTCTTAGTGATGATTTAGTGTTCTAAGTGAACTTAGTGGTGAAAAAGATAATAAACCACAGATTGCGGTAAAATAATTTATAATTGCAAATTGATAATTGATAATTGATAATTGCTAATTGCTAATTGCTAATTGCGAATTGATAATTGATAGTTGAAAATTGATAATTGAAAATTGTGAATTGATAATTAATAGATGTTGTTTTTAATTTGTCTTTCCTTGTATTCTATTTATTTCATCTCTTAGTTTTGCAGCACGTTCGTAATCTTCTTTTTCAATTGCTTCTCTTAATTGATTTTGAAGATTAGCAATTTTAGTCTCAGCTATATTAGTCGATTTTTTCTCTTCTTCTTCAATTTCATCATCTTTCATATCGAAAGTTTTTTCTTCAGCTTCCTCAGTTGAAGGAGTAAATCCAGCGCTGTTCAAAACTTCTTCTGCAACAAAAATAGGTGAACCTGTCCTGACAGCAAGTGCTATTGCATCACTTGGACGTGAATCAATTTCATTTGTCATTGTTGATACTTCTAATTTAATCTTAGCGAAAAAAGTATTATCACGTAATTCATCAATAATAACTTCTACAACAGTGGCACCAAGATTTTCAATAACATTTGCAAGCAAGTCATGGGTTAATGGTCTTGGCGGTTTAATATTTTCCATTTCAAGAGCAATTGACTGAGCTTCGAAAGAACCAATAATAATAGGAAGGCGGCGCGATCCATAAACTTCTTTTAACAATATTGCATATGCACCGCCTGCCGATGGACTTGCTGAAATACCTAATATTTCAACTTGTACTTTTCTCATTTATTGTTTTAACTTTTTAATTTCTTCAATTAATGCAGGTAAAATTTCAAATAAATCAGCAACAATTCCATAATCTGCTGATTGGAAAATCGGCGCATCTTTATCTTTATTAACAGCAACAATAAATTTTGATGAACGCATACCAGCCAAATGTTGAATAGCTCCAGAAATTCCAATTGCAATATAAAGAGTAGGAGAAACAGTTTTACCAGTTTGACCAACTTGTTCTGAATGAGGACGCCAGCCTGCATCAACAACAGCACGGGAAGCACCAACTGCAGCACCTAATAATTGTGCTAATTCTTCAATCATCTTGAAATTTTCAGGCCCTTTCATACCTCTACCGCCTGAAACAATTATATCTGCTTCTGCAACATCAAGTTTGCCTTCAGACTTTGAAATTTCTGTTACTTTTACTTTTGGTTCAGAAACTTCAACATTAATAGTATTGACTTCAGCTTTATTTTCATTTGGAGTGCCAGCGCTAAATACATTTGGCCTTAATACAAAAATTTTCTTTTCAGAATTTAATTTTAGATCAAGTAATGCTTTCCCAGCAAATATTGGTCGAGTTGCAATAATATTATTTTCAACAATATCTAAGTTTATGCAATCAACAGCTAAACCACAATTTAATCTTGCTGATACTTTAGGCGATAAATCTCTTCCCAATGAAGTAGCAGAAAACAAAATGATGTCAAAATTATTTTGATTGATAAAATCAGTAACTAAATCTGTATAGGCAGAAGAATATTTTTCGAGGGCAGGATTTTTTAAAAAATTAATTTTAGAAATTCCAAATCCACCAACTGCATCAATATTATTTACTTCATTTCCTAAGCAAACTGCTTCAACAGTTGCGTTTAATTTTTGAGATAAATCGAATGCAGTTTTTGCAGCTTCAAATGATGATTTTTTTATTTGACCATCACGTTGTTCTATAAAAGCTAAAATTTTTGTCATTGCAACCTCCTATATAACTTTTGCTTCTTCGTGAAGTATTTTTACTAATTCTGGAACTGCAGAAACATCGGTACCAATAATTCTTCCAGCTTGTTTAGTAGGAGGTCTTTTCATTGCAATAACTTCTACAAAGTTTTCACTTTGCAATGCAGGTTTTTCAATTATAACTTTTTTCTTTGCGGCCATAATACCTTTTAACGAAGCATATCTTGGTTCATTCAAACCTTTTTGAGCAGTAATTACAGCTGGCAATGATGTTTCAATAAATTCTTTTCCACCTTCAATTTCTCTTTCACAAGTAATTTTATTTCCATCCAAAGAGAAAGAAACAACTACTGAGACACAATTATAACCAAGCAATTCAGCCGTTAGTTGACCAACAACAGAATTATCAAAATCAACAGATTGTTTACCAAAAAAAACTAATTCAGCACCTTGAGCTTTAATTTCATCAGCTAAAGCTTTTGCGACAGAGAGGGAATCGCGATACTTATCATCTTTTAATAAAACTGCATTATCAATTCCCATTGCAAGTGCTTTTCTCAATGTTTCTTTATTAGCATCTGTACCTAAACTTATTGCTACTGTTTCACCGCCAAATTTTTCTTTTGTTTTTAATGCTTCTTCAATTGCAAATTCATCATAAGGATTAACAACATAAGTTAAACCAGTTTGATCAATGCTTTTTCCATCGCTACCAATATAAATTTTAGAAGCAGTGTCAGGCACATGACTAACACAAACAGCTATTTTCATCGATCCTCCTAAAAATATTTTAAAATTATTTTGAAAGTGAACGAAATATAATCAAATTTATTTTTGTTATACAATTTCATAAATTAAAATTGTAAAAAGAATTCATTTTATGGAAAACATCAAACCAATTGAAAAAGTTAATGAACAAAATGATGAAAGCACTATTGTAAAAACTCCATTTAAAGTAATTTTATTTAACGATGATGAACACACATTTGATGAAGTAATTGCTCAGCTAATAAAAGCTTTGCAATGTACTTATGAAAAAGCAAGAGATTATGCTTTTGAAACACATGTTAATGGAAAAGCTGTAGTTTATAATGGAGAATTACAAAAGTGTTTAAAAGTTTCTTCAATACTCGAGGAAATATCTTTAAGAACACAAATTGTTTCATAATTTAAACTGCTGAATTTTTTTTTCTTTTCACTCAAAATTAAAGGTGCATAATGCAAATAGGTTTAGTGGGTTTACAATTTTCAGGTAAAACAACTTTATTTAATACACTCTCATCAAACGCATCACATAGCCAGTCGAATAAAGAAGAAGCAACAGTTGAAGTTGTAAAAGTTCCCGATGAAAGATTGGACAACTGTTCAAAGATATTCAATCCCAAAAAACAAGTTAACGCAACTATTGAAGTTTTTGATATTCCAGGTTTAAGAATGTCTGAAGACAACAAAGTTAAAATTACAAATTCATTTTTAACTGCAGTAAGAAATAATGATGCACTATTTTATGTTATAAGAGCTTTTAAGGATGAATCAATTGTGCATCCAATGAATACAATTGATCCAGCACGTGATATTGAATTTTTAGAAACAGAATTTCTTTTTTCTGATATTGCTTTTCTTGAAAATCGTTTAGAAAAAATTAAAAAGGATATGTTGAAATCTAAAGATGAGAGATTAAAAAAAGAATTACCATTGATTGAAAAATTATTTCAACATGCAGAAAAAGAACTTCCACTTAGAACATTAGAACTTGATGAAACAGAAATCAAAATATTGTCCGGCTATCAGTTATTAACCTTAAAACCATTAGTAATCGCAGTGAATTATGATGAATCATCAATTGCAACTGTTGATGAAGAAATAAAAAAACTTAAAAGTAAATTTGAAAAATCTGGAGCTGAGTTTATACCATTTTTTGCTAAGATTGAATATGAGCTTTCTCAAATGACAGAAGAAGATAGACAAATTTTTATGCAGGATTATGGAATTAAAGAATCTGCATTATCAAAAATATTAAGAACAAGTTATCAAATGTTGGGCTTACAATCATTTTTTACTGTTGGCGAAGATGAATGTCGTGCATGGACAATCAAAAAAAATTTTACAGCTCAGCAAGCAGCAGGGGTTATTCACACAGATTTCTTTAATAAATTTATTCGTGCAGAAGTTGTTCACTATGATGATTTTATTAAATATGGATCGTTTGCTAAATGTAAAGATGCAGGTGTTTGGCGTTTGGAAGGCAAAGAATACATTGTAAAAGATGGAGACATTTTAAATATACGTCATAATTAGAAAGGATAAATATGAATCAAAAAGTAATTGAGGGCCTTGAGCCAAAGTTAGTTTGGCAACGTTTTGCTGAAATAAGTCAAATACCAAGATGTTCCAAACATGAAGAAGCAATTAGAACATACATTAAAACATTTTCATTGCAACACAATCTTGATTACAAAGAAGACAACGCTGGCAATATTGTAATTTTTGTTAAAGCATCTGCTGGATTTGAAAACAAACCAACAATTGTATTGCAAAGTCATGTTGATATGGTTTGTGAAAAAAACAAAGACAAGGTTCATGATTTTTCTAAAGATGGGATTCAATTAATAAAAGAAGGTGAATGGGTTAGAGCAAATGGAACCACACTTGGTGCAGATAATGGAATTGGAGTCGCCGCACAATTAGCTATTGCTAAAGATGATGAGCTATTACATGGTCCACTTGAATTGCTATTTACTGTAGATGAAGAAACAGGTTTAACTGGCGTAAATAGTTTAACTCCTGATTTTATAAGCGGTAGAATTCTTTTGAATCTTGATACAGAAGAAGATGGCGCTTTTTATATTGGTTGTTCTGGCGGAATTGATACTGAAGGATATTTTAAAATTGAATTTGAAGAAATTAAAAAAAATTACATTCCATACAAAATTTTTGTAAATGGGTGCAAAGGTGGACACAGTGGAGTTGATATATCTGAAGGAAGAGCTAATGCAATAAAATTATTAGCATATCTACTTTCAAATTTGGAAGAATTTGATTTTCAACTGGGTTTTATACAAGGTGGTTCAAAAAGAAATGCAATACCAAGAGAAGCAGAAGCAATAATTTTTATAGATGAAAAGAATGAAGCTTTGGTACGTGAATTAATAAATGAACAAGCAATTGAAACTAGTTTAGAGTTCAAAAAAAATGATGCTGAAATAAAATACACATTCGAGAAAATTCCTTTAACTGAATTAAAAATTAAAAATGCTTTCAAAAGTGAATTAACTAAAAGAGTTATTAACACTTTAACTGCATTGCCTCATGGTGTAATTGCAATGAGCAAATCAATAAAAGGATTAGTTGAAACATCAACAAATTTAGCAACAGTAAATTATGATTCGTATGAACTTGTAATTGGGACTAGTCAAAGAAGTTCAATTGAAAATGCAAAAAGGAACATATCAAAAACAGTTCAATCAATATTTGAACTTGCGAATGCAAAAGTAAAAACTACAGATGGTTATCCAGGTTGGCAGCCAAATGTTGATTCTCAATTATTAAAAAAAGCAAAAAAGATTTATAAAAATACATTTGATGATGATCCGAAAATAAAAGCTGTTCATGCTGGTCTTGAATGTGGAATTTTAAGTGATAAATATCCTGGGATTGATATGATTTCATTTGGACCAACAATAATTGGTGCTCATTCTCCGGATGAAAAAGTTAACATAAAAGCAGTTGAAAAGTTTTATAGTTTTTTGAAAATACTTTTGTACGAGTTAATAATGTAGAATTGCGAATTGCAAATTGCAAATTGCAAATTGATAATTGATAATTGATAATGTAGAATGTAGAATCTAGCTGTCGGTTGACAGGTGTAAAATGTAAAATGTAGAATGTAGAATGTAGAATGTAGAAGGTAGAATGTTCTTTGTGAGACTTGGTGGTAAGAAAATAAAACCACAGATTGCGGTAAAATAATTTATAATTGCAAATTGATAATTGCGAATTGCGAATTGCAAATTGATAATTGATAATTGATAATGTAAAATGTAAAATGGTGAATAGTGAGAGTTTAGGGGAGTGAGAGATTAAAAGGTTAAAAGATTAAAAGGTTAAAAGGGATAACTATAAGTTTTAGGAATAATAAATAGAAGTTCACTCTTTCTTCATTTCATTCAGTAGGTTGGTCTAGTGAACTTGGGGAATGAGCTGGAATTTAAAGAAGGCTTTAGCAGAGTAAAAAGTAAATGTGGCTGAAGCCAAGTTTTTGGTAAAGAGTAAAAATTAATCAGTTGGCTAAAGCCAACTGTAATAATGTAAAAAAAATAGAAGTTCACTCTTTCTTCATTTCATTCAGTAGGTTGGTCTAGTGAACTTGGGGAATGAGTTGGAATTTAAAGAAGGCTTTAGCAGAATAAAAAGTAAATGTGGCTGAAGCCAAATTTTGGGTAAAGAGTAAAAATTAATGGGGCTGTCCAAAAAGGGTAAAATTGTCAGTCTGAGCTCGTCGAAGACTGACTTAAAACTGAAAAAATTTATAAAAATCACACTTCGATAAACTCAGTGAGACATTAAAAATTACTTTTTGGTCAGCCCCTAATAATGTAAAAAAAATTGAAGTTCACCCTGCCTTCATTTAATTTGGCAGGCAGGTTTAGTGAACTTAAAAAATGAATTAAATTCAAAATGGCTTTAGCCACATTAATAATGCAGAATTGTAGCTTAATTTTTTTCTTAGTGATATCTAAGTGTACTATGTGAACTTAGTGGTAAAAAATAAAACCACAGATTGCACAGATTAACACAAATTACGATTGCTAAAGTTCATAAGACTTTGCAAATTAAAAACAGTTACAAATTGTTCTTTATTATAAATGAGGAAAATAAAATGAAAAAAAACTACAATCTTTATGATGTCCCGCGAATTGATACAATTCAGGAAATGATTTTACAATCAGCAAAAAAATTTGGACCTAAATTAGCATTAGAAGATTTAAATGAAACACCAATAAAAAAATTAATTTTCAGAGAACTGCTCGAAAAAATTTTGTTATTCGGCTCTGCATTAAAAGAACTCGGATTAAAAGAAAGAACACACGTTGCATTAATAGGTGAAAACAGAACTCAATGGTCATTAAGCTATTTAACGTTAATGACATTTAATTATGTAGTTGTTCCAATTGATAAAAATTTAACACCAAATGAAATTATAAACATAATACATGAATCGGATTCAGAAGCAATTATTTTTTCTGGAAGTTATGCTTCATTATTAGCTGAGTCAAAAAATTCATTGAAGAGATTAAAAAAATTTATTTGCATGGATGAAACACATGAAGATAAAGAATTTCATTACATGGTTGATTTAATAAATAAAGCAAAGCCAATTAAAGAAAATGAATTACCTTATGTAAATCCAAATGATTTAGCAGAAATTATATTTACATCTGGCTCACTCGGAAGAGCAAAAGGTGTGATGCTATCACAAAAAAATCTTGCATCAAATTTAGTTTCAATGGTAAGTATGATATTAATTAATGAAAAAGATAGATTTCTTTCTGTGCTTCCAATTCATCATACTTATGAATGCACATGTGGAATGCTTTGTCCAATGTACTGTGGAGCTTCGGTTCACTATGCGCGTTCATTAAAAACTGTTGTTGATGATTTGCAAAAAGTTAAAGCAACAATTTTATTGGCTGTTCCACTACTTTATGATAAAATGTTTAAGAGGATAATAAAAGGAATAAATGAGGATAAATTAAAATCAGTAATTGTTCCACCATTGGTAAAATTAACTAATATTTTTTCTTTAGTAGGATTTAATGATTTTAAGAAAAAAATATTTCATGAATTACATGAAAAGTTTGGCGGTGCAATTAGATTATTTATTGCTGGCGGGGCGGCACCAGATCCATTAGTTGCAAAAGGTTTACGTGAATTTGGTTTTAATTTTGTGCAAGGATATGGATTAACAGAAACGGCACCAATATTAGCATTAAATAGACTTGATGCATTTAAAGATGATGCCGCTGGATTGCCATTACCTGGTGTTGAAATAATAATTAATAATCCAGATGAAAATGGAAGTGGAGAAATTTTTGCTAAAGGACCAAATATTATGTTAGGTTACTACAAAAATGAAAAAGCAACAAACGATGCATTTGAGAATGGGTGGTTCAAAACTGGTGATATTGGTTTCTTTGATGAAGATGGTTTTTTGCACATCAATGGAAGGAAGAAAAATGTAATAATTTCAAAAAGTGGTAAAAATGTTTTTCCAGAAGAGATTGAAGATGCATTAAATCGTTCACCTTATATTTTAGAGTCAATTGTATATGGCGAAGAGGATGCAAAACAAGGAGAAATTATATCTGCGGAGATTGTTGTAGATGCAGAAGCATTTATTGAATTATCAGAGACAAAAAAAATTCAAATTGATGATGATCTTATAAATAAAATAATTACAGATGAAGTAAGTAAAATCAATAAAGAATTAGCATCACATAAACAGATAAAGAAATTTTATATTCGAGAAAAGGAATTTGAGAAAACTACTACACAAAAGATTAAGAGGTATTTGCTGGAGAGGAAACAATGATGTAAAATTGCTAATTGCTAATTGCTAATTGCAAATTGATAAAGATTAAGCCACGAAGATGAATAGATGAATAGGTGAAAAGATTAAAAGATTAAAAGGAATAACTTTAAGTTTTAGGAATAATGGATTGAAGTTCATCCTTTCTTCATTTTATTTGGTAGCCAGGTTTAATGAACTTAGGAAATGAGTTGGAATTTAAAGAAGGCTTTAGCAGAAAAAAAAGTAAATGTGGCTGAAGCCAAGTTTTGGGTAAAGAGTAAAAATTAATGGGGCTGTCCAAAAAGGGTAAAATTGTCAGTCTGAGCTCGTCGAAGACTGACTTAAAACTGAAAAAATTTATAAAAATCACACTTCGATAAACTCAGTGAGACATTAAAAATTACTTTTTGGTCAGCCCCTAATAATGTAAAAAAAATTGAAGTTCACCCTGCCTTCATTTAATTTGGCAGGCAGGTTTAGTGAACTTAAAAAATGAATTAAATTAAAAAAGGCTTTAGCCACATTAATAATGTAGAATTGTTGCTTAATTTTTTTCTTAGTGATATCTAAGTGTCCTATGTGAACTTAGTGGTAAGAAAATAAAACCACGGATTGCGGTAAAATAATTTATAATTGCTAATTGCTAATTGCTAATTGCGAATTGATAATGGCTAATTGATAAAGATTAAGCCACGAAGATGAATAGATGAAAAGATTAAAAGGAATAACTTTAAGTTTTAGGAATAATGGATAGAAGTTCACTCTTTCTTCATTTCATTCAGTAGGTTGGTCTAGTGAACTTAAACAAGAAAATAAATTGGTTTTAACCGCATTTGAGATGAGGCTAAAGCCATTTTTTTTGATAGGATAATTTATCAGTTGGATAAATCCAACTGTAATAATGTAAAAAAAATGAAGTCACCCTGTCTTCATTTAATTTGGCAGGCAGGTTTAGTGAATTTAGGGAATGAGC
>JARGDL010000020.1 GCA_029210465.1 Stygiobacter electus
TTAAGTGTATTTTTTCAATCCTTTCCATAAATTTTTTAATCTTTCTTTTATATTTTTTTCATTTCCATTTTCGCTTGGGAAGTAAAATTGTTTGTCCTTTAGTCCATTTGGTAAATAGCTTTGTTGAACAAAATTATTTTCATAGTCATGTGGATATTTATATTCTTTCCCATAATTGAGTTCTTTCATAAGTTTAGTTGGTGCATTTCTTAAATGCAATGGTGTTTTTGGATTTTCATTATTTCTAACAAAGTTTAGTGCTTCATTAATTGCTAAGTATGAAGCATTACTTTTGGGAGAAGTTGCTAAATAAATTGCACATTGAGATAAAATAATTCTTGCCTCTGGTAATCCAATTTTTTCGCAAGCATCAAAAGTTGCAACTGCAAGTAGAAGTGCGTTTGGCGAAGCATTACCAATATCTTCGGAAGCAAGGATTATCATACGTCTCGCAATAAATAAAATATCTTCTCCACTTTCAATCATTCTTGCAAGCCAATAAACAGCGGCATCAGGATCAGAACCTCTAATGCTTTTGATAAATGCAGAAATTATATTGTAATGCTCTTCACCATTTTTATCATAAAAAATATTTTTCCTTTGAACTGTAATGTTTATTTTTTCTTTAGTTATTTCAATTTCGTTTTTATCAATTTCAGAAATTAATGTTGCTTCAAAAATGTTTAGTAGAGTTCTTGCATCACCACCGGATATGTAAATCAAATAATCTTTATCAATATTTTTTATAGTAACTTGTTTTAAAAATTCATCTTTTTGAATAGCATAATTTAAGATATTTAGTAAATCATCTTTCGTTAGTTCTTCTAAAACAAAAACACGCACTCTAGAACGCAAAGCAGGGATGATTTCAAATGATGGATTTTCAGTTGTTGCCCCAATTAAAATTATTTCTCCTGATTCAACAGATGAAAGAAGTGCATCTTGTTGAGCTTTGTTAAATCTATGAATTTCGTCAATAAATAAAATTGTTTTTTTAAAGTGAATTTTATTTTGCTTTGCAATTTCAATTATTTCTCTTATTTCTTTTACACCTGAAGCCACTGCATTTATTTGAAAAAATTCTGAGCTGGTTGAATTAGCGATAATTTTAGCTAATGTTGTTTTACCAGTGCCAGGTGGTCCCCATAAAATAAATGAGGTCAATGCATCATTTTCTACCATTGTACGAACTGGCTTACCAATATCAACTAAATGTTTTTGTCCTTGAAAATCTTCAAGTGTTTTTGGACGACATCTTTCGGCAAGTGGTATATCGGGTAATTTAATTTTTAACACTATTATTTTTCTTCTATTAAAAATACTTTTTCGTTCTTCTTACTCATGTGAAATTTTTCACGGGCGACTTTTTCTAACTTTATTTTACTATTATTTAATGAATCAATTTCATTCTTAAGCCGAAAAATTTCTTCTTCATTTTTTTGGATCTCTTCTTCAATTTTTTCTAATTCATTTTTTGTTCTTAAAAATTTTCGATATCCATTTTCATTAAAGTAGAGAAATAAAATTGCAACGATTGTAAGAATAACTATTATAAATCTAAAGATTAATTTTGTTTTCATTCTAATGAAGAAATTAGAATTTTTTCGATAAGCTGTTCGAAAGATATTCCTGCTGCGTTTGCAGCTTTGGGAACAAGACTAAAATTTGTCATTCCGGGTAAAGTATTTATTTCTAAACAATATGATTCATTTTTTTCGTTGAGGCGAAAATCTATTCTTGAATATGTTTTACAACCAACAGCTTTAAAAGCAATTAAAGCTTGCTCTTGTAGTTTCAATGAAACTTCATTAGGAATTTCAGCAGGACAAATGTATTCAGACATTCCACTTGTGTATTTGCTTTTATAATCATAGAAACCACTTTTGGGTTTTATTTCTACAACTGGTAATGGCTTGTCTTCTAAAATTGCAACGGTTAATTCTCTTCCTTGAATATATTTTTCAATTAAAGCTTTGTTTGAAAATTTAAGTGCTAAATCTATTGCATCTTTTAATTGGTTTTCATTTTGACAAAAAGTTAAACCAACTGATGAACCTTGATCGTTTGGTTTAACAACACAAGGATAATTTAATTTTTCATACACTTGTTTTTGAATTTCATTTAAATCATATTTTTTTTCTGCAACGACCCATTCGGCTGTTTTTACACCATGAAATTCGAGAACAATTTTGGTCATCAATTTATCCATTGCTAAAGCATTTGTTAAAACACCCGAGCCTGTATATTTTATTCCACGTAGTTCAAGTAATGACTGAATAATTCCATCCTCTCCATATTGCCCATGTAAAGCAAGAAATGCAACATCAATATCATCAAAAACTGATGAGTTTATTATTTCAATGTAGTTTCTTTTTGATAAATTTTCTGGTGATTGTTGTATGAATAAGTCATCTTCATTTTTGGGTTGTTTTAATCCTAGAGCTGGATCAATTGGTATTACATCATAATTTAATTTTCTTAATGCACTTAAAATTGATTTTGCAGTATTTCTTGAAACTTCTTTTTCAGTTGAGATGCCGCCGAGTAATAAAGCTACTTTTAATTTTTTCATTTCAGTTTTTATATGCTTTTTTCTATTTGTTCAATTAGGTAAATATTTTTTGTTACTTCAGAAAATGGTATGGTAGTTTTTTTATTATTTAGAAATAATTTTTGTGAGTTTCTTAACATTGTTAAAGTCTTATTTACTTTTTTTCTAAATTTTTTTCTCCCCTCACCTAAAAGATCTATTGTCAAAAGTGTTGGAGCTTTTTTCTTATCAAAAATATTTTCAATTATAATTGCGCCATTATGACCCAACATTTCAATTCTATTAACAGATTTTTTACTTAAATATGAAACTGAAAGATTTCCATAACAATTGCTTTTAAATTTTAGAGAGGCAGTTAAAAAATCATTTTGTGGATTTTTATAAATAAGATTATCTGCAAAAGATTTTACTTCTATAATTTCACCACCTAAATATTGCAATAAATCAATCATTTGATGACCTAAATCTCTGAGAACACTAATTCCAGAAAGTTTACTTTTATAGATTGAACTTTCATCTGGCAAAAAATCAATATGATAAGTTGCAGAGATTGAGTGAATTTTTCCAATTACTTGTTTTTCTATTAACTCTTTTGCTTTAATTACAAGTGGATTAAATCTATGTGAATAATTAACAATAACATTAAGTTCTTTTTCTGAAATCATCTTTTCTATTTCTAAAGATTGATTATAAGTAATTGCAGATGGTTTTTCACATAATAAATTTTTATGGTTATTAATAAAAAAGATGGCATTTTCAAAAAAATCATTTGAATTATCTGCTAAGTAAACAATGTCAAAATCACTTTTTAAAAATTCGTTTATATCATTAAAATAATTTATAACACCATACTTTTCAGCAATTTCTTTTGCTTCATTAAAACCATTTGAATAAACTGACGTAACTTTACTTTTTGTTAGCAATTGAATTGCTGAAAAAAAACTCTGAACATCAAAATTCTTATTAAATGCAACTCCCCATTTAATTTTTTTTGGCAATTTTACTCTTAAGTTAATATTTACAGGTTTAACTATCATTTTATAAATTAATTTTTTTCATCAAATACTTTATTGGAGTTGAATTTTGCATTACATAAAAATGAATAGCCGGGGCATTATTATTTAATAAATCTTCAACTTGTTTAAAAGCCCATTCAACACCAATATCAACAACATGTTCTGGTTTTGCTTTTTCAATTTCTTCAGCTAATTCATTTGGAATATCAATGTAAAAATTTTTAGGTAATGATTTAATTTGAGCTTTAGATGTAATTACTTTTAATCCCGGAATAATTGGAACATTAATTCCTGATTTACGGCATTGATTTACATATTCATAAAAGAATTTATTTGAGAAAAACATTTGTGTTACAATGTAAGAAGCTCCAGCATCAACTTTTTCTTTTGTGTGTTTAATATCAATATTAATATTTGGTGCTTCAAAATGCTTTTCTGGATAACCACCAACTCCAATACAAATATCCATAGGTTCTGCATCGAGTAAACCATCTTCAATATATTTTCCATTATTTAAATCAACAATTTGTTTCACTAAATCAATAGCATATTCATTTGCAGAGCGGCCAAACTTTAATGGTTTTTTGTACGCATGATCGTCACCTCGAACAACAAGTACATTATCAATTCCTAAGTAATGAATTTCAATTAAAAAATCTTCTGTCTCTTCACGTGTGAAGCCGCTGCATAAAACATGTGGGACTGCATCAATGTTATATTTATTTTGGATTAATGCACAAAGTCCAAGTGTTCCAGGTCTTTTTCGTTTTACTTTCATTTGTAACGAACCATCGGGAGTTTCTTCGTACATTACTTCTGCAGCATGACTTGTAATATCAATAAAAGGTGGATTGTATTTTACTAAGTCATCAAGTACTTGAAGAAGTTGTTTTACATTTCCTCCTCTTTTAGGTGGAATAATTTCAAAACTTATTAATGTATTATTTGCTTTTTCTAAATGTTCTATTACTTTCATAAATTCCTAAATAATGTCAATTGCAATTTAATATTTTTATTCGACTTCTACTCAATTTGGTATTAATGTCAATTTATATTCTGATGATTTTATAAATTCATTTTCATTTAATTTCAATTTGATATAACTTCCTTTTAACCATTTGTTTGTCATATCTTTATAATTATTACTTAAAAAATGCCCAGCTTGACCAGTTGGTAAAATAAAATAAAGATAATCAGGTTGAGCAAAGTCAAAAATATACCGCATTGAAGGACCTAAATAATTTTCAAATTTTTTTCTTTTTGTTAAATCTTGTGTTTCAGTTTCTTTATCAAATAAATCACTAAAAGAGTATTCTGTGTTGAAAATTGTTGTACCATCACCACCAATTGAATAAGGGCCAACATTAACTAATTTATCAATTATTGATGACTGACCACTGAACATGTGTTTAAATTCAACTTTATGAATTTTTCCCCATTGCCAATTTTCAACATTACTTCCATATTTTTTTTCTAATTCACTCAAAGCATCGGCCATACTTTTTCTAATAATATCATTTTGGGTTTCAACTACTTGAGTTTTTACATTATCAAAAAATGACGAATCATCATTTAGTATTTCTATAATTTTTCTGTATGGAACATTAGCCACAAAAATATATTCCCTCAATAAATGATTACTTAATTCATCACCCCAAACATTTTGAATAAAGTTTTTTAGAAAGAAGGAATAAATTGCAGGCGTTTGACTAAATTCATTCAATTCAAAATTCCAATTATTTAACAACTCGATTGCCGTCTGCAAGTTTTTATCTTTTATTTTAACATCTTGAAAAGCAGTCAAAATATGTTTGGTAATTTCTTTTGCGTAAGGAGAAACAAAATCCATTTGATATTTCATAAAGTCTTCAACAGAATGTTTTTGTTTACTTAATAAAAGCTCAGTAATTCTATCAATTCTTGAAGATGGTTCCCATAAATTTGAAATATGAATTGGATAATCTTTAATTGTTTTGTTATTTGCTGAAGCAATAAAATTTTGCGATGGATTAAATAATTTTGGTAATTGTTCAAATGGAACGAAACCAATCCAATCAGAATTCGAAGTTGTTCCATCATAAATTAGTGTCGGTGAATTATTTTTTCTAATTGGAAGGCGAACAGCACAAATGTAGCCGATGTTATTTTGTTTATCTGCATAAACGAAATTTTGTCCTGGAATTGTAAAATATTTTAGTGCTTCATTAAAGTCATTCCAATTTTTCGCTTTGTTCAAAAGTATAGATGAATAAACTTCATCGCTAAATTCAAAGCCAGTCCAACGCATGCTCATAGTTGGAAATTCAACTTCGCTTTTAGGAAAAAGTTTTTGATATGGATGAATATCAGTAACAATTGGTCCGCGATGTGTTTTTTTAATTTCAAAAACTACATTTGATGAATCTTTTACTTTTATTGTATCTTTATAAATTTTTAATTCTTTCCAGTTGCCATCTAAAAAATATTTTGTTTTTGAAGAGTCAAGTTTTTCAATGTAGAAATCAGCATCATCTGCCATTACATTAGTCATTGCCCAAGCAATATTTTGATTCTTTCCAATCACGATTGATGGCAATCCTGGTAATGAAAAACCTTCAGCATTCCAATTATTGCTTCTTATCATTACAAAATACCATTTACCAGGTTGACTAAAAGCAAGATGTGGATCATTGGCAATTATTGGTTTTCCTGAAACTGATTTTTGTGAATTCACAACCCAATTATTTGAACCAATATGAGTTCCAACAAAACCAACAAATTTTCTGTATTGTCTATCTACATCAACTAATTCAGATGAAATAGAACTTACCTGTTTTAGTTGTTGAGGTGTTATAGTCGGTGCATTTTCGGGAAAATGTGGAATTAATTCTTTTGCTTTTTCTTCTCCAAATTTTTGAACAAACTGAGAAAATACAATATCTGTCCACCAACTAATATTTAATTCCCAGCCCATCAATTTTGCAATTATTAAACTGTGTTCTGGTTTCCATAATTCTGGATCATAGCCAAGGATATCAAACTCAACTTGATATTTTCCTTTTGAATTTTTAATAAATTCATTAACACCTTTTGAATATGCAATTAAAACTTTTTGAGATAAAGGATTTAGTTTTAGGAAAGAAGCTTTAGCAATTTTATAGATTTCCATCGTTCTGAACATTTTATCAATTGGAATTAATTTCGAGCCAAAAATTTCACTTAGTCTACCTTCACCAGCTCTACGAGCAATATCCATTTGAAACAATCTTTCCTGTGCATGTAAATATCCAATTGCAAATGCAACATCCTCATCATTTGCTGCTTCAATTAATGGAATTGCATTTTCATCTCGATAAATTTCAATTTTATTTTTTATGAATGATACTTTTAACTCATCATTATAATTTGGTAATGATTTTTTCAACATATAGTATGAAATGATCGAACCAACAATTAGAACACTAACTAGCACAATTGAAATGCCGATAAAAATTTTTTTCCAGCTTTTCATTTTTTATCTTCCCAATTATTCACAAATCTAATTTATAAATTGATTTGGTCAATTTGAAAATATTTTATAAATAAGTTTATGTAATTATTCAATTTAGGTGTCAATATGGAAATAGTTTTAATTATTACTCTAATCACTGTTTTAATTTTATCTTTTTTGGTTTTTAATCTCAACAAAAAAATTAATTCATTTGAGCAAATAACCTACAAAGAAGAATTTGAAAGATTGGAAAAATCATTTCGTGATGAAATTTCAAGAAGCAGATCTGAAATAAATTCTAACTCAAAAGAACAAAGAGAAGAAATAAGTGGAGCCGTTCTAAAATTTGGTGAACAACTTTCAAGAAATCTTTCCAACATTTCTGAAATGCAAAAAAATCAGCTTGATCATTTTGCAAATCAACTAAAAAATTTAACGCAGACAAATGAAGATAAATTTAGACAACTTCAGGAAAAAGTAGAAAATCAATTAAAAGAAATTCAAGATAAAAATGAAAAGAAACTTGAAGAAATGAGATTAACAGTTGACGAAAAATTACATTCAACTTTAGAGAAGAGATTAAGCGAATCATTTTCATTAGTTAGTGACCGACTTGAAGCTGTTCGTGAAGGTTTGGGTGAAATGAGAAATCTCGCAAGTGGTGTTGGTGATTTAAAAAGAGTTTTAACAAATGTCAAAACTCGAGGAACTTGGGGTGAAATTCAATTAGAAAATTTGATTGAACAAATACTAACACGAGAGCAATATGAAAAAAATTTCCCAACAAAAAAAGAAAGTAATGACAGAGTTGAGTTTGCTATCAAAATGCCAGGCCGCAATGATCAAAATAATGGATTTTGTTATTTACCTATAGATGCAAAATTTCCTATTGAAGATTATCAAAGATTAGTTCAAGCACAAGAAAATGGTGATGTAAATTTAGTTGATGAAGCATCTAAAGCAATTGAAGCAAGAATAAAATTGGAAGCTAAATCAATCAAAGATAAATATATTGATCCACCAAATACTACTGATGTTGCTATTTTATTTTTACCAGTTGAAGGTTTATATGCTGAAGTTTTACGAAGACCCGGATTGTTTGAAAAAATTCAAAATGATTTTAAAGTTATCATTGCTGGTCCAACTACAATTTCGGCAATTCTAAATAGTTTGCAAATGGGATTTAGAACTTTAGCAATTGAAAAACGCTCGAGTGAAGTTTGGAGTTTGCTAAGTATTGTGAAATCAGAATTTATAAAGTTTGGTGAAGTGCTTGATAAAACACAAGAAAAACTTGAGCAAGCTAGTAAACAAATTGATAGTGCTAAAACCAGAACGAGAGTTATTGAAAGGAAATTAAAAGATGTTGAAATAAATCCTTCTGATGAAATTAAACTGATAGAATAAGATTTATTACATTAAATTATTTTAATTCACCATTATCAATTAAAGAATACTATGATTTGTTTTTTACCACAGATTTCACAGATTACCACAAATTATAATTCATTAAAGAAGATTTTATTTTATTGAAGTTCACTGCTACTCTCTTTATATTTGATTAGTAAAAGAACGGTATTTAAATGAACATTGACAAAGATTTACAATCAATTCAGGAAGCAAGAAATTTAGCTAAAGCTGCAAAAGAAGCTCAGCTTGAATTTAAGCATTTTAATCAGGAACAAGTTGATAAAGTTGTTAAAGCCATGGCAGATGCTGGTTACAAAGAAGCTGAACGATTAGCAAGATTAGCTCACGAAGAAACAGGTTTTGGAAAAGTTTCTGATAAGATTATTAAAAATCAATTTGGTTCAAAAGCTGTTTGGGAATCAATTAAAGATTTAAAAACTGTTGGTGTGATAAACGTATTGAAAAATGGAAAGATTATAAAAATAGCAGAACCAATGGGAGTTGTAGCGGCATTAGTTCCATCAACAAACCCAACATCAACAGCAATGTTTAAGTCAATAATTTCAGTAAAGTCAAGGAATGGAATAGTAATTTCTCCACATCCAAAAGCATTAAAATGCACTCAAGAAGCAACACGAGTTATGGCAGAAGCCGCAGAAAAAGCAGGCGCACCAAAAGGTTTAATTCAATGCTTACCAATTCCTACTATTGAAGCAACAAATGCTTTAATGCATGATAAAAACATAAGTGTAATTTTAGCTACAGGTGGAATGCCGATGGTTCATGCGGCTTATTCTGCAGGTAAACCAGCTTATGGTGTTGGTGCAGGAAATGTTCCAGCTTACATTGATAGAAGCGCTAATATTCAAAAAGCTGTTGCAGATATAATTTACGGAACAACATTCGACAATGGTGTTTTATGTTCATCTGAACAAGCTATGGTTGTTGATAAACCAATACGTGCAAAAGTTATTGATGAAGCAAAAAGAATTGGTGCGTACTTTTTAAATGTCGAAGAAAAAAGAAAACTTGAAATTAAAATTGCACAAGGCGCAAAATTAAATCCTGATATTGTTGGTAAGTCTGCAAAATGGATTGCTGATTATGCTGGTATAAATGTACCAGAAAGTACAACTGTTTTAATTGCTGAATGTGAATCAGTTGGAAAGCAAGAACCACTTTCAATTGAAAAACTTTCTCCAATACTTGCTTTTTACACAGTTGAAAATTGGATGGAAGGTTGTCATCGTTGTATTGAATTATTAGAATTTGGCGGAATTGGACACACACTTGCAATTCATGCAAACGATAAAGATATAATAATGAAATTTGCTTTAGAAAAACCAGCTTTTAGAATTGTTGTAAACACGCCATCATCTGTTGGTGCGGTTGGTTATTCAACTGCATTAACACCATCAATGACTTTAGGACCAGGCACTTGGGGCGGCTCAATTATTTCCGAAAATGTTTCTGCTGTTCATTTAATGAATATTAAAACTTTAGCTTTCGAAACCTTGGAAATCAATAAAGGCAATTCTGTTTCATCTTTTGATGATAAATTTACTAATGTTGTAAATTCAAATTTTGAAGAGAAAAATTTTACAAGAGAAATTGAAGAGAGATTAAGAGCAAGAGCAGGAAATCCTGTAGTTAAACCTTTTATAAAAAGTGAGGGTTTAAATAATAAAACTTCTCCTACTTTTGGCACTGGAATAAGTGAAGAAGAGATTCAAAAAATTATTAAAGAGTTTTCAAAATAAATTTAGTGATTACAATCAAACATTTTCATTAAACCGAATATTATTTTGGAATAAAGTTTTAGAGGGTTTATGTCATTTCAGAACAAATGGTCAATTGACAAAGGGGATTATAAAAGAGACGAAGAAACTACATGGTCTTACTTTAGAAAAAAACAAAGAAAGAAAAACATTAAACTTTTCTTTCTAATTATTTTATATGCCATTGGTGTTTCGGGATTGACTTACTTTTTAATTACATTGATTTAATTATATCGATCTAATTTAAATTTTTCTCCTAAATAAAGTTTGCGAACATCTTCATCTTCTGCGAGATAGTTTGCTGTTCCTTCTTTAAATATTGAACCATTAATTAAAATATAAGCGCGATCAACAATGCTCAAAGTTTCATGAACATTATGATCGGTTATTAAAATTCCAATTCCAAGATTTTTAAGATTTGCAACGATATTCATAATATCTTCAACAGCAATAGGATCAACACCTGCGAAAGGTTCATCAAGCAAAATAAATTTTGGATCAGTTGCTAATGCTCTTGCAATTTCACATCTTCTTCTTTCACCACCACTTAATTGATAGCCCATATTTTTTCTAACTTTTTCTAATCCAAGCTCAATTATCAACTTCTCTAATTTTTCATTTCTCTGTTGATTTGTTAAATTCATAACCTGAAGAATAGCCATAATGTTATCTTCTACACTTAATTTTCTAAATACTGAAGCTTCTTGAGGTAAATAACCAATTCCCATTTTTGCACGTTTATACATCGGTTCATTTGTAATTTCATTTTTGTCAATAAAAACTTTTCCTGAATTTGGTTTTATCATTCCAACTATCATATAAAAAGTTGTTGTTTTGCCGGCACCATTTGGACCAAGCAATCCAACTACTTCACCTTGAGTTACATTGACAGAAACTTTGTTAACAACAGTTCTCTTTTTATAAATTTTTACTAAATCTTCACTTCTAAGGTTTAGATTTTCCTGCATAATATTTCGCATCCTTTTCTAAATATTGTAAAATGTTTTCTCTTTTTGAAATTAATTCATTTTTCCTTGGGCGGTTTTCATAAAGTTTGAAAGTTGGAATTGTAAAATCTTTTTCTTTCCCTTCAATTTTGTTTTCGGGGTAATAATCACTTTGCGGTTTTCCATAAAGTTTAACATTATCAACTTCTTTATTTATAAAAAATATTTTTGCCAATTCAGAACTTGATTTTATTAAGCCATTGGGCTTTCCTTCATCAAAAACATAATAAATGCTCAGCACATTTCCATAAACATCAGTTTGTTTAATTTCATCATCTTTGAAAAATATATTAATGTTCTTTCCAGAAATTTGATCGTATCGGTAATTTAAATCTTTATGTTCTGAAATTATTGAAGAATTATTTTTGAGTTGTATTTCATTTAACTTTTTTTCTTTGATTTTTATAAAGACTGAATCCCCAACTAATTGTGTATTTTCATTCCACAATACAGGCGGAGTTAAATCTTCTTCTTGCTTAATGATTTCAATTGAATCATCATTTTGATAGAAAACAGTTTTTGAATTAACAGCTGAAAACAAATTACGACTAATTTTAACATCATCTTTAGCAATTAATTTGTTTGTTGAATCATTAAAAGCTTCCATTGAAACTGAAGATACAATTAAAGTATCAATTTTATTTTCAGTTGAATCTATTCTAACTAAAACTGGGTTTTGCCAAATAGTTGTAATTTTATTTATGCCATCATCTTTTAATCTATCACAAAAAACAGAAACTTTATTAGTAGAATTATAAAGTCTAATATTTTTAAATGCATCAGTAAATTTAGTTTGACGGAAATAAATTAAACTATCAGCGATTAATGTTGAAGCAGTATCTTGAATAACAACATTGCCAATTGCCACTGCTTTATCTTCATTATCATAGTAATTCAATTTATCAGTAAAAAGTTTTGTAATCCCTTCTTCTAAAGATACGTTATCAAAAAACAGAGAACGTTTTTCTTCAAAATAGTAATAACCTTTTTTTGATTTTAATTTTACATGTCCATCAGTTAAATTAATACCAGCATCAGAAAAAGCTATTTGTGTGTTTCCAAAATATCTTCCGCGTGAACTTTTAACTTCGATACTATCTTGAGTAACAACAACTTTTCCAATTAATTCTGCTTCATTTTTAGCAAGATATTGAATTGCTTTATCGCATGTAATCCTAACATTTCCTTGAGTCATAACTACATTACCATGTAATTCACGTATTGATTCACCATTTATTACTTTACCAACCAAGCTATCTCCAATCGCAATAATTGGATTTTCATTTTGAGCATAAATGGCAGTAGTAAAAATTATTATTACAAAAAATTTTTTTATCATTTATTACTTTGAGAAAAAGTTGCTGTATAAGTTGGATTAAAAACAACATAGTTATTCAAACTTTGATCTGCTTCTAAACCATAACCTTCAATTAGTTCTTTTTTAGTTTTAATAGAAACAAATTTATCTGTAACAATTTTTTGATCTGAATTTCTCCATTTAAGCATTTCAGTTTTGAGAACTACTCCGCTATCATTTTGAGCAATTACATTTTCAAAAGCAAACATATCGCGAGTTAAATCATCTACTTTCCCTTTTTCAGCAACAAGTTGAGACACATTTCTTTGTTGCTTATCATAGAATTCAATTCTAATTTTTTCTAAAAGAGTTTCTTTTTTCAAATCAAATTTTTGTAAATGTTCGGAGTAAAGAATTGCTTTCAACTTTCCATCTTCAGAAAAATAAACTTTTGAATTCCAGCTTTCATGTGTTGGAATTTCTCCATTTATATCAGCAGAAGTTATTTTGGGTTGAACTTTTTCTTCTTTACATGAAATAAGAACTAATATTAAAATGAAAAGTAATTTTTTCATCTTTCACGTAAGCCTAATTTCACTAAATCATGAAGATGAACCATTCCGATTGGATATTTTTCTTTATCTACAACTATTAATGAAGTGATGTTAAATTGTTCCATCATTTGAAGAGCAAAAGACGCAAGTAAATCTTGTGAAATAGTTTTAGGATTTTTTGTCATTACATCCAAAGCTTTAAGTTCTTTTATATCAATTGTTTTTTCAAGTAATCTTCTCAAATCTCCATCTGTAATAATCCCAGTTAATTTTCCTTTTTCATTTACAACACATGTTGTACCTAATCTTTTAGATGTAATTTCAAGTATAGTATCTTTTAATGAAGTATCTTCGTAAACGATAGGAACATCTTTTCCTGAATACATAATTTCAGAAATTTTTAATGCTAATCTTTTTCCTAAACTTCCACCGGGATGAAGAAGTGCAAAATCTTCAGCTGTAAATCCTCGTAATTCTAAAAGAGAAATAGCAAGAGCATCTCCCATTACTAATGCGGCAGTTGTTGAAGAAGTTGGTGCTAAATCAAAAGGGCATGCTTCTTCTTTAACTGAAACATCTAAAATTACATCACAATCTTTTGCAAGTTTTGAATTTTCATCTCCAATCATTCCAATAATTGGAACATTAATTCTCTTAAACAAAGGGACTAAATTAATTAGTTCTTCTGTATAGCCACTCTTTGATATTAAAATTACAATATCATCTTTTCTAACCATTCCAAGATCACCATGAAGAGCATCAGTTGGATGCATATAAATAGCAGCCGTTCCAGTTGAATTCATAGTCGCTACAATTTTTCTAGCTATCAATCCAGATTTACCCATACCAGTATAAACAACTCGACCTTTGGAATTCAAAATCAATTCAACAGCTTTTGCAAAATTTTCATCAAGTTTATTGATTAAACTTTCTACAGCTTCAGATTCTATTTTAATTACTTTTTTACCAAGTGAAATTATTTCAGAATAATTCATTAATTATTTCCTTAAGAAATCAAAAAAAGATTTTTTTCTTTGAACCATTTTAGGATCGAACAATGAATAATCCATATCAATTCTATTCCATAATTTGTTATACAAAAGAAAAGCCTGACCAAGTTTTTCATTTGAATAGTTATCAAGATTTTCAAAAAGTAAATTTGGGTTAAGAGCAATTTCAGGATTTTTTTCATCCAGCAACAACATTAATTCATTATAAAAATTTGTAACTGGAATTAAATAATTGACTTCATCTTTAGCATTGTAAGCCCAAATTTTTCTATGAACAGGTGCAATAGCTAAAACCAAAGAATTAAGAATAAGATGAATTTCTTTAACAGGTGAATTATCATAAGGAGCTTTTTGACCTGGTATCCATTCCGAATAAGTCCAGCGATAGAGTTCTTTCATTTCATTTATCTTAGGTGTCAATTCAAAATTTTGAATATCAATTTCAATTTGACCATCTATTTCGTGATGAATGGTAATATAAATTTCATAGTTTGTATAAACAATTTTTGAAATTGCAAAAATTGGTGTTGCGGAAGATTCTATGTCAATTTCAGTACCTGCAGAACCAAGTATAAAATTTCCACCGCCAAATCTTCCATTTCCTAAAACAATAGAATTATTAATCTTATTACGATAAACTTTATAGCCCAATTTATTTTCTGGCAATGCTGAAAAGAGTAAATCCTTTTCGTTATCAGTTAATTCTCGAGGAAATTTGTTTAGTTTTTCCATTATTTTTTTCTCGATTGTTTTATATATTCTAAAATTTCTTCTATAACTGAACCGCTTTCGTTATTCGTTACAAAAGTTACAACTCTTTTTACTTCTCTCCTTCCATCTTTTGGTGACGATGATAATTTACATTTTTGAAGAAGCGGTATATCTAACAAATCATCACCAATATAAAAAACTTCATCAAAAGTTAAATTTTTTTCTTTAAGAAGTTGATCAACCAAGCCGACTTTATCTAAAGAACCATTTAGAATATAGCATATTTTATTTGATTTCAGCTTATTTACAATATCACTATAACTTGAAGTAACAATTCCAAAATCAACATTTAATGCTTTATATTCTTTACAATAAGATTTTAAATCATCAATCAATTTTTTTATTTCATCATCACTGTAAACAATATTTTTAGGAATAATACATCCTTCCAAATCAAAAAGGAATAATTTAACATCATTAAATTTTTGAAGGATTTCACTTTTCATTTTTTACAATTTCATCTATTTGTTTAACAGTAATTAATAATTCTTTTAGACTTTCTAATGGTAATTGACTTGCGGCATCACTTAATGCTTTTGCAGGATCGGGATGAACTTCTAAAAATAACCCATCAATACCAACAGCAACAGCAGCTTTTGCTAGTGCAGGAATATATTCTCTTTCACCACCACTTTCATTTCCTTTGCTTGGTAATTGAACAGCATGTGTTGCATCCATAATTACTGGGTAACCAAATTTTTTCATGATTTGTAAACTTCTCATATCAACAACTAAATTGTGATAACCAAATGTTGTTCCTCTTTCAGTCAACCAAATTTTATTATTCTTTGTTGATTCAATTTTTTTAATCACATGCATCATATCATCAGGTGCAAGGAATTGTCCTTTCTTAACATTTATAACTTTTCCTGTTTTACCAACGGCAACTAACAAATCAGTTTGTCTGCATAAAAAAGCTGGGATTTGTAATACATCAACTACATGAGATACTGGTTCAATTTCTCTTTCATCGTGAACGTCTGTTAAAACTGGTACCTGAAATTCTTTTCTAACTTTTGATAAAATGTTTAATGCTTTATCAAATGCAATCCCACTGAATGAGTTAATACTTGTTCTGTTAGCTTTCTTGTAACTCGATTTAAATATGAATGGAATATTTAATTCTTCAGTAATTTTTTTGATTACTTCAGCTGTTTTCATTGTTGTTTTTTCATTTTCAACAACACATGGACCAGCGATGAGAACAAATGGTTCTCCATTTCCGATTTTGATTTTTTTTGCGTTTATCATATTCACCTTTTATTTATCGAAAAGATTTTCCTGATTATTCAATCGATATAATTTTTTATTAAAGTGTTTATATGCTAACTCTGTTGCTTCTCTTCCTCGTGGAGTTCTGTGAATAAATCCCTGTTGAATTAAAAATGGTTCATAAACTTCTTCAATTGTTCCGGGATCTTCATTAACAGCAACAGATAAAGTATTCAAACCAACTGGACCACCGCTGAATTTTTCAATTATAGTTAGAATAATTTCTTTATCCATTTCATCTAATCCAAATTCATCAACTTCAAGAGCAAGCAAAGCTTTTTTTGAAATTTCAAGATCAATTGATTTTTTATTTTCATAATCAGCAAAATCACGAGTTCTTCTTAATAATCTATTTGCAATTCTTGGGGTGCCGCGAGAACGTTTTGCAATTTCAACTGCGGCATTTTCATTGATATTAATGTTCAAGATTTTTGCAGATCGTTTAATGATTTTTGTAATTAAATCACTTTCATAATAGTCAAGTCTGCTTTTAATTCCAAAACGATCACGCAAAGGTGCGGTTAACAAACCTGCTCGAGTTGTTGCTCCAATTAAAGTATATTTTGGAAGTTTTATTTGAACTGTTCTAGCACTTGGACCGCTATCAATCATAATATCAAGTTTATAATCTTCCATTGCTGAATAAAGATATTCTTCAACAACAGGACTCAAGCGATGAATTTCATCAATAAAGAGAACAGATTTTTCTTCAATGTTTGTGAGTATTCCTGCCAAATCACCGGGCTTTTCCAAAACAGGTCCACTTGTAACTTTTATTTTTACACCAAGTTCATTAGCAATTATATGAGCTAAAGTTGTTTTACCTAAACCAGGAGGACCAGTTAATAAAACATGATCAAGACTTTCACCACGTATTTTTGCGGCTCCAATAAAAACTTTTAAATTTTCAACAATTTTCGATTGACCTGTAAAATCATCAAAGGTTTTTGGACGAATAGAATTTTCAATTTTTTTTTCTTCTTCGTTTGCAAGTGGATTAATATTTTCAGTTCTTTTACTCAAGTGCGTAGCTTCTGTACTTTTTTATTAAATGCAAATTTATATTTTTCAAGCAAATGTACCATTAAAATCATAAGTAAAATTAGTAATATAGCAGCTAATATTGAACCTTTTAAGCTTAATGATTTAGGCCAAAACATATAGAAACCGGGTATCCAAGCACTTCCATATAAAATAATTACGTGAACAGCATAAATAATCAGTGTATATCTTCCAACTTGTTTAATAATTTCCGGAATATCTTTCACAAAAAGTGAAATTGCTGCCATTATACTATTTAAAAGTATAACTACACCTAATCTTAAAAATATTACAAAGTAATTATCTGTTATAAAAAACTTATAACCAAAAAATTTGTTTTGAATTAGAAAAGTTGCAAATGCTAATGCAAGAAATAAAGCACCAACTAAACTTAATTTAATCACAAATTTTTTTTCTTTAAATATTGCGGGGTTTTTTGCTAGAAATGTACCAAGAATTCCGCCAGAAATCACATAACCAGCCCATGGAAAAATTGGGAATAGTGAACCTGTCTTATGATATAACCAAGCAGCAAAAGGAATTGGTAAATAATTAGCCCAATTGATTTGTTCTGTTATATTCCAAATTGAAAAAAAGAAAAAAGCAGCAATTGAATAAACAATAAAAATGTTTAGCTTAAATTTTTCGGAGACGTAAGCGAAGAATATTAACAACAAAATTCCTGTACCAATTAAATGTAAAGCATCAACTTGGAAAAATACCATCCATTGCTCGAATGAAACTATGCTAAACTCAATAACTCTATGAGTAGGAAATCGTAATAGATAACCAATTAAAACTAGGATTAAAAAACGTTGAATACCTTTGAACACTCTTGGATTATCATGAAATGGTTTATCATTCAAAAAAAATAAATAACTAAAAGCAACACCGGAAGAAATCATAAAAATTGGAGCTGTAAAACCACGCACATTTAGCCATAAATTATAAAGTATAGAATCACTGGTTCTAAATTCATCTGCTAGAAAAGCATCAATTGTGTGTCCTTGAACCATCATCAGCACAGCAAATGCTCTCATTAAGTCAATAAAAATAATTCTTTCTGCTTTAGCCATCACATTTAAAAATAAAACCCCACTTTAGTGGGGGAAATTTTAAAAAATGTTTGATAATTAAGATTAATTTTTTGGATGTTCATTAACCCAATTCACTAAAAATTTTACAATTTCTTGAGTAGAAGTTCCGGGAGTAAATAATTCACCGACGCCCATTTCTTTTAATTTCTTTAGATCATCTTCTGGAATAATTCCACCACCAAATAAAAGAATATCGCTTGCATTTTTTTCTTTCATCAATTCTAAAATTCTTGGAAAGATTGTCATGTGAGCCCCTGAAAGAATACTAATTCCAATTGCATCAACATCTTCTTGAATAGCGGCTTCAACAATCATTTCTGGAGTTTGTCTTAATCCAGTGTAAATTACTTCCATGCCTGCATCTCGTAAAGCAGCGGCAACAACCTTTGCACCGCGGTCATGTCCATCCAAACCAGCTTTTGCAACCAACACTCTAATTTTCTTATTCATAATTACTCCAATCTTATTGTTACAAAAATAATGTGCCTGAGATGAAAAGACAATCTGAATTTAAAAAGTGATAAAATCCGTTATTTAAACTTTTTATTATCATTCTTAAGTTGTTTATCAAGAAATCTTCGTGCAATTTCTAAATCTTTAGGTGTGTCGACTGATAAACTATCATATTCAGTTACAACAATTTTTATTTTGTAACCATTTTCAAGAAAGCGGAGCTGTTCTAATTTTTCAATTTGTTCTAGATCAGTTGGTTTAAGTTTAGTGAAATTTAACAATGCTTCTCGTTTATAAACATACAATCCAATGTGTTTATAAATTTCTGCAGATTGAATTCTTTCCAAATTCGTTCTTGCATCTCTTACAAATGGAATTGGACTGCGAGAAAAGTACATTGCAAAATTGTGATAATCAAAAACTACTTTAACAACTGATGGAGATTTCATTTCATCAACATTTGTAATTCTTCTTGCAAGAGTAGAAAGTTGAACATTCTTGTCAAAAAGATGTGGTTCAATTGCCTGGTCAATCATTTTACCTTTGATAAATGGTTCATCTCCTTGAATGTTAACAATTATATCTGCATCAGGAATTTTTTCAGTTACAATTGCTATTCTATCTGAACCACTAGGACAATCCTTTGGAGTCATATAAACATCCGCACCAAAGCTTTTGCAAACTTGAAATACTTTTTCATCGTCAACAGCAATAACTACTTTATCAAGTAATTTAGATTTTTTTGCACTTAAGTATGTATGCTGAATCATTGGTTTGCCACCAATATTTGCGAGTGGTTTACCTAATAAACGTGATGATGCAAATCTTGCAGGAATTATTCCGACTATCATTTTATGGCTGATTAATTACTTTTGGGACTCTGAAAAATTCTTCAGTTTTTGAAGGTGAATTTTTTAATGCTTCTTCCGTTGATGCAGATTTTTTTAATTCATCATTTCGAAAAACATTATTACTTTCAAATGGATGTGCAAGCGGTTCAACATTGGATGTATCCAATTCATTTAGTTTTTCTATGTAAGAAATTATTTCATTGAATTGTTCGGTAAATTTTTCAATTTCATTTTCATCAAATTTTAGTTTTGCTAATGAAGCAATATATTTTACATCTTCTTTTTTTATCGTCATTTTACCATCCGGGATATGTGATATTTACACTATCTAAACTTCCTTTTAATCTTATTGTTATTGTATGAGAGCGAAATCCTCTTTTTGGACTCGTTACAGTTAACAAATAAAAGCTTTGAGAATAATTATTTAGATAATCTCTTATTCCAGTTAAAAACTGAGTAACGTTTCCATTATTGCTGTTAAAGTAACCAGAAACACCAATCATTTTTAAAATGTCTTCTCTTAAATCACCAGAATAGCCAATCGTGTAAACTCTTTTTCCTGAAACAGCATTAGTAGCTTCTGCAAGAGTTCTTTTTCCGGCGGTATCATCACCATCAGAAAGAACAATCATAATTGGTTGAGAAACTTTTTTAACAGAATAAATATTTGTCAATTTATTTGCGACATCTGCAACAGCACCATAAAAATCTGTTGAACGAACACCATTTTGAATTGCATTAATTTCATTTATTGCTTGTTGAGCATTTAATCCTGTTGAAGATTCTCCACCCCTTTGTTTTAATGTTTCACTAAATTCATAAATGTAAAATGAAGTAATAAAAGCAGATGGTGTTGTTAAATAATTTACCAAAGAGGTTGCATCAGTTTTCATCTTTTGTAAAATTGAATTATCTGTGATGCTTGTGCTATTATCAATTAAAATATGAACAGGCATTGAAATATTTTCTGCTTTTTGATTAACAAATGTCAAGTTAGATTCACGTAATGGTTCACCATCTTCAAAAACTTCAAAGTCTGTTAATTTTAATCCTGTTACACCGTTTCCCGAAGCATCAACAACTTGAAATAATATTGGAATATCATGATCAATATTAATGTGGCTTTCATAATCATATACTTTTATAAAGTTGGTAGAAGTTTGAGGAACATCTTCAGTTTGGAAATAATAAGTTGGTGAATCTGTCCATGTTCCGTTTGGTAATAAAGCTCTTACTCTCCATGCATACCAGGTTAAATAAGAAAGTTGACCAGTAAAATATTTAGTTGTCGTAATTCCATTTCCTTTTGGCGCGGTTAACCAGGTTGTTGAAGTTGGAGTTACACCATTGTTCGATGTTGTTTCTAAAAATACTTGAAAAAAAGTACCAACTTGTGCAGTTGATGTCCAGCTTAAATCTATTCCATTAACTTGAACACCTTTAGTTCCATTTTTAGGAGATTGAATTTGTATTACTGAATTTGTTGGTGCTGTAGGATTGTTTGAATTTCCATTGAATGAACAACCATTTAAAATGAGAATAAATAATGCTGTTACAACTTTTATTTTTCTCAATTTTGTTTTCATTCATTTATCTTTAAAATTCTATTTCAAATATAAAAATAAAAGTTCTTGTTCTACAAAGAATTTAAGTGGGCAATTCTCTTTTTAATAGAAGGATGACTGTAAAAAAACCATTCAACAAATGGATGCGGTTCTTTGTCGCCTAAATTTTGGTCGGTTAATTTTTCAAGAGTATTAATAAAAGAATCTTTTTTGTTTGTCGATTTTATTGCATATGCATCTGCTTCATATTCAAATTTTCTTGAAAGCCAATTTGTTAAAGGTTGGAAAAATAATCCCACAATTGCAGCCCAAAGAATTAATAATGGCAATGATGAAATTTGAAAAATGTTACTAAAACCAAACCAGTTTAATGATATTACATGAAGTTGAGCGATCAAATAAAAAATTAAGAAACTTGAAGCTGTCCCAATTAAAATATTTTTTTGAATATGTTTTAATTTATAATGTCCAAGTTCATGAGCAATTACTGTTTCAATTTCATCTATAGTATAATTTTCTAATAAAGTATCGCCAAGTATAATTCTTTTTGTTTTGCCCAAACCTGTAAAAGCTGCATTTGCTTTTTTTGTGTTTTTACTCATGTTAAATTTAAAAACATTTTCAACTTTTAATCCTGCATCTTTTGAAAGTTGAATTATTCTTTCTTTCAACTCTTCATCTTCAATTGGTGTAACTTTATAAAAAATCGGTAAAATAATTATTGGTAAAATTTGGGCAAGTAAAACTGAAACTATAAACATCAAAATAGAAAAAGGTAACCACCATAAATGCCCAAATTTTAATAGCACAAGATAAAATAATAGCAGTAATGGAAGTCCAATTACCAAACCAACAAGAGTTCCCTTCAAATTTTCCCAAAGCCATTTTACAAAAGTTTGATTTGATAAATTGTATTTGTGTTCGAGATAAAAATCGGTATAATAATTTAGTGGGGCAAATAGAATTGAGTGTGCAAATCCAACCACAAGTGTAAACAAAACTAATATCAAATATTTGTTTGATGTAAATTCATTCAAATATTTTTCAAGGAGTGTACTGTACCCTAAATAAATAAAAATGAACAGAAGAATGAAAGAAACAATTGCTTCTGTAATTCCCCAAAATAATTTTATGTTGTTATATTTTTTTGCAGTTGAGTTATCTGTCATATTCTACCAAAGCTATTCTTTTCAATCCAGCCAACCTTACCATCGAGCAGTTTGATTTTAACCCAATTACTAACTTCATCTTCAATTGTAAATTTAATTCCTTCATGAATTACAAAATTGTCATTGCTTTTTTCATCTGGAGAAGTTTTCGCAGTATAAACTTGCTCAGTTAAAATTCCATAATTCAAATTACTTTCTCTTGAAATTCTTAATATGAAAATTGCAACAAAGATTAATAAAACTGCTAAAGAAATAGAACCAACAAAAAATGCTTTTCTTTGAAATGAAATATTTTTAGCAAAGAAATAAACAGCAATGGCGGCAAGAAAAATCCAAAATATTATTACAATTAAAAATGTAAGAGTTGAAATTGAAAATAAAGTAACAATACTTTCCAACCATTGAATTAAAAATATTTTTGGTACTTCAAAAATTTTATCAACAGTGCGAGAATTGGCAAGTCTCAAGTTGAACTGTAAATCTTCATCATTTGGATCGAGTTTAATACCTTTTTCATAATTTAAAATTGCAAAACCTAATTTACCTTCTTTGAAAAAAGCATTCCCTAAGTTATAATATAATGGAGCGCTTTCATATCCTTGTGAAAGTATTTTTTTATATAATGAAATTGCTTCATTATAATTTTGTTGTTTATAAAATTCATTTGCTTTCAACATCATTTCATCGGGAGATTGAGCAAACAAATTCAAAGATAAAATAATGGTTAAGAAGAATATCTTTTTCATTTTTTACCTCCAATCTTTGAATCGAGCTCAATGATAACTTTTACAGTTTCTTCATATAGTTCATTAGCTTGGGCTTGCATTTCTGCTTGTGGAGCAAAACGTGCGAACTCACATTTTTCAGCTACAGTTTTTACTCTTTGAAGTAATTCTTCATATACATTTTTCATTCTTAATTTTTCAATTGTAGATTCTAAAGTGAATTCTGATTTTTGAATTGAAAGTTTATCTTCAAGATAACCAAACAATGCCGAAGATATTTCATTATAAAATCTTGATGTTTCTTTTTTATCTAATGCATCTTTGGCAAGTTTTAATCTTTTGCGAGCTTCTTTTTCCGCTCTTTGATATTTCATCAGCTGAATATTGCCATAAAGTTTATCTTGCTTTTGTTTATATATCAAAGCAGCGGCAAGTAAAATCATTGGAGAAAAAATTGCAAACCAAAACCAATCTTTTATTAATGTAATTTCTGGTTTCAATTCTAAATTAAAATCTTTTGTTTTGATGTATCTTATATCTTGTCCTAAAAGTTTAATATCTTCTTTACTAAAAGATTGCGAAGCAAATTCATCATCTGCACCTTTTCTTACATTTATTTTGAATGTTTCTGATTTTAGAGTTACATATTTTTTTGTAGATGGATTAAAAAATGTAAACTCAACTGGAGGAATTTCTTTAACGCCAGGTGAACGTGGTATAATTAAATAATCAATAACTTTTTGACCGCTTACAATTGAACTATTGTTAATATTTTCGATTGCTTTGGGTTCATATTTTTCTAAACCTGCGGGTAATTGCAATTGAGGTATGTTTAATAATTTAATATTGCCTGTACCGGAAATATTAATTCTCAATTTTAATGTTTCATTAGTTGAAACATCTTTTTTATCAATTTCAGTATTCATTGTAAAATTACCAACAGCACCAGAAAATGATGAAGGGGCATTTGGTGGTAAAGGATCAACTTGAACTTTTATTGTGTTGGATTTGGCTAAAAAGTCAACTGTCTCTGTCCTTCCAAAAAATGAGTCGTTAAAAAACTCGTCGAAAATATCATTACCAGTTTTTTTCTTTTTTACAACAACAGGTATGTTTAATTCAAAAGGCGTAACGTTCAAGGTTCCAGACTTTGTTGGGAAAAGTGCAACTTGTTTTATTTTAGCAACTCTAAATCTTTCGCCGCGAAACATTGCGATATCAAAGTTTATCTGTTTAATCGGTTGGATTTCTTCAGCCCAAAAACCTTCGTAAGATGGAAGTTTTGAAATTTGTGGTGAAGCAATATTTAATTTTGTATAAAGTTTATAAGTAACAGTAATTTGTTCCCCTTGCAAAACTCTAGTTTTATTTGCTTCAGCAATTATGAAAACATTTTTAGCAATTTCTTCATTTGAATTTTCTTTACTTTGAACGGCTTGTCGTTGTGAGCCTTTATCTACTTTTAATTTCAATGGTTGAGTTGTAAATTTTTTACCATCATAAACAATAGAAGCAGAACCAATTGTATATTCACCTAAATTTTGTGCTAATAAAATATAAGATAGTGTTAACGAACCACTAACTTTTCCATTTATAATAGTCATACTTGTTGATTGATTAGGACCGCTTAAAATTTTAAATCCGTTAAAAGAAGGTGGAATGAAATTGCTTATGTTATTTACATTACCGCCTTCAAACACAAAATCAATTTGAAACTGTTCACCTTGACCAACAATTGTTCTATCTGCAGAAACAGAAAATTTTTGAGAGAATATATTACTTGATATTAAGAATAAAACTATTAATAACATCAAAATTTTATTCATCGAATTAACCATTTAAAACTCCATCAACAAAAATTTTAATACATTTTTCAACTTACATTTTACATTTATTATCAATTATCAACCTGTCTGTCGACAGGCAAGATTCGCAATTTGCAATTATCAATTCGCAATTGTCAATTTGCAACCTGTCTACCGACAGGTAGATTATCAATTTGCAATTATCAATTATCAATTATCAATTAAAAACTACCAGTCTTTATCAGTCGAATAAGCTTTACCTTGAATTTTTCTTAATTTCTTTTGCATATCTTTTTCATTATTCTTTAATGCTTCAAGAATTCTTTGAGCTTCCTCTTTTGATATTTGATTCTTCTGCTGATTTTGCTGCTGTTGATTTTGCTTTTGATCTTGCTTTTTATTTTTATCTTGATTCTGATTTTGCTGTTGATTTTGATCTTTATTCTTCTCGTTATTCTTATTGTCTTTGTTTTGTTGATTTTTATTTTGTTGGTTCTGCTTCATCATATTCAACGCATAAGAGAGATTATATTTTGTTTCAAGATCATTAGGATTTAGTTTTAGTGCTTGTTTATATGCATTAATACCATCTTGAAATTCTTTCTTTTTAACTAATGAATTTCCGATATTATGATAAACAGCGGCTTTTTCTTTTTCGTTTTCAGTTAAAGATAAAGAATTTTGAAATGACTGAATAGCTTCATCAAATCTTCCTTGTTTGTAATATGCATCACCTAAATTGAAATGACTAGCGAATGATTTATTATCTTTTTCTAAACTTTTTTTGAATTTAACTTCGGCATCAGAATATTTTTTTTCTTTATAAAGATCAACACCATCGTTATTTAAACTTCTTTGACTTTGTGCTACAATTAATGTTGAAAAAAAGAATATTAAAAAAAACTTTTTCATCGAATCTCTCCTTTTCGCAGCTCTTCAAGTTTTTCGATCCATTTTGTTTTCTTTGAAGTAATTCTAAACTCGATAAGTAAAAGAAAAATTGCTGGAATTAAGAACCAATAAAATTTATCCTCATAATCAGTAATTCTTTTTGAGCCATACTCAGATTCTTGAATTTTTGCAAGGTCGTTATAAATTTTATCAAGTTCATCATCTGTATTAGTTCCGCGATAATATTTTCCATTTGCTTGTTCTGTAATTTTCTTCAATGTTTCTTCATCAAGTTTAGTTAAAACAATTTGTCCTTGATTATCTTTTTTGTAACCTACTTGCACACCCGATTCATTATATTGCGGAATTGGAGTACCGCTGGATGAACCAAGACCAATAGCATAAATCGAAACATTTTTAGAATTAGCTTCGCTGATCGCACTATCAATATTTCCTTCGTGATCTTCTCCGTCAGTAATTAAAACAATTGTTTTGTTAGTTGGATCATCGTATTTAAATGAACGTAAAGCTAAATCTAATGCTGCACCAATATTTGTTCCTGGTTGTGGAACTGTATTAAAATCAACAGCATTTAAAAATAAATTTGCTGCAGAATAATCGGAAGTTAATGGGAATTGAATATAAGCTTGACCAGCAAAAACAATTAAACCAATTCTATCTCCATTTAATTTTTGCATTAGTTTAGAAATTTCATATTTAGCTTTTTCTAATCTATTTGGTTTAATATCTTCAGCCGCCATACTTTTGGAAACATCGAGCAAAATGTAAACATCAATTCCAATTTGTTTTGTTTCTTCTATTTTTGTTCCTATTTGCGGATTAGCAACACCAAGGATAACAAACGTTAGTGCAATCATTACCAAAATAAATTTGAGTAATTCTTTGAAGTTATTTTTCTCTGGAATAATTTCTTTGAAAAGATTCTCAGAAATAAAATTTTTAAGAATTTCTTTCTGAGATTTTTTATTCCACCAAAAAAGAAGAATTAAAAGTGGAATAAAAATCAACAAGTATAATATTTGTGGATGTGCAAAACGTATCATGGAATTCTTTTCAAATAAGTTTTTGAAATAATAACTTGAGATAAAATTAAAGACATACCTAAAAATGCCCACCAGAAATAAAGTTCTTTTGCATGACGATAAGAAGTAACTTCAACACGAGTTTTTTCCATCTTATCGATTTCATTATAAATCTGAGCAAGTTTTTTATTGTTAGTTGCTCTAAAATATTTTCCACCAGTTATTGCAGAAATTTGTTTTAATAAATTTTCATCAATTTCAACAGGAACCATTTGATAACGAATTCCAAAAGGAGTTTGAAATGGATAAGGTGCTTCGCCCATAGTTCCGATGCCAATTGAATAAATTCTAATTCCAAATTTGGCTGCAATTTGTGCCGCAGTTATTGGATCAATTTGCCCTGCGTTATTAACGCCATCAGTTAAAAGTATCATAACTTTACTTTTTGCTTTGCTGTCTTTCAAACGATTAACACCATTTGCAATTGCATTTCCAATTGCAGTACCATCTTCGATCATACCCATTTTAATTTCACGCAGTAAATTTTTGAGTACTGAATAATCAATTGTTAGTGGACATTGAGTAAAACTATCACCTGAAAAAATCACTAACCCAATTTGATCAACTGTTCTTCCATTGATAAATTCTTCTGTAACTTTTTTTGCGGCTTCAAGACGATTCGGTTTAAAATCTTCTGCAAGCATACTTCCGGAAATATCAAGCACCATAGCAATATCAATTCCTTCAGTGTAAATATTTTCACCACTGCTAAAACTTTGTGGCCTTGCTGCAGCAATTATTAAAAATACTAATCCAATTAAAGTTAAAATTGCAGGTAAGTGAATTAGTTTTTCTTTTAATGTTATTGGTACTTTACCAAAAAACTGAAGTGATGAAAAATTAAAATTTGCTGTAATCGTATTTTTATTTTTCCAATACCAATATGCTAAAACTGCAACAAAAACTAAAAGTATAAATGCCCACGGATAAGCAAATGTAACATCACCTAACATTTTGCTCTCCATTGTTTTGATTATCTATTTTGGGTTTAGGAATTGTTTTATTCACTATTTCAAAAGCTTGCTCGAGCATTTCTTCATTTACTTTTGGAATGGGTTCAAATTTTGCAAATTTTACTAAATCTGCATTTGAAAAAAAGTTTTCAGCTGTTGAAAAAATTTCCTTTGCATCTTCTATTATTGAAATTACAGGAAGTATTTCCGATGAAGGCATTTCTAAAGCACGGAATTTAAATCTATTTTCAAAGTATTCACGAATTATATCTGTTAGTTCGCTGTGATATTCTTTAACTTTTCCATTTTGCCATAATTTTTTTTCTTTCAGTTCATTTAATTTTTGCAATGCGATTTCATGCGGCGGCAATATTATTTCGGGTAGTTTTATTTCTTCTTTACTTTTTTTCTTCTTGAAATATTTGACTAAGAAATAAATTGCTAAAGCTAGAACAGCAATTGATAAAATGATTATTGCTATCATCCACCAAGGCAAAGGAATTTTTATCGGCTCTTTTACATCACGAATATCTTCCTGAGGGTTTACCTCAAGTGTCTTTACAAGTATTGAGAAAGGTGCAGTTAAAATAATTTTTTTATCAGAGGAATTTTTTTCATTATATAAAATTTTTAATGATGGTATTTCAACTTTACCAGAATCATATTTGCTGAAAATAAATTTATGAAGTTCAATTATTTTCCCGTCAACTTCTTTTTTATCAACAGGCAACGTTTTAATGTATTCTAAAACTTTTAAACTGTCTTTTAAGTTTGGTAATTCAATTTTAATATTTTTATCATATTTAACTTCAAGAGAAAAAGTAATGTAATCACCAACCTTATATTCTGATGTGTCAGTTGAAGCAGTAACAGAAATAGTTTGTGCTAATAATGATTTTGTTAACAACAAAAAAATGAAGAAAGCGCGAAAAAATTTTACCATCTTTTCTCCCTAAGTTTGAAAAAATCAACAAGCGGTTTTACATACGATTGCGAGGTTTCAATTTCTATTGCATCTAATCTACTTGAAATAAAAAGTGATTTTCTATTTTGTTTCATTTGCTTTGAATATTCCTCGAAAGCTTTTTTGATTTGTTTATCACTTGTATCTAAATATCTAATTTCACCAGTTTCTGAATCATAAAATTTAACTAGTCCGGCATCAAATAATATTTTTTCTCTTTGATCTTGAAGAACAATTCCAATCAAATCATGCTTACGCCCAACAATTTTCAAAATCTTTTCATAGCCAGCATCCATGAAATCTGAAATTAAAAACACTATAGCTTTCTTTTTGATTGTATGATTAAAATATTCAAGTGCAGTTTTAATTGATGTTTCTTTCCCTTGCGGTTCAAATGAAAGAACTTCACGAATAATTCTTAATGCGTGAGTTTTACCTTTTTTAGGTGAAATAAATTTTTCAATTCTATCAGTGAATAAAATTAGTCCGACTTTATCATTATTTTTCAATGCAGAGAATGCAAGTATTGCACTCAATTCAGCGGCAATTTTTTGTTTTGTTTTTTCAACTGAACCAAAAGAGAGTGAACCACTCATATCAACAAGAAGCATAACTGTAAGTTCACGTTCTTCTTCAAATATTTTTACATAAGGATGACCAAATCGAGCTGTAACATTCCAATCAATATTTCTAATATCGTCGCCAATTGTATATTCACGAACTTCAGAAAACTCCATTCCTCTTCCTTTGAATACGGAATGATATTCACCGCTAAAAACTTCGTTTACAACACCACGAGTTCTTATCTCAATTTGCTTTACTTGTTTTAATAATTCTTTTGAAATCATTTTTGATTCTTGAAATTTATGATTGCCACTAATTGCACGAATTTACACTAAATCGATCATGGTACTTCAACTTGATTTAAAATTTTTGTAATAATTGTTTCAGAAGTAATATCTTCTGCCTCAGCTTCGTAAGTTACAGCGATACGATGGCGTAAAACATCCGCACAAATTGTTCTTACATCTTCGGGAATTACAAATCCGCGTCTTCTTATAAATGCAATTGCTCGTGCACCTAAAGCTAAATTTATTGTTGCTCTTGGAGAAGCACCGTAAGAAATCAAATCAGTTAATTCATCTAAACCAAAATCTTTTGGTGAACGTGTAGCAAAAACAATATCAAGAATATATTTCTCAATTTTTTCATCAACATAAATTTCGTGGACTAATTTTCTTGCTTTTAAAATATCATCGGGAGAAATAACAGCATTAATCTGTGGCATATCTTGAGTAGTGTTGAGCTTCATAATTTTTTGTTCTTCTTCACGTGTTGGATATGTGATTTTAACTTTCAACATAAAACGATCAACTTGTGCTTCTGGTAATGGGTAAGTTCCTTCTTGTTCAATCGGGTTTTGAGTTGCAAGAACTAAAAATGGTTCATCAAGTTTAAATGTTGTATCGCCAATTGTTACTTGTCTTTCTTGCATAGCTTCAAGCAAAGCACTTTGAACTTTTGCCGGTGCACGGTTAATTTCATCTGCCAAAATAAAATTAGAGAAAATTGGACCTTTTTTAATTGCAAAGTTTCCATCTTTTTGGTTATAAATCATTGTACCAAGTAAATCGGCTGGAAGTAAATCTGGCGTGAATTGAATTCTTTGAAACTTTGCTTTCATTGTTGCAGCTAATGACTTGATTGCTAAAGTTTTTGCTAGTCCTGGAACACCTTCAAGTAAAATGTGTCCGTTACCTAACAAACCAACAACAAGTCTTTCTATCATCGATTTTTGTCCAACGATAGTTTTGCTTATTTCGTTAAACAAGACATCAATGAATTCACTTTCTTTTCTGATTTTTTCATTTAAAGCTGTAATGTCCAATTCTTATCTCTCCTTTTTTTGTTTGCTTCTACAAATTAATTACAAAGTAGGTTTCTATTTTTTTTTGAGGTGCAAATATATTGAAATTGCTTTCGACTTTCTTGCATTTGGAAATAGCGTTTATCTCAACTAGTCGTTATTGAGATTTTTAATTTCAGTTACAAAAGAATTTTACTCTGAGCTTACTTTTAACATTGCAAATTTGAGATATAAAGTTTCCGGCATAAATGGTAAGATTGGATGATCCATAGATGCATGATTAAAATGAAGCAGTTGAATTTTTTTATTTGCTTTGATTGCCGCATTTTTAATTATTGATAGAAAATCTTCATCATTAATATGATGAGAACAAGAAGATGTAAATAAAAATCCATCATCTTTTGTAATTAGCATTGCTAACTTATTTAACTTTTCATAACCTTTAATTGCAGTTGGAATTGACTTCCTGCTTTTAGCAAAAGCAGGTGGATCAATATTTACAATATCATATTTTTGATTTTGTGAAACTTGATTAACTAAGAAATCAAAAACATCACTCACAAAATATTTTGTTTTTGTTGTAAAGTTATTTAATGCAAAATTGTTTTTTACATTTTCAATTTCGTCTGATGAAGAATCAACAAAAGTAACTTCATTAGCTTTATTATTTATTGCGTGCAGTCCAAAACCACCGGAATTACAAAAGCAATCGAGTACAATTTTATCTTTACAGAATTTTCCAAAAAACTCACGATTATCGCACTGGTCAAAAAAGAATCCTGTTTTTTGACTTAAATTAAAATCAACTTTGTATTTGATTAATCCATCATCAATAAGTTCAACACTTTTGCTACCCAGATAAATTTTATCTTCATCATCCAAGCCTTCTAATTTTCTGAAATAAGCATCATGTTTTGTAAAAATATTTTCAGCATTAAATTTTTCTTTTAATGTGTTGATAATTACTTCAATGTTTTTTTCCATTCCGAATGAATAAACTTGCAGTACAAAAGTGTTATTGTATTTATCAATAATTAATCCGGGTAAAAAATCACTTTCACTAAAAACTAAACGAAAAGAGTTTCTGTTTGTGTAAATTGTTTTTCTTAATTGATAAGCTTGATTTAATCTTTCAGCTAAAAGATTTTCAATTTGAATTTCTTTTTTTGTAGAAATAATTCTAACAGCAATTAATGAGTTAGCATTATAAAATCCATGTGCTAAAAAATTTTGTGTTGAATCATAAACTTCAACTAAATCACCATTTTGAATATCACCTTCTGTTTTTGAAATTTCATTGCTAAATATCCAAAGATGCCCTTTTTTGATTCTTCTATCTTCATTCTTTTTTAATATTACTTTCTTCAACTTTATCTCTTTTTTGTTGAATGAAATATAACAAAATGAAATTTCATGATAACTATTTATATTGTTTACTAATAAAAAGTAACTTATATGAAAATGTATGATTCCAAAGAAACATTAAAAAAATTTTTTGGTTACGATTCATTTCGTGGTGAACAAGAAAAAATTATTAACACATTAACTCAAGATAAAAAACATTGTTTAGTATTGATGCCAACTGGCGGCGGAAAATCTTTATGTTATCAAATCCCTGCATTAATGTTTGAAGGTGGAACGATTGTTATTAGTCCATTAATTGCACTAATGCAAGATCAAGTTGATGCATTAAAGAAAAAAAATATTCCAGCTGAATTTATAAATTCAACAGTCAAACCAGAGCAACGAAAGGAACGTCTTCAAAAATTTATTAATGGCAAAATAAAACTGCTATATGTAACACCAGAAAGATTTCGCAAGCAGGAATTCATAAATGAAATACAAAAAACAAAAATAGATTTACTAGCAGTAGATGAAGCACATTGTATTAGTGAATGGGGACATGATTTTCGTCCGGATTATTCACGCATTTCTGAATTTAGAAATTTAATCGGAAATCCATTGACAATTGCTTTAACCGCCACTGCAACTCCAGAAGTTCAAAAAGATATTATTACAAAACTTGGATTAAACAAAAACCAAATCAAAATTTTTCATCAAGGAATACAAAGACCTAATTTAAGATTGGAAGCAATTGAAGTTTACGATGAAAAAGAAACATTAAATAAAATTTTTGAGGTCATTAAAAATTATGAAGGCTCGGGAATAATTTATTTTTCATTGATTAAAACACTTGAAGAGTATTCACAAAAATTGGAAGATAAAGGCATCAAGCATAAAATTTATCATGGTAAATTAGTTCCAGCACAAAGAAAAAAAACACAAAGAGAATTTATAGAAGGAAAAGAAAATTTAATACTTGCAACGAATGCATTTGGTATGGGAATTGACAAACCTGATATTCGTTTTGTAATTCATGCTGAAGTGCCATCTTCGATTGAAGCATATTATCAGGAAATTGGAAGAGCTGGTCGTGATAATCTACCTTCACTTTGTTTATTAATTTACAACCAACAAGATTTATACACTCAAATGGAATTTATTAAATGGGCTAATCCTGATGCTAATTTTTATTCAAGAATTTATGACTTAATTCAAACAAAAAATGAAGAGGTAAATAATTATGGCATTGAATTTTTACGAGAAGAATTAAGTTGGAAAGACAAAAATGATTTCAGAGTTGAAACAGCTTTAGCAATGCTTGATAGATATGGAGTTACTGAAGGTTTCATTGAAAATAAAAATTTAACAATAACTTCAGACTTACCATTTGAACTAAGCAATGATGATTATCTAAAAGATAAATTAAAAAAAGACAACATGAAGCTACTTTCAGTTGTTCAGTATTTCAGAACGGATAAATGTCGAAGAGTTTTTATCTCGGAGTACTTTGGATTTTATGATGAAAATGATTGCGGAAACTGCGATATATGCAAATTTTAAAAAACAATCTAACCACAGATAACACAAATTAACTCAGATTAAAATATTTGTGATAATCTGTGCAATCTGTGGTTAAAAAATAATACAAACAATTCAATCAATAAGAACAATTTATCTTCTTAAGCGACTTTATAGCGAATTTGATACGAATCAGTAGCCTATTTGATGACCTTCTATACTAAAGCAATATTTTATGGATATTATATTGAACTTTAATTATTTTGTAAAAAGTAAAATGATTTATTACCTAATAAAATGTTTTCAATAAAATTATTACTTTTTTACTAAAAACGTAAATAACTTTTTGTATGGAAATTAATTCAAAAATTTTAAAAAACTCGGCAGCTTCCTCTAAAGTAAAGGGTTTCTTATCAGAAAATCTATCATCCGGAAAATTTTGGGTTTGTCATGGATACTGATTTAACATTTTTTACAAATGAATCTGGCTCAACATTATTAGACAGGTTTACAAAAACACTTAAAGACGGAAAATATTTTGACATACTTGTAGGTTACTTTCGTACAAGCGGCTTCTTTCGGTTATATCAATCTTTTGAATCAATTGATAAAATAAGAATTTTAGTTGGACTTAATATTGATAAAAACACTTATGATATAATAGAAGAAACGAAACAAACCACAATTGATTTCGAAACCAACCAAAATACCCGAACTATCTTTTCCTCTGGAGTTGTTAGCGAATTAGAAAATTCAGAAGATTCGTTTGATGTTGAACTAGGTGTTAAAAAATTTATTGAGTTCCTTCAATCCGGGAAGCTTGAAATCCGCGCTTATCCTTCTAAAGATATTCACGCTAAAGTATATATACTTCGATTTAATGAAATTGATAGAGATTTTGGCAGAGTAATAACCGGTTCAAGTAATTTTTCTGAATCCGGTTTAATTGCTAATCGCGAGTTCAATGTTGAATTGAAAAATTCTGCAGATGTAAAATTCGCTCTTGAAAAATTTGAAGATTTATGGAAGGATGCTGTTGATATATCCAAAGATTATATTGAAACTGTTCAGACAAAAACCTGGCTGAATGATATTATTACTCCTTATGAACTCTATCTAAAATTTCTTTATGAATACTTCAAAGAAAAAATCAGTGTTGATAAAGAGAAGCTTTCTAAAAGATACACACCAATTAATTTCAGAGAATTAGAATATCAGACAGAAGCTGTAAAAGATGCCAAGGCAAAGCTTGAATCTTATGGTGGAGTATTCATATCAGATGTGGTTGGTCTTGGCAAGACTTTTATTTCCGCACTTTTGGCAAATGAACTCGACGGTTATAATCTTGTGATAGCACCACCGGTTTTATTGGATGAAGAAAACCCCGGCTCCTGGAAAAATGTATTTTCTGATTTTAAAATTGCCGCTGATTTTGAATCCATTGGAAAGCTCGATAAAATAATTAAAAGAGGAACAGAGAAGTATAAAAATGTTTTTATCGATGAAGCACATCGTTTCCGTTCTGAATCAAATATAACTTATGAACTGCTCGCCCAAATTTGCAGAGGTAAAAGAGTTATTCTTGTATCGGCAACACCACTCAATAATACGCCTTCGGATATATTAAGTCAGATCAAATTATTTCAAAGCGGCAGGAACAGCACAATTCCTAATGTTAAAAATCTTGATGCCTTCTTCAGGCAATTAGAGAAAAAATTAAAAGATCTTGACAGGCAAACCGACAGAGATGAATATCTTGCAATTGTCAGAGACAATGCAAAACAGATTCGGGATAAAGTTCTGAAATATTTAATGGTTCGCAGAACCCGATTTGAAGTCAATCGATATTTCAGTGAAGATTTAAAAAGACAAAATCTCAAATTCCCTGAAGTGGAAGACCCAAAGCCTGTCTTTTATCAGTTTGATGAAAAAATAAATTATGCATTTGATCATACCATCAGAGCATTAACTAACCCAGCATTTACCTATGCAAGATATTCTCCGTTGCTTTATTATTGCGGAAAAGAAAAACTAACTCAGATTCAAAGACTCTCTCAGGAAAATTTAAGAAGCCTCATGAAAATTCTGCTGATAAAACGGCTTGAGAGCAGCTTCTTTGCTTTTAAAAACTCTCTGAATAAATTCATTGAATCTTATAAAGCATTTATAAGAGCTTACGATAATGGCAATGGTTCTGTTTTTATCAGCAAAAAATATATAGGTAAAATCTTTGAGCTTCTTGCTGTTGAAGATTTTGATAAAATAGCGAAATTAATTGAGGAAGATAAAGCTGAAGAATATAAAGCATCTGATTTCGCTCCAAATTTGATAACGCATCTCGTGTCAGACCTTTCTACATTGGAAGAAATTCAATCATTATGGAATGAGATAAATACCGATCCGAAACTTGATGAACTAATTCATCTGATAGAATCCAATTCTATTTTAAAAAACAGTAAATTGATTATCTTCACTGAATCAAAAGACACGGCTGAATATCTTGAAAGAGAACTTCAATCCCGACTTGGTCGGGATGGCAAAAAGGTTTTGGCTTTCACTGGTCAATCAACTGCAAACGTAAAAGAAAAAATAATTGATAACTTTGATGCTAAAGTTCGCAGACCTAAAAATGATATAAAGATTTTAGTTTCAACGGAAGTTCTTTCTGAAGGAGTAAACCTTCATCAGTCAAACATTGTAATCAATTATGATATTCCCTGGAATCCGACACGATTAATACAAAGAGTAGGCAGAGTGAACCGTATCGATACTAAGTTTGATAGGATTTACACTTACAATTTTTTCCCTACAATCAAAAGCAATGATCTTATAAAACTAAAAGAAGCTGCTGAAGCAAAGATCCATGCATTTATTGAAATGCTCGGCAACGATGCCCGGTTATTGACTGAAGGAGAAGAAATTAAGTCTCACGATTTATTCCAGAGATTAACTTCAAAGAAAACCATCACAGGTGAAGATGAAGAAGTAGAAAGCGAATTAAAATATCTCGAAATAATTCGTGATATTCGTGATAATAATGTTGAACTCTTTTCAAAGATAAAACATCTTCCTAAAAAAGCCCGCTCAGCTAAAAAATCTAATCTCCCTCTACCTTTGGGAGATGATTTAGGTGAGGGCAATTCCTTGATTACTTATTTCCGTAAAGGCAAGCTTCACAAATTCTTTATTTCTTCCCTCTCCTTACCAAGGCGAGGGACTGAGGGTGAGGTAGTTACTAAAGAACTTGACTTTCTTCAATCGGCAAAAATACTTGAATCAGAAAGTGATACAAAACGAGAAAAAATCGACAGAAAGTTTTACACATTTTTAGAAAAAAATAAAGAAGCGTTCAAAGAAACCACTCAGGAAAATGAAACCGAGACAACACGGGGCGGCAGAGATAACGCAACAAAAATTCTGAGGATTCTAAGATCAAAACAGATGAAAAATTATCAGGGATTTACTGAAGATGATGACCAGTACATTAAGAAAGTAATAAATCTTCTTGAAGATGGTGCTTTGCCAAAACAAACAACTAAGACTGTGGCACAAGCAATCTCCATTCTTCTTGATAAGGAGAATGGAGGGGATGAGGTTAACCCAATAAAAATTTTAGCTAAAATTAAAACAAATATTCCTGAAGAATTTTTCACATCGCACCTTGCCTACCGGCAGGCAGGTATAAGTCATTCTTCAGCGGATGTTTTTGGTCCAAGAGAAGTAATTTTATCTGAGTATTTAATTTGGGATGGAAAATAGAACTCATCCCAACCCTTCTCTTGGGAAGAGAAGGGCTTATTGCAAGTAACAACTGATAACAAAACGTGTTGACGCAAAAAATTATTGATAGAATGTAAAATGTTAAGTGATCACTGAAAATAAGTCTCTCCCTTTTTAAGGGAGAGATTAGAGAGGGTTCAAAAGAAGTAAAAGAAATTAGCAGAGTTACTGTTTTGTTGACTTGAACTTATCCCAACCCTTTCTTGGGAAGAGAAGGGCTTATTGGAAGTAACAACTGATAATAGAATGTGTTGACGCAATAAATTATTTATAGAATGTAAAATGTTAAGTGATCACTGAAAACAAGTCTCTCCCTTTTTAAGGGAGAGATTAGAGAGAGTTAAAAAGCAGAAAATTTTATGAGCCTAAATTCAAAAGACAAACTTGTTGAGGTTGCTAAAGTTGTTTGCAGAGAATTAAGAAAAAATTCTACTAAAGCAGAAAGAATATTTTGGGAAGCAGTTCGTAGTAGAAAATTTTATGGGAAGAAGTTTTACAGACAATATCCAATATTTCACGATGTAACCGGTAAAGAATCATTTTTTGTTGCTGATTTTTTTTGCTTTGAAGAAAAACTTATAGTTGAATTAGATGGGAAATACCATCAGTATAGAATAACAGAAGATAAAATTAGGACAGAGATATTGAACAGTTTAGGACTAAGGGTAGTAAGATTACGGAATGAAGAAATAATTGAAAATCTTAATGATGTTTTAGATAAGCTTAAAAAAGAAATTGAGTAATTTAACTCATCCCAACCCTTCTCTTGGGAAGAGAAGGGCTTATAGAAAATGATTACTAAGAATTTTTCTTTTTGGCGTAATATATTAGTTGATAGAATGTAAAATGTTAGGTGATCACTGAAAATAAGTCTATCCCTTTTTAAGGGAGAGATTTAGAGAGAGTTCAAAAGAAGTAAAAGAAATTAGCAGAGTTATTGTTTTGTTGACTTGAACTTATCCTAGCCCTTCTCTTAGGAAGAGAAGGGCTTATAGAAAATGATTACTAAGAATTTTTCTTTTTGGCATAATATATTATTTGGCAGAATGTAAAATATTAGGTGATCACTGAAAACAAGTCTCTCCCTTTTTAAGGGAGAGATTTAGAGAGAGTTCAAAAGACGTAAAAGAAATTAGCGGAGTTACTGTTTTGTTGACTTGAACTCATCCCAACCCTTCTCTTGGGAAGAGAAGGGCTTATTGCAAGTAACAACTGATAACAAAACGTGTTGACGCAAAAAATTATTGATAGAATGTAAAATGTTAAGTGATCACTGAAAATAAGTCTCTCCCTTTTTAAGGGAGAGATTTAGAGAGAGTTCAAAAAATACAAACAAAAAAAATATACTATGACTAAACCCGAAGCTAAAAATCTTGTAGCCAAAACTTTCGAAGATTCTTTCGATGAATCTCGGTTTACATACTTTGTAAAAAACCTATTAAATAACCTCGATGAATCTAAAACCAAAACATGGACAGGAAATTATATTCCCGAAGCATTTCGTAATGCAATTAAATCCTACAAAAGAATTGGACAATACACTGATAATGATAAGATTGTATTGGATATACTTTGCGTTAATGTTAAAAGGGATATAACTTTAGAGCGTGCAAGAACTTTGCAAAGAAATTTTATTGCACGACACCTGAAGCAGCGGAATCACGAAGCAGCACTTGTTGCATTTTATACAGAAGGTTATGACGACTGGCGGTTCTCTCTTGTTAAGTTGGATTTCAATCTTAAAAAAACTAAAGTTGAAATAGAACTTTCTCCAGCAAAAAGATATTCTTTTCTCGTTGGTGTGAATGAAAGAAGTCACACTGCTCAAAGTCAGTTTCAAAAAATATTAACTGAGATCCCAAATCCATCTCTTAATGAACTTGAACATGCTTTTAATATTGAAACTGTTACAAAGGAATTCTTTTTTGAATACCGTAATCTTTTTATCCGTACCAAACTTGAACTTGATAAAATCTTAAAGAATGATTCAAAACTAAAAGCAGAATTTGATTCTAAGAATGTAAACTCGGTTGATTTTTCAAAGAAATTGTTAGGTCAAATTATTTTTCTCTACTTCTTACAGAAAAAAGGTTGGTTCGGTGTTGAAAGAGATTCCGACTGGGGAACCGGTTCAAAAAAATTTCTACGAGAGCTTTTGGACAGAAAGCACGGAGATTATAATAACTTCTTCAACGATATATTAGAACCTCTGTTTTATGAAGCATTAAGATATGACAGACAGGATTATTACTATAGCCGTTTCAACTGCAAAATTCCTTTTCTTAATGGCGGTTTGTTCGATCCAATAAATAATTACGATTGGGTTCATACCGACATAATTTTACCAAATGAGCTTTTCTCAAATAAAAATCGAACGCCCCAAGGTGATATTGGCGATGGAATATTTGACATCTTTGACCGCTACAATTTTACAGTAATTGAAGATGAACCGCTTGAAAAGGAAGTCGCTATTGATCCTGAACTTCTCGGCAAAGCTTACGAAAAATTTAATGCGATTCGTCCGGATAATTTTGATGAATACTTGAAGGCGCTGAAAAGCGAAAACAAGGGTGAAGAAAATAAGTTTAATAAACAATATGGCGTTTATTATACTCCGCGTGAAATTGTCCATTATATGTGCCGTGAAAGTTTAATCAATTATCTTGCTTCTGAATTCAATTTGGCAGATGGAATTTCAACGAATATAACCGAAAATAATTCGAAGCCTTTAATCCCGAAAGAAGATTTTGAAATACTTATAAATTATGGCGAACTTCTCGGTGAAAATGATGCGATTGTAGAATCCAGGGGAAAAGAAACAGAAACTTATTATTACAAACTGCCCGAAAGCATCAGAAAAAATTCAAAACTGATTGATGAAAAACTTGCGGATATTTTAATCTGCGATCCTGCCGTTGGTTCCGGCGCTTTTCCCGTTGGAATGATGCACGAAATAGTTAGCACTAGAAATCTTCTATCTACTTTTATCAAAGATAAAAACAGATCCATTTATAATTTCAAACGCGAGTGCATAGAGAAATCTCTTTATGGAGTTGATATTGATTCAGGCGCAGTTGAAATAGCCAAGCTGCGTTTGTGGCTTTCTCTCGTTGTTGATGAAGAAGATTTTAAAGAAATAAAACCTCTGCCTAATTTGGATTATAAGATTGTTTGTGGAAATTCACTCCTTGGTGTTCAAAAAGATTTACTGAATGCACATTTATTTGATGAACTGGAAAAACTTAAACCGCTTCACTTTAACGAAACCAATCCAACAAAAAAACAAGAATATAAAAACAAGATTGAAGAACTGATTCTTAAGCTCTCAAACGGTCATAAAGATTTCGATTTTGAAGTTTACTTCTCTGAAGTGTTTCATCATAAAAATGGTTTCGACATTGTCATCGGCAATCCGCCGTATGTTCAACTGCAGAAAAATGGAGGAAGTCTGGCTAAACAATTTGAAAATCAGAACTATAATACTTTTACACGTACAGGTGATATCTATACTCTGTTTTATGAAAAAGGAATTAATATTTTAAGAAACTCCGGTCAGCTTATTTTTATTACTTCCAATAAATGGATGCGTGCAGGCTATGGCGAAAAACTTCGTGTTTTTTTTACAAAATATAATCCGGTTTTACTTATTGACTTAGGTCCTGGCATATTTGAAAATGCTACTGTTGATACAAACATTCTTTTATTGCAAAAAACCAAAAATCAGAATCAATTGAAAGCTGTAACCTTACAAAAAAATGATTCGGTTGATATTGTTCAGCAATTAAATCAAAATGGAGTTACACTTAATAAACTAAACAAAGACGCCTGGTTTATTGGCAGCAGTGCCGAACAACAACTCAAAGAAAAAATAGAACTCATAGGCAAACCATTAAAAGATTGGGATGTGAAAATTTACAGAGGAGTTTTAACCGGCTTAAACGAAGCCTTTATCATTACCACAGAAAGTCGCAATGAAATACTGGCCAACTGCAAAGACGAAGACGAACGCCAACGCACCGAAGCCATTATCAAACCTATTTTGCGTGGAAGAGATATTAAACGCTACCACTACGAGTGGGCGGGGCTGTGGGTGATAGGAACTTTTCCTACATTAAAATTAAACATTGATGATTATTCTGCTCTAAAAAAATATTTTCTTGATAATTTTGATATAAAGCAATTAGAGCAATCGGGCAAAAAATATCCTAGTTTAGGATTTAATGCACGCAAAAAAACAGGCAACAAGTGGTTCGAAACTCAAGACCAGATTGCCTACTACCCCGAGTTTGAGAAGGAGAAAGTGGTGTGGAAACGAATTGGTTCTGTGATTCGTTTTGCTTTGGATGTAAATAAAACTTATCCGTTAGATAGTAATGTTGTTTTGACAGGTAAGCATGTAAAATATTTATGTGGTTTTTTGAATTCAAAACTTTCAATAAAACAACTTCTTGAAAATTCCCCAAAAACGGGAACAGGTGATGTTATAATTAGCGTACAAGCATTGGAACCTCATAAAATTCCCCCCATCACCCCGTCCAACGAGCATATAGTAAGACAAATAGAGTCGCTGGTGGATAAGATATTAGCCGCCAAAAAGCAAAATCCCCAATCGGACACCAGCCACTTGGAGCGAGTGATAGACCAGCTGGTGTATAAGCTGTACGGGCTTACGGAGGAGGAGATTGGGATAATTGAAAATAAGAAATAAAAGTAGGAAATAATATGAAAATAAGCAAAATATTTTTGGAAAATTTTAGAGGGTTCTACGACCTTAATACCATAGAAATCAATGATTTCGCAGTGTTATTTGGTAAAAATGATAAGGGAAAATCAACAATACTAGAAGCAATTGATATTTTAATTAATGAAGGTAAAGGAACAGTTAAAATTGAAAAAGATGACTTAAATGTAAAAGCCAAGTCAGAAAATATAGATGAATTTAGAATTGGTATTGAATTCGAGAATTTTCCAGAATAATTGATTATAGATGAAACAAATAAAACTAAAATCAGAGATGAATACTTATTAAACAAAGATGGGAAATTGGAAGGCACTTTAATAGATGTGAATATCTTTCAAATGATGATTTTATATTGAGCAACAAAGTGAAGAGTCAAAAGTAGAAAAATGGAGTGAAAATGGAGCTGAGGGGTTCTAATTTAAAAGACTCGATAGCAATGTTTTATAATTTTTCATAATACGAAAAAAAGGAGTAATTTGCATAGGTTTTAGTATGAATAGAATTTACCAGCATATTGATTCAGCTTATCGTGGCTACGATGGGGTTTCGTTTGATGAAGCCGAAACCGGTGCTTTGCTTTCCGGCAAGGTAAAAGATGCTCTTATAGATAGGCCCCAAAGGCAGAAAATGCTCAGTATGCTGGAAACGCTTCAACAAGATACCGGTTTTCAACAATCGTCAACGCTTTTACAGGATATTCAGGCATTACAGAACGAAGACGTGGATGTCCAAACGTTCCGGGTTGGCGAAGCTTTGGCTGAGGTGGTCATGCAGGAGCATTTCAGCTGCCGTTTTTACTGGAACGAACTGCGGGATGCCCGTAACCCCAAAGGCAATAAAACAGGTGCTGATTTGGTCGGCTTTATCGAGATAGATAATCAGGTGTTATTTCTGTTTGGCGAGGTAAAAACTTCGTCCGAAACCAAATCACCGCCACAGGTAATGACCAATGCCGAAGGCATAGAAAATCAGCTCAGGGATTTGTATAATGACCCGCAAAAACGGCTTATACTTATCAGCTATATTCAAAGCAAATTGCAACCAGTAGGCAATGAAGATTTTAAAGAAGATTTTGAAAAGGCAATCAGAACTTATTATCAGCAAAATGCCGGAAAATATCTTCTTTATGGCGTACTGGTGAGAGATACGGAATCAGATGAAAATGATATTAAGGCGTCATACGATAAACTAAAGCAAGATATTTTGGATCCTATTGGATTGAAACTTTTGGCAATTTATTTACCCATAGCCAAAGAAAATTGGCTAAAAATCATTAACGGTGCAGTCAATGAAAGCAACTGAAAAATATAAACTTTTAAGCGATGCCTTTCCTGAAATGCTTAAGGGCATCGGACAGCTGGTTCAAAAAGGCAAGCTGACCAAAAGGTTTTCATTGCTTCAACTGTCAGAATCTGAACTGAATCAACTCGCAAAAGCCAAAGAACTGTGTGAGCTAAAGTTATTAGAACTGTGGCAGCATCAGGAGGATGAAAACTTCAAAGCGCTCTGCTCGGTTTACTTTGATATAGCTTCGCTTTTACCCTGCGAATGCAAAAGCGATGAAGACATTTACGAAATCATCAAAGTGATTTCATTGGGCTATCTGGGCGAACATGCGCATTTGGTCAAAGATTTTCTAATCACACAAAAAACTGCTATTGATAATTTAGAAATCCCTGAAAAATGGAATAGCCGCTTGCTCAGAAAATGTTTTCGGGTAATCGTTTCATTAGTGATTAAGAAATCATGGGCAGAAATATCACAATCCATCAATGCCATTAATCAGCTTAGAGAAGAACAAAAGCAGTTTGAAGAACAGTTTTTAAGTCAGGTAAAAGAGGAAGGTCAGGCGTATGGTGCGGCTGAAGTTGTATCGCTGTATCATTTTGCCAAAACCACTGAAATTATAGGGCAATACCTTTTAGAGGGAAGAATTGAAAACGGGCAATATGATATTGAAAATAAAATAAAATACCATCTGAAAGTTGCCCGTGAGTTTGCCGGTGCAGCGGGAAATATGATGCTTGAATTGTTGTATCAGTATGTAGAATCTTTCGCCATCAAACTTATCCGAAACACCATTTGGTACACACTCACGGGCATCAATCACTGGGTAAGTGCGTTTAACCAATTCGTTGCCAAACGCGAAGAAAATCCGGTATTTGAACTATTATATCCGCAAAAAGAATCCATATTAAAGGGAGAACTATTAAATCCTGCTCATCGCTCTATAGTTGTAAATTTACCCACTTCCAGCGGCAAAACCCTGATAGCCGAATATAAGATTTTACAGGCTCTGAACGAATTCAGGGAACGTGGTGGTTGGGTGGCTTATGTGGTTCCTACAAAAACATTGGTTAATCAGACCTACATAAGGTTACAACAGGATTTAGGGAATATAGGTTTAAGGATTGAGAAAGCCAGTGGCGTAGCCGAAATAGATGGATTTGAAGCTTATCTTGTTGAAAGCAAGGGAGACAATACGGATTTTGATGTGCTTATTACCACTTACGAAAAATTAAATCTTCTAATCCGTCAGGGACTTGGAACTACTGAACGCAGGCCGCTTGTACTTACCGTAGTGGACGAAGCCCACAATATTGAAGAAAAACAACGCGGCTTAAATCTTGAATTGTTGTTGGCTACCATTAAAAACGATTGCCGCGAAGCCAACTTCCTACTCCTTACCCCTGATATTCCAAATGCCCGGCAAATAGCCGAATGGCTGGGTGGAGAAAGAGGAAAAACCATTAACATACAGTTTGACTGGTGGCAACCCAATGAAAGAGTAGTGGGTGCCATAGGAGCACAAGGAAGGGGTAAAAACTTTGATGTTTATATTCAGACATTAAATACAGCCAAAGGTACATATCAGATTGGTGAAAATATTCCTTTGATTAAAGTAGAAAATTCAGAAACCAATTTATCGCAGATTAAACAATCAAAAGTTAAGTTGGCTAGATTTGTCGGAAGTGAAATTTTGGATTTGAATTCACCCATCATCATTCTGGCGGGCGACGTTGATGAGACCTATACTATTGCAGAATATTTAACCCAAAAATGTTCTAAAATCTTTGAACCCGATGAGGACATAGAACTACTAAAAAAATTTGTTGAAACAGAGTTAGGAGCTGATTTTCCGTTAGTAAACTATTTAGATAAACGCATTGCCATACACAGCTCTGCCATACCTGACGAAATCAGACAACTTGTTGAACTCCTGATGGTGCAAGGTAAATTACAGGCTCTTGTGGCTACTACTACCATTGCTCAGGGCATCAATTTCCCCGTTTCGGCTGTGATTATGGGTTCATACGATTATCCATTCAGTGGACCGATGCCTACCCGTGATTTCTGGAACCTTGCCGGACGTGTTGGAAGAGTTAGCCAACAATCACTTGGCTGGGTGGGAATGGTTACAAGAGGCAATGATGATTTGAGAAAAATTGCCGAATATGTTAACAAAGCCTCAAGTTATTTACTTTCTCAATTAGAAAGTGCAGTCGCAATAGCTATGGAAAATCAGCAAGAAGATTTTGCAAGATGGCTTTACAAAGATGAACGATGGTCGGCCATTCTGCAATATATTTCCCACTTGCGATTACAGATAAACGATTTAAATCAGTTTCTAAATCATCTGGAGGAGAAACTTCAGGCGACTTTGGGATTTAGACAAATTGAAGAAAATCAAAAGAGATTTCTGATTAACAAACTAAGGGAATATGCACAAAATCTTTCTTTAGAATATGCACGTAGAGCCGATTCTACTGGTTTTTCGACCGTTTCCGTCAAACAAATGATAGCCAGGTTATCGCAGTCAGGCATTTCACCTGGTGATTGGAATAAAAATCAGTTGTTTTCAGAGCAAAATCAAACGATGAAAAAATTAGTGGGTATCATGCTCAAAACCTATGAAATCAGAAAATCATTGGAAGAAATAAAAGTGGGTGAACATGTATTAGACCAGCAAAGCATTTCCCGATTAATTATTCAATGGGTAAATGGCAATAATATTTCGCAAATTTCTCAAAGCATTTTTCCAAATGAAGAAGACAGAAAAAAAGCGATTGAAAAAACAACCAAAGCTATTTACAAGGTTATTGCCAATATGGCCAGTTGGGGCATAGCAGCTTTACAAAAAATGCCAACCAACGGTATTGATTGGCAGGATTTATCGGATACAGAGAAAAAGAAAATGATGAATATTCCTGCTTATCTGTTATATGGCGTTAATACCGATGAAGGCGTTTTAATGCGTAAGGCAAATGTGCCAAGGAGTATAGCTAATAATTTGGGCAATATATATAAGCAGCAATACGGTGATGATATATACAGCACAAAAATTTACCAGGTAAATGAATGGATTAGAAATCAAAGCATTGACGTTTGGCAAAGAGCTATACCTACAAACTCCAGGCTAAGTGCAGAAGAATACATAAAAATATGGAATAAGCTTAATTTCTTGTGTTGAGGAATTTATTTATTAAATAATGTGAGGAAATTTAAATGACAACAAAATTCAATATTAAGAAGATACGTCGGAGGGCGAGTAAAAATAAAAATTAGGAGTTGTTATGAAAAATTCAAAAATTCTGCTTGATACAAACATTATCATACATCGGGAAACTGAAAAAGTCATCAATCTTGATATTGGTAAGTTATTTAACTGGCTCGATAAAATAAACGCTAAAAAACTTATTCATCCAGTGTCAGTAGAAAAAATAAATAGGCTAAAAGACAAGGTTAAAAAACAAACTTTTAATATTAAACTAGACGCTTACGAGAAATTAATTACAAAAAATGAACTGAATGCTGAAGTTAAAGAAATTTCCGATAAAAATGATATCTCAGAGAATGATAAAAATGATTCTTACCTTTTGAATGAAGTTTTTATCGGAACAGTAGACATTCTCATTACTGAAGATAGGAAAATTCATACAAAAGCAAAATTACTTGGAATATCAGAAAAAGTATTTACCATAGAAAGTTTTTTAGAGAAGGTAAGTATAGAATTTCCGGATTTAACTGATTATAAAGTTTTAAGTGTTCATAAGTCTTATTTTGGGAACGTCAACTTAAATGATCCTTTCTTTGCTTCATTTAAAGAGGATTATCCTGAATTTGAACCATGGTTTCGAAAAAAATCAAATGAGCTGGTTTATATATCTACTTCCGGCGGTGGGAATATTTTGGCGTTTCTATATTTGAAGGTAGAAGACGATACCGAAAACTACTCAGATATTGAACCCATTTTTTCACAAAGGAATAAAAGGTTAAAGATAGGAACCTTTAAAGTTGCCTTAAATGGTTTTAAGTTGGGAGAGCGTTTTTTGAAAATTGTTTTTGATAATGCGATCCAACAAAAAGTAGAAGAAATATATGTTACAATTTTTGATAAAAGAGATGAACAAAAACGACTCATCAATTTGCTTGAAGAGTGGGGGTTTACTAAATGGGGAAATAAAAAAAGTACTCGTGAATTAGTATATGTCAAAAATTTTACACAAAGTATTGATATAAATAATCCCCAAAAAACTTATCCTTTCATCTCCCTTAAAGAAAATAATAATGTATTTATTGTTCCCATCTGGCCTGATTATCATACAGAATTATTACCTGATTCCATATTAAGAACTGAATCTCCAGATAATTTCAAAGAAGATAAACCCTATAGAAATGCAATCTCAAAAGTTTATATTTCTCGTTCCTTAGAAAGAGGAATAAAAAAAGGAGATATTATTTTATTTTATAGAACTACTGAAAAAGATAAACCAGCCTACTATAATGCACTACTTACAACTATTGGAATAGTTGATAATGTTTATCTGAATTTTAAAGGTATAGATGATTTTATATCTAAAGCAAGAAAAAGAAGTATTTTTAGTGATGATAAATTAAAAGAATGGTGGGATTATACCCCTAAATTAAGACCTTTTTTGATTAATTTTTTACACGTGTCCTCTCTAAGTCCTGAACAACGCACAAATTTAATAAGAAAAGAACTACTGGATATGAGGATATTGACAGGTGAAAAAAATGAATTAAGAGGATTAAAACCAATAAAAAAGGAGCAATTAATATCAATAATTAAAAAAGCAGGAATCAATGAAAGTTATTTTATCTATTAAACCAGAGTTTGTTGAAAAAATTATAAAAGGCGAAAAGCAATTTGAATTTAGACGAAAGTTATTTAATAAAGAAGTTGAAAGCGTTATTGTTTATGCGTCTTCACCATTAAAAAGAGTTGTAGGTGAGTTTACAATTGCAGAAATATTAAACTATGAATTAGATATTCTTTGGAATAAAACAAAAGGCAAATCAGGAATACGCAGACGGTTTTTCTATGAATACTTTAAAGGATTAAAAAAAGGGTATGCAATTAAAATTAAAAACTTTTATTCGTTTAAAACTCCCTTACGACTTGAAGAATTTGGTATTTTAACAGCTCCTCAATCTTTTATTTACTTTTATGATTCAAAATATAAGCTCTCCAAGCAAGGTAATATATTTCGAACAATACAAGTAGTTTCACCGAAGTCATACAACTACGTTTGGGGGAACGAAACAGACCAGCTGGTGTACAATCTTTATAAACTCACGGAGGAGGAGATTGAAGTTATTGAAAATAAAAAATAACATAAAATTAAAACAGTAAAGAAAATGAACAACTTTAATCCAGAACAACCATATAACACACTACCACTGCTTCCACCATCGTTTAATTTGGACGATGTTGAGATATTAAAAAAAGTTAATAAGGCAAATATTGCTTTAGCTCGTTTAAGTGGTGAGGCAAAGTCTATACCCAATCGTCACATATTAATCGAACCACTTTCATTTCGTGAAGCTGTTGCAAGCTCAGAAATTGAAAATATTCATACTACTTTCAATGATGCTATTCAAGCAACCTATATTGATGAATCTGAACTCAAGATTGAACAAAAAGAAACAAGAAATTATAGGGAAGCCCTATTAAAAGGATATAGATTAATTATCGAACAAGACTTTCTTAACACTAACTCTTTTATTACAATTCAATCTATTTTAGAACCAACAAAACCTGGCATAAGAAAAATTCCCGGTACAAAAATTCAAAACAAAAGTACTGGTGAAATATTGTTTACGCCTCCGGAAGGAGAAGACTTAATACGCAAGTTGCTAAAAAATTTTGAACATTATTTTAATAACACTGAAGATGAAATAGACCCGCTAATTAAAATGGCAGTAATGCACTATCAATTTGAAGCAATTCATCCTTTCCTGGATGGTAATGGTCGCACCGGCAGAATACTTATGGTCTTGTATCTTTGTATGGTTAAAAGATTAGAACTCCCAATCCTTTTTATTAGTGGTTACATAAACCAACATAAAAATGATTATTACAGACTGCTAAGAGAAGTTACCCATAAAGAAAATTGGAAAGAATGGGTTATTTATATTTTAAATGCCGTCGAATCCCAATCAAACGCTACTACAAAATCTGTTATCGGTATCAGAGAATTAATTCACAAGTATCGGTTAG
>JARGDL010000021.1 GCA_029210465.1 Stygiobacter electus
ATAAAATTAAGCAGAGAAAATAGCCTGTTGCTAACAAAAGATATATGCAATAAGGGTTTCAGTGGTAAATTAAGCATTCTGCCCCGCTCAAACTTAGGTGCATGTGGACAGGGAACTACTCCGCAATCCCTTACAGCACATATACTTAACAGTTATACAAAAGTAATTTATCAATCTTAATTATTTGTTTGGTTATTAACTTCATATATAACCCCGAACTGTAAAAACCGATTATTAGATTTAGAAAGGCTGTACAATATAATTCTGTAGAGCCTTTTTAATTTTATTTCTCTGAAGGCAGTAAATCTTTTGTATCAGTTTCAGCAGGCATAAAAATTCCAATTACACCTTTAATTCCAATACTCATTACTATGTTATAAAAGAATGCTAAGAAAGCAAGTAAAATCAATGAGCCGGAAAGTGCGGCTAAAATCATATAAATATTAAATTCACCATTTAAATAAACTGCACGTCTCAGCATTCCTCTTAATCCAGCCATACCCATGAAAGCGCCCATTCCAATTCCTCCTAACAAATGAGCCCAAAAATGGAAGCTGGCTAATTTCTGGCTATAAAGTTTTGCACCATTTGATAAAATTGGGAATAGATTAATAAACATTGATAATTGTTTCTTTGCAATTGCAAAATAATTTGCTTAATAATTTTTATAATTTAAGAATAAATAAAAAGCCAAAAAAAATTATTTTTTAATAATATCTTCCATGTGAGTGCGTTCTTCAAATGTTTCAATTATTTCAGATTTTTCAACAACAATTGCACTCAATTTATTCCCTAAAAAAACTCCTGTATCAATATAAACGGCATTAGAATTTTCTACTAAAGTTATTTCAGGTTTGGTTGTATGACCAACAACTTGTAATTTACCAATATTGAGTAATGGGTCGCGAGTCCAAAGAATACCTCGGTCAGTTCTTAAATCATTTTGGATAAAACTATCAAGAACCGATAAATCTTTTTCAAAGTCATCTGGTAAAAATTTTTTATATTCATTTGATATACCAGCATGAGAAATAAAGCAGTCATCAAGATTATAAAATAATTGTGCTGTCTTGATGAATTCAATATGTATAAACATATCGGCTTCAAATTTTTCATACGACTCTAAAGTTGGTTCATTACCATTAAAAAACCATGACCGAGCAAAAACAGAGGTTGGATCTTTAAAGAAGTGATAAAACATGTAATCGTGATTACCTGGTGTTAATTTTATTTTATTATTAATTACAAAATTTATTACATCACGACTATAATTACCACGATCAACTAAATCGCCGATTGCATAAATATCAACATTTGGATATTTATCTTTTAATTTATTGTAAAGAGCCACAAATGTATTGTAGCAACCGTGAATATCGCCAATAACTGCAACCATAAATTATATATGAAAAGTTTTAATTGCATATTCAGTTAATTCATCACGAAAGAGTGGATGAGAAATATTAATTAATTCTTTTACTCTTTCTCTAATAGTTTTTCCATACAAATCTGCAATACCATATTCAGTAACAACATAATGAACATCAGCACGAGAAGTAACAACACCAGCGCCAGGTTTTAAAGTAGGAACAATTCTTGAAAATTTTAAATCTTTAGTTGCAGCAGGCAAAGCAATAATTGGTTTACCCCCTTCTGAACGAGCAGCGCCACGAATAAAGTCAACTTGTCCACCAAAGCCGCTATAAAATTTTGTTCCAATTGAATCAGCACAAACTTGACCGGTAAGATCAATTTCAATTGCAGAATTTATTGCAACCATTTTATCATTTTGAGCAATAATAAATGGATCATTGACATATTCCTGCGGGTGAAATTCAAAGATTGGATTATTGTCAATAAAATCAAATGCTTTTTTTGTCCCAAGTACAAATCCGGCTATTAATTTACCGGGGTGAAGAGTTTTCTTTTCACCATTGACAACACCTTCAAGAACTAAATCAATTAAACCATCAGAAAACATTTCGGTGTGAATACCCAAATCTTTTTTATCATGTAAATATCTTAAAACAGCATCTGGAATAGCACCAATTCCCATTTGAAGTGTAGAACCATCTTCAATAAGTGATGCAACATTTTTACCAATCTTGTCAAATATATCCAACATTTCAGGTGATGAATCTGGATCAACTTGTGGTAGTTCTTTTAAAGGTTCATCAACTTCAACGATGTAATCAATTTTATTGACATGAATAAAACTATTACCTAAACCTCTTGGCATTTGTTTATTTACTTGAGCAATAACACATTTTGCTTTTTCTGCTGGAGTTTTAATATTGCCGACATCAATTCCAAAACTGCAAAAGCCATGTTCATCTGGTGGTGAAACGTGAATAAATGCAACATCAGGAACAATTATTCCTTTCTTAAACAAAAGAGTTACTTCATTTAAGAAAATTGGAATTAAATCTGCTCTACCCTCATTTACAGCTTGTCGAGTATTTGCACCGATAAAAAAAGCTTTGTGGCGAAAATGTTTTTCCATTCCAGGTTGAACATAAGGTAAATCACCAACTACAAGAATATGATATAACTCTACATTTTCTAATTCATCTTTTCTTTTGACTAATGTATTAAGTAAATGAGAAGGCACAGCACAACCAGGTTGAACTACAATTTTATCATTTGATTTTATAACCTTAACAGCATCTTCAGCACTAACTAATCTTGAGTTATACCTTTTCACCCATGGAGCATTAAGTGGTTTTTGAATTTTTACTTGTTCTAATGTCATTTTAATAACTCACTAATTTGTCGAAAAAAAATGAAGTCTTCTATATTCAAGATTGAAGGCTTCTGCAATATTTTCATTTGATACAAAACCATTAAAAGTACAAACACCTTTTGCAAGACCAGCATCTGAAAGCAAAGCATTTGCTAAACCATTATCAGCGATAGAAGAAATATATTCAATACAAGCATTTGATAAACCATAGCTTGCTGTGCGTGCAACTAAAGCTGGCATATTGGGAACACAATAATGAATTACTCCATGCATTTCAAAAATCGGATCGGAGAAAGATGTTGGTCTGCTTGTTTCAACGCAACCCCCTTGATCAATTGATACGTCAACAATTACAGAACCTTTTTTCATTGACTTAACCATTTCTTCAGTAATAATATGAGGAGTTTTTTCAGCTTTAATTTGAACAGCTCCGATTAACAAATCTGCAAATTTAACACCACGAGCAATAGTAAATTGATTTGCAACTACTGTTGTAATGTTTTTTGATATTTCATTTCTAATTCTTCTTAATCTTTTTAAGTCTTTATCAAGAACAATAACATGAGCACCTCTTAAATGAGCCGCATAAGCTGCATTATAGCCTACAGCTCCAGCGCCAACGATTACGACTGCGGCAGGTGCAACGCCAGGAATTCCACCGAGCAAAATTCCACGACTGTTTGGGTAATCACTTCCTAAATATCTTTCTCCAACTTGGATGGCAAGTTGACCAGCTATTTCGCTCATTGATTGAAGTATTGGTAATTGATCATCTTTTTCAATTAGTTCTAAAGCAATGGCAGTAATCTTTTTCTTTAATAATTTTTCAATAGTTCCTTTTTTACCCACAGCTAAATGAAGAACATTAAATAAAATTTGCTCGTCTTGTAATTGTTCAATATCATTTTCGGTAAATGGAGTGATCCTAGAAACTAATTCGGAGCGTTGAATTACTTCCTCTTGATTATAGACAATAGTGGCTCCTACTTTTCGATATTCTTCATCAGTAAAATGACTTCCTAAACCGGCATTTGTTTCAATAAAAACTGAGTGCCCGGATTTAACGAGAAGATCTACTCCAGCTGGAACAATTGACACTCTTTTTTCATCGACGAGTGGTTCTTTTAATATTCCTATTCTCATATTTTTATAAAAATTTTTGTTGTTAAAATAGTTATTGATTAGCGATTATACAATTTGCATTTATTTTAATACTTGCGTTAACGGTTTCTTTCCACTCAGAACATTTACAATATTTTTTGCAGCAAGTAATGACATAGCTTTTCTAGTTTCTTCTGTTGCACTACCTAAATGTGGAAGTAAAAATACATTTTCTAATTTCAGTAATTTTGGATTAATCTTTGGTTCATTTTCGTAAACGTCAAATCCAGCTGAAAATATTTTTTTCTTTTGAAGTAATTCAATTAAATATTTTTCTTCTACAATTTCACCACGAGCAGTATTCACAAAAATTGCTGTAGGTTTTAATAAATCAAGTTTTGTTTTATTAATTAAATATTTTGTTTGTTCTGCTAATGGTAAATGAATAGAAACCACATCAGAATTTTTCATTAGTTTATTTAATGAAACTTTTTTGGCATTTAGTTCTTTATCAAAATTCTCTCTTTTATTTCTATCGTAGTAAATTATTTTCATTCCAAATGCTTTCATTCTTTTGGCTGTTGCAAAACCAATTCTACCAGCTCCTATGATCCCAAGTGTTTTATTCTTTAAATCAAAGCCAAGAAGCATGTTTGGTTTCCAACCAAAGAATTTTTTATTACGAATTAATTTTTCTCCTTCATGAAATCTTCTTGCACATGCAAGAATTAATCCACAGGCAATATCTGCCGTTGCATCGGTTAAAACATTAGGTGTGTTAGTTACAATTAATTTTTTATCATTAGCATAGCTTACATCAATATTGTTGTAACCCACTGCACAATTAGCTACAATTTTGCAATTAGAAAAATTATCTATGGCTTCTTTATCAATTTTTTCACTCATTAATGAAAGCACAGCATCTACATTTTTAGTTTTCTTTAAAAATAATTCTCGAGGTATTGGTTCGTCATTATTATAAATTTCTACATCGAAACCATTCTGTTTAATAAATTTTTCTGGTTCGCCGGGTAATTTTCTTGTGATAAAAACTTTCATATCAACCAAATAAAATTTTTGTGATAATAAATGCACCAATAGCACCAGCAATATCAGCAAGAATACCAACAGTAACAGCATGTCGCATTTTCGAAATACCAACCGAGCCAAAATAAAGTGCTAAAACATAAAATGTTGTTTCAGAACTCCCGTTCAAAGTGGAGACTAAAATTCCTATAAAAGAATCTGGACCATAAACAGAGATAGTTTCAGTCATAATTCCCAGGGCACCACTGCCGGAAAGAGGACGCATTAAAGCCATTGGAAGAGCTTCTGCTGGAAAACCAATCAAATTTGTAATTGGAGAAATTAGTAAAATCAAAAAATCCATTGCCCCGCCTGCTCGAAAAATTCCTATTGCAACTAACATTGCAACTAAATATGGAATTATTCTAACGGCAACATTAAATCCCTCTTTTGCCCCTTCGACGAAAACTTCATAGATTTTTACTTTTTTTATAAATCCATAAACAACAAATGAAAAAATGATTGCAGGAATTGCAAGTAATGAAATTATTTGAATAATATTTTTTATTAAATCAACATTAATAAAATTTTGATTTGAAAAGATTCCAGAAAAAATTGTTAAAACAACTAAAGAAATTAATGCGATTATGCTTATCAATATTTTCCAGTTTGATTTTAATAATCTAATAAAGTTAGGAAATGACATTGGAAATTTTTCTAAAAGTTTGGCAGAGAGAATTCCGACTGTAGTTGCACAAAGTGCCCCAAAAATTGATGTCCCAATAATCACTGTTGGATTGCTACTACCAGATGCTGCACGAATTGCAATTGCTGTTGCTGGAATTAATGTTAATCCAGCTGTATTTATTGCAAGGAAAGTTATCATTGCATTGGTAGCAGTTCCTTTGTTTTCGTTAAGCTTGTCTAGTTCTTCCATTGCTTTGAGACCAAATGGTGTGGCGGCGTTTCCAAGTCCTAACATATTTGCTGATATGTTCATTATCATTGAACCAATAGCAGGATGATCTTGTGGAACATCGGGGAATAAAAATTTAGTTAATGGTTTTACAGTTTTAGCAATTATATTTATTAATCCTGATGATTCAGCAATTTTCATAATGCCAAGCCATAAAGCCATTATTCCAATTAATCCAAGAGCGATTTCAACAGCTTTACTTACATAATCGATTGTTGCATTTGTAACATCTTTCATTTTAGTAAAAGTTACATTTTCAAATACTAACCAAGCTTGATATGAACCATCATCATTTTTTTTGCCTAAATAAACTTTGCCGTATAAATCATTTTCTTTTCCAGTTGATTTAGCCATTTCTTTCCAAATGTTTGGAGAATTATTTTCCACATTCATAAAAAGACTAAAACTTCCATCTTTTGCATTCTTTGAAAGTTTTATTTTTTGTATTAAATCACTTTCAATTTTTTCGTTATAAAATGAATAAAAATTTTCTTTGGAAATAACTAATTCAGTATCAAAACTTTCCGAATCAATAATTTTTTTTAATTCAATTGTCAGAGGTTTATTGTTTTGGAATTTATTAGATGAGGCGTTAAATACATCAATTGAAATTGCAGTTATAATCCCAAGAACGATTAAAGCAAGCCAAATTTTATTTAACATAATAACTCGTGATTTTTGTTTTTGTTAATAATAAAATTAAATATTCCGAAAAGAAAAAACACTTTTTTTTTATCTTTACAAAAAGATTTTTGAGCTAATTATGAAAATAGGAATTTGTCAATACTCGCCTGCTTGGGAAAATCCACATGCAAGCATAGAAAAAATTAACTTCTTAATGAAAGATTATGAAAATGTTGATCTTTTAATTTTTCCTGAAATGACTTTAACCGGCTTTACAATGAAATCAAAAATTCTTGCTGAAGAAATTGATGGAATTTCATTTCAGTTTTTTATGAATATTGCTCAAAAATTAAAGACAAATATTTTTTTTGGTGTAATAGAAAAAGATGATGATAAAATTTACAACTCACTTATTCATGTTGATCAAAATGGTTTAATCATAGCAAGATATAGAAAGATTCACCCGTTTAGTTTAGCGGATGAAGACAAAAATTATTCAGCCGGTAATGAATTTATTATTACTAAAATTAATCAAGTGAAATTCGCACTTTCGATTTGCTATGATTTAAGATTTCCTGAATTATATCGCTTTTATGCAAAGAAAGGAATTGATGTAATAATTAATATTGCAAACTGGCCGGTGAAGCGAATTGAACATTATACAACATTACTCAAAGCAAGAGCTATAGAAAATCAATGCTTTGCAATTGGTGTTAACAGAATTGGTAAAGATGGAAATGGATTTGAACATACTGGTGCAAGTTCAGTTTATAATCCGCTTGGCAAAGAAATTTTTTCAGCAGAAAACAAAGAAGGAATTTTTGTTACTGAAATTGATATTAATGAAGTTGATAAAACAAGAAAAGATTTACCTTTCTTAAATGATATGAAACTTGTTTGATCTTCTTCTCAATTAAACATCAATTTCTTTTGGTTCATTTTCAAGATGAACAATTTTCCATTCATTTTCATCTTTATCAAAATCAGTGATTTTCTCAAGCGGCACTTTTAAATATTTTCCTTCAGCTGTAACAGCAACATCGCCGGTTGATAAAATTATTTCGCCGGTTCCTTCAAACATTCGAGAATTTTCGGAAGTAATTCTACCAACAACTTTTAATTCCTGATTTAATGGAATTGGTTTTTTAAATTTAACATTTAATTCAATGGTAACGCCCCAAATTTCAACATCATAAAGATTGAGAATTGCTCTACCAATTGTTTCATCTAAAATAGCAGATGCGATTCCACCATGTAATCTTCCGGGATAACTTTGATGTTCATCTTTTGGTGTAAATAATGCAACCAATTCTTTTTTTTCTGTAATATAAAAATGTGCATGGATTCCAAATTTATTTTTTAATCCACATACAAAACACAATTTTGAATTATGCTGTTTGCCAATAATTTTATGTTTCATAATTATTTAATGTAATTTTTCTCTTTTTGCAAAGTAGCTTAATAATGCTTTTTCAAAAGTTTGATTTGTTTCAATAAGATTGTAATCAATATTTAAATTCAGACATTCTCTTTTCAATTTGGTCAAAAATTCATTCATTGCTTCTTGATAGGCTAACTGAATATGATGTGGTTGTGACGATAATTTTTCGTTCGTTTCTAAGTCAATAAATGTTGAATCTCTTTCAAAGCCAAAATTAATTTCAATCGGATCTAATATTTGAAAAATGATTATTTCATTTTTTTTGAAATGAATTTTTTTAATTGCAGAAATTGTTGAATTCAGATCATCAAAAAAATCTGAAATGATAATTGTAAGTCCACGCTTTTTAATTTTATCTGCAATTGAATTTAATGCAATAGATGTGTTTGTTTTACCATCAGATTTAATATTCGCCAATTCAGTAAAAATTGTCTTTAAGTAAAATCTGCTTGATTTTGGTTGCAAATACTCTTTAACATTATCTGAATAAACAACTAAACCAACTGAATCTTGTTGATTAATTAAAATATAAGATAAAGCTGCGGCTAAATTTATCGCATAATCTAATTTTGTAACTTTAGCTGAGTGTTTAAAATTCATAGATTTACTACAATCAATAAAAATATTACAAATCAAATTGGTTTCATCTTCATATTTTTTCAAATAATATTTTTCAGTTTTTGCAAAAACTTTCCAATCAATATTTCTTATTGAATCACCTTGAATATAAGGACGATATTCGGCAAATTCGACACTGAAACCATGATAAGGACTTCTATGCAAACCAACCATGAAGCCTTCGACAATCATTTTAGCGCGAAGTTCAAGAGATTTTAAACCCGATATCACTTCCGGATCCAAATATTTTTTTACATCAGCTTTTTTTATTGACATTATTTTTTGGAAAGTTTTTTCTGAAGAATTTCGTCCGGTGATTTACCAAGATTTTCAAGTTCAGTTTTAGTTGATACAGCAAATTCATTGTCAGGGAATTTTTTAAGAAACTCTTGATAAGCTAATTTGGCTTCTTCTAATTTATTTAAATTATTTGCTAAAATAAAACCACTTAAAAATAATGCTTTCGGAGCATCTTTTGAATTTGGATATTCTTTATAAAGTAATCTAAAATAATCAACTGCTTTTCGGTTACTTTCCATTTGCCCAACATTTGGAACTTGATACATATAATACATAGTTCCAATTAACATTAAACTTTTTTCTCTAAACTCACCAGATGTATTCTCATTTAATACTTGTTGAAATTTGTTAAGAGCCTCGTTATATTTTTTTTCATTATAAAGCTTTAAGCCTTCATCATAGAATTTTTTATCATTATTCGATGAACAACCAATCATTATGATTAAAATAAAAAAATAGAATATTTTTTTCATTTATATCCTCGATCTTTTACTCAAATATAATTCAAATTAAATTGTAAAAAAATTTAAGAAAGAATTGCGTTTTGTTTTAAAGAATCACCCTTTGATTTTGATATTTTTCTACCAATTGATTCAATTTGAAATTGCAGGCATGAACTACATACTTTAGGATCATCCAACATACATTTTCTATTTGCATAAATTTGGAAATGTTCTCTATAAGGGAATGGAGTAAAATCTGGCATAACAACATTAGCTCCACATTGTAACCCTTTTTTTCTTCCATTTTTATCTAAAGTTGCTAAAGCAGTGGTTGATGGAATATGCACATTTTTTAATACTAATCTAGCAACAGCCATAGTTTTTAGAGTTAATAAAACATCAGCACCTTTTTTTTTGTGGTATGGAGTATGAGGAGAAGGTATAAATGGTCCAAAAGCTGCCATGTCTAAATCGAATTTTTGGCATAGTAAAATATCATCAGCTATATCTTCAATAGTTTGCATTGGAAGTCCAATTAAATTGCCTGAACCAATTTGATAACCTAATGATTTTAAGAATTCAAGATGTTCTAATCTTTCTGATAATTCTTGCTTAAAATGGTATGCTTCATAAAGACGTGGATTAGCCGTTTCATGTTTAAGTAAATATCTATCTGCTCCGGCTATTTTCCATTTTTTGTATTCATCAAAATTCCTTTCACCTAAACTTAAAGTTATTGCCACATCTGTATTTTGTTTAATTTGATAAATTATATATGAAATAATTTCAGAATCAAAATAACTATCTTCACCGCTTTGCAAAACAACAGTGAAAATTCCTTCGTTTGTAATTGTTTTAGCTGTTTTTACTATTTCATCGGGAGACATTCTATATCTTTTGATAAAATGATTATCGAATCTCAAACCACAATAAATGCAATTTTGCTCACAATAATTTGAAATTTCAATTATGCCACGTAAATGAACTTCGTTGCCACAATATTTTTGTCTTACTTCATCAGCACGCTGAAATAATTTATTGATTTCTTCTTCCTTCTTAAGACTCAACAAAAATATTATCTCCTCTTTGGTAAAAGAATCATTATTTAATAATTCATCTAAGTCCATATATTAAAAGAAAATATCTCTTTTCCCTTGATTAATTTTTTGCAACATTTTTTCTGTTTTGACTTTTGTTGGACCATCTAATTTTTCAAGTTCTTTTTTAGTAAAATCTTCAGCTACTATTTTAGTTTCATCTGAGGCAAAATCCAATATATATTCATTAAAAGTTGAAATTGCGTTTGGAACACAAATTTTACCTATATTACCAGATTTAGCAAGTTCCATAAATCTATCCCCAGTTCTATTAGAACGGTAGCAAGCTGTACAAAAACTTGGCATAAAACCTAATTCACAGCAATCTCTAACTACTTCATCAAGTGAACGATGATCTCCAAGTTGAAATTGCTCCATTTGGTATTCCTCAACACTTTCTTTACTCTCTTTATATGCTCCTGGTGATGTTCTACTTCCTGCACTTATTTGCGATACACCCACATGAAATAATTCTCTTCTTAGTTCAGCTCTTTCTCTTGTTGAAAGAATTATTCCAGTGTATGGAACAGCAAGTCTTAATACTGCTACTATTTTTTTAAATGACAAATCATCAACTGCAAAAGGTGGTTTTTGAGAAACTGGTGCATTAAACGCTGGTTCTAATCGAGGGACAGAAATTGTATGAGGACCAATACCAAATCTTTGATCTAAATTAAAAGCATGACTTAGAAGTGCTAAAGTTTCGAACTTCCAATCAGTAAGTCCAAATAAAGCACCAATACCAACATCATCAATTCCAGCCTGTAATGCTCTATCCATTGCAAACAAGCGCCATGAGTAATCACGTTTCGGTCCTTCAGGATGCATTTTCAAATAAGTTTCGTAATGATATGTTTCCTGAAAACATTGATATGTTCCTATTCCAAAGCTTTTTAATATTTTAAAATTTTCAATCGATAATGGTGCAGTGTTAACATTTAATCTTCTAATATTTCCATTTTTAATTTTAACTTCATATATAGTTTTAATTGATTCGCCAATAAATTCCATACTTGCTTTTTTAGGATGTTCACCACAAACAAGTAAAAGTCTTTTATGCCCTTGACCGACTAAAAATTCTGTTTCTTCTTTGATTTCTTCTAAAGAAAGAGTTTTACGTTTTAATTCTTTGTTATCTTTTCGAAATGCACAATACAAGCAGTTATTCACACACAAATTTGTTAAATAAAGCGGTGCAAATAAAACTAAGCGATTTCCATAAATTTTTTCTTTAACTTCTTTTGCCGTATGGAATAATTCATTTAAAGTTTCTTTATCATTTATGTTGAGCAATGCAGCACTTTCTTTTAAGGAAAGACCTTTTGCTTCTTTGGATTTTTGGATTATTTCTTTTTGAAGTGAAATATTATTTAATTTTTCATTATCAATTAAATCAAAAATATCTTTTTCATTTATAAAATCCATCTTGTTCTCATGATGATTTTTCAACTTTGGAACAAGTATTATACCACCAGCTTTTCCCCCTCAAAACGAATGAAATTAGTTGTTTTTGAATTTTATTTCTTAAAAAAGAGAATAAAACCTTTATTTTTTTAATTAATAAAAATTATTTTGTTACTGCATTTTCAATTATTTCAAGTGTTCCTTTTGTTGCATTTAAATTACATTTTAATCCAATTGGTATTGTTATGTTATGTTTAATATGCCCATGATTTACATTATAAATCAATGGAAGTTTACATTTATTTTGAAAATAATCAATAATAATTTCATTTAATGTGAACGATCTCGTTTCTGGATCTTTTGGAACACATTCAATGAAATTTCCTAAAACAATTCCTTTAACTTGCTTAAAAACTTTCGCAAGTCTAAGTTGATTTAACATTCTATCAATCCTATACGGCTCTTCATGAATGTCTTCAAGTAACAGAATTGAGTCATTTAATTTTGGAAAAAATTCAGTTCCTAATAAAGATGTAATTAATGTTAAATTACTACCTACAATTTTACCACTTGCTTTTCCTTTGTTAAGAGTAAAAAATTTTTCGGAATTTGGATTAGAAATTTTCCCGATCTTTTTATCAGATGTAATTATTTTCCAAAAATTTTCTTCTGTAAATGGACTAATTTCATCATAAAAGTCAACAGCAAGCATTGGTCCAATGAAAGATACAAGTCCAATTTTTGAATAAAAAGCTAATTGTAATGCATTTATATCACTATAACCAACAAAAATCTTAGGGTTCTTTTTAATCAAATTATAATTTATTTTGTCAAGTATTCTACCTGAACCATAACCACCACGAACACAAAAAATAGCTTTTACATTTTTATTTTGAAACATTGAATGGAGGTCTTCCAATCGCTCTTCGTCAGTACCTGCTAAATAACCATAATATTTGCCAACATTTTTACCAACTTCAACACGGTAACCAAGACTTTCTAAATAAAGAACCCCTTTTTCAATTCTTGATAAATCATCGGGTGATGATGCAGGTGAAATAATACCAATTAAATCACCTTTATTAAGTTTTTTTGGTTTAATTAAAGACATTTTTTAGCCTTTTATTTGATTTTCGTTTTCAAAATAAAAAATATTAAAGTTTGAAACAAACAAAAAGACTAGAAAATTTTATTAAGAGTTGTATTTTCTTTGAGAATATTTATTCTTGGATTTTTTTTAGCTTTTTATAATGGGATACAAGTTTTGCATCAATGTAAAAAACAATATTCTCAGAAATATTTGTGGCGTGATCTGCCAATCTTTCAATATGGCGAGACAAAATTAATAAATGAGCAGATGGTTCTATTAAATTTGGTTCTTTTTGCATTTTTTCAACTAAGTATTTAAAAACTTTTTTATTTAATTTGTCAACTTCTTCATCACTTTTTAACACTTCATCAGCTAATTCTCTATTTTTCAAAATAAAAGCATCGATCGATTTCTTTAACATTTCTTTTGCTTTCCTTGCCATATCAGTAATTTGAGATTCATCGATTAAATTTTTGTATTCGTATGTTTTTTTAATTCTTTGAGAAATGTTCACAGCAATATCACCACATCTTTCAAGTTGATTATTTATCATCAATGAGGAAAGAATAAATCTTAAATCGGTTGCAAATGGTTGAAAAAGAGCAAGTATGTTTTCACACTGTGTTTGAATTAAATTATCATATGCATCAACTTCTAAATCTTTTTCTTTTATACCTTTAGCAAATTCAATATTCCCAGTCTCAATAGCTTGGATAGAGCGTTCAACCATGTCATCAACTACAGATGCCATTTTGGTTAGATTAATTTTTAAATTTTCAATTTCCTGATTAAAATGTTCTTGCATATTAACCTCAAATTATTAACCGAATCTACCGCGAATGTAATCTTCGGTTTGTTGTTTATCTGGTGAAGTAAATATTTTTTTTGTATCTGAATATTCAATTAAATTACCCATGTAAAAGAAAGCTGTAAAATCACTAACACGAGCAGCTTGCTGCATATTATGAGTAACTATTACAATAGTATAATTCCTTTTTAATTCAAAAATTAGGTCTTCGATTTTCGTAGTTGAAATTGGATCGAGAGCACTAGCTGGTTCATCCATTAAAAGAATATCTGGATCAACTGCCAAAGCACGAGCAATACAAAGTCTTTGTTGTTGACCACCGCTTAATGATAATCCACTTTTATTTAAATCATCTTTAACTTCATCCCAAAGTGCTGAACGAATCAAACTTCTTTCGACAATTTCATCGAGTCTTTTTTTATCTTTAATACCATTAATTTTAGGACCAAAAGCAACATTCTCATAAATTGATTTTGGAAATGGATTAGATTTTTGGAATATCATACCAACTTTTTTTCTAAGTTCTACTACATCAATATTTTTGTCATAAATATCAATTTCATCAATGAAAACTTTCCCGTCAATTTTTACATTTTCAATTAAATCATTCATTCGATTTAATGTTCTTAGAAATGTAGATTTACCACAACCAGAAGGACCAATAAAAGCTGTAACTAATTTTTCAGGTATTTTTAATGAAATATTATCTAATGCTTTTTTATTTCCATAAAAAAGGTTAAGATTTTCAACAATAATTTTTGGATTTTTGATCATGAGTTATACAATTAACTTTTTACGAAATTTATATCTAATAAATATTGCAATTGAAGTTAAACTAAAAGTTAAAATTAACAAAACAAAAGCTGTTGCATATTGAATTCCTTTTGTAGCTTCAACATCAGTAGATTGAGTTGACATAACAAAAACATGATAACCTAAATTCATAAATTGATCTGTTAGTTTTTCAGGAAGATGGGGTAAAAAATAAGCAGCACCAGTAAATAAAATAGGTGCAACTTCACCAGCACCGCGACCAACTGCTAAAATTGTTCCTGTCAAAATACCAGATATTGAATTAGGGATTATAATTTTTCTTATAGTTTCCCATTTAGTAGCACCAAGAGCCAAACTTGCTGCACGATATTCATTTGGAACATTTTTTAATGCCTCTTCCACTGAAACAATAACAACCGGCACAGTTAAAAAAGCCATTGTAAAACTTGCCCAAAGAATATTTGGCTGAGCCCATTGCAAATTTCCATCTGTACTAAAAACTTTATCCATTCCTGCACCAATAAATTGTACGAAAAATCCCAATCCAAATAAACCAAATACTATTGATGGAACTCCAGATAATGTATTTACAGCAAATCTAATTGATTTAGTAAAAAAACTTTTTTTATTAGCATATTCATTCAGGTATATTGCAGTAATTGTTCCAATTGGTACACAAATGATTGACATTATTAAAACAAGAAGAACAGTTCCAACAATAGCTGGGAAAATTCCTCCAGCTGTCATTCCTTCTTTAGGTTCACTTGTTATGAACTCAAATGTTAAATAATTTTTTCCACCAGAATAAATTTCTAAAAGCAGATATATTATTGAAAATAAAATTAACAAAGTTGACATTACTGATGAGATTACAATAAATTTTCCTAAATATTTATTATTCACTATTCACCTCTGAATCTTTTCATAAGTTTAGCTCTAACGTAAAATTCTGCAATCGCATTAATTATAAAAGTAATTATGAATAATAAGGAACCAATGAAAAATAAAACTGAATAATGCACATCACCAAATACAACTTCTGCCATTTCAGCTCCAATAGTCGCAGATAAAGTTCTTACGGGGTCAAAAATATTCAATGAATTTAAAGCAGCATTTCCAGTGGCCATTAATACAATCATAGTTTCGCCAAACGCTCTTCCAAATCCAAGAAGCAAAGCTGCAAATATTCCGGGAGTCGCCGCCGGGACAACAACAAAAAGTGCTGTTTGCCATTTACTTGCACCAAGTGCTAAACTTGCTTCTGAATAATATTTTGGGACTGCATTCAATGCATCTTCAGTTATTGTATAAATTATCGGAATGATTGCAATCGCCATAGCAATTCCACCAACAAAAGCATTTAATCTAAATGTATATCCAAAAATATTTTGTAAAAAAGTTGCAAGTGTTACCAAAGCAAAAAATCCAATTACTACAGATGGAAAACTTGAAAGTAATTCAATTGAAGGTTTAATAAATTCTTTAATTTTTTTAGGTGCAAATAATGAAGAAAAAATTGCGGCTAATATTGCAAGTGGCGCTCCAATGATTAGAGCAATAAATGTTACCTTCAAACTTCCTAAGAAAAGCGGTCGTAACCCATATTTAGGTTCTAAACCAACTGGTTGCCATTCATTACCAAGTAAATTTTTAATTGTTGCTTCATCTTTATTTTTACTTTGGTTATCTAAATTACTTGTTTGGTTTTGCAGATCAATTGTTGGCTCTTCACCGTAAGATCCAGTTTGCAATTCTTCTTTTGGTACTGTTTTTTCTTTTTGCGAAAAGATTGGTAAAGCTTCTCTAAAAACAAATAAAAAAATTAAAATAATAACTGCAAACGAAACAAAAGAAACAGATTTGATTAATTGTTCAATTATAAATTCAACTGGTCTAAATTTTTTTTGGAGTAAGTTCACTTCTTTCAATTGTAATTTTGATATTCTAATATCATAAATTTTAGGAGTTTGGAATGTTAAGAAATTGTTAAATTTTATTTAGTATCATACTATTCTTTAAATCTATAACCAATTCCTTTTATAGTTTCAATATATTCAGCATAATTTTTTAATTTTTTACGAATTTTTAACAAGTGAACATCGACGGTTCTTTCTGTAACATACACATTATCTCCCCAAACTTTATCAAGTATTTTAGAACGACTAAAAACTTTTCCTTTATTTGAAGTTAATAAATGGAGAATCCAAAATTCTGTTTTAGATAAATCAATTGGTTCATTATCGATTGTTACTAAAAATTTATCTACTTCTATTTTCAAACCATCGATTGAAATATTTTCTTTGTCAGTAAACCTATCTTCAATATTCTTTCTAAGATTTGCTTTAATCCTTGCAATTAATTTATTAATTGAAACAGGTTTTTGAATGAAATCGCTTGCCCCGATATTTAGGCTTGCGATTTCATTTGATTCAGTAGCTTTTGCGGTTAATAAAATAACAGGAATGGATTTTAATTCTTCATTTTCTTTTATCTTTTTTAACGTTTCAAACCCATCTATAATTGGCATCATTAAATCTAATATTACCAAATCAGGTTTAAATTCCATTTTTTGTAATGCTTCGTATCCATTTTTAGCAATTAAAACTTCAAAACGGTTTTTTTCAAGATTATATTTCAACAACTGAAGAATATCTTCTTCATCATCAACAATTAAAATTTTTGTTCTCATCTTAATAAAGATTTAATCTTCCTTCTCAGCTTGCTTTTCTTCTTTGCTCAACCAAACAATAGCATTTCTATTCAGTAAAATTTCTTTCTCATTATCATTTTCAATTGAAACTGCTGATAAATACTTTTTTTCACTTTTTAATAAATCTTTTTTCTTTGATTTTATTTTTAACACTTCTGAATTAGTTAAATGAACATTCCAAATTTCCATTTCTTTTCTCCTTATTTAATCTTTCTAATTGGGAAATAACCAATTTCCTCAACAATTTTTTGTCCTTCATTACTCAAAGCCCAATCAATAAATTTTTTAACGTTACCTTCTGGTTTTTTGACAGTGTACATATAAAGAAATCTTGATATCGGATACTCACCTGTTAAAATATATTTTTTTAATGGTAAATATGCTTTTGAATTTTTATCTTTTTTAATAGCAATATCTTTAACACCTTTAGCATAAGCAGCACCACCAAACCCAATTGCATTTTTATCTTTTGCAATAGCATTAATTACAGCGGCTGTTCCGGGCATACTTTGCATTGCAGGACTAAAATCTTTGTTTTCTAAAACATGCTCTTTGAAGTAAACATACGTCCCTGAATTATTCTCTCTTCCATATAAAATAATTTTTGCATTATCACCACCAACTTCTTTCCAATTGGTAATTTCACCGGTATAAATTTTTCTTACTTGTTCAAGAGTTAATTCATTTACTTTTTTATTTGCGTTGTTTGTGTAAACGCTCAATCCATCAATAGCAATTTTAATTTCAATTCCGTTAGAGTTGTATTTAGCTTTTAGTTTTTCAATTTCAGATTGTTTTATTGGGCGTGATGAATTACAAATATCAGTTGTTCCGTTAATTAAAGCAGCAATACCAGTTCCAGAACCACCACCAGTAACTTGAACTTTTATATCAGGATTTTCTTTCATAAAAATTTCTGCCCATCTTTGAGCAAGAATAACAATTGTATCTGAACCTTTAATAGTAATTGTTTTTCCCTGATAGATAAAACCAAAAGTCAAAATTACAAGAATTACTAAAATTATTTTTTTCATTTTTATTCCCATTTTTGTTTAATCAAAAATAGAATTTTTAATGTTAAGATAATGTTAATTTTATGTTATGAAATTGTTATTTATTATTTAAACTCAAAAGGCGCTCCATAAGGAACGCCTAATGAAATCAGAGAGAGAGAGATTATTTATTCAAGATCATTTTCTTTGTTAAATTAAGATTGTTTCCTGAAAGTCTATAAACATAAATACCACTTGCTAATTTTGAAGCATCAAAGTTAATCTTATAAAAACCAGGATTAAGATTAGATTCAATTAGATTTGCAACTTCTTGTCCAATTGTATTATAAATTTTTAATGAATAAAATCCATCATTTTTAATTGCGAATTCAATCGTTGTGGAAGGATTAAATGGGTTAGGATAATTTTGACTTAATGTAAATTCAGTTGGTATTTGATTATAAATTTTTTCAACATCAGTTGAGACAAAATTCAAACCACTCCAACCACTTGCCCAATCAGTTGTACCAAATGCACCAATAAATTTTGCATTTGAATCAAAGAAGCCATCGTTTGGTGGAGTTGCCGCACCATTAAATACTGGTGAATTTGTTTTTGGCATTGGATTTAATTTTGTTAAATCAAATGGATTAATTAACATTACATCACTATTGTTTGTATATGTTTTACTTCCATTTGTTGTAAACCAATTTGGCATATCTGTTTGGAATGCAGCATCTGTTGACTTAAAGTCTGCTGTTACTGATCCAGATATTATACTATTTTTTACAAACATTACTCCTGATTTTGCATCTGCTACTGTATTTGTTCCATCTATTAATATTCCTTCCGGCCATCCCATTATCAATGCATTGTAAATTTTATTTTGTGATGATCTTCTTAAATGCATTCCTCTTTTAAATAATGAATTGTATTGTGTTGTCTTTGTCGCTGCTGGACCTATTAATGTTACATTATACCATGTTGGACTAGTTCTTGGTGTATTTGTTGAGCCAGCTCCATCGTTATCACTTTCAAATCCATTTGATTGTGATTGATCTGCTATCTGTGGATCTCTTATACCTAACAAATATTGTAGTTTTCCACTGAAACCAAAATCTGTATCAAAATCATCGTCCCAACCTCTGTATGCTATTAAATATTTACAATTCACAGTCCCTCCAAACCATTCATATGAATCGTCTCCACTGTATGCCACCATTATATATTCTATGACTGTTTTACTTCCTACACCACCAAAAGTTAATCCGTTGATTTCATTATTGGGTGAATATGCTATTCCTGGATATTCTATTCTTACATATTTCATTACTCCACTATCATCATTTGGATCATTCCCGCCAAATATATCTCCAGGTCCTTCTATTGTTGTTGTTCCTCCTGGTACATTGATTGGTGCTTTTCCTAATAATATTATTCCTCCCCAATCTCCATATGTTGGTTTTCTTGTTGCACCTGGTTTTGTAAACTCACTTGTAAAAATAATTGGATTTTGTGCTGTTCCTACTGCATTTATTTTTCCACCTGGTTTTATTATTAATGAACCTTGTGATGAATTTTCTCCATATATTTTTGTCCCTGCTTGTATTGTCAGTGTTGCACCTGATTCTACTCTTACTATCCCTCTTAACAAATATGTCTTATCATTTGTTAATGTTGTATTAGTAGTTATGTTTCCAGTAATTATGACATCTTGAGCAAAAACTAATTGAGAAAATAAGAGTAATATTGTAATTAATACTTTTTTCATTTGTACTCCTTTTTTATTTGTTGGTAAAATATTTTCCTTTTTTTAGAATTGGAAATTCAAACTAACTGATAAACTTTGTCTCTTTTTTATTATAGCACTTGGCTTATCGCCATCAGGTGTTTTTTGAATAAACTTTTGATCATTTCCAAGAATATCTTTTGCACTTAATTTAATTGATAAGCTGTTCATTATTTTTTTGGAGATTGTTAAATCAATTTGATCTCTGGCTAATTCAATTACATCACCAAGACCGCCATAACCAACTTTAGCTATTCTATCACCAACTTTATTATAAGTTATTGAAGCAGATATATCATTATCTAAAGTTTCATAATATAAACCAGAGTTAAAAATGAAATCTGCTTGTCCTTGCAATGGTCTATTTGGAATCTGGAAACCATTAACATTCAAAAATATTTTTGATTTAATAATGCTGACATTCCCAATTAACATTAATCGATCAAGCGATTTACTTATAAAGTCAAATGATTTTCTAAACTCAAATTCGAAGCCATAGTTTTTAGCTTCTTTTGCATTTTCATATGATCTTGTTGGTTCTAGACCTGAAGATGAAATTAAAATCTGTTCAATAGGATTTATTAAGTGTTTATAGAATAAACTTACAGCAAACATTTCTCTTGCGGTTGGATAGTATTCTAAACGTAGGTCATAATTATTAATTAAACTTCTAACAAGTTTAGGATTGCCCATTACTAATTCATTTTCAACAAAGTCAAAGTAAGTAAATGTAGCTAACTCACGGAATTCTGGTCTTGATATAGTTTTACTAATACCAAATCTTAGTAAAACTTCATCACTAAATTTTGTTGAGATGTTCAAACTTGGGAAGAAATCATTATATATATTTTTTAAGTAAAATTTTTCACCCGTTCTTGTTAAAGTTTGCAACTCTTGAACTGAATTTTCATAACGTAACCCTGTTACAAATTTCACTTTATCAAACAATGCAAAATCAGTTAGAAAATATGCAGAATTAACATTTTGATTTGAACTATAACTGTCAGTTGGTTGTGTTATTTCAACAACTTCAATAAAAGTAGGATTTATATTTTCGCTGGAGAAAATAGTTTTGACATCTTTATAGAGTAATTCTTGTTCTTTCATAAAATTTCCACCGGGTACATTTCTAAAACCAAACACTCTAGCATTAAAATCTCTTGATCTACGATCTAACAAAAATCCTAATTTAAACTCTGGTAAATTTTTATCATCAAATAATTTTATTTTAAGATTAGCAGATGAACCATAAATTTTATCATCTAAGTTTCCATAATATCTTGAAACTAATGATTGGTCTAATAAAAATTGAAGTTGATCTTTAGGTGAATACATATCACGTGCATAAACATATCTTCGTGCATCTGGTTCACTTCTATTTGATTGAGAGTAATTTAAATTCCAGTCGAATTTAACGCCATTAAATAAATCTAAAGAATGTTCCCCTGTTAATTGTGATGATTGCAAAGAACGAGAAATAAATCTTAATGATGTTGTTTTTCTATATTGGAGATATGATGCATATTCGCCTTCGTATTGGATAGTTTCATTGTCTGATGAATTATTATAAACGTTTTTAAGACTTATTTTATTATTATTTGAAAGTTTCAGACTAAGATTAAATAAAGCACCCCAGTTTACACTGTTGTTATGTGTTGTACCATTATAAATGTATCTAGGCCCTTCAAAAGTATAATTAGCTTGATAAGTTTCTTTAAGATCATTTGTGTTTGAATAAGTAACTGAAGCAATGTATCCTAAAACTTCTTCTTCGCCAAAGTTAATTTTGTTGCCAATATTGAATTTGAAATTTGAGTTAACTGGTAAATTAGATGATTTAAGATCCCAATTGTTTGAAAATGATTTTCCTATTTGTTCAAGTTGTACAGGAGTGAAAGTCCTATCAATTCTAGTTGATGGAACCGAACTTGGTAATTTTCTTGTTCCATCATCAATACCTAAAAAGTCAGTTTTACCACCTTGATATGTTGAAACTACCTTACCGGTTTGGTTAGCTATGTAACCAGTACCAATCGATAAATCCATAATTAAATTAGATGGGAATTCAATTGTATTAATTTCAACTAAACCTCCTGAAAAATCTGCAGGTTTATCAGGTATAAATGTTTTTGATGTTAATACATTTTCAATTAAACTGGCAGGGAATAAATCATAAGAAAAACTTTTCTTTTCAGGGTCAGTGCTTGGTAATGTTGAACCATTGAGTAAAGTGCTATTATATCTATCACTAACACCACGAACAAAAGCATATTTACCATCAGAAATAGTAACACCTGTCATTCTCCTTAATATATCAATACCATCTGAACTATTATTTTTTTTAATTAATTCTGCACTCATCCCATCAACAATGTTTAAGGATGATTTTTGGATATTGAGAATAGCAGCTTCAGTTGATTTTAATGCTTCAGCAGAAACAACTACTTCTTTAAGTTCTGTTGATTCTTGTTCAAGAGGAATATTGATAACTGTTGATTTACCACTTTCTACTTTAATATTTTTAATAACAATGGTTCGATATGAAATGTATGAAACTCTTATTGAGTAATTCCCTGCTTGTAAATTTCTTATTTCATAATTTCCATCTAAATCTGATGATGCACCAAGATTACTATTTTCAATTGAAACACTTGCCCCAATTAATGCTTCATTAGTTTGTTTATCAAACACTTTACCTGAAATAGAACCTTTTTGTTGTGAAAAGGAAATTCCAATAAAAATTAATAAATGAAAAATTAGTGTTTTTCTGAATTGCATTTTACTCTCTCTCTTTTTTTTGATACACAAACATATCGTCCTATAATTAATTATATGTTAATCCAATGTTAAGAATATGTTAATCCTTACATTGCAATTTTTGATGCTAATATTTCATAGTTGGTTTGTAATAATTGCTCTTTTATGAGTTCATAACTTATATCGAAATTAAAAGCATTTAATATGAACATTTTATATGCATCGCCCTCGAATGCACCACCAGAATTAAAAAAATGTATGCCATCTCTATAATATTCTTTCATTTCATGAGAATGTCCATGTAGAACTATTTTAACATTATGTTCTTTAAACAGTTTTAATATTTTTTTCTTATTACGAAGTTTCATCGTATAGTTTTCAACTTTTGTCCAGATATTATTTTCTGAGCTCGAGACGTTTTCATTGTTGTGATAAAAATGGTGATGAATTACAGAAATCTTTAATTTGTCTTTTGCTTTTTCATGATTCAATAATTTTGAAATTTTTTCTCTTACATCTTTCCTTATTTTCCCATTTGAAGCAAAAGGATTTTTAAATCTTGAGTATTCATCAATCGAATTAATAATTATTAGTGCATTATCATTTACTATTTTTAGAAAAGGGAAATTTGAACTGCTGTCTATGGTAATTGTATTTTCGAATAATTCTTTAAAGAAATCGACAAACGATAATACTTTATCATTGTAATTAACTTTTAAGCATTTTGAAGGAAAGTTGATTACATCACTTGCAGTTTGTGGTCCTCCAAAAATATCATGATTGCCAATCGTAACAGTAGATTTTTCAGATTCATAGATTTTTAGTTTTTTTAACAAATCTTTAAATTTTTTCAATTCATTCTCATTTGCGTTATCTGAAATATCTCCGCTAAAAACAAAATGCTGTACACCATATTCTAATCCTTTTAAGATCGCCTTTTCTAATTTTAAAAAATTGTTCTCTTTGAAGTATGAACAAAGATGTAAATCTGATAAGTGAGCTATTCTCATATAAAATATTTTTGTTATCAAAAATTAATTTTCACTTATTAATTATTGGTGAAGATAAAGTTATGTTTGTATTAAATTTAAGCGGGTATTTTTATTTTATGAATTTGTTGGATATACTTTCTCTTTTTTTCTTCTTTAATTTTATCAATTTCAATTACCAAAAAGCCATCAATGCAATTTTCAAAATCAGGATCAACGTTAAAGGATAAAAAATTCGCACCACCTTCTTCACATAATTCTACATAATGTTTAAATAAAATTGGAATCGTGAAACCTTCAATTTTTAGATTTTTTTTCAGTTTATTGAAATCTGCAATTCTATCCTTACTATCATACTCACTTAAAAGTTTATTGTGAACATCTTTGGATATGATAAATTCATTTTTGCCTGTTACTAAGTTATATGATTTTGAATACCATTTTTTATATAAGAAAACAATTTGCTCTTTTGCATTTTGTGAATAGTTATTGCTTATACTAACAGGTCCAAACAAATATTTAATGGAATTATTATTGTTAATTATAGAACCAATTCCCTGGAATAAATAATATAATGCATTTGAATTCCAATATTTTTTTTGGATGAAGCTTCTACCCAATTCAATTGAGTAAGGAAGAATTTCATTTTTGAATTTTTCTGAAAAATTAAAAAGGCTTGAAGTGTATAATTTATTCGTATTATAGTTTGTAACAATTTCATTAGCAAAACCAATTCTATAAGAACCAACGATTTCTAAATTGTTTTCATCCCAAATTACAAGATGTTTGTAATAATCGTCATAAATATCAAGGTCAAATTTTTTACCGGTGCCTTCTCCAACTTTTCTAAATGTCAGTTCTCTTAATCTACCTAATTCTATTAGTATTTGTGGCGATATTTTTTTATCAACAACATATAACCTGTAACCTTCATTCGTTAATCCAATTAGTTCACAAGAATTGAATTCTCGTTTTAATAATCTTCTATCAATTGGATGAATAATATTTTTTTCGGTATGAAATATTTCTTTGGGCCTATTTTTTTTTAATTCATAAACATGCTTTTTTAATAGTTTTATTTGGTAAAATTCTGAAATATTCCCGCTTGCAAAAACTTTTGATGGTATAATATTCCCAATTTTAATTTTAATTTTTACATTTTTCTTATTGAATAATTCATGAACTAATAACAAACTTGAAAGCCTTTTATTAATTGCTGAAATTATATAAAACAAGACTGAATTTTTTGCATTTATATAAACGGGTAGAATTGGTGAATTAAATTTTTGAGCGAAGTGTATTGCCCCTTTATTCCATTTTGACTCAACAATAGACAACCCTTTAAGTCTTGAAACTGTCCCGGAAGGAAAAATGATAACTGCTTTATCTTCTATTAAAGCATTTTTAATTTCATTAAAAGAATTTTTATTTAACTTTCCATCAAAGACATTTACGGGTATTATATAATCTTTAATATTGTTGACATTTAATAAAATATCATTCGCTAAAATTTTGACATCACTTCTTATATCTAAAAATAATTTTAATAAAGAAAGACCATCCAAACTGCCAATTGGATGATTCGAAACACAAATAACTCTTCCTTCCGCTGGAATTTTTTGAATGTCTTGATTAGAAATTTCAAAAGAGAAAGATAAGCTTTCAAATAATTCATTAATAAAATTACGTGCATCAAGATGTGAATTAATTTTTAAAAATTCATTAATCCTATTTGTGTAAAGTAATTTAGAAATAAAATAAAGGAGGAATTTTTTGAAGAATCTTGTTTTTATTTTTTCATTTAATAGTGAATTAAAATCTATCATTTAGAATTTGTTGTATTGTTTTCGATAAGTTTATGTTTTAATATTTCATCGAGCAGTTTCTTTTCTTTTTTTGTTAAGTCTTCTAATATCAATCGTTCTTCATTACTAAGCTTAGTAAAATACTCCTGCTCATTTTTGATTTTTCTATAAATGTTACTTTTGTATTTGTTAATCCTATAAAATTCTCCAACGAGATTTTCAAAAAAAGCATTGTTATATAAAAATATTTCATAGTAGATTGAAGACACAATTACCTCGCTATGATTTTTTGTATCGTTAAAGTGCATTTGTACTTTTTTTAAAGAAAATGTAAAAAATAAATAATGATATGAGCGGGAAAATTTGTCCTAACATATACCAATCTTTTTGGCTTTTTTGATATTTCTTAGCTAAGACCGAGCAAATTATTCCAGAGGCAATTCCTAAAAAAATATAAATGAGATTAATCATTTAATAACCTTTTTTTTGAGATAAACATAATCCTTGGTTATTAAATTAGTATTAAGGTTAGATGAAAATTATATGAAGAATATTTTCGGGGTTTTATTCTTTAATATTAAGTAAAGGGAAATATCCTGATTCTCTTACAACTTTTTGTCCTTTTGGTGAGTTTATCCAATCGATGAATAATTTTATTTCACCTTCTGGTTCTTTAACAGTAAAAAAATATAAGTAACGAAAGTATAAATATTTATTATTCGAAATATTTTCAGCGTTTGGTATAATTCCATTAACGGCAATAATTTTTACATTTTTAGCATAACCAATTCCACCATAACCAATTGCATTTTTATTTTCTTTTATGAAATCAATAATCTCTTTAGTAGTAGGTAAAGTAATAGAATTTTTATCATATTCTTCACCTTCAAGAATATACTCTTTAAAAAATAAATAAGTCCCTGAATCTTTATTCCTAATTACTGTTTTAATATCTGAAGAATCAGAATTTAATTTTTTCCAATTTTTAATTTTACCAGTAAAAATATTTTTCAATTCAGAGTTCGATAAATTTTCAACAGGATTGTCAACATTTACAAAAATTGATAATGCATCAATAGCGATAAGATTAGCAACACCTAATGAATTGTAATTTTCGACCATTTTTTTTGCTTCTTCGGGATATAATTTTCTTGATGAAGTGCAAATGTCTGCTTTTCCATTAATTAATTTTTCAATTCCATGTTTTGAGCCGCCGCCTTCTACAGTAATTAAAATATTTGGATATTCTTTATTAAACTCATTTGCTAAGTGTTTAGTTAATTCGAGCATTGTATCAGAACCAATAATTCTAATTACTGATTTATTAATTTGCAATAAATTACATGAATAAATTATTAATATGAGTAATATGCTAATTGTATTCCTCATTTTTTTTCAGCTCTATTATTTAATCTTACATTATTAAATTCAACACCATCAAACCATTCTGGTTCACTTTCAGAGTTAGAAATTTTTAAAATAAAATCAGTTAAAAATTGAGCATGTTGAACTGCAGCAATGTAATCAATATCTTGGTTTAAATCATCAAATGGTGTATGATATTTTTTTGACATATAATCATAAAAACTTTTAATAACTTTATCTTCACTTTTGTCTTTATTCTTTAACCCTTCATAAATCAAAATAGATGGAATACCAGCTTGTGCAAAGGAAAGCTGATCGGACAAATTAAATTCTCCCATTTTTTTGAATTCACCCGGAATATTTTCGACACATATTTTTTTATCATTAGCTAAATTTTGTAAAGTTTTTTTTAGAGTAGAAAACTCGGCACCAATTCCTATAATTCCTTCAAAATTTCTATTTATTGCAACACCATCTATATTTATATCAGCAACTGTTTTATAAAGTGGAAATACTGGATTTTCCACATAAAATTTTGAGCCGAGCAATCCATATTCTTCACCGGTTGTAGCAATAAAAATAATTGTTCGTTTGCTTAAAAATTTATTTTGAACAATTGCTCTTGCTATTTCAAGCATCACAGAAACACCAATAGCATTATCTAATGCACCATTATAAATTGAATCATTACCAACAGGTTTTCCTATACCAAGGTGATCGTAATGTGCTGATACAATAATATATGAGTCTTTTAATTTCTTGTCGCTTCCTTCAATGTAACCAATTACATTTCTTGATATAAATGTTCTTTCTTTGAATGAACCTTTGAATTTTAATTTCGTTTTTAAATTGAATGATTTTATTTTGTTATTAATATAATCATCAATAATATTCTTGATATTTTTTTCTGCTCCCTTAAATATAAAATCAAGAACAGTTGGGTTAATAATTATGTTAAGATTCTGATTTACAAAATGTGCAAGGCTAATATTTTCTTTATTAAACTCATTTTGAACATACTCCCAATTTTTGTAGCTAAAAATTGGTATCAAAATAGTTGCAATTGCACCTCTTGAGAAAGCAACTCTATTTTTAAGTTCTATATTACTATGAATTGTAGGATTATCACCATCAAAATAAGAAGGGTCAACTGATTTTGGTTCGCCATCTAAAAATATTACAACTTTATTTTCAACATCAAGTTCATAATAATCATTGTAATCATATTCAGGTGCAACTATTCCATAACCGACAAAAACAATGTCTCTGTATTGTGGAATGTAATTCAAAGAATTTGTATTAAAAAGAAGATAGTCATCAATTAATTTTAGCTTTAGTTCTTCAGAATCATTTTTTAAATAAAGTTCCGAATTTTCTAACGCCTGACTTCCATGTAGTAATATATTCTGAAAGTATGTTCCATTAGGTAATTTTTTAAGTCCAATTTTTTCAAATTTATTAGCAATATAATTTGAAGCAAATATTTCTCCTTTACTACCAGTGCCTCTTCCTTCTAAAGAATCACTTGCTAAAAATTGCAAATGCTTTTTTATAGAATCTGGTTGAATAAAAAAATTATTTCGAATGTTTTGAGAATAAATTTGACCAACAATTATGATTAATAAAATTATTTTTTTCACTTTATATCATCTTTATCTAAAATAATATATCTTAAAACTTTTCTCCTTTAGCTTCACGAATATGGCTTCCAATTGGTCTAATTCTTCCCCAAATAGAATAAAAGAAAAGCATAAAGGATAATAACTGTCCTAATGAGGCTAAAGTAATAATCACAGCAGAGATTTCATCTTGTAAATAACCATTTATTATTTCTGAAACAAATCTAATAAAAGTGCTAATTGTTATCATTCCATAAACGATTAAAATTAAAGTTGGATTATATTTTTTATCTTCTTTTTCTGGACGAGGGAAAAACCAAATTGCAACACCCATTATCATCATCATAACAAATCCTATGAGTATTAAATGGGTATGAGCGGTTATCATTGAATATGGATAACCTTGATGAAAAATATTTTTACTAATCATCATAAAAGCACCAGTTAGTAATCCTAAGATTAAAAAACCGATTGCAGTTTTAATAAAATATCTTACTGTTGAAAACATAATTAAAAATCTTTTTTGTTAAATAAATTTAATCCTATAAATAATGGTATAGCAATCCAATTAATTAATGAAAATAATGCAATAACAAACCCAACGACACTACCAAAGAATTTGTTAAAAACAGCTCCGGTAAAACCCATTAGTGCTGCAATATCAAAATTATTTATTATAATAATTCTCGTAATATCAATTGGATTAACTAGAGTTAATGTTAAAGAAAATATTTCAAGCGGATAGTTTTGCAATATCTGCAATAACATTAAAATTATTGCGTCATATAAAGCTGTAAACAAAAACCAACTAAAAATAGAAATGCCCAACCCTTTTAATTTGTTTTCATTTAACATCGAAATTAAAAAAGCTATACCTACGAATATGGATGTTATCAAAATTCCAGTTATAATTAACCAAAATATTATATTAAAATTATTAATGAATATTTTGAATGAAAATATTATAGGCAAAAAAACACCTAATAAAAAGCTTAAACTCATTGCAAAAGTAAGTCCGAAATACAATCCTAAATAAATATATTTCCTATCAACCGGCTGTGCTAAAATCATAATTATATATTCACGGTTATTGTAAAAAAAAACATTTCCAAATACTATGCAAACTAAAGGTATTACAATTAAATTTACATTCATCAAACTTAGAATAATTTTATTACTATCATTAGTAAATAAAATTAATCCAAATGTAATTAAAAAATAGAATAAGGAATAAACAATTATCCATTTACTTCTAAAGGAATCCTGGAATTGGTTTTTAATTACCGTTGCTAAAATTTTCACTTTTTTCTCTCATTAGTTTTGATATTGCTCTTTCTAAATTTTTTTCACCAGTTGATGATATTAAATTATTTTTTTCACCACTGAAAAATATTAAACCATCGCAGATAAATATTATTTCTTCAGCCACCTCTTCTAGTTCGCTGATAATATGAGAAGTTAAAAGAATGGTTTTACCTTTACTTTTTTCTTTCAAGATTTTATCTTTCAACAAACTACTTGAAATAGGATCTAACCCAGCTGTTGGTTCATCGAGAATTAAAATTTTTGGATTAAATAAAAAAGCTATAGCAGCATTTAATTTTTGTTTAGTCCCACCAGAAAGTGCTTTAATTTTTTTATTAAACTCTTTTTTTAAATTAAATTCATTTATTAATTCATCGTCTAAATTAGTTATTGAACTTCTAATATTTTTAATTAATTCTATTACTTCTTCAACGGTTAAATTTTCTGGGAAACTAGCAACTTGAGGCATGTAACCAATTTTTTCTCTGTAACTAAAATTTCCATTTAATCGAAGTTTGTCAACAAATATTTCTCCGCTTGATATTTTTATTAATCCAAGTATACTTTTGATAAGAGTGGTTTTTCCTGAACCATTGGGCCCAACTAAATAAGTTAATTTTTCATCAACCAATGATACATTTATAGAATTAAGTGCAATTATATCACCATAATTTTTACAAAGATTATTAATTTTAATCATATATTTATTTTCATTAAAGGATGATTATCAATTAGTGTTTCTGGGGTTAGCACCGGCAAAAGCTTTTCTGCCAAATTAAGTAATTCAACAAAAAAACTTCTCAAAAGAATTAATAATGTTTTATTATTTTCAACTAAAATAGAAATTAACTTGACTGGCCTATAAGGTGTATCTCCATAACCATCTTTGTCAATATCATAGCCATTATAATCTGACCAATAATTTTTATCAAATGTGTTATAATTTTTCGAATTATTAGTGGTAACATCAAAAGTATTACCAAGAAAAATATTTTTGATAAAAGTATTCTCCATCGAATTTGCCATTAGTCTAATTGCCCAACCATTATTTTTAAATTGATTATTTTTAAACGAATTTCTGTCGCATCCTTCCAAGTAAATTCCTGCCGTATTTTTAATAAAATAATTATTTTTTATTTCACTAGATGAGATATCTTTCAGTAATAATCCATATGAAGCATCACCCCAGTTATTTCTAAATATATTGCCATTCATTTTCACATTATTCGTGTACATAACTGCAACACCAGCATTATTTTTCTCAAAAATGTTTTCAGAATAATTACAACTATCTGAAAACATAAAATGCAACCCATACCTTAAATTATTTTTACTAATATTTTTTTCTATTGTACTTTTTTTAGTAAACTCAAGATAAATTCCATCTCTTTGTCCTTCAATAAAATTGTTAGATATATAAATATTTTTTGAATACCAAAGATGAATACCATTCCCTGAAAATGTTTGCCTTTTTTGACTTCCAACAATTTTATTATTTGAAATAGAGCAGTTAAAACTCTTTGCCAAATAAATTGCAAAAAAGCAATTAGTAAAGTTGTTTTTTAAAATACTACAATTATTAGCCCCATCAATTTTTATCGCAGAAAAATCATTTGTAAAACTATAACCAGTATTTTGGAAATTAATACCTTCAATAAAAACATAATTTGATTTGACAATTAAAATAGTACCTTTATTATTTCCATCGAATGTTGGTGAATTAATTCCAACAAGTGTTAAAGGCTTTTTGATTTCAAGGAAATTAAACTGATAATTTTCTTTATTTATCTTTATTGTATCATAGGGAAGTGCATTGTTTAATGCATTTTTAAGTTGGATTGTGTTATTGACATAAATTGTTTTACTAATAATAATATTTGAAAAAATGAATAATATATATAATAAGTATTTACTTGGAATTTTTAATGTACTCAATTACTTCTTTCCAGTTTAGTTTATTACCACCAACTTCTTCAAAAAATTTATCACGATCATTTTTATTTATGAAACCGGCTAAATATTTTCCCATTGGACTAACAATATTTTTGCTTACTATAAAATAAGCTTTTGTTGCATCAACTAAATTTTTTGGGTTTGAATAATCAGTTATCCAAAGTGATGAAATTTTAAACCCTCTTTCAATTAAAATATAATCTACCATACATTCAATTGAATCAAATTTATAAATTTTACCAGTTTCTGTGACCAATTCACAACCAAATTTAGGATCTGCAATTGTCATCATACAATGTGCACATTCATCCTTATTATAATTAATTGGTTCAGGATTTTTATTGCAACCTAAAAATAAAATTGTAAAAGCTATTATATAAAAAATATTATTTTTCATTTTGTACTTTTTTATTAAAGTAAATGGAAAGAATTACAAATAAGAACGATAAACCTAAAATGAATGACCCAATATCTGGAAGTGAAGTTGCATTCATATTTAATAATTGTTTAGATCCCAATAATGGTGGTTGATACGTTATCCCAGGTACTTTTATTGGAGCATTTGGATTCAAGTTATGGCCATAATCGTAACCCCACATATAATAATCATATAATCCAACAATTAATACCACAATAAAAAGAATGAGCCAAGCATATTTCATAAATTGTTTATTTATAAAAGTAATGAACAATCCAAATATTGAAAAAAATATTATAATAAAAGGCATAACTTTTAATTCAGAAATAGATTCAGGTTGAATAGTTTTCATTCCAATATAATGATTTAAATTATTTATAAGATTTAAATCTCCATCTTTCATTCCGGTAATTTGGTTAACCCAAATTCTTAAACCTAAACCCTCCGGATATTGTGGAGCTGATAAATCAATTTTCCAAATTGGAAATAAAAATACTAACAATAAAATCAAAGATGCAAAAGCCATAAAAAACTTAGATATATTTTTCATTTTTTCAACCTGAATCTATCTATAAAAAATTAATTAAAAGTTACTTTAGTATTACTATTTGCTTCAGAAACACGAACATAACCTTGCATTTCTTGATGCAACGCTGAACAAAAATCTGTACAATAGAATGGATATATACCTGATTTTAATGGTGTCCATACAATTGTTTTAGTTTGTCCAGGCATTACTAATAATTCTGAATTATTTAATCCTTTAACAGTAAACCCGTGTGGAATATCCCAATCTTGTTCCAGATTTGTTACATGCCAATAAACTTTATCACCAACTTTTATTCCTTCAATATTATCTGGTTTAAAATGGCTTCTTGTAGCACTTAAATAAATATGTACTTCATTTCCTTTTCGTTCTACTCTGGTTTCTTTTTCACTTTTTACAGCATAAGGATTTTTATTTTTTTCAATTTGATAAATTTTATTAGAATTCTTCATTAATATTTCAGCTGGTATTGCTTGCGCATAATGTGGTTCTCCAATTGTAGGAAAATCTAACAATAATTTCATTTTATTTCCACTTATATCATACAATTGTGCAGATTGTGCAAGTTCGGGACCAGTCGGTAAATATCTATCTTTTGTTATTTTGTTTAATGCAATAGCATATTTACCATATGGTTTTCTACTATCACCACCTGGAATCATTAAATGACCAATTGAATAATATGTGGGAACTCTATCAACAACTTCCCAAGTTCCTAATTTCCACTTTACAATTTCTGATGATAAAAATGCAGAAGTATAAGCATAACCATTACCATCAAATTCAGTATGCAATGGACCAAGACCAGGATTCTGCACTTCACCTGCAATTACTTCTTCATATTTTAGAATAGGAATTCCATCAAACTCTCCATCAAATTTTTTCCCTTCAATCGCTTTCATCATTTTACTGAACGAGTGAACAGGAATAACAGTTGCAAGTTTTCCTCCTGCAACAATATATTCACCGCTTGGATCAACATCAACGCCATGAGGCGATTTTGGTGTTGGTATATAATATATTAATCCTGGGCATTCTTTTGGATTTAACACAACAACAGAATTCATTTTTTTAGATATAGCTGAATGAGTCGATTCATTAAATTCATTATTATAAAATTCTGTCTGAACTATTTTACCCTTTCCAGCTTTTAAATATTCTTCAGCTTTTTTCCAGTTTACGGCAGCAATAAAATCTTTGTCATTTTGTGAAGCATTTATTTCAAGTAAACTATTTGCTTGTTCACTATTGTAAGTGGTAAAGAAAGCCCAACCATGCGAAGGTCCAACACCAGCATGGGCTAAATCATAATCCAATCCTGGTACTAAAATTTGAAATGCTAAATTCATATCTCCATTTTTATCAACACTAATAAACGAAATTGTTCCTTTGAAGTTTTCTTTATATGAGTTAATAGAAACATCTTTATTAGGTACTGGGATACTAAATCTAGTTGATGCAACAACATATTCAGTATTTTCAGTTAAAAATGGTGAACCATGGTTACCAGCTGAATTTGGTATTTCAATAATTTCTTCTGTCTCAAAATTTCTTAAATCAATTCTTGCAACTCTTGGAGTATTATTACCATTAATAAAAATCCAACGTCCATCTTGTTCACCATTAGTTTTGGAAAGTACTGGATGATGTGCATCATCCCAAGGTATAAATCCATAAGAAGTCATCAACATGTTTTTTGTTTCTTCAGAATATCCATATCCAGTCTCAGGATTTTGTGAAAACACACTAATATTTTTTAATAATCTTCCAGAAGGTAAACCATAAACTGATAATTGTCCGTTAAATCCACCTGACATAAAAGCATAAAGCTCATCATAACTTCCTGGTTTTACATAAACTTTTTTAGCCGCTTCTTCAATATTTGCAGTTTCTCCTGTTCCAGTACAGTTATGAATTAGTATACTTAAAACCACTAATAGACTAAATGCAATTAAATAATTTAATTTTTTCATTTTATTCCTCCTATTATTAATTATTTTTCTTCTGAGCGGAAAAATTCCAAAATATTTAATGCATCATCCTTCGTTACATTTTGAAAAGTCATTTTAGTGGCATGAAGTGCAACTAACTTTTTGGCTTCTGGATGTTTATTTGCCATTTCATCAGGATTCAAAATATTATTCAAAATGTATTCTGGAGTTCTTCTTTTAGTAACATTTCTTAATGCTGGACCAGTATATTTCTCATCAAGTTTATGACATTGAGAACATTTAGCTTCAAAAGTTTTTTTACCAAGTTTTGCTTTATTCAAGTCAACTGGACCTAAATTTATTTTTTCTTTTATTGGACCAATTCCATTTTCTAATTCAAAAACAGTTAATCCAAAAATTTTTGCCATTTTTTCTTTCTGTGAATCTTGTGAAGATTCTTTTTTTTCATTGCTACTACATGAAATGAAAATGATTACCATTAAAAACAAAATAATATTAACTCTATACATTTAATCTCCTATTATTTTTTTTTGAAATTTATTTAGTTAATAATTAAGTAAATTTAATAAATAAGAATATTTTATCTTATTAAGATCCAAAATTAAATCGACATAAGTCGATATTAATATCAGAATTTTTTTTCTGATATTAATATAAGACTTAATAATTTATCTGTCAAGGAAAATTTTTCATTTTTTAAAAAAAGTTGACTCAAAAGAACAATTAAATTTGTTTATTAATTTTTGATATTTCCTTTGAATCAACTTTTCAAAATGGAGTGTAATTTATAATTGTTTTAATTCCTGAACCAATTTATTTACCGCTTCTTTTGCATCACCGAAATACATTAAAGCATTTGGATAAAAGAATAACTCATTTTCAATACCTGCATAACCGGCATTCATTGAACGTTTATTGATTACAACAGTTTTTGCGTAGTCAACATTTAAAATTGGCATTCCATAAATTGGACTTGATTTATCATGACGTGCAGCGGGATTAACAACATCATTTGCCCCAATAACTAATGCAACATCTATATTTGGAAAATCATCATTAATATCTTCCATTGCTAAAAGTTTATCGTATGATACTTGAGCTTCAGCAAGTAAAACATTCATATGGCCAGGCATTCTTCCAGCAACTGGATGAATTGCAAATCTAACTTTTTTACCTTTAAATTCTAAAACATTTACTAAATCACGAACAGCATGTTGAGCTTGTGCAACTGCCATTCCATATCCGGGGACAATAATTACACTTTCTGCTGAATCAAAAATCATAGCTAGTTCTTCTGAATCAACTGATTTGACTTGTCCCTTTGCTGAAGTTGTTGACGCAGTTTGAACTGTTCCAGCCGAAGCCCAACCTCCAAGAACTACATTCATTAAAGAACGATTCATTGCTTTACACATAATTTGAGTTAGAATAATTCCAGAAGCTCCAACTAATGATCCTGCAATTATAAGTTCATTATTTTGAAGGACAAATCCAGTTGTTGCACCAGCCATTCCTGAATATGAATTCAAAAGTGAAATTGCTACTGGCATATCTGCACCACCAATTGGAAGTACTAACAAAACACCAAGTAATAGTGATACAAAAGTTATTGCTAATACTAACCAACTTAAAGTAGGATTAATTACAATAACAACGCCTGCAGTTATAGTTGCAATTAAAAGAATTAAATTTAGCGGATGTTGAAAGGGATATTTAACAACTTTACCTGTAACAATACCTTGAAGTTTACCAAAGGCAATCATTGAACCGGTGAAGGTAACGCCACCGATTAACAAACTTGCAACTATTGCAATTCCTGTTTGTGTAGGAATATTTCCACTTAATCTATAAAACTCAGAAAGTGCAACTAATGTAGAAGCCCCACCACCAAAGCCATTTAATACACCAACCATTTGTGGCATACCTGTCATTGGTGTTTTAAATGCCATTATTGCACCAATTAAACTACCAATAATTAATCCAATAACTATCCATTCAAAAGAGAGAATATGTTTATCAAGAAGTGTAACAATTATTGCAATTAACATTCCAACTGCAGAGATGAAATTTCCTTTTCTTGCAGTTTTTGGAGAACTCATCATTTTAATTCCAAAAATGAAAAAGATTGAAGATACGAGATAACTTATTTCAATTATTATATTCATTTTTCACCTATTTCTTTTTAAACATTTTTAACATTCTGTCAGTAACTAAATAGCCACCTACAACATTAATCATTGCAAATACTACTGCTATAAATCCAAGGATTGTGCTGATGGTAAACTCCTCTGCTCCAGCAGCTAGTAATGCACCAACAATTGTAATTCCAGAAATTGCATTTGAACCTGACATTAATGGTGTGTGTAAAATAGGTGGAACTTTACTAATTAATTCAAAGCCAACAAAAATGGCTAAGACAAAAACATATATTAACATTATCAAAGAAACTGATTCCATTTTATTCTCCTTACTGATTCAAAATTTGGTTAATTCTATCATTCACAATTTTTCCATCTTTAACAATAGTTGAACCTTTTATAATTTCATCTTCCATATTAAGATTAAAAACACCATCTTTACTTGTATATTCAATTAAGTTTAGTAAATTTTTAGCATACATATCACTAGCATGATAAGGAACTAAACTTGGGAGATTTGGTTCTCCAATAATTGTTACACCATATTTAATAATTGTTTTACCATTTTCACTTAACTCGCAATTGCCGCCAAATTCAGTAGCCATATCAAGAATAACAGAATTTGGTCTCATACTTTTTACCATTTCTTCAGTAACTAAAATTGGAGCTTTTTTCCCTGGTACTAAAGCTGTTGTTATAACAATATCAGCATTAGCAACATGTTTAGAAATTATTTCTTTTTGTTTTTTTAGAAATTCTTCCGAAGCTTGTTTTGCATAGCCACGTTCATCCTGCATATTTTCTGTTGTTTCCACTTCAATAAATCTTCCACCTAAACTTTCAACTTCTTCTTTAACAGTAGGACGAATATCAGAAACTTCAACAATAGCACCTAAACGTTTTGCGGTTCCAAGCGCTGATAGTCCTGCTACGCCAGCTCCCATAATTACAACACGTGCCGGTTGAATTGTGCCAGCAGCAGTCATCATCATCGGGAAAATTTTACCTAAATGATTAGCACAAAGAATTACAGATTTATAGCCAGCAATATTTGCTTGTGAACTGAGTGCATCCATTCTTTGAGCTAATGTTGTTCTTGGAATCATATCCATTGAAATTACATTAACTTTTTTTTCAGCACACTTAACAGCATCTTGTGGATAGTGAAGTGCATACATAAATGAGATGAGCAATTGTCCTTCTTTCATTAAATCAAGTTCATGTTGGTTTAATTCTTCATTTAATTGTGGTCTTTGAACTTTTAAAATTATTTCTCCTTTTTCAAAAATTTCTTTTGCTGAGTTTAAAATTTTACCGCCAGCTTTTTCATAATGTTCATTCGTAAAACCAGCTTTATTACCAGCATTTTTTTCAATTAAAACTTCAAAACCTTTTTTTGTTAATTTTGAAGTTACTTCAGGAGTTATTGCAACCCTGTTTTCACCCGATTTTATCTCTTTTGGAACTGCTATTATCACTTTTTATTCTCCTTTATTTTTTACAATCAAATTCTCTAATTGCCATTCGATTAATTTTCCTTTAATAAAATTAATTACTTTTTGATGTTCTTCGTTTCCACTGCTTTCAACATTGAAAGCTTTGCCAAAAGAAATTTTAACTTCTTTTGACTTATCAATTTTGCCGACATCTTTTATTAACTTTCCATTTCCCCAAGCTTCTGTATAAAGTGCAATTGGAATTATTGGTACTTTATTTTTCTTTGCTAATTTTACACCGAGTGTATTAAATGATGATTCATCAAAAAATTTTGTTCTTGTTTTTTGCGGGAAGATAATAATTGATTTTCCATTTTTAATTCGTTCACTCCCCTGTTCTAAAACTTTCATTAAATCTTCTCGCGGATTTTCTCTTCCGACACAAATAGGATCTCTTGCCATTACAACAGGACCAAATAAAGGATAGTTTGCTAGTTCTTCTTTTATAATATATACAACTTTTTTATAAGGCTGGATTAAAGCTGGTAAAGCCATTGTTTCTAATGTGCTCATATGGTTTGAAATGAAAATCACTGGTCCTTCAATTTTTTTAACGTTATCAATTCCTTCAAAAAACATTTTGATACCAGCCTTTTCTAAACTTTGGATTATATCTACAGAAGAATTAGACCATTGAACATCATCATAAATTCCTTTTTTAGCTAAGCGATTTGATTTAATAATTACACGAAGTAAATTCGGATAAAAATATATCGCTGGGAATAAACAGAAAAAATTTTCTTTAGTTTTATAAATATCTTTTTCACAATATTTAGTAATGTAACTTGTTGGATACATAATTATTCATTTTTTTATACAAATATAAAATTAGTTCGTTAATAAATCTAAATTTGAAAATAAAACTCTTCTTTTTAACTTTGCCCCACTTAAAAATGAAAAGAACATGAAAATTGCAATATGTCAATTCAATCCAATTATAGGTGATATTCAAGGCAACAAAAGAAAAATTATTGAAGGATATAAAAAAGGAATACAAAACAAAGTTGATTTGGTTGTTTTTCCAGAATTGTTTTTATGTGGATACCCGCCTTTGGATTTAGTTGAAAAAAAAGAGTTTCGAAATGCACTTCATAAAGCTGTTGAAGAAATTGCCTATCAAACAAATGATGTTGGACTAATTTTTGGCTCGATTACAGAAGATGAAGAAGATAATATTGGGACAAATGTTTATAACTCAGCTATTTTTTGTTTTGATGGTAAAATAAAATTTATCCAAAATAAAACATTAATCCCTAACTACGATGTTTTTGATGAAGTAAGATATTTCGAATCAGCAAAATCAGTTGATGTTTTTGAATTTAAGAATGAAAGATTAGGAATATCAATTTGTGAAGATATTTGGAATGATGCTGATTACTGGAAACATAGAAGATATTCAATTGATCCAGTTAAAATTTTATTCGATAAAGGAGCAACAATTTTCATTAATATTTCTGCAAGTCCTTATTCTTACGGTAAAAGATTTGAAAAATATCAGATGCTTAAAAAATTAACGACCGATGATAAAATTCCTTTGGTTTATGCTTGCACTGTTGGTGCCCAAACAGATTTAATTTTCGATGGTGCTAGTTTTTGTTTTGATAATAATGGTCGTTTGAATTTACTCGGTAAAAAATTTGAAGAGGACTTTTTAATTTTTGATACAAATGAAAATTATCCGGAGATTCAAAATGTTGAATCATCATACGAAGAAGAAGTTATCTCAGCTTTAATTTTAGGAATAAAAGATTACGCAAACAAAACTGGTTTCAAAAAGGCACTGGTTGGTTTAAGTGGTGGAATAGATTCTTCATTAGTTACATATTTAGCAGTACAAGCATTGGGCAAAGAAAATGTTCATGTAGTTATGATGCCTTCAATTTATTCAAGTAAAGGAAGCATTGAAGATTCAAAGAAACTAATTAGAAATCTTGGCATCTCATCAGATGAAATTTCTATTCAACCTGTAGTTGATGTTGCACTTATGCAACTAGAAAAATCATTTAATAATAAATCTGAAGATATTACTGAAGAAAATTTACAATCAAGAGTTCGTGGTTTGTATTTAATGGCTTTATCGAATAAACATGGTTATTTACTTTTAACAACTGGGAACAAATCGGAAATTGCAACTGGATATGCAACTCTTTATGGTGATATGTGTGGAGCTTTAGCTGTGATTGGCGATGTTTATAAAACTCAAGTTTACAGTATTGCAAACTATATCAACAGGAATGAAGAAATTATTCCTAATGAAATTATTCAAAAAGCTCCATCGGCAGAATTAAGACCAAATCAAACTGATCAGGATTCACTTCCACCATACGAACTTTTAGATGAAATATTAAAACTGTACTTAGAAGAACAAAAAGAAAAAAATGAGATTTCAAAAATTATTGGGAACGAAGAACCAGTTAAGAAAGTATTACGACTTGTTGATTTAAACGAATTTAAAAGAAAGCAAGCAGCCCCAGTATTAAGAGTTTCAAAAAAAGCATTTGGATACGGAAGACGTTTCCCTATCGTTCAAGGTTGGCGTAAATGAAAGGAACTATTATGAAAAAACTATTTTCATTTCTATTGTTAATTACCAATTTTATTTTTGCTCAAATTGGAAATAATAAAATTGTTGATTTCTCTACAGATATAAAATCTGTTTCAGTACAAGCTGGAAAAGAATTTGAAATTAAATTTCAAATTAAAATCCAAAATGGATGGCACATCAATTCGAATAAACCATTAGATGAATTTTTAATTGCAAGTAAAGTTTCAATTAAAGATAAAAATTTCGAACTTGTTAAAGTTGATTATCCAAAAGCAAAAGAAATAAAATTAGAAATTTCCGATAAACCTGTTTCTGTTTTTGATGGTACTGAAAATTTTAAAATTACTTTAAGGACGAAAAATGATTTAACAGCCGGCGAGTATAAACTTCCAATTTATTTTTATTATCAAGGTTGTAATAATGAATCATGTATGCCACCAAACGAAGTTTCAACCGAAGTTCTTGTAAAGGTAAATGGAAATAACTCATCAGATCAAAAGTTAATTTTAAATACTCAAGAGCCAAATAATCAGGAAAGCTCAACAACATCAATCTCAACAGAAAATAAGAATGAAAACTCAATCGCAGATACGATTGAAAATAGTGGATTACTTCTCAGTTTAATTTTTGTTTTTCTTGGTGGATTAGCATTAAACTTAACACCTTGTGTTTATCCATTAATACCAATAACAATTGGATATTTTGGCGGTCAAGCTGAAGGAAAAACAAGCCGCTTGTTTGTTTTAGGTTTACTTTATGTTTTAGGAATGGCTATTACTTATTCGGTAATTGGAGTTATTACTTCATTAAGCGGAGCTGTATTTGGTACATTACTTCAAAATCCATTTGTAATAATTGGTATTGCTTTACTTTTTGTCATTCTTTCATTAAGTCAATTTGGAGTTTACGAATTTAAGTTACCGGATAGTTTAGTAATGAAAGCAGGCGGTGCAAAAGGTGGAATATTCGGTGCATTCTTTATGGGCTTAACAATGGGAATAGTTGCAGCACCTTGCATTGGTCCATTTGTACTTGGATTAGTAACTTATGTTGCCGCTAAAGGTGATCCTTTTTATGGTTTCTTAATGTTTTTTGTTTTAGCTATTGGATTAGGTTTACCATATTTATTACTTGCTCTTTTTAGTGGTAAAATTAAAAACCTTCCACGTGCTGGTTTTTGGATGGATGGTGTAAAACATATTTTTGGTTTCTTACTTCTTGGAATGGCAATTTATTTCTTGAATCCTATTCTACCAAAATCAATTCAAGGATTTACTTTACCAATCTTTGGAATTATTGCAATCATAATTCTATTCTTTATAGATAAAGAAGCAAATAAGGTAAAAGGATTTAGGATTTTTAAAATAATTTTTACTGTAGTTGTTCTTTCCCTTTCAGTTTATGCCTTGATTCCACAAAAAAAATTAGAGCCTGAATGGCAAAAATTTTCTTTAGAAAAATTTGAAATGTCTAAAAATAATCATGAAAAAATGATAATAGATTTTTATGCTGATTGGTGTATTCCATGTAAAGAACTTGATGCTATTACATTTTCAAATGAAAAAGTAATTGAAAAGACAAAAGAATTTACCTGTTATAAAGTTGATATGACAAAAACAATGGATGAGAAAACTGAACAATACAGCAAAAAATTCAGCATTGTTGGAATGCCAACTGTATTAATAATTGATTCAAATGGTAACGAAGTTGAAAGAATAACTGGTTTTGTAAATCCTGATGAATTTTTAAATTCAATTATGAAAGCAAAATAATAGAATAAAAACATTCTTAATTTTGTTAAGGAAAATATTTTCGTTTAATAAAAAGCAATTATTTATTTTAACAACATAAAATAACTTATTATTTATAAAAACAAGAGAAACACTATGGCAAAAAGTATTCAAGTAATTGATGATGTAACAATAAGATTTGCAGGAGATTCAGGAGATGGAATGCAATTGACTGGATCTCAATTTACTGATACAGTAGCTGCAATGGGAAATGATTTATCAACACTACCAGATTTTCCAGCTGAAATTCGCGCCCCCGCTGGTTCTTTAGCTGGTGTTAGTGGTTTTCAATTGCATTTTAGTAGCAGTGATATTCAAACTCCTGGAGATGCTCCTGATGTATTAGTTGCAATGAATCCAGCAGCTTTAAAAGTTAATTTAAAAGATTTAAGACCTGGTGCAACTATCATTGTTAACACTGGTGCTTTTGATACTAAGAATCTTCGCCTTGCTAATTACAATACAAATCCACTTGAAGATAATTCTTTATCAAATTACAATGTTATTCAACTAGATTTATCAAAACTTACTTTAACTACTCTTGAAGATTTACCTCTTTCAATAAAAGAAAAAGAAAAATGTAAAAACTTTTTTGCACTTGGACTTTTATATTGGATGTATAATCGCCCACTTGATTTAACAATGAAATGGCTTGAAACAAAGTTTGCTAAAAAACCTGATATTATGGAAGCAAACAAAAGAGTTTTACAAGCTGGATACAACTATGGCGATACAACTGAAATATTTACAACACGTTTCGATGTAAAACCTGCTCAATTACCAAAAGGAACTTATAGAAATGTTTCTGGTAACGAAGCAATTGCACTTGGATTTGTTTCAGCATCTTTAAAAAGTGGTTTAAATCTTTTCCTTGGTTCTTATCCTATCACTCCTGCTTCAGAAATTTTACAGGAATTAAGTAAATATAAAAACTATGGTGTAATAACATTTCAAGCTGAAGATGAAATTGCTGGTATAGCTTCTGCAATTGGAGCTTCATTCGCTGGAAATTTAGCAATTACAACAACATCAGGACCTGGTTTATCTTTAAAACTAGAAGCTATGGGATTAGCAGTAATGACTGAATTACCATTAGTTGTTGTTGATGTTCAACGTGGCGGACCTTCAACTGGTTTACCAACTAAAACTGAACAAGCTGATTTATTACAAGCAATGTTCGGAAGACATGGTGAAGCACCTGTTGTTATTCTTGCTGCTCAATCTCCAGCAGATTGTTTTTATTGTGCTTATGAAGCAAGTAAAATTGCTCTTGAACATATGGTACCTGTTGTTTTACTTTCTGATGGATACCTTGCATTCGGCTCTGAGCCATTAAATATTCCAAAATTCGATGAACTAAAAGAAATTAATGTAAAATTTGAAACTAACCCAGAAGGATTTTATCCATACAAAAGAGATGAAAATTTTGTTCGTCCGTGGGCTATTCCTGGTACACCAGGTTTAGAACATAGAATTGGTGGCTTGGAAAAGAAAGATGTTTATGGAAATATTAGTTACGAACCAGATAATCACGAAATTATGGTTCATAATAGATTAAACAAAGTCCTTAAAGTAGCTGACTTTATTCCAGAAGTTGAAGTTGACGGTGAAGCTGAAGGTGAGTTAGTAGTTGTTACATGGGGTTCAACTTTTGGCGCAGTTAAAGAAGCTATTAGAAATGTAAGAGAAAATGGTAAAAAGGTTTCTCATGTTCATTTACGTTATTTAAATCCTTTCCCTAAAAATTTTGGAAATGTAATTAGCAAATTCAAAAATATTCTTGTTCCTGAATTAAATTTAGGTCAACTTTCGTTATTAATGAGAAATCAATTTAATTGTGATGTTATTCAATTTAATAAAGTTAAAGGACAACCATTTAAAGTTGCAGAAATTGAAAATAAAATAAATGAAGTTTTAGGAGGAACCAATGGCAAATAACATAGATAATGTAGTAACTCAAGTTAAATATACAGCAAAAGATTTTGCTTCTGATGTTGATGTAAAATGGTGTCCAGGCTGTGGTGATTATTCGATACTTGCACAAGCACAACGTAGTTCACCAGAATTTGGAGAATTAAAAGAAAATATAGTTTGGGTCTCAGGAATTGGTTGTTCAAGTCGTTTTCCATATTATATGAATACATACGGTTTTCATACAATTCACGGACGAGCTGCTGCTATTGCAACTGGTGTTAAACTAGCAAATCCAAAATTACAAGTTTGGGTTGCAACTGGTGACGGTGATATGTTGAGTATCGGTGGAAATCATTTTATTCATGCTTGTAGAAAAAATGTTAATCTCAAAATTGTTTTGTTTAATAACAAAATTTATGGATTAACTAAAGGCCAATACTCTCCTACTTCAGAAAAAGGAAAAGTTACAAAATCATCACCTTATGGAACAGTTGATTGGCCATTTAATCCAATTAAAATTGCTGCTGGTGCAGGCGCTACTTTTGTTGCTCGTACAATGGATAGAGATCCAAAACATTTACAGGAAATGTTAACAAGAGCTTCAAAGCATACAGGTTTGGCATTCATAGAAGTTCTTCAAAATTGTGTAATTTTTAACGATGGTGCATTTTCTCATTTAACAGAAAAAGATACTCGCCCTGAAAATGTAATTTATCTTGAACATGGTAAGCCAATGATTTTTGGTGCAAATAAAGATAAAGGAATTATGTTAGATGGTTTGAATCCCGTTATAATTAATATTAATGATGGAGTTCATTCAATCAATGATGTTTGGGTTCACGATGAAAATGATACAAACCCAACAAGAGAATTTATACTTTCTCGTTTTACAGAAGTTGAAGGTTTACCTACTCCGGTTGGTGTATTTCGTAAATTTAATAAACCAACTTATGATGGCGATTATCATCATCAGATTGAAGATGTAATTGCTAAAAAAGGAAAAGGTACTTACGAAAAATTAATGTTCAATGCTAACACTTGGGAAGTTAAGTAAATAATCAATCTTCTTTTAAGATGTCATTCAGTATCATTTTTATGTTTATTGGATGACATCTTTTTTTATAAAAATTAAAATAGCCTTTATGAATCCATTTGAAAAACTTAAAGAAATTATATTAAATAATAATTCATTTTTGATCTCTTCACATGTCAATCCCGATGCTGATGCAATCGGTAGTGAGCTTGCTTTTTTTTATTTATTAAAAAAACTAAACAAAAAAGTAAAAGTTATAAATCACAGTAAAACACCTTACAATTTAGAATTCCTTGATTCAGATAAAGTAATTGAAAAATATGATGAAACTTTACATTCAAATATTTTCAATGAGATAGATGTTTTTCTTCTGCTCGATTTAAATCAAGCTTATAGAATTGTTAAAATGGAAAATGGATTTAGAAATTTTAATGGCATAAAAGTTTGTATTGATCATCATCAAGATCCTGAAAATACTTTCGATTTACTTATCGATGACACAAATTATGCAGCTACCGGTGAAATAATTTATGATTTTATAAAAAGTACAAATATTGCTGAATTAGATTACAATATTGCCTTTCAACTTTATGCAGCAATAATGACTGATACAGGCTCATTTCGCTTTGAAAGAACAACTTATAAAACTCATTTAATGATAGCTGAGTTGCTGAAATTTGGTGTCTCTCCACTTGATGTTTATGATAAAATTTATAATCAATTTAATTTTGGTCGGATTAAATTACTTGGACAAACTTTAAGTTCAGTGCAACTTGATAACACACAAAAGATTGCATACATGACTGTAACTCAAAAAATGTTGCAAGAAACTAGCACTTGCGAAGATGATGTAGATGGATTTGTAAATTACTGCTTGTCTATTCAAAATGTTGTTATTGGAATATTATTTTATGAATTAAATGATGGATTGAAAATTAGTTTCCGTTCAAAAGGAAATATACCAGTAAATTTACTTGCAAAAGAATTTGGCGGCGGCGGACATACTAACGCTTCAGGAGCTCGACTTTTTAATATTAAAATTAATGATATCAAAGACAAAGTTATTTCACGAGCAAAATACTATTTAGAAATGGAGTCAAAATGATTTTTGATTTAACAATCCAAGCAGAAAATGATAATCTGAAGTTTTATGAAGATTCTGCATTGGTAAAATTTTTTAATGATGGTGAAAATTTATCAAAACTTGTTGATGATTTTTTTGCAAGTTTTAATTTCCCTCAAAATATTTTACAAAGAAAAAATTTTATCGAAGATAAGAACACAACAGAAATTTTATACCATTCACCTTTTGGTGAACCATCTTTAATATTCTTAAAAAAAATCAAAATTGACAAATCATTTAATTCAGATTTTTTCAGAAATTATTTTGCTGGATTAATTTCTCAACTTCAAAATAGAAGCATTAAAAATCTTCATATTGTTGTTCCTGCATTTGCACCATTTCCAACTCATTTTGAAAGTGATGATTATTTAATCCAGACAATCATTGAAGGAATTCATTTAGGAAATTATTCATTCGATAAATATTTGTCGAAAAATAAATCAATCAGTAAGCTTAAAGTTTTAATTCATTTTACAGATAAAAACAAACTCAAAAAGTTGATAGATAAAACCAACATATTAATGAACTCAGTTTTCTTTGCTCGTGATTTGGTAAACGAACCAGCAATTAATTTGACCCCACAAGAATTTGCAAAAAGGACTAAAGAAAATTTAAAATTAAATGATGTTAAAGTTACAATACTTAACAAAAGTGATTTACAAAAAAGAAAAATGAATGCAATTCTTGCTGTTGGTAATGCAAGTAAAAATGAACCTTTAATGATGTATATACACTATAACCCAAAATATTCTAACAAAAAAATTGCACTAGTTGGAAAAGGTGTTACATACGATAGCGGTGGATTATCATTGAAGCCAACAAGTGGAATGATTGAAATGAAAGCTGATATGGCTGGTGGAGCTTTGGTAGTTGCAACCATTCAAGCTGCAGCTAAATTAAATTTACCAGTTGAATTAATTGGTGTTATTCCTTGTGTTGAAAATATGGTAAGTGGTTCATCATATAAACCCGGCGATGTAATAATTGCAAGCAATGGAAAATCAATTGAAGTAAAAGATACAGATGCTGAAGGAAGAATTATTTTAGCTGATGCACTTCATTTTGTTTCCCAACAAAAACCAGATGAAATAATTGACTTTGCTACTTTAACTGGAGCTATTGTGGTTGCACTCGGTGAATTTATTGCCGGATTATTTACTAAAAACGATGATATGGCAAAAAAGATTTTCAATTCAGCTCAAAAAACTTTTGAAAGAATTTGGCGAATGCCATTTTATGATGATTACAAAACAATGTTAAAAAGTGACATAGCTGATGTTGCAAATCTTGGTTCTCGTTGGGGCGGGGCAATAACTGCAGCAAAATTTTTAGAATATTTTGTTGATGAAAAAATTCCTTGGACACATATTGATATTGCTGGACCAGCATTAAAACATGATTTTAATAACTACACTAAAAAATGGGATACTGGTTTTGGCGTTAGGTTAATGATTGACTATTTAAGTAATTGATATTTTTCAATCTACCTGTCGGTAGTGTAATTCTTCAGCATTTCGGTAACACTGGAGTTATATTTTAAGTAATAATCTGGTGTTACTATGAACAAATCAACA
>JARGDL010000022.1 GCA_029210465.1 Stygiobacter electus
GGGCAGGACTTGAACCTACAACCTTCGGGTTATGAGCCCGACGAGCTACCAATTGCTCCACCCCGCGATCTTTTTCAAATTTTGTGGCACAAATATATCTAAGTTTATCACTACTGTCAAATTAATATTAGTTTGGATTTTCTAAATCATCTTTTATGTAGAAATAATCACTTAATGCATTTATTCTTGGATAATCTATTGCAATTATTTTAATTCTATAATGAATTGAGTTTGTAAAATTTTTTGGAATGTTCCAATTAAACTCTCCAATATTTGGAAATGAAATTGCTAAATAATCAATTAAAGCTTCTTTTTTGAATAAAATAATTTGAACTTTCTTTACCTCGTTACTCAATTGCCATTTGATTTTTTGCATTGTGGATGATTTTCATACCTCACCAAATTTTGGCGAGATAATTTTTATATCATCCTTTATAATATTTATTGGTGAAGTTTCCTCGGAAAGAATTAGTTCTTCTCTTTGAGCGCATGAAATAAAAAGAAATGATAAAACTATTAAAATTATTTTCATGTATCCTCCAATTGTAATTGAAGGTTTTACTATGTGTAAATTTATAAAATAATAAGCAAATAAAATTTACATTAAAACAATTTCTTTGAAATTTTCTGCAGAGTAAACTTTTCTTTTTGAATTGATTGATAATATTTTTTCGCCAATCCAATTTTTTGCTTCATCATTTCCATGTACTAAAATGATTTTCTCGGGATTAAGTTTATTAACTATTTCAATCAACTCTTCTCTTTTTGAATGTGCAGAAAAATAAAATCTTTCTATTGTACATTGAACTTTTTTAGGTTCATCATCGAACAAAATCGAATCATTCTTTTGTGCTTTGGAAATAACATAACCAGGTGCTGTTTCATCAATGTAACCAACTATAAAGATTGCAAACTTTTTTTGATTCAACCAATATTTTGTAAATCTAAATGAAGGAGTATTTTTTAGAATCATTCCACTGCTTGCTAATATAATACCATTATTTTTATTGAAGTAAGTTAAATCTTCTATTTCATTGAAATTAGTCTGTGGAATATTTCGCAATACCAGATCTTTCTTATCATAATTGACTATATAACGATTTCTATCATAAACATTTGAAATTTCTTTTGACACTCCACCTGTATAAATATTTGTATCAGTAATTTTCTTCTTTTCAATTAAACTAAAAATCGTTGATAAAATTTCTTGAGTTTTACCAAGTGCAAAAACGGGGACTAAAATACTTCCATCATTATGTAAAATTTTATTAGCAAGTTTTGCAAATCTATTTGATTCGCTTAGCCAATTTCCAAGTTGCGATGAATCTGTTGCACCATAAGTTGTTTCTAAAATCAATGTTGTTGCTTTACCATAATCATTTAACTCAGCACCTACCATTAAGGATTGATTTGAAAGATTTATATCACCAGAGTATATAATTATTTCATTTTCAAATTCAATTTTAATAGATGCTGAACCCAAAATATGTCCGGCATCTAAAAATGTAATTTTTATTTTTTCATTTGAATTATGTGCAAAACCTTCAAGTAAAATTTCTTTTTTGTAATCAATATCACGAATGGATTTTACAAGCAAATCAATTTCTTCGTGAGTATAGTTTCTTAATTCATTTTGATCAATGTTTTCTTGTGCTAAAATATTTACAGCATTGTGAAGAACAATTTCTGCTATTTCTTTTGTTTGATATGTAGAATAAATTATTACATGTGGAAATTCTTGCACCAGAAAAGGCAAAGCTCCAATATGATCTTGATGAGCATGACTTATAAATACAAAATCAAGTGGTTCATTTTTAATCAGAGAAAAATATGGTAATGATTCTTTTCCTTTTTTTCGCGGGTCAATACCGCAATCGAGTAAAATTCCTGTGTTGTTAATATTGAGATAAAAACAGCTTGCACCAATATCACTTGCTCCACCGAGTGGAATAAATTTAATCATTTAAAATATTCGTATTTATACTTTCCGTAAAAAACAGGGTTATCAGAATTGTCATATCTAATTTCTTCGTTTTGAAGACCGTTCTTTAAATAGTTAAAAGTTATTCTATATTGTCTTGAACCATCATTTGAATATAATTTATCTTCTATCAAATCATCATTTTGATTATACGACATGTAACGTTTTGTTTGCGGATTTGCAATTTCTATTAAGTTTCCATTTGAATCATATTTATAATTAATCGTGTATGGTGAAGATTCTGTAACTTCCTCTTTAATTACTTTACCATTATTATCGTAAGTAAAATGCGTTTTAACAATTATCTTTCCATCCTTATTTTCTATTTGAGAGTTGATCAATTTCCCATTATCCCAAAAATTTTTAAATATATTAATTAATTCTCCTTTATCATTAAAATTTCTTGTTTCAATTAAATTATTTTCTTTATCATATTTAAAAATCATTTTAGATGGAGTGCCTCTTTCTTGATCAAATAAAATTCTTTCAACTTCGTTTCCACTGAGATCATATTTAGATTCTTTTTTACCAATTAATTTATTGGATGCATTATAAACATCCATTCTTATAATTCTTCCTAAATTATCATACTTAAAAGTGTAACGTAAATCTATTTTACCTAATGAAGTATATCTAATTTGTTCTTTGCGTAAACCATTTTTATCAAAAAATGTTTTTTCAGTCAAAGTCAATTTCTTGGGCAATTTTCCTTGAGCATTATAAAATGCTGCGTATCGGAATCTTGTTTTGACTTTTATTTTTTTTGCTTTTTCTATTTCTTTAACTCCCTGCTCTTTAATTTCATTTTTTGCTCTTTCATTTTCATTGTAATATTGTGCTTTTAGTGTATTGAGATTCACTGCAAGAAAAATAAAACTTATTAATAAAAATACTTTTTTAATTTTCACTTAAAACTCCATTTTGTATAAAATTATTTTGATTTTTATTTAAACTTTCACGGTAAAGTTGGCCAATTTCTGCGCCAATGATAAATAATATAGCTGAATAATAAACCCAAAAAAGAACTGCAATAATTAATATAAAAGCGCCATAAAATGGATTTGAATTTAGAATATAATTACTATAATAGCCAAATATGATTCTAACTACTTCCCAAAGAAATACTGTCCAAAAGGCACTCATTGCTGCAACTTTTTTACCTAATTTTTCGTAAGGAATTAAATAGTAAAGTGCAAAGAACAAACCAAACATTATAATTAAAGATGAAATATAAACTATGGAATTCCATATTGCACTAATATTTAAATTACGGATAATTTCTGTATTACTAGTAAGTCTGTAAATTAAATTAACAGCTGGTAAAATGAACGTTGCAAATGAAACAAGAATTAACATAAGTAAAACCATCATTATATCACGAAGTAATCCATATAAAAAACCACGTTCAACTTTAACATCAAAAATTTGATTTAGAATTGTTCTTACACTACTGAAAATCCATGTTGAAGTAAAAGTTAAACCTATGATACCAATCCAAAAAGCAGTAGCTTTAAGCTGAATTACTTGCGGCAAACGTGATATAATTATTCTTTCCACATAAGAAGCATAAGCGGGATATGGAATTGCCTGATCTACTACGTTAATAATTTGTGCTTCTATAATTTGTTGATCAAAAATATTTGAGAGCAAAGAAAAGATTAAAAGAATGAAAGGAATTATTCCAAGAAAAAGAGAAAATGAGATTCCACCAGCAGCTAAAAATAAATTGTGTTTTTCCATTCTTCTGAATAATTCAATAATGTAGTGATCTACAAACTCAATTATTTTTTTTGCTGTATCTAAAGAAACAATTGAAGATATTTTTTTTAAAAGTCTAACTTTTTGCATTCATTTTTCTTGGAATTGAATTATAATATAAATCCATCAAGTGATTTAATGAGAATTGATATTGTTCATTTATGTTAAGTGATTTTCCACCAGCGATACCAAGGAAATAAAATGGTGTAAAAGATTTTGAAGCTATTTCTTCGAACTTCTCTTTATTTTCTTGTGAAACTGTAACAATAATTCTTGATTGACTTTCAGAGAAAAATGAAAAATCTTCTCTTGTTTTAATTGGAATATGAACATTAGCACCAATTGGATTTTCATCATCAATTATACAACATTCGGCTAAGGCACATAAAATTCCACCTTCAGATATATCGTGAGCTGAGTTTATTAATTTTTGCTCGATTAAATTCAATACTAAATGATGTAAATCTTTTTCAGCTTGTAAATCAATTTTGGGGCAATCTCCTTTTACTAAGTTATGAACTACTTTTAAATATTCGCTTCCTCCAATTTCTTCATAATCTTCGCCTAATACATAAATTAAATCATTTTCATTTTTAAAATTAGCAGTTGTAACATTTTCTAAATTTTCAATTAAACCAACCATTCCTATTGTTGGAGTTGGATAAACAGCAGCTTCAGGACTTTCATTATAAAAACTAACATTTCCACCAGTTACTGGTGTGTTAAAATATTTACAAGCTTCACTCATCCCTTCAATTGCTTTTTTAAATTGCCAATAATTTTCTGGTTTGTATGGATTTCCAAAATTCAAACAATTTGTAATTGCTAAAGGAATTGCACCCGAACAAACAACATTACGTGCAGATTCAGCAACGGCTATTTTTGTTCCTTCTTTTGGATTTAAGTAAACATATCTACCATTACAATCTGTTTTTGCTGCTATAGCTTTGTTAGTTTCTTTTATATAAATAACAGCGGCATCTGAACCGGGACCAACAATTGTGTTTGTTCTTACCATTGAATCATATTGTTCATAAACCCAACGTTTAGAAGCAATATTTGGTGATGAAAAGATTTTTTCAAATGTGTCCGAGATACAATCTGGTTCTGGTAATTTATTTTTATCAAAAGAAAGTGTTTCCATAAAATATTCTGGTTCTTTTGTATCTCTGTAATAAACAGGTGCATTCCCACCAAGTACTAATTCAACTGGAGGAATTTCCGCTTTCAATTCACCATGATGATAAATTAAAAGATTTTCTTCATCAGTAACTTCACCTATAATTTCGCAATGCAAATCCCATTTATCAAATATTTTTTTTACTTCTTCTTCTTTTCCTTTTTTGACAACAACCAACATTCTTTCCTGACTTTCAGATAACATTATTTCATAAGCGTTCATATCATGTTCACGTAAAGGAACTTTATCAAGGTTTATTTTCATTCCCGATTTTCCTTTAGCACTCATTTCAGAAGTTGAACAAGAAATACCTGCAGCACCCATATCCTGAATACCAACAATCAGATCATTTTTAATAATTTCAAGAGTAGCTTCAAGTAAAAGTTTTTCTGTAAAAGGATCCCCAACTTGAACTGATGGTCTTTTAGCTTCAGATTTTTCAGAAATTTCTTCTGAAGCAAAAGTTGCCCCGTGAATTCCATCTCTTCCAGTTGAAGAGCCGACAATAAAAACGGGATTACCATTTCCTTTAGCAACAGCAGATGCAACTCTTTTAGTATCAACTAATCCAATCGCCATTGCATTTACTAATGGATTGGTTTTATAACATTCATCAAAATAAACTTCGCCAGCTACTGTTGGAACACCAAAACAATTACCATAATCACCAATTCCTTTAACAACGCCTTCAAATAAATATCTTGTTCTTGCATCATCTAAATTTCCGAAACGAAGAGAATTCAATGCAGCAATAGGACGAGCACCCATTGTGAAAATATCTCTCAAAATTCCACCGACACCAGTTGCAGCACCTTGATATGGTTCAACTGCAGAAGGATGATTGTGGCTTTCTATCTTAAAAGCTATTGCTAATCCATCTCCAATATCAACTAATCCAGCATTCTCTTCACCAGCTCCAACTAATAATCTTCCGCCACTTCTTGGTAATGTTTTAAGCAATGCTATTGAATTTTTATAACTGCAATGTTCACTCCACATTACAGAAAATATACCCAGTTCTGTAAAAGTTGGTGTTCTGCCTAATCTTTCACAAACCCAACCGTATTCTTCTTCTGTAAGTCCATGTTCTAATGCAAGCTTTAGATTAACTTCAGGTTCTTTCATTTTTGTTCCAATTTTAGCTCATCAAATATAAAAAATAGTTAGTAATTGATAATTGCAAATTGATAATTGATAATTGATAATTGATAATTGCAAATGGCTAATTTAAGAATGAGGCTTATCATCTTTTGGCTGAGAGAATTGAGAATTAATATGTTATTTATACTAAGTTTTGTCATAACTCGAAAATTCAATAAAAGTTGTGGTTATTTTTTTTGACAGTAGAAATAAATTGCCAATCCAATTAAACATTTCTATATTTAACCCGTCTTATCAAATAATAAAAAAGAATAAACAATGATTAACTTTATCAATAATCATAAGTATTGGCTGTTAAGTTTTTTTATAGCAGCAATTACAATTTTAGTTTTGTATTCCTCAAGTATTAATAACTACTTCAAACTAAATATTACAAGAGAAGAAGCGATAGTTATTGCAGAAAATTTTTTGAAAAATGAAAATATTGATACCAAAAATTTTAAGAAGGAAGCTTCATTTGATAATTCAAATGTTGAATTTAGATATTTCATTAAGAAGTTGGGTAATAAAAAGTTTAAAGAATTTATAGAAAAGGATAAAAGAAATTTAAGCTGGCAAGTAATGTTTCATCAAGATTTGCCAAGACAAATCCAACAAAAAACTTTTTGGGTTGATGTTGATAAAGATGGAAATGTGTTTGGTTTTAGATCCACTATACCTGATACAATAAAAATAAATTCTATAAGTAAAAGTGAAGCTATTGAAATTGTTTCAGAATATTTAAAGAAAAAAATTGGAAATAATTTTAATAAGTATTCACTAATTGAAATTAAAGAAGAACAATTACGAAACAGAACAGATTATAATTTTAGGTGGGAAAAAAATATTGACTACCCAAGCGGTAAAAATATTTTAACAGCAAAAATCGTTGGCGATAAAGTTTTAAGCTTCACTCATTATTTTGAAGTCCCACAAAATGAAAGAAATTATTTTACCAATTCAGAAGCTTTATTAGGTACAACATCTGTTGTTTTCTTAATCATCTTAATAATTTATGCTTTTTCATTGTTCTTGAAAAAATATCATCAAGGCGAAGTATGGATTAGCGTCGGTAAAACAATATTCTTTCTTTATTTTGTTTTAGCTTTAATTGAAAGTATAAATAATTGGCCACAACTTGGGTTTGGAGCTTTCGTTGGCGATCTTCAATTTTCTTCAGTTAGATTTATAGTTTTTCTAATTTATGGATTAATATTTCGGCTTTTTCTTGGTCTATTAATTTTTGTTTCTTGGAGTGTTGGTGAATCTTATGCTCGTTCTTTATGGCCTGAAAAATTAAAAAGCATGGATGGTTTTATTAAAGGACATATTCTTTCCATGCATACTGGAACATCTTTAATGAAAGGTTTGGTTATTGGTACGATGCTTTCCTTATCTTATCTAATTGGAAATATCGTACTGAACGTTCCTGATAGTGTTATATTTATTAATCCTGCTTCATATTTAGATATTTATGCCGGATGGTTTCCTGCTATTGGTATAGTAGTAGAAGGTTTTACAACTTCTTTATTAGCAAGCATAGTTTTAACCTTTTTTATTGTAAATATTTCTTACCAGAGATGGAAAAGGAAATGGATTTCAATTTTACTTTCAGGATTACTAACAACAATATGTGTTGTAATTTCTTCCACACCGCCTTCACTAAATAATATTTGGGCTAATTTAATTTCCAACTTTTTATTCGGAAGTTTTCTTGCATACTTGTTTTTCAAATTCGATTTGGTTGTAGTAACAAGCACATTATTTTTTTCATTTCTTATAACAAGATTATATGTAATACTTCCATCGCAGAATAATTTTTTCATGATAAATGCTCTTATAGCTTTACTTGTAATTTTTGTTGGATTAGCGATTTACTTTATAAGCCGATATAAAAAGGAAGATTTTGTTTTGGAAAATTTTGGTTTGCCTTCACATGTTCAAAGAATTTCTGAAAGAGAAAGATTAAAAAAAGAACTTGAGATTGCCGCTAAAGTCCAATTAAGTTTATTGCCAAAAGAAGAACCAAAAATTCAAGGATATGATATTGCAGCAATTTCAATTCCTGCCATTGAAGCGGGTGGAGACTATTTTGATTTTGTAAAACTTTCTGCAAATAAATTAGGTATTGCTATTGGTGATGTTTCTGGTAAAGGTGTTGGAGCTGCAATTTATATGACATTAACTAAAGGAATTTTACAAGCACATGCTGAAGAAGATGTTTCTCCTAAAAATGTATTAGCAAAAGTAAATCGCCTACTTTATAAATCGATTGAAAAAAATACTTTTGTAAGTATGTTTTATGCAATTTTAGATTATCAATATCACAAAATAACTTATGCAAGAGCTGGCCATACTCCTGGAATTTTAACTAATAAAAATACAGGAGGGACAAAATTATTACTAAGTAAAGGAATGGCATTAGGTTTAGAAGAAGGAAATGTTTTCAATTCTTCATTAATCGAAGATTCTTTTCAAATTAATAGTGGTGATGTGTTTGTTCTTTACACAGATGGCTTTACTGAAGCTATGAATGAAAAACATGAAGAATTTGGTGAAGAAAGATTTTTAAAGTTAATTGAACATAATCGAAATCTTCCTTCGAAAGAAGTAATTAATTTAATAGTAAAAGAAATTAGAAAATTTGCAGATAATTTTCCTCAACATGATGATATGACAATGGTTGTTGTAAAAAAACTTTAATTTTTCTTACAAAGTTTGTAACAAAAATATTTTCATCTTCGTCTTAATGATTAGAAAAATTAAATCATGAGTTCAAGATGAAAAATTTAATAATAATACTTTTGTTTCCTTCCTTTTTACTTGCAGGTAGCGAAAAAGCTAATCAAGAAAAATTTTTAATATTGAAAAAAATTAATACCCCAATAATCATTGATGGAATAATAGATGAAGAATGGAATATTGCAGACAAGGCAGATAACTTTTTTCAACTATCACCATATTATGGGAAACAACCATCTAAAGAAACATATGCCAAAGTTTTAACTACTGAAAAATCACTTTACTGTTTATTCGTTTGTTACGAAGATCAAGAAAAAATTCAAAAACTAAGTGGAAGACAAGATAATATGAATGGTGATATTGTTTCTATTATGTTAGATACATTTGGTGATAAAAGGACTGCATATAAATTTGCTGTTTCTGCATCAGGTGTTCGTTCAGATTTAAGACTATTAGATGATGCTCGAAACAGAGATTTTAGTTGGGATGGAATTTGGTTTTCAGCAAGTAAAATTTATGATTGGGGTTATGTTGTAGAAATTGAAATTCCATATAAATCAATTCAGTATAACGAAAATATAACTGAATGGGGTTTAGATTTTGATCGTTGGCGAGCAACAGATTCAGAAGATTTATATTGGTGCACCTATGATCAATCTGAAAGACAAAGAATTTCAAAATTTGGCAGATTAATTTTCAAAGATTTTAAACCAACAATTAAAGGATTAAATTTAGAATTTTATCCAGTTGCTTTTGGAAAAGCTTATTACATTGGTAATGGGAAATACAAAGTTGATCCAAATGCAGGTATTGATATTTTTTACAACCCATCTCCACAATTAACATTACAAGCAACTGCTAATCCAGACTTTGCTCAAATTGAAGCTGATCCTTATTCATTTAATATTAGCAGATATGAGCAATTCTTTAATGAAAAACGACCATTTTTTATTCAAGGGAGTGAAATTTTTATGCCTTCGGGTGCTGAAAGCAATTCGGGATTTTATAGACCAATGGATTTATTTTACTCGAGAAGAATTGGTAAAATTTTGCCTAATGGAAAAGAAGTACCAATTACTTTTGGTGCTAAGGTATTTGGTAGATTTAACGATTGGGAATATGGTGGTTTTGTTGCTAGAACACAATCAATAGATTATACAAATGCTAACGGTGAAAAATTCAATGAACCATCGGCAATTTTTATTTCTGGAAGAGTTAAAAAACAAATATTAGAAAATTCATCTTTAGGAGTTTTATTTGTTGGTAAAAAAACATTAAGCGATACTTATGGGGTTTTAGATATTGATGGTGCCTTACGTGGTTCAAATTGGCAATTGGCTTATCAAATCGCCCGCTCGATAAAAAATGATTTGGGTGATTTTGCCGCTTCAGCTGGCTTTAGACAATTTACAGAATCTTGGGGTTATTTATTTCGTTCAAGATATGTTGGTGAGAATTTTGACATCAGTCAAGTTGGTTATGTCCCTTGGCTTGGAACTTTTAATTCTGTTATTATCACTGGACCAATTTGGTTTTTAAAAGAAGGTCCTGTCTCAAATATTTTTCTTTATTCAGGTCCTGCAATTAATTATGAAAAGGTTGATCAATTTACTGATTATTCAGGTGTATTAGGAATTAGTGTTAGTATGAGAAATAATTGGGGTTTTGAAATTAATTTTAACGGTGGTAAGGCTAAAGATGTAGGTGTCAAATACAATTTTTTTGAAACAAGTTTCAGTTCTTGGTTTCATAACCCTAAGTTGAGTGGTAATTTATATAGCAGTATTTCCAAAACATTTAACTTTGCAAGGAACTACCTATCAAATTTTTATGAAATTGGAGGTTCATTAAATTGGAACATCACAAACACTCTAAGAATTGGTTCTTCATTAAATAGTTGGATTGAAGGAAATCCCAATGGAAATATTGAAGATATTACATATAATGCACGTCCATATTTTTCTCTTACTCCAATAAATGATTTAAACATAACAGTTTACATTGATAATTTATTTGTTCGTTCAACTGATAGGATGGAAAGGATTTTTATGGGTGGATTATTTGCTTACCAATTTTCTCCAAAAAGTTGGATTTACTTTGCAGTAAACGAAATACATGATCGCGATAATGAATTTAACAAATTAAAAATGAAAGATCGTGTTTCAGTTTTTAAAATTAAATATTTGTATTACTTCTAAAATTTAATAGTAGAATTTTTAATTAATAATTTCTGATTTTCTCAATAGTTTTAATGAGTAAGTTGTGATTCTAATCCTCATTTTTTTAAAAGTACAATCTATTTATTCCGAAGTAAAATGTTCATATTGAATTGTTACTTTCATATTTTTAAACAAACTTTAATATGATAATTATGCCATTCAAAATAATAGATCATACTGCTGATGTTGCAATAATTGCTTACGGAAATTCAATTGAAGATTTATTCGAATCTGCTTGTCTTGGATGGAAATTCATTTCTTTAGAAACACAAATTGAAAATTTTGAATTGTCAAAAAAGTTTTTGTTTTCATCTTCAAGTTATGAAGAATTACTTATCGAACTTTTGAATGAATTAAATTTCCAGCTTTATGCAAATAAATTTGTTTTCTTAAAAATTAATAAATTAACTTTAACAAAAGTCGATTCATCAATTCAACTTAATGTTGAAGCAGCCGGACAAAAATATAATCCTGAGATTCACACAATTAAAGAAGAAATTAAAGGAGTTACTTTTCATCAAATTAAAATTGAAAACGTTAATGGTATTTTCCAAACAAAAATTGTTTTTGATATTTAGAGGTGAGTATGCAAGTGAATGATATAAAAATTGAAAAAATCAATGACAATTTGTGGGAAATCCCCAAAACTGCAGGAATGAATGTTCCAGGTAGAATTTATGCTTCTGAAAAAATTATCTCACAATTATTAAACGATGAAGCATTAAAACAAGTTGTGAATGTTGCACATCTCCCTGGAATTCAAAAATATTCATTGGCAATGCCAGATATTCATTGGGGTTATGGATTTCCAATTGGTGGAGTTGCGGCAACAGATTTTTATGATGGGGTTATTTCTCCCGGTGGTGTTGGTTATGATATTAATTGTGGTGTCCGTTTGGCTACTACTTCATTGAACAAAAATGAAATTTCAAAACGAATTAAAACTTTAGTTGAAAATTTATTTAAAGATATTCCTACTGGTGTTGGGGCAAGTGGTGCAATAAAAAAATTAAGTGGAAAGGAAATTAAAAATATTTTAACGAATGGTGCTGAATGGGCTGTCCAAAATGGATTTGGGAATAATGAAGATTTATTATTCACCGAAGAAAATGGAAGATTAAAAGATGCAAATCCAAATTCAGTAAGCAAAAGAGCTATTGAACGTGGTTTAGACCAAGCTGGAACTTTAGGTTCAGGAAATCATTTTTTAGAAATTGATTTTGTCGAAAAAATCTTTGATCAAGAAGTTGCTGAAATTTTTGGACTATTTGAGAATCAAATTGTAATTCAAATTCATACTGGTTCACGAGGATTAGGATATCAAATATGCGATGACTATTTAAAATTACTTGTCCAGTCAGAAAAAAAATTTGGGTTTAATCTTCCAGATAAACAATTAGCCTGTGCACCTATTCAATCAGATGAAGGGCAAGATTACTTATCGGCTATGAAATGTGCGGCAAACTTTGCATGGAATAATCGGCAAATCATAATGCACCTTGCCAAAAAAAGTTTTCAAAAAACTTTTAACATTTCTGAAGTCGAACTTAACTTTCAACTACTTTATGATGTTTCACATAACATCGCAAAAATTGAAGAACACATTATTGATGGAGAATTAAAAAAAGTTTGTGTTCATCGGAAAGGAGCAACGCGTGCTTTTTCATCTCAAAATAAAACTTTACCCGAAAAATATTTTGATGTTGGTCAACCAGTTTTAATCCCAGGTGATATGGGAAGGTATTCATTTATTTCAGTTGGAACTTCAAAAGCAATGGATGAAACTTTTGGTAGTTCTTGTCACGGTGCTGGGCGTCTTCAAAGTCGTAATCAAGCATTAAAAATTGCAAAAGGTAAAAATCTTATTGAAGAATTAAACAAAGCTGGAGTTACAATTCAAGCAAAAGGAATGAAAACAATTGCTGAGGAAATGCCTTTTGCTTATAAAGATGTTTCTGATGTTGTTGATGTCATGCACAATTCTGGAATAAGTAAAAAAGTTGCAATGTTAAAACCAATTGGAGTAATCAAAGGATAAAAACAGAAATTGTCAGCCTTCGATTTAACTCAGGCTGACAATTTTTAATTTTGAAAATTTTTTAGCAAGGTAATTTCAAATTCTTTACGTGATTATCCCACTTTGCAACTTGATCTGTATTCAATAATGCTTTAATATCATCGAGTAATTTCTTAGTCAAATCACACATTTGCTTTTTGATTTGAACTGAAACTGGGTTTTCATCAATTGCCTTTTTAGTTTTTTCATTCAATGCTTTAATTTTATCCATTGCTTCTTGACGAGTAATCTTACCATCTTTTAAGTCTTGTGCAATTGCTTTTCTTTCAGCGTTTGCAGAATCAACAATTGCCTTGTTTGCATCTCTAAATTTCTGAATTAAAACTTTCATAGATTCATGATAAGCTTTCATTAAATCAGCAACTTTACTTTTTTGCTCATCAGTAAGATTTAATTTTCTTAAAATCAATCCTAAATGTTTATTCCAATCGTAACGAGACATCCAAAGATCTTTCATCATTGGTCCCATGCCTGGTTTAAAATCGCCGGAAACCATGAATGAATATCCAAATAATTTAGGATTAAAAGACATATCTGTATCAAGAGTTGCTTCTTCGATACCATTTTGGGCATCAGAATAATCTATTATTGCTAATTCCGGAGAATCATAATTTAGATTTGTAGGCGAAGTAATCTCTGATTCTTTTTTGCATGCTGCAAAAAGTAACGGTAAAAGTAAAATAATGGAAAACAATTTTAAACGCTTCATAACTACCTCTCTTTTTGTTAATGAACGTATAATTGACAATTTAATTTTTTAGATGGTTTAATCTAATAAATTATTTTTTCTACTTTAAAATATAATTGCATTTTTTAATATTTTGTGTTAAATATCACTTAAAATTTTATGGTTTAAAATGAGATTAAACATTAATGGATTATCTGTAAATACTTTTGGCGACCCAGTAAATCAATCTATAATATTTATTCATGGTTTCCCTTACGATCATACTATGTGGATGAAGCAAATTAATGAATTACAAAATAAATATTTTTGCGTTGCTTATGATGTTCGTGGACTTGGAGATAGTTACATTGGCGATGGTCAATACGTAATGGAATTTTTTGTAGACGATTTACTTTTTATAATTAATGAATTGAGTCTCAATAAACCTATAGTTTGTGGTTTATCAATGGGTGGATATATTGCATTACGAGCAATTGAAAAAAACCAAAATATGTTTGGCGGATTAATTTTATGTGATACAAAATCTGAAGCTGATGATAATGAAGCAAAACTAAAACGTGCAGCTAATATTAATATGATTAATACAGAAGGTATGGAAGCATTTGCAAAAATGTTTGTTACAAATTGTTTTGCTGATGAATCACCGACAGAGCTTGAAGAAATCTTTACCCATACTTTAAAAATTGCACAACATCAAAATCCAACTGGGGTTAAAGGATGCATTCTTGCAATTGGAAGCAGAACTGATACAACAGGTTTTCTTTCTGAAATTAAAATTCCCACTTTAGTTTTAGGTGGTTCATTTGATAAACTGACTCCACCAGTTCAAATGAGAGCTATGGCTGAAAAAATTCCTAATTGTGAATATGCAATTGTTCCCAGGGCGGGTCATATGTCTCCAATTGAAAATCCAGAAAATGTTAATGATTTACTAAAAGGATTTTTGAAAAGAAATTTTAATCATTGATAATTTTATCAATACTTTTAAAGTTTGGATCAGTTTTAGGTTTCGGTTTTACAGGCTTTTTAAGATTTTTATTTTCTTCTTTAACTTTTATCAAAGAAGAATCAACAATTACATAATTATTTCTACTATCTGAAAATACGCTATCAACAGTTTTAAAATATCTTGAAGCATCATTATTAGGTTTTAATTTTTTATCAACCGTGTTTTCCACTTTATTAATCATTTCTTTTGTTGAATCAACTAATTTTTGTTTGTAAGGTAAAATTGAATCTATTGACCCGCTAACTACCAATAGTAAAAAAAATGTTAATAAAAGTGATGATAAAATCGGTAACAATAAAGTATATGAAGATCTAATCAATTTTTCTTTAACTGAAAATTCTTTCCCGAGTTCTTTTTCAACATTTTTTAGTTTCGATGAAGTAAAAAAAATAGAAGTAACAAGCAGCCAACTTACTATAACAAATAAAATTAAAAACATTATTGCAATTTCTTTTGATGGGATTAAAAGTGAAACCGCAATAGAAATGACAATAAAAACCAAATAGAATTGAATTCTCCTATCAAGTTGATTTTCAAGAAAAACTCTTTCTTGAAAACTATCCCATGAATTTGCGTTTCTTTTCAATAGAAACTCACTGAGTGACTAATTAATTTTTTATCTCGATAAATAAATTTTGCCGAGAAATATTTTCCTTGAAACAACCAAGGGATAAAAATTTTATCTCCTTCCCAGAGATTTAGTTCAAGCAGTTTATCATTTGGTATCCACTCAAGCTTACCTTCGTTAGATTCAATTATATTTCCAGAGAAATTATTTACTGTAAACATAAAAACATACCAATCTTTCAAGCCATCAAACATTGGAAAAGTTATAATTCCATGAAGCTTCGGATCTTTAATTTCAAGACCACTTTCTTCTTTCACTTCACGAATTACACACTCTTCAGGTGTTTCACCTTTTTCAAATTTTCCACCAAGACCATTCCATTTACCTTCATGATAATCATTTTCTTTTTTGTTACGGTATAACATCAAAGTTTTATTGTCCTTCATTACGTAACACAAAGTAGCAAGTTGCATTATTGTACCTATGATTTAATTGATGCGGCTAATATTTGAGAAATTTCATCAAGCTCTTCTAAAAACCATTTTACTTTTTCAGCTTTTGCTCTTTTGCTATCACGAATTAAAGCTAACCATAATTTTGCTTCGTTTGCAAATTTAATCGCTTGAATTGTTGAATTAGACAAATCTTTTTTTGTTGCAGATGCAGTAGCTTCAATAAATTTACTTATTACGCTGGTACCAGATTGGAATAACTGATCATTTATTTTCTTTGATACATCATCTTTTGGTAATGAGTCTATTAGCTCAATCAATTTGAGTGTGAAGAAATATATTCTTTGCTTGAACTCTCCAATTTCTTTTGGTGAATTTAAATTCATAATCAATCCCTGCTTAATCCTAAATATGAATTTTTTAACAAATAATTTTTAACATAATCTTTAACACCATTCTGAACATTCATAATTGGTTTATCATATCCAGCATCACGAATTTTGGTTAAATTGGCTTGAGTAAAATATTGGTATTTGGATTTTATTTCTTCAGGCATATCAATAAATTCAATGTTGAGGGGTTTATTCATCGAATCAAATAATGCAGTAACAAGTTCAATCCATGTTTGAGCATTTCCCGTTCCAACATTAAAAATTCCATTTACATTTTTATTATCAAAGAAAAACAATGTCATATCAACTGCATCTTTTACATAAACAAAATCTCTTTTCTGTTCGCCATCTTTAAAGTTAGGATTGTACGATTTAAATAGTTTTACTTTACCGTAATCTCTAACCTGTTCAAAAGCTTTATGAACTACACTCCTCATATCTTCTTTATGATATTCATTAGGTCCATAAACATTAAAATATTTTAATCCAACAACTTTATCTAAAAGTTTATTTCTTTTAATCCATAAGTCAAAAAGATGTTTTGAATAACCATACATATTTAGCGGTCTTAAACTTTCGAGATTATCTTCATCATCAATATAACCAAAAGAGCCATCACCGTAAGTTGCGGCAGAAGAAGCATAAATAAATCTATTTCCATTTTCTAAACTAAATTTTGCAAGCTCTTGTGAATAATGAAAATTATTATCAATTAAATAATCTGCATCAGTTTCAGTTGTTGACGAACAAGCACCGAGATGAAAAATAGCATCAACTTTAAAATTAATTTTTCGTTGCAAAACCATTCCAATGAAATCATCTTTATGAATAAAATCCGCAAAAGATAATCCATTTAAATTTTTCCACTTTTCAGATTTACCGAGTTCATCTACAACAATAATTTTATCGTAACCATGTTTGTTTAATTTCCATACTAACGCACTGCCAATAAAACCAGCGCCTCCTGTAACTATTATCATAATCTTCTCTATTATTTATTATATTTGAGCGAAAATTAACTATAACTTTTATTTCTATCAAAAAACAAGAAAGTAATTATGGAATCAAAATTAAAGTTACTTAAAAATTTACTTAATGAAAGAATTCTTGTTCTTGACGGCTCTATGGGTGTATTTATTCAAAAATTCAGATTAACCGAAGAACAATTTCGCGGAGAAAGATTTAAAGATCATCCAGTAGATTTAAAAGGTAATAATGATATTCTTGTAATAACTCAACCAGAAATAATTAAAAGTATTCATAAAAAATATTTAGAGGCAGGAGCTGATATAATTGAAACTAATACTTTTAATGGCACTTCAATTTCTCAATCCGATTACAAAACAGAAAATCTTGTTTATGAAATAAATTTTCAAGCAGCAAAAATTGCCAAAGAAGTTGCTGATGAATTCACAAAACAAAATCCGACAAAACCAAGATTTGTTGCCGGTTCTATTGGTCCAACTAATAAAACATTATCAATTTCTCCTGATGTTAATGATCCCGGCTATCGAGCTGTAACATTTGAAGAAGTTGCAAACGCCTTTAAAGAACAAGCTCGTGGTTTAATTGATGGCGGTGCAGATATTTTATTAATTGAAACAATGATTGATACTTTAAATGCAAAGGCAGCTCTTTACGGTATAATGGAACTTTGCGAAGAAATAAATTCTAATATTCCAATTATGATTTCCGGTTCCATTATAGATATGAGCGGAAGAACTTTAAGTGGACAAAATACAGAAGCATTTTGGATTTCAGTTTCTCACACAAAAAATTTATTGAGTGTAGGCTTAAATTGCTCTTTAGGACCAAAACAAATTCGTCCTTTTATTGAAGAATTATCTCGTATTGCAAATGTTTATGTTTCACTCTATCCAAATGCTGGGTTACCAAATGAATTTGGTGGTTACGATGAAACACCACAATCTATGAGCGAAGTACTTGAAGAATTTGCCAAAGAAGGTTTCTTTAATATAATTGGTGGTTGTTGTGGAACAACTCCAGAACATATAAAAGCTTTTGCTGAAATTGCAAAAAAATATCCACCGAGAAAAATTCCAGATTTAAAACCTTATTTGCGTTTAAGCGGATTAGAGCCATTAGTTTTTTATCCTGAAACAAATTTTGTTAACATTGGTGAGCGAACAAACGTTGCAGGTTCAAAAAAATTTGCACGATTAATTCGCGAAAAAAAATATGAAGAAGCTCTTTCAGTTGCACGTGAGCAAATTGAAAATGGTGCTCAAATTATTGATGTTAACATGGATGAAGGAATGATTAATTCCGAAGAAGCAATGGAAAAATTCTTGAAACTTGTTGCTAGCGAGCCTGAAATTGCAAAGGTTCCAATTATGATTGATTCTTCGAAATGGAGTGTAATTGAAACTGGTCTTAAATGTTTGCAAGGGAAAGGAATTGTAAATTCGATTTCATTGAAAGAAGGTGAAAAAGTTTTTAAAGAACATGCAAAAAAAATATTGAAATATGGTGCGGCTGTTATTGTAATGGCTTTTGATGAAAATGGTCAAGCTGATACTTTCGAAAGAAAAATTGATATTTGTAAACGTGCATATAAAATTTTAGTTGACGAAATTGGCTTTCCACCACAAGACATAATCTTCGATCCAAATATTTTTGCAATTGCAACTGGAATTGAAGAACATAATACTTATGCAATAAATTACATTGAAGCAACTCGTTGGATTAAGAAAAATTTACCTCATGCAAAAGTTAGTGGCGGTGTAAGCAATTTATCATTTTCATTTAGAGGTAATGATAAAATACGTGAAGCAATGCATTCAGCATTTTTATACCATGCTATTGAAGCTGGAATGGATATGGGAATTGTAAACGCAGGTCAACTTGAAGTTTATGAAAACATACCTAAAGATTTATTAGAAAAAGTTGAAGATGTTATTTTTAACAGAAAACCTGATGCAACCGAAAAACTTATTGAATATGCTAATTCACTTGTTAAAACAGATGAATCCAAAATTAATGTCGTTGAAGAATGGAGAAATTTAAGCGTTGAAGAAAGATTAAAACATTCTTTAGTAAAAGGAATAACTGATTTTATTGAACAAGATATAGATGAGGCGAGAAAAAAATACACTAATCCCATCGATATAATTGAAGGTCCATTAATGAATGGAATGAATGTAGTTGGAGATTTATTTGGATCTGGAAAAATGTTTTTACCACAAGTTGTAAAAAGTGCAAGAGTAATGAAAAAAGCTGTTGCTTATCTTATTCCATTTATTGAAGAACAAAATAGAATTTCCGGAAATACAAAAAAGAATGGTTTAGTTTTGCTTGCAACAGTAAAAGGTGATGTTCACGATATTGGTAAAAATATTGTTGGGGTTGTTTTAGGTTGTAATAACTATGATATTATTGATTTGGGAGTAATGGTCCCAAGTGAAAAAATTCTTTCTACTGCAGTTGAAAAAAAAGTTGATGTAATTGGATTAAGTGGCTTGATCACACCATCACTCGATGAAATGGTTCACGTTGCGAAAGAAATGGAAAGACTTAAATTAAATATTCCACTTTTGATTGGTGGTGCAACAACATCAAGAATTCATACTGCAGTTAAAATTGCTCCAGAATATTCAAATGTAACTATTCATGTTCTTGATGCTTCAAAAAGTGTTGGTGTTGTTAGCAATTTATTAAGTGAAGATCAAAAAGGTGATTTTGTAAATAAGATAAAAAATGAATATCAAAACCTTAAAATTGAACATGATAAAAAACATCAACAAAAAGAATTTGTTTCGCTTGAATTTGCACGTAAAAATAAATTCATAATTAATTGGAAAAACTACCAACCACCAAAACCAAATTTTTTAGGAGTAAAAACTTTTAAAAATTATTCATTGGATGAAATTAAAAATTATATTGATTGGACACCTTTCTTTTTAACTTGGGAATTAAAGGGTAAATATCCATCAATTTTTGAAAATAAAGATTACGGAAACGAAGCAAAAAAATTATTTGATGATGCAAATATTTTATTAGAAAAAGTCATTAAAGAAAAATTGTTAACAGCAAATGGTGTGATTGGTATTTTTCCAGCAAACTCTTTTGAAGATGATATTGAAATTTATAATGAAAATAAAACTGGTATTATTGGAACTTTACATACACTACGTCAGCAGTCTCAAAAAGCAAAAGATATTCCCTATTTAGCACTTTCAGATTTTATTGCTCCAAAAGAAACTAACAAAGTTGATTACATCGGAATGTTTGCTGTTACGTCAGGAATTGGAATTGAAAAATTAACTCTGGAATTCGAAAAGAATCATGATGATTATAATTCAATAATGATAAAAGCAATCGCAGATCGATTAGCCGAAGCATTTACAGAATTACTACACGAAAAAGTAAGAAAAGAAATTTGGGGTTATTCACAAAATGAAAATTTATCCAATGCTGAATTAATTTCAGAAAAATATCAAGGTATTCGTCCAGCACCGGGTTATCCATCACAACCAGATCACACTGAAAAAATTACTATTTGGAAAATTCTTGATGTTGAAAAAAATACATCAATTAAATTGACTGAAAGCTTAGCTATGTATCCAACGGCTTCTGTGTGTGGAATTTATTTTTCTCATCCCGATTCAAAATATTTTAACATTGGTAAAATTCAAAAAGATCAAGTTGAGGATTATAGACGAAGAAAAGGTTTTTCTTTGAAAGAAACTGAAAAATGGCTTCGCCCAATTTTGGGTTATAATGAAATAGAATAGATAATCCCAAATCCCTTGTTCTTCATCATGATCTTAATCATAATCTTAATCTTAATCATAATCTTTCTCTTAATTTAATAATTTTAATAAGAGCAAGATCAAGAGCTGAACAAGTGTAAGATTAAGAGTAAGATCAAGATTAAGATCAAGATTAAGAGTGAGATCAAGATCAAGATTAAGTGTAAGAAAAAGATTAAGATTAAGATTAAGAACAAGATTAAGAACAAGATTAAGTGTAAGAAAAAGAAATAAGATATTGAATAAGTATGAAGTTTAGAGAAAGAATAATATTAAAACATTTAAATAATCCTCAGTAAGACAAAAATCATATTTTACCAATAATTATTTCAATCACTTCAAATTATTATCCTTCTGTTTCATTTTATCAACAAAGTTATTAAGTTGAATTAAAATTTTTAAACAATAAATAGAAGGTGAACTTTGAAAGCTAAAAAATATGGTTTTTGTTTAATGGAGACATCTGAAAAATTTTTGAGATAGTCATGGTGAGCGTACTTGATCGGCTGGCAAGTCGATCCATGACTTCTTAGTGTTTCTTAGTGAACTTAGTGTCTAAGTGGTTAAAAAAACAAACCACTAAGGCACTTATGACACATAGACATCAGTGTTTCATTGTGTGATTTAAAGACAATTTTTCAGATTTCTCTAATTACAATTCCACAAAGAAGACCAATGTTTTAAAGAAAGGAAAATCAAATGAAAAAATTATTCATATTACTACTAATTTCTAATTTTGTTTTCTCGCAAGGTGTTGACTGGATAAAATCCAATTATAATAAAAAAGAATACCGAATCCCGATGAGAGATGGAGTAACACTTTTTACTTCTGTTTATTCACCAAAGGATACAACAAAAGATTATCCTATAATTTTAATGAGAACACCTTACACGGTTTCACCATATGGCGAAAATAATTTTCCAAATAATTTAGGACCAAATGAAGAACTTGCTAAATCAGGTTACATCTTCGCAATGCAAGATGTTCGTGGAAAATTTATGAGTGAAGGTGAATTTGTTGATATGCGTCCTTACATTCCAAATAAAAAAAGTAACAAAGAAGTTGATGAATCATCTGATACTTATGACACAATTGATTGGTTGATAAAAAATCTTAAACACAATAATGGCAAAGTTGGAATTTGGGGAATTTCATATCCAGGATTTTATGCTGCAATGAGTTTAATGGATTCACATCCAGCATTAAAAGCTGTTTCTCCTCAAGCACCAATTTCCGATTGGTTCATTGGAGACGATATGCACCATGGTGGAGCTTTAACTCTTTCAATGTCATTTAATTTCTTTAAAGGTTTTGGTCAAAAAAGAGATTCATTAACAACACATTGGAAAACTATTCCACCTTATCCTTCTCCTGATATGTATAATTTTTTCTTAAAAGTTGGTGCCATTCCAAATTTCAATGAAAAATTTTTAAAGCATCAAATAAAATTTTGGAATGAAATACTTCAACATGGGAATTATGATGAATTCTGGCAATCGAGAAATAATTTACCACATTTTAAAAATGTAAAGCCTGCTGTTTTAATTGTTGGTGGTTGGTATGATTCAGAAGATTTATATGGACCACTTAATATTTACAAATCTATTGAAGAAAAGAACAAAGAAAATAAAACTCATATGATTATGGGTCCTTGGTCGCATGGCGGCTGGGCAAGAAGTGATGGAAGTTTTTTTGGTGACTTTAAATTTCCAGAAAATACCAGTGAAACTTATAATAAAAAATTTATCACACCATTTTTTAATTACTACTTAAAAGGTGAAGGTGAATTAAATATTCCTGAAGTTACAACTTTTAGAACAGGAACTAATGAATGGGTAAGTTATGAAAAATGGCCTCCAGAAAATTTAGTTCAACAAAATTTATTCATTAATAAAAAGAATAAACTTACATGGACAGAGCCGATTAATCAAAAAGAAAATTTTTACGAGTATATCAGCGATCCAAATAAACCTGTGCCATATACTTCTAAATTTCATGATTCGCAACAAATGTATTTCAGAACATATATGAGTGAAGATCAACGTTTTGCTTCTTCACGTCCTGATGTTTTAGTTTTTGAAACTGAACCATTAGAAGATAACGTTTCAATTGCTGGTCCAATAAAAGCAGATTTATTTGTTTCAACTACAGGAACTGATGCAGATTGGGTTGTAAAATTAATTGATGTTTTTCCAGATGATGAAAAAAATCCAGATCCTAATCCCAACAATGTTGAAATGGGTGGTTATCAAAGATTAATTCGGTACGAAATTTTACGTGGTAAATTCAGAAATAGTTTTGAAAAACCTGAACCATTCAAACCAAATGAAATTACAAACGTAAAAATTCATTTGAATGATATTGATCATACTTTTTTAAAAGGACACAAAATTATGATTCAAATACAAAGCAGTTTCTTTCCTTTCTTTGATAGAAATCCACAAAAATTTATTGACATCTATAATGCAAAAGATGATGATTTTCAGAAGGCATATCATCGCGTTTATTTTTCTCAAAAATATCCATCTAAAATTAGTTTTGGTTTAATTAAATAAATAAGGGTGAACTATGAAAAAATCAATTTTATTTTTATTGTTAATTTTTTCGATTAGTGTTTTTGCACAATCATTTTCATTTGGTCCTCAAATTGGATTTTTAAAAACTACTGACGCTGACAATTCAAAACTTTCCCCTTCTCTTGCCGCAAGATTAAGTTTGTTGAATTTAACAGTTGAAAGTTCAATTGGTTATAAGGAAGAAGAATTTGAAGATGGAGCCATTAAAACAAAAAGTTATCCTGTTAATTTGACTGGTATGATTGGAATTTTACCGATTATAAATTTAGAAGCTGGAATTGGATGGCACAATACAACGATTGAATATTTCAAATCACTTAGTTCTTTGTCTTCAATTACTAAATCTAAGCCAGCTTATCATCTAGGTGTGGGTGCTGAACTTCCTTTAGGAAATTTAATTTTCACTGGAGATATTCGTTATGTATTTATTGATCTTGATCTTAATCATGATCTTACTCTTTTTAATATCCCCAATATCAAAAGTAACTATTATGTTTTACTAGTTGGTTTAATGTTCAAATTATAAAAAACAAAATAAAGCTGAGGAAATATGATTTACGACAACATTAAAAATATTTCACGTTATTTTACATTAGGTGAAAAATTTCAAAAAGCTCTTGAATATTTATCTTCAACTGATTTTTCAAATATCGAAAATGGTGAATATGAAATTGATGGGAAAAATATTTATGCAATAGTTAATGAATATCAAACAAAACCTTTAAGTGCTGGCAAATGGGAGTCGCATAAAAAATATGCCGACATTCAATTCATCGTTTCTGGAATTGAAAAAATGGGATTTACAGAGTCAAAGAAAACAATTGTTTTAACCGAGTATGATGAAGATAAAGATGTAACAATTCATAAAGGTGAAGGTCAATTTTTTAATGTTGAAGAAAATCATTTTGTAATATTCTTCACAAATGAAATTCACATGCCCTCGCTTGCTGTAAATATTCCTAAACAAGTAAAAAAAGTTGTAATAAAGCTGGCAATTGAATAAAAATAAATTGATCTAATATTCGGAAAAGGTATTTAAACATTGTTATATTTTTTCGATAATAAATCGAGAAAATTTTCGTTCACAATGAAAAAATATAAATTAAACTACAAATTACTTTTTTACATCAGTATACTGTTATTTGTCATCTGTTTAATTTTATTTCAATATTTCTATCAAATAGAAAAGCAAAATAAGTTCGAAGAAATACAATCGCATCAAAAACTACACGCCAAACAAGCAATTAAAAGTTTTGAAGAAATGTTCAATAACTGGAATGGATTATTAAGTTATCTAACCAACGACAAAAAAATTAAGGAAATGAATTTTGAAGGCAAAAAATTAATCAACAAAATTTATGATATTTATAAAAATGACCTTAAAGGTATTACAAGAACAGACAAAAATGGAATTATAACTTACACTATACCTTATTACCCAAACACAATCGGAAGAGATATATCAAAACAAAAACACATGATTAAACTTCTCGATAATCATAAACCAGTTTGCAGTGATGTATTTAAATCTGTACAAGGATATGATGCAATTGTAATCCACTATCCAATTTTTAAGAATAATAAATATGATGGTTCATTAGCATTTATTTTTAATTTTAAAAACATAACTCGCTCGATTTTAAGTGAAATTAAAATTGGTGAAAAAGGTAAAACATGGTTAATAACAAGTGAAGGATATATTCTTTATAGTAACGAAACCTTTGCACAAAATAAATCTATTTATCAAGTTTTTATAAATGATAGTGAAAGATTGCTTCTTGCAAAAAAAATGTTAACAGGAAAAGAAGGGGAAGCATCGCTTAATCACACTAAAACTGGTGATACATATCTCACTTATTTTGTCCCAATTAAAATTCTTAATTCATTTTGGTCATTAGGCATTTCTTATTCCGAATCAGAAATGACTTCATCTTTATCTAATTTTAGGAAAAAATTACTTTTTCTCTTTAGTATAATTTTTCTCGGTGGAATTTTCAGTGCTTACTTTGGCATTAAAGGCTGGATAATAGTTAAAGAAGAAAGTGCAAGAATTAAAGCCGAACAAGATGCTAAGAAAAGTGAAACTCGTTACAAATCTTTATTTGAAAATATCAATGTAAGTCTCTTTCAAACAAACATAAATTTCGAACTCATTAAAGCAAATCAATATTTCATTCAGCTTTTTATGTACAATGAAAATGAAATTTATAAAATCCCTTTTGGATTACTTTTCAACAACAATGACGATAAAGCTGAATTAAAAGATATTCTGTTGAAACAAGGTAGTATAAAAAGCAAAGAATTATTAATGGTCAAAAAAAATGGCGATAAATTTTGGGCCTCTATTAATGCCATTTTATTAAAAGATGAAAATGAAAACAATACTTCAATACTTGGCAGTATAAGAGATGTAACAGAACGAAAAGATTATATTGATATACTTAAAAAACATATTGAAGACAAAGATTTATTAATTAATGAAGTCTTTCACAGAACAAAAAATAATTTACAAGTAATTATATCAATGCTTGAGTTACAAAGTATTTTATCGGATGACTTAAAGATTCAAAACATATTTTCAGATATGATTAAAAGACTTCATGTAATGTCAATTGCTCATAAACAACTTTTCCAAAGAGATGATCTGTCAAAAATTTCTTTCAAAAAATATATCGAAGAAATTTTCTATTATTTATCAGATTACTACAAAGACAAATCGAATTCTATTGAACTTAGATTCGATATTGATGATTTTGATATTTTGTTTGATTTAGCTCTTCCTTGTGGTTTACTTTTTAATGAAATAGTTAACTTTTTAATTATTAATAGTAAAGATGATTCAAGAATTAATTTGAATCTCATTTCTAAAAAAGAGGAAGAAACAATCTTTATAAAACTAAAATCTGATTTTTATCTAAATGAAAAAGATAATTTACTAAACGACAACAAATTTGGATTAGGCTTGTTTTTTAGTTTGGTAGAAAATCAATTAAACACAACAATCAAAAAATCATTTTCTGATAATTTTACAATTGATTTTTCATTCAAAGAAAATTTATATAATGAAAGAATCTGATAAAACTAAAATATTAATTGTAGAAGATGAATTTCTTACTGCAAAGTTTTTTGAATATAAACTTAAGTCTAAAAATTTTGAAGTATTAAAAATTTGTGCAAATGGGAAAGATGCAATAGAATCAGCAATCGAATTAAAACCAGATTTCATTTTAATGGATATCCGTTTAGAAGGACACATTGATGGAATTGATGCCGCAAAAGAAATTCAAAAACATTTATCAACAAATATCATTTTTGTTTCAGGTTATTCGGAATCGAACTTTTTGGATAGGCTAAAAGAAATAAATTATTTGGAATATTTTAGTAAGCCTTTAGACTTTAATAAATTAATTGACTTACTAAATAAAAATAAACCTCAAAAGTTAAAGACATAAATCTCAAACTTCTGAGGTTAAAATTAAATTAGAATTATTTTACTATATCTAGTAATTCAACTTCAAAAATTAAAACTGATGCTGGTGGAATAACAGGTTCTCTACCTTCTTCACCATAGGCTAAATCATAAGGAATATAAAATTCAAACTTTGAACCTACGGGCATTAATTGTAAACCTTCTGTCCAACCTTTTATAACTTGATTCAAAGGAAATTCAGCTGGTTGGTTTCTTTTATAAGAGCTGTCAAATTCTTTTCCATCAATTAAAGTCCCTTTGTAATGAACTTTTACTGTGCTAGTTTCTGTTGGTTTTTGGCCAGTTCCCATTGTAATTACTTTATATTGAAGACCACTTGCAGTAACCTGAACACCTTCTTTCTTTTTATTTTCTTCAAGAAATGCTGCGCCTTCTTTTTTATTCTTTTCAATTACAGGAGCTAATTCAGCCATCTTTTTTTCTTGTTCTTTTTTCATTTGTTCAGAACGTACAGCCATCATTTTATCATTAAATTTTGTCATTACTCTTTGCATTTCTTCTTGTGATAATGTCGATTTACCTTCAAGATAATCCTTCATTCCTGCAATGACACCGTCAAAATTTATCTTCATATTTGGATCTTTCAAGTTCATTGCGATATTTTGACCAATTGAATAACTAACTGAGTCATCTTCCGTTTTAATTACAAACATTGCTTTTTCCTTCTGTGATTGATTTGATTTTTTTTGACTTTCTTTCTTTTGTGCATTTATTACACTAACACTAATTACAAGAATCAGAAATATTTTTAAGTATTTCATTTTTACTCCATTTACTTTTGAAATTTGGGTGGTCAAAATACATTTCGATATTATGATAAGCAAATAACATCAAAACTATTTAATTTATTATTGTTAATTAAAACAATTTGGAGTATTAAACATGAAAAGACTTTTTATGTTCCTCATAATTTTAACTTCTTTAATAAACGCTCAAATCTTTAAAACTGATTCACCTTTAGCACACACTTATTCAATCGTAGCAATTGATCCAGAAACTGGAGATATGGGAGTAGCAGTACAATCACATTGGTTTTCAGTTGGTACAATTGTCTCATGGGGCGAGGCTGGTGTTGGCGTCATTGCTACTCAATCATTTGTTAATGCATCATTTGGTCCACATGGTTTAGAATTATTAAAAAGTGGATTAACTGCAAAAGAAGTTTTAGATAAATTAATTTCAGAAGATGAAGGTAGAGAATTTCGTCAATTAGCAATTCTTGATGCTAAAGGAAATGTTGCAGCTTTTACTGGTAAAAATTGTATTCAACCTGCTGGACATATTACTGGTAAAGGTTATTCTGTTCAAGCAAATTTAATGATGAACGATAAAGTTTGGCCTGCAATGTCAAAAGCTTTTGAAAATTCAAAAGGATCTTTTGCAGAAAGAATTCTTGATGCACTTGATGCCGCACAAAAAGTTGGCGGTGATATTCGTGGAAAACAATCTGCAGCTTTATTAATTGTTCGTGCAAAATCAACTGGAAAAGTTTGGGAAGATCGTTTGATCGATTTACGAGTTGATGATAGTAATGAACCATTAAAAGAATTAAGAAGATTATACAAAGTTCATCAAGCTTATCAGCACATGAATAATGGTGATTTAGCAGTAGAAAAAAATGATATGAATAAAGCAATGCAAGAATATTCTACAGCTATGAAAATGTTTCCTGAAAATTTAGAAATGAAATTTTGGACAGCTGTTGCTTTAGCTAATAAAGGAAATTTAGAAAAAGCTTTGCCGATGTTTAAGGAAATATTTAAAAAAGATAAAAATTGGAAAACTTTAACTCCACGTTTAATACCAAATGGTTTACTTACTGTTGATGAAAATACTTTGAAAGAAATATTGAAATAATATAAAGAATAGGATTCTGATTGAAATATCAAAATGTATAATCATATGCAACACCAATTATTTATCAATTCTTTGTAACCTTAATAGTTACAATTTATGTTGGATTTTTTTACAAGAAAAGTTTACAATCTTAACTAATCAATTGTGTTGCATATACTATCAGGTGTGTCTCGATAATAAATATAAGATTGGAATCTTACTTTAACTACTTTAAACTTTTGTATTGCTCTTTCATAAAAATCAGAATCTTCACTGTATTTTAAATCTTTAAACCCTTTCAAATCAATAAACACTTTTCTTTTGCCGAAAAAAGTCCCGCCAATTACGCAATTAGAAAGATGAATTTCTTTAGTTAAATCATTTTTATCTTTTACAAATGGATTTCCAATTATTTCAGCACCACCATAGATTAAATCTACATTAGCATTTTCAATCATAAAATTTACGCGTTCCTCGATATAACTTGGTTTATATTCATCATCACTTCCCAAAAAACAAATGTATTTCCCAACAGAAAGTAATATGCCTGCATTTAATGAAAGCGGCAATTTTCTGTTTGAATGTTTTATATAACGAACATTTTCATAATCCGATAAATATGAATTCACCAAATCAAAAGTATTGTCCGAACTTCCATCATCAACAATTATCAATTCCCAACTTTTAAAGTTTTGGTTTACAACTGAATTAATTGAGCGGTCCAATAATTTTTCTCTATTAAAAGTTGGTAAAATTATTGAAACCAATGGGTTAAAATTTTTGTAAACTTGCATACCTTTTTCCATAGTATTTACAAATATAAAAATAGTTTTTTTATTGTTTCTTTTTTTAATAACTTAAACAATCAAGTTGATAAATTAAATTCTAATATGAGTAGTAAAGAACAAAAAACTTACTTTGAAGCACTAAAAAGATATGAAAGAAAGTTTGATTCTAAAGAATTAGAACTTTATAAAATGCTTTTCAAAAGGCACAAAGATGATGAAGATTTAGATAAACTTTCGATGGAAAAGCTTAAAAATTTATACACTAAATATCATCTCAATAGAGAAAAGAAAAATTACGATCATCTTTTCAAAAAGATTGATGAAAATACTCAACAATAATTTAAATCTACGGTGGAATAATGAGTCAAAAATTACTAAACAGAATAATTGCATTTTTTGTTTTTTTAATTTCAGCGGTTCAATTTTTTATAACTGCACAACCAACACTATCATTTTGGGATTGTGGTGAATTTGCAGCATCATCTTATTCATTACAAGTTCCGCATCCTCCAGGAACACCATTTTTCCTTTTGATCGGTAAATTATTTTCAATGATTCCATTTGCAGAAGATATTGGTTTTAGAATCAATACAGTTTCAGTTTTATCAAGTGCTTTTTCTGTTTTATTTCTTTATTTAATCATTGTAAAAGTCATTCAATTTTATCTAAAAAAAGAATTAACCACATTTTCAGATGGATTAAAAATTTATTTACCTGCTGCAATTGGGGCTTTATCTTTTTCTTTTAGCGATACATTTTGGTTTAATGGTGTTGAATCAGAAGTTTATGCGTTTTCAACCTTTTTTATTGCGCTCGTAGTTTGGTTAATGATTTTATGGAATGAAAAAGCTGATGAACCTGAAAGCGAACGTTACATTGTAATGATTTTTTATTTAATAGGTTTATCAACAGGTGTTCACTTAATGTCTGTTCTTGCTATTGTTTCTGTTGTAATGACAATTTATTTCAGAAAATATTTACAAAATGAAGAAACATTAAAACAAACAGGAATTTATTTTTTAGTTCATGCAGCTATAATTTTAGTTGCAGCTGTTTTAATGTGGTTATCACAAACAGATGCAAATCCACCTTCATCTGAACAATTCCAAGCAATAGATAAAAGATTTTTAATGATTTTTGCTTTGATTAGCATTGTTTACATGGGTGTTTTTTATAAAAAATTATTTGTTAAAGATTCAATTTATATTCCCATTATAATTGGTGGAATTACACTAATGGCTGTATATCCTGGATTAGTAAAATACTTCACAAAAATCATTGCATTTATAGGAAGTAATAATACAACATTAGGTTTAATTGGCTTGTTTGTAATCATTGCTCTTCTTATTTATTTAGTTTATTGGACTTCAAAGGAAAATAAATTAACAGCTAATTTAGTTTTAAAAAGTTTACTCTTCGCAATTCTTGGAGTTACAACCTATGCTCAAATAATGATAAGAGCAAATCAAGAAACACCAATTAATATGAATAGCCCAAAAACTTTTACTGAATTGGAATCTTACTTAAATCGTGAACAATATGGAGATTTCCCAATTTGGAAAAGAAGATATTCAAGCGAACCACACCAAATGGGTGTATTCACAAATTATTCAAGCGATTTTGATTTCCTCTGGAATTACCAAATAAATCACATGTTTAATCGTTACTTATTCTGGAATTATATTGGTCGTGTTTCAAATGATCAAGATGCTGGTGTTGATTTTACACAACTTTTTGGAATTCCATTTTTACTTGGTTTATTCGGTTTGTATCATCATTACAAACGTGATTGGAAAATGGCTTCTGTGTTTTTAGTCATGTTTATTTTCTTAGGATATTTAACTGCATTTTATCAAAATCAACAAGAACCTCAACCACGTGAAAGAGATTATTTTTATGTCGGTGCGTTTTTCGTCTTTTCATTATGGATTGGATTAGGTGTTCGCGGATTAATTGAATTGCTTGAGGAAAATTTTGCTGGACAAAATTTATTAAAACCAATTACATGGGCTGTTATTGCAGTTTCATTTTTAGCTGTACCAGTTAATATGGCTAAGCAAGAATGGTTTTGGCATGATAGATCAAGAAATTATGTGCCCTGGGATTATGCTTATAATATGCTTCAAAGTGTTGCTCCAAATGCAATTATTTTTACAAATGGTGACAATGATACTTTTCCACTTTGGTATTTACAAGATGTTCAAGGAGTAAGGCGTGATGTAAGAATTGCTAATCTTAGTTTATTAAATACAAATTGGTATGTAAAACAACTGAAAAACAATGAACCTTATGGAACTCCTAAAATTGCTATGAGTTTTACAGATGAAGAAATTGATCAATTAACTCCTGTCCGTTGGGAACCACAAGAAGTTTCAGTTCCAGTTTCTGACGAAGCAATAAAAGAATTTGGTGTAACTGATTCTTCTATAGTAAAAAACAAAAAATTAACTTGGGTGATGCAACCTGGCGCCCAATTCGGAGATGTTCAAGCTGTGCGTGTTCAAGATTTAGTTGTGCTTGATATAATTGCAAAAGCTGAATGGAAAAGACCAGTGTATTTTGCAGTTACTGTTTCTGATGATTCTAAAATTAGTCTTGATGATTATTTAATTATGGAAGGAATGGCATGGAGAGTTGTTCCAAAGAAAAATCCTAATAAAAATATTGAATATGTTAATGAACCAATTTTAAGAAAACAATTAATGGAAGAACCTGAAGGTTACAATAAGTTATATCAACCTGGTTTTAAATTCCGTGGATTAAATGATTCAACTATTTTCTTTGATGAAAATCATGTCCGTTTAGTTCAAAATTATAGAAATGCATTCATAAGATTAGCTCTTTATTATTTATATCAAGAAAGGAATAACAACAAAGTAATTGAAACTCTTGATAAGATGGAAGAAAAAGTACCAAGACATGTCATTCCTATGGATTATAGAATTAAACATGATGTAGCTAAATTGTATTTTAATGTTGGTGCAATGAAACAATATAAAGCATTTGCAAAAGAAGTAATTGAAGAAGCTAAGAAAAGATTAAATGCAAATCCAAGAGATTATAATAGCTGGTATAATCCATACGATATTTTATTAACTCATTATGATAATTTAAAGATGTATAAAGAAGGTCTAACAATTGCTGAGCAATTAAAAAGCTATGTGCCAAATGATGAAAACATAAATAAACTTGTTGAACATTTTAGAAATTTAATTTCAACTGGTAAAGATGAAGTAGCAAAACAAAAAATTGAAGTAAAGTAAAAGTGAAAATATTAATCATAGCATTATCGGGAATTGGCGATGCTTTACTTTTTACTCCAGCATTGCAAAAATTAAGACAGGCATCGCCAAATTCCAAAATTGACGTTCTTGTAATGTACAAGGGTGTTAAAGATATTTATGAAAAACTTCCACAAGTGAACAATGTTTTATTTCATGATTTCTTAAACGAAAGCAAATACAAATCTCTCCTTTTTGTTTTATCATTAAGAAAAAAATATGATTATACAATTAATGTTTATCCATCCAATAGAAAAGAATACAATTTAATAAGCTGGCTTATTGGTGCAAAACATAGATTCGCTGTAAAATATCTTCGAAAAGATTTTATTAATCTTGGTTTCCTAAATAATGTAAGAATAGAAGAAAATGATAAGCTACATAATGTTGAAGAAAATTTTTTCATGATCCAAAAACTTCTTCAAGAGAAATTTGACTCAATTCCACCGCTTCAAATAGAACTTGATTCCAATGATTTAATTTATGCCAATGACTTTTTAAATGAATTAAAAATTCAAAAAGATGATTTGGTTGTTGGATTTCATCCGGGTTGTAATACATTAAAAAATCATGATAAAAGAAGATGGGAAGCAAAAAAATTTGGTGAGTTGGCAAAAATAATTATTCACAATTATGATGCAAAAATTTTACTTTTTGGAGGACAAGAAGAAAACAAACTAAAAGAAGAAATTAAAATTGTAGCAAACAATCCTAATGTTATAAATGTAAACACATTTAGTTTATCAAACACTGCCGCTGTAATGAAACGATGTGATGTGTTTATAACAAATGACTCAAGCTTAATGCATGTTGCAGCTGCACTCAAATTGAATGTAATTGCCATTATTGGTCCAACAAACTTGAACTACATTTATCCTTGGCAAACAAATTATAAAGTCGCTTCTTTAAATTTAGATTGCTCGCCATGTTTTTATTATTCACCTAAACCTTTAACGTGTTCAAGAAATGATATTAAGTTTAAATGTATAAAAGAATTAAGTGTTGATTTAGTATTTGAAAAATTTGAGGATATGATTGAAGAGAATTTTACTTTAAAGAATCTGCGATAAAATTTGCAAGTTCATTAATATCTAAAAATTTTTTTACTAATCCTGTTTTTCTTTTTTCGCGAACAATTTGTTTTTCCATCAAATCTGTAATGTCCCTCCACATTTCACCATGAACAGCAATTGGTTTTTCTTCAATCATATTTTTATTTATAAATTCCCAAACGATTGCAAGTTCAACAAGAGTACCAGTTCCTCCTTGTAAAACTACATAAGCATCACCAATTTGAATTAAGTTTGTCAACCTTTCGAACAATGTTTTACATTTAATTTCTTTTGTTAAATATTTACTTGGAATTGAATTATAAATATCAAGAGTTACACCAATAGCTTCACCACCATTTTGAGTACAGCCTTTTGAAACTGCATCCATTATTCCCTGATAACCACCGGTGCAGACATTTAAACCAGCCCTTGCAAATATTTCACCAAGTTTAAATGCTATTTTATATTCTTCATCATTTTCTTTTGGAATTGAACTTCCAAAAACGGTTACAAATTTTTTATTCATTATTCACCAATTAATTGAACTAAAATTTTTCTATTTCTTGGACGATTATCAAAATCAATTAATATTATCTGTTGCCAAGTTCCAAGCAATAATTTTTTATCTTTAAAAGGAACTGTAAATGAAGCCCCTTGAAGTGAAGCTCGTAAATGTGCATATCCATTTCCATCATGCCATGTTGAATCGTGGTTATATGTTTTATTTGAAGGAATTAATTTTTCCATTAATTGTGGATAATCTTTAATTAAACCTGGTTCATATTCAATCGTTGTAATACCAGCAGTTGCCCCGGGTACAAAAATCAATGCATTTCCTTCATTAAAATTATTTTTTATAATTAAATTTTCGACATGATTTGTAATGTCAATTATGTCATTAAAACCTTTAGTTGAAATGGAAAAGGAAAGTGTTTCTATTTTCATTTTATCTTTGAACGTTTAACCATTGGTCAATTGTAATTTTAAGAAAATGTATATTGATAGGTTTAGAAATATAATCATCCATCCCAGCAGATAAACAGCGTGTTCTATCATTCATGCTTGAATGAGCAGTTACAGCAATAATTGGAATTTTATTAAATGGTTCTTCAAGTTGACGAATTTTTTTTGTTGCTTCAAGTCCATCCATACCACTCATTTCAACATCCATTAAAACTAAATTAAACCTACCTGTTTTAACTGCTTCGATTGCTTCAATGCCAGAAGCAACAGCTTCAACATCATATCCAACCTCTTTTAAAATTTTCGATTCTAAACTTCTTGAAATTGGATTATCTTCAACTAATAATAAACGTTTTTGGGCAGAACTTTCAACTTCAGTGATATTATTGTTCCTTTCAACTATATCAACACTTTCTGTTTGTTCCTTTTCTTCTATTTGCTGATTTACAACTTCATTTTTCAATTGAAATTTAGCAGTAAAAATAAATTTGCTTCCAACATCTACTTTACTTTCAACAGTAATTTCCCCTTGCATTAATTTTACAAATTCTTTTGTAATCATTAAACCAAGGCCACTTCCTTCTTTAGCAGATTTTTTCCCTTTAATTTGCATGAAAGGTTCAAAGAGCATGTTTAATTTATCGGAAGGGATTCCTGGTCCAGTATCATAAACTGTAGTTTGTAATTCAATAAATTCATCAGTTTGAGATTTAGGAATAATTTCAACACCCACCTTACCTTGTTCAGTAAATTTAATTGCATTTCCTAAAAGGTTTATAATTATTTGTCTAAATCTTGTCGGATCACCAAAAACAGTTTGTGGAATTGAAGGATGAATATATTCTTCAATTTGCAAACCTTTGGCTTTCGCCTGTTGGCTCATTATTGTTATAACTTTAGATACTTCATCTCTAATATTAAACTCAACAATATCAAGTTCCATTTTTCCAGCTTCAACTTTGGATAAATCCAAAATATTATTAATAATTCCTAATAATGAATCCGCAGCAATACGTGCATCTTTGGCAAAAGATTTTAATTCATCAACACTTTCAAATAAATCATTTTCTATCAATGTTAAAAATCCCATCACAGAGTTCATCGGGGTTCTAACTTCGTGACTCATATTTGCGAGGAACTTAGTTTTAAACTGACTTTCTTGTTGAGCTTTTTTTGCTGCAGTATCTGCTTTAATTTTTTCAAGTCTTAGTGCCTCTAATGCTTTTTGTTTATCTAATTCTGCCTGTACTTGTTGAGTAATATCTTGCAAACTACCTTCATATAACAATGGATAGTTTTCATCATCTTCATTTTTCCTTACATTCATTCTTACTGTTATTTCATTTCCATCTTTCTTTTTGAATGGTACTCTATAATTTCTAACTCTTCCCTGTTTTTCTAAAAGTTTAATTAGTAAATCCCAATCTGACTTTCTAACAAAAATGTCATCTGGCACAGAATATTTTCTTAAATCATCTTCATACTGAAACCCTAAAAGTTTTAGTAACGATGGATTGGCTGTAATTAATTTTCCATCTGGTGTAAATTGAAAAATTCCTTCGGCGCTATTTTCAACTAAACTTCTAAATTTCTTTTCTGAACGCGCAATTAGAAAATTTTTAATTATTGCTTCTTTTCTTAATTCATTGTTAATGTAGCTTGCTACAATTGCTATTATGCTAATAATTAACACAAGAATTACAGACTCAACTAAATTTGGTAGAAGAAAGATTTGTTTACTACTTATTAAAATTGATAGAGCAAAAACAATGTTATAATAAATAGCCACAATTATTTGATTTGAAAATTCCCAACTTAAAAATAAAGCGGCAATAAAAATTATTAGACTAATTATTTGCGAGTTAAAAACAATAGTTCTCGGATAAAGATATATTATTACACCAAATGAAGCGACAATAGTAAATAATAATATGTGAATTAAAATTACCGGATACTTTTTCCCAAAGTTTGTGTATGAAACTATAAGTAAAATAATAGAAATAAAAATTGAACCAACTCTTGTTGTGAGTGTTATATAATTTATATTTTGAAAAAATCTATATTCAAAAAAAAGAGCTACAATACCTGCTATAACGACAAATTTTGCAAGTAATTGAAAGGGTTCAATCAATGACTTTCGGCTTTCTTCTTTAAAGTATTCTAAACTTTTTAACTCAATAGTGTTTTTAATATTTTGCTTCAATTTACTTAATTACTCAATTATTAGAAATTATCGAAATTTTATTTATAAAATTAAACAAATAATAAAATTTTTCGACCTAAATAAAGAAAATAGTTGTAAATTTCAATAAACATTTTGGAATATTAAATGATAGATTTTCTATATCAAATTGACCTAAAACTTTTTTATTTCATAAATGGTACTCTTTCAAATCCATTTTTTGATAAAATTTTCCCTTTTCTAACTAACCTAAATAATTGGTTTTTGGTTTATTTAATTTTTTTCTTATACCTAATAATTCATGGCAAAAAATTGGACAGAATTACAATTTTTGCAACTATTGTAATGATTACAGTTTCTGATCAATTGAGTAGTCATCTGTTAAAAAACTTATTTGAAAGAATTAGACCTTGCAATGTTTTAGAAAATGTAAATTTACTTGTAACCTGTACAGAATCTTATTCTTTCCCTTCATCACATGCAGTTAATAATTTTGCAGCTGCAGTTTTATTTTCAAAAATTTATCCAAAGTTCAAAATTTGGTTTTTTACTATTGCAACATTAATTGCATTTTCACGACCTTATGTTGGTGTTCATTATCCATCTGATGTAATTGGTGGTGCTTTTATTGGTTCTTTAATTGGAGTTATATTTGCACGTTTAGTTTTAATGATTAATAATTGTTCTGGAACAAAAGAAAAATTCATTACAAAAAGATATAAAAAAATTGAGTAGTTAAATGAAAACAAAATTAGACATTGCCAAAAACTGGCTTCCACGTTATACAGGAACTCAAATTGACGAATTTGGTGATTATTTACTTATAACAAATTTTCAAAATTATATTGAAAAATTTGCCGAAAAATTTAATTGTGAAATTAAAGGTGAAAACCGTCCAATGAAAACCGCAACAAACTCTGCTGGTTTATCTATAATCAATTATGGAATGGGTTCTGCAAATGCTGCAACAATTATGGATTTATTGATTGCCCGCGAACCAAAAGGAGTATTATTTTTAGGCAAGTGCGGCGGATTAAAAGATTCAACTGAAATTGGTCATTTTATTTTACCAACTGCAGCTATTCGCGGAGATGGTACAAGTAATGATTATTTTCCACCAGAAGTTCCAGCTTTACCTTCATTCAAACTTCATAAATTTGTTTCAGACAAAATTGTAAAACGCGATTTAGAATACCGCACCGGCGTTGTTTATACTACTAATAGAAGAGTTTGGGAATGGGATGAAAATTTTAAATCATATTTAAGAAAAATTGGTGCTATTGGTATTGATATGGAGACCGCTACAATTTTTATTGTTGGTTATGCAAACCAGATTGCTCGTGGTGCTTTGCTATTAGTTTCTGATTTACCTATGATTCCTGAAGGTATTAAAACTGAAGAAAGTGATAGAATGGTAACTGAAAATTTTGTGGATCTTCATCTTGAAATTGGTATTGAAGCTATGACAGATATTGGAAGCAAAGGAGAACAAATAAAACATTTTACTTTTTAATTGGAACAATTTCTTTTTGAATTAATAAAATGATTTAAAAAAAAGGATGAGGAACATGAAATACTTATTACAAATATTTTTGTTGTTCTTATTTACTATGACTTTGATTGCTCAAGATTCAGAAAACGAAGTTAAAAAACAATTAAATAAATTAATCGAATTAAGTAAATCGAAAAACTACGATAAAGCTGCTTTATTAATAGCTTACAATGGTGAAATAAAAGAAAGAGTTAATAAAGATTCATTTGACCCAACAAAAAAAAATGAACTTGAAAAGGTCAAAAGAATCTGCAAAAAAATTTCCGCTTTAATTGATTTATCTTCTAAGTATGAAATTTCCAACTATTATGTTGATAAAAATAATCCAGAAATTCACATAGTTGAAATTACATTTACAAGCGGGACTCAAAATCTTGTTACTCAATTTTCTTTTATACGCAATGAAAAAGGATTTTTACTAACAAACATGAATTAATTTGAAAAAGAAATTTCTTTTGTTAATAATTATAATTTTTATTTCGGTAAATTCATCTGCACAAAACTTATCTGAAATAAAAAATCCACTTTCAAATTCACTTCAGTTAATAATTGTTTTAACTAACGATTGGAATTCTAATAGCGGTTCATTAGAATATTTTGAAAGAAAAAAATTAGATGATAAATGGATTTCATTAAATCAGCCTTTTGAAATTGCAATTGGTAAAAATGGTTTAGCTTGGGGCTACGGTTTGCATGGCAATCAACTTTCTGATTATAAAATCAAAAAAGAAGGAGATGGTAAATCTCCCGCTGGAATTTTTTCTCTTGGTTCTGTTTTTGGCTATGCCAAACCTGATGAAATTAAATTTTTGAAAATGCCTTATTTTTATTCACACTCAAAATGTTTTTGTATTGATGATATTAATTCTGAGTTTTACAATCTTGTTATTGATAGTAATTTAGTTTCTAAAGCCGATTGGAAAAGTAAAGAAAGAATGAAACTTCGAAACGATTTATACAAATGGGGAATTATTATTGAAAACAATACTTATCCAAGAGTAAAAGGAAATGGATCATGTATATTTTTTCATATCTGGGATGAAAATAATAAACCAACAACTGGTTGCACTGTAATGTCAGAAAGTAATTTATTAGAAATTATTAAATGGCTTGATAAAACCAAAAATCCAATCGTTATTCAGCTTCCAAAAAATGAGTACGAAAAACTTAAAACAATCTGGAAATTACCTTAAAAATAATTGATAATTGATAATTGATAATTGATAATTGCTAATTGATAATTGATAATTGATAATTGATAATTAAATACTAATTCTTATTTCGTAGTCCCAATTTCATTTATTTAATACTCAATCTGTAGATTAACTTAAAAAATGATTTATAATTTCTAATATGAATCATGCTTGGCATTGGTAATTGCAAATTAAATAAAACAAATTTTTAAAATTCGCAATTCGCAATTCTTAATTTGCAATTATAAATTAATTATCCCTGCTTCCCCTTTTAATCAAAGTAACACCAACCAGAATTACGATCGAAGCAATAATAATCCAAATTGTTATAGGTTCACCTAAAATTAACCATCCGAGAAACAAAGCAATGATAGGATTCACATAAGCATAAGTTGAAACTAAAGAAATTGGTAAGTGAGCTATTGCATAAATATATGAACCATATCCAAGCAAGGAACCGAAAACAACTAAATATAAATAGGCTAATAAACTTTCATTTGTAAAATGAAAATATTTTGCTTCACCTAAAATCAATCCAAATAGAGTAATTACAACACCAGCGATAATCATTTCAATGGCTGCACCCATCAAAGGATGAACGGAAACTTTTTTATGTTTTGAATAAACAGTTCCAACTGACCAAAGAAAAACTGCTATCATTAAACCAATGACACCTTTAAAGTACGAAGGATCAAAAATTTTATTTAGATCTCCACCAAAAATTAAAAGCACACCAATTAACCCAAGAAATAATCCAATTATTATTAATGAATTAACTTTCTTTTTAATTGGATAAAAAGATTCAATACCTACGACCCAAAATGGTACTGTTGTAATTAATAATGCTGTCAGTCCACTTGGGACCCATTGCTCTGCAAAAACAACGAACCCATTACCGCCACCCAAAAGTAAAAGACCAATTATTGTTAAATGTTTTAGATCATCTTTACTTGGAAGTTTGTGTTTCTGCAAAAGCATAATTGAAACCATAATTGGACCAGCAGCAAGCCATCTTAATCCTGTAAATAAAACTGGCGGCAAATCATTTACACCAATTCTTATAGCTAAGTAAGTCGTTCCCCAAATAACATAAATTGATAATAGAGAAAAGAGAGCTTTATAATTTTTTTGATTTGTCATAAATTTTCAAAAAGTTTTTTATTACTATAATTTTCAACACAAACTTATTGAAAATTATTTGAATGAAATGATGAATTTACAATAAACACAGATAAATAATTTACTTGTGATTAA
>JARGDL010000023.1 GCA_029210465.1 Stygiobacter electus
ACAGGTAAATTATAAATTAAAATATACTTTGCAGAGAGGAAGCAAATCTGTGTTATCTGTGGTTAGCTTTTTACCACAGATTTCACAGATTAACGCAAATTTAGAATAAAAATAAGCGGTGTTGGAGCACCGCTTTAATAACTAATTAATCGTGAGACTACAAATCTTCACGTTTTAAAAGGAGGAAAAATGAAATGATTAATTGATAGTATTGATTTTGCTTATATCATCAAGTTTTACAAACTTTTCTTGAAATTTATAAGAGCCGTTTGCTGATTTTACAGTTTTGATAACTTTAACATTAACATTTGTCGATTTTACCTTTTTAGCTTTATCACCAAAGGTTTGTTGTTTAGCCATTTATTACCTCTTTAATTTTCTGATGCAAATTTATAAAAAAATGATATTCTGACAAAAATCATCTAAATTAAATCTGCAAAAACAGCTTTTGTAACTTTCGCTAAATTTTCAGGAGAAATAAATAATTGCATCCCACGAATTCCGGCGCTACAATAAATGTTATCATTTAATAATGCTGTTTCATCAATGAAAGTCGGATATTCTTTTTTCATTCCAATTGGTGAACAACCACCGCGAATATAACCAGTTAATGGCTGCAGTTCTTTCACTTTTATTAATTCAATACTTTTACTTCCGCAAGCTTTTGCTGCTTTTTTATAGTTAAGTTCAAAATTACCGGGTATTACAAAAACTAATATTTCATTTTTTTCATTTCGTGCAACTAATGTTTTAAATACTGTTTCAGGTTCAGCGTTAATTTTTTTAGCTACTGAAATTGCATCAATTTCATCGTCGTTAGATTCGTATTCAATTGTTTGATGTGGAATTTTTAATGATTCTAAAATTCTAACAGCATTTGTTTTCATTTTTAATTACCAACAGCCCATTTTTTTATCGTTTGCTTTTTCATTAAATCTAATTTTGCAGAGGGATGAAGCAAAGTATAATTTCCAAGCGGCATTTTATCTTCTTCTATTTCTTCCCAGATTTCTTCTTTGAGTTTTCTTTGTTTTGCTGGTAATAATTTTTCCCAATCGGAAAAATTGAGATGTTCTCTTCCTTCTTCTACATCTTTACTCACAAGCCAGCTTACAGGTGCAACTTTGCTGTACCATGGCCATTTTGTTTCATTGGAATGACAATCATAACATGATTTTTGAAAAATTGTTTTTACTTCCATTGGTGCATTTAAATCTGCTGTAACAGGCGGATTAGTTTTTTTAACTTCTATGAATTGTATTCCAATTATTACCAAAAGAATAATTATAAAAATAATGGTGGAAAGTCTCATTACTCCTCCTTGTTGTTATTTAATACATCAATAATTTGTTTGAAGAAATTTATTAAAAATTCCAAGGCAAATTCAGGATTTTCAAAGTTTTTATTTATCTCAAGTTTAAGTATATCATTTTGCTGAATAAATTTTACTTCTTTTGAAAAATATTTGTTTATATAATCTAACAATAATAAAAATTTATTTTTATAAAAATCTTCTTTGTCAGCTTTTGGTAAAATTAAAATTGATTTATTCTTTTGAATTACAACTCTTTCGAATAAAGCTAAAGAAGCATAATATCTTAACTCTGCGGTTTTAACTAATCTTTCAACAATGATTGGTAGTTTACCAAATTTATCTTTCATTTCATCAATTATATCATCAAGTTCTTCAATTTTAAGCAGAGTAAATAAGGAAGTGTAAAAGCTTAAACGATCAGCTTGATCGGGCATAAAATTTTGTGGTATTCCAATTTCAAAATAAGTATCGAGTGTTGGTTCGCTTCTTTCAATTGTTTTAGGAAGGTCTTTAAAGATTTCACTGAACTCACTTTGGCGTAATTCTTCAACAGCTTCATCAACCATTTTAAGGTAAAGATCAAAACCTACGGAATCTATGTAGCCGCTTTGTTCGGTTCCTAAAAGATTACCTGCACCGCGAATTTCCAAATCTCTCATTGCTAAATTAAAACCTTCACCTAAATCAGAATATTCTTCAATAGCCTGCAATCTTCTTATTGCTTTTTTACTAATTGCATTTAAAGAAGGGACTAAAAAATATGCATAAGCTTGACGATCAGATCTACCAACTCGTCCACGTAATTGATGAAGCTCGGCTAAACCAAATCTATCTGCACGATTGACAATTATTGTATTTGCATTTGCAATATCCAAACCGCTTTCAATTATTTTTGTTGAAACAAGCACTTGAAATTCTTTATTCAAAAACTTGTAAATCACATTTTCAAGGTCTGCAGGTTTCATTTGTCCGTGAGCTATTCCAATTTTTATTTCAGGAACAAACTTTTGAACATACTGTGCAATTTTTTCTATTGATTGAACACGATCGTGAACAAAATATACTTGCCCTTTTCTTTGCACTTCAAATAAAATCCATTGACGAACTTTATGAATATCAAATGTTTCAACTTTAGTATAAATTGGTTGTCGGTTTGGTGGCGGTGTTGCCATTATTGATAAATCTCTTGCACCAAGCAAAGATAGATTCAACGTTCGTGGAATAGGTGTCGCAGTTAATGTTAATGTATCTACATTAGCTTTTAATGAACGTAATTTTTCTTTTGCCATTACGCCAAATCTTTGTTCTTCATCTATTATTAATAAACCTAAGTCTTTGAATTGAATATCCTTTGATAATAATCTATGCGTTCCAATCACAATATCAATTTTTCCATCGGCAAGATTTTTAAGAATTTCTTTTTGCTTTTTGGTTGATTGAAATCTTGATAATGCTTCAATTTTAACAGGAAATTGTGAAAGGCGGTCGCGAAAAGTGTTGAAATGTTGTTCTGTCAAAATTGTTGTTGGTGAAAGTAAGGCAACCTGTTTTCCATCATTCACTGCTTTAAATGCTGCACGAACAGCAATTTCTGTTTTTCCAAATCCAACATCACCACAAACTAATCTATCCATTGGATTTGAATTTTCCATATCCTGTTTTACTTCTTCGGTAATTTTTAATTGGTCTGGTGTATCTTCATACATAAATGAAGCTTCTAATTCTTTTTGCCAGATTGAATCTTGACTAAAAGAAAACCCTTGTGATGCTTTTCTTTTTGCATATAAAGTAATTAGTTCACGTGCGGCTTCAACAATTTTTGCTTTTACTTTTTTCTTGGTTGTTTTCCATTCGTTACTACCAAGAACACTTAATTTTGGTTGAACATTTTCTTGTGTTGAGTATTTTTTTACGAGTGATAGATAATTCAAGTTAACATAAACAACACCACCTTCTGCATAAAGAATTTTAATTGATTCTTGTTCAACTTCTCCAATTTTAATTTTTTCTAAACCAGCATATTGACCAATTCCAAAATTCTCATGAACTACGTAATCACCTCTTTTTAACGAAGCTAAATCTTTTACTTTTGATCTTTTGAATTTTGCTTTTGTGCTTAGTTTTGTTCGGTAAGGTTTGTTGAAAATTTGATAATCTGTAAGCAGCAAAATTTTATTGCTTTTATGAACAAATCCATTTTTTATTGCAAGTGATTCAATTTTGATTTTGCCTGATAAGAATATTTCTTCAAGTTGTGGATTCAATTCAGTGAGTAGTTCAATTAATCTATTTTTTTGTAACTCATTTTCAACAGCGATAAAGATGTTAAATTCTTTTTTATAATAATCAGTTAAAACTTCTGATAATACAGAATAATTTGAATTTATAATTGGCGGTTCAGTAAATCCTAAACTGAAAATATTATCATCTACAAAAACATTTTCAAAAAGCCACCGTACATTTTTTGAAATAATATTTTCAAACGACAATGCTTCTATATTATTAGTTTCTTTAAGATCTTTATTAGGCTCGAATGAATTTTCAAAAATCTCGGCTTTTAATTCTTCATCTAAATCTTTTATATCCTGATTTGGCTCCTTAAACTCCTTTTTGAAATTTGATTTTTCAAAAAGTTCTTGTTTGTTAATTATAAATATTGGATTATCTAAGTAATTAAAGATGTCATCGGTGCTTTCAAATTCATTAATTGATGAAGCAAGAGTTATACTATTAATTTTATTAGATGAACGTTGTGTCTCTGGATCGAAATGACGGATTGATTCCAAAAAATCACCATCGAATTCCAAACGGCAAGGTTGTTTTTCGCTATATGACCAAAAATCTATTATCGAACCGCGAACTGAAAATTCACCCGGTTGTTCTACATAACTTTCTTTATTGTAATTAATTGAATTTAAGTATTCTGTTAAATCATCAAAACCAAGATTTCCACCAACTTCTATTTTAGTTGTTGTTTCATTTATTTTATTTGATGATGGTAATTTTATTGAGAGTAAATCGTAAATAGAAAGCAGAATAAAATTATCTCTTTGTGAAATATCAATTAATTTTTCTTGAATTATTTCGAGTGATAAATCATCAATTGCAATTAAACTGTTTTCCAATCCCCAAATTGAAAGTTCAACTTTATTTTCATTTAATAATTGAATAGTAGGATAGAGTAAGACAATTTGTTTTTCAAATGAAAAAATATTTTTTACAAATAAATTTTTCGATGCACCTACAAAAGTGGTAATATCAATTATTTTGTTTTGATCAAAAACTAATTTGTAAAGTGTTGATATAGAATTTATTTTGTTAAAATATGTTTCTAAGTTAAACTCCATTAAAATCTCATTTTAAAAATAAAACACCCTTTCCGCTAGAATGCGAAAGGAAACATTACAAAATTAAACATAAATTAATTTACAAAAGTTGAATATCTTAAATCTTTTATCTTAATTTAAGATACATACATCAAAAATTTTTGAGCATTTATGAAACTTCAACAAGCTGAAATTAAAAACGAGTTAAAACCTGAAGAACTAAAATGGATTTGCAATCCAAACGCACTCGATTTTGAAACGACAAGCGATGTTAAACCAATTGAAGGCATTGTCGGACAAGAAAGAGCACTAAAAGCATTAAAAGTTGGCGTTGATTTAAAAAGTCCTGGTTATAATATTTTTATAACAGGATTATCTGGAACAGGTAAATTCACAACAATAAAAAAAATGTTGGAGAGCATTGCTGAAAGTAAATCTAAATTATATGATTATGCGTATGTAAATAATTTTCAAGATGAAGATAGACCAACGTTGTTAAAATTTCCTGCTGGTCAAGCAATTAAATTCAAAAAGACACTTGCAAGCACAATAAAATTTCTGCAAGAAAAAATTCCAGTTGCACTTACAAATGAACCTTTTGTTAGTAAAAGAAAAAATTTGATTGCAGAATACAACAAAGTCCAGCAAAAATTAATTGGTGACTTCGAAGAAAAATTAAAGAAAGATAATTTTAGCTTAGGACAAGTTAAAGTTGGTGAAATGCTGCGTCCTGAAATTTTATTTGTATTTGAAAATGAGAAATATTTTATTCATCAACTTTCTGAACTATATCAAGCAAATAAGATTTCAAAAGAATTGGTTGATCAAACAGTTATTAAATATGCTTCATACGAAGAAGAACTGCATCAAATATTCAAAGAAAATTTAAAACTGACACAAGAATTCCAGGAAAAAATTGATAACCTTGAAATAGAATCTGTTGAAGTATTAATTCAAATTACATTAGGCGAACTAAAGAAAAAATACAAATCAGAAAAAATTAAAAGCTGGATAGACCAAGTTCATGAAAGTATTATTGAAAATCTCGATGTCTTTAAAGGTGCTAAACCAACTCAGGAAGCAACTCAAGAAGGATTTATTATTGACTACTTAAAAGAATATGAAGTGAACATAATTCTTGATAATTCACAACAAAAAAATATTCCTGTTATTGTAGAGACTTCACCAACATTTAATAATTTATTTGGGACAGTTGAAAAGTATAATGATGGTCGTGGTGGCTGGATTGCAGATTTTACAAAAATCAAAGGTGGTTCTTTGTTGCGCGCTAACGGTGGTTATCTTATTATCAATGCAACTGATGCATTTATGGAACCAGGTGTTTGGAAAACTTTAAAGAGAGTTCTGCTTTATGGCCAACTTGAAATTCAGGATTTGGCAAATATTTATCAATTTTCTCCAAGTGTTTTAAAACCTGAACCAATTGATATTGATGTAAAAGTAATTCTAATCGGAAGTAATTATATCTATTCAATTCTATCTGCTTATGAAGATGATTTTAATAAAATTTTTAAAGTAAAAGCAGACTTTGATTATGAAATGCCAAGAACAGAAATTGCAATTAATGAATATGCAATGGTTATAAAAAAATTAATCGAACAGGAAAATCTACTGGAATTTGATAAAACAGCAATTGCAAAAATTGTTGAGTATGGTGCAAGATACGCAGGTGAAAAGAATAAATTAACAACACGATTTGCTTACATTGCCGATTTGGTTCGTGAAGCATCATTTTGGGCTAAAGAAAAAAATCAAAAATATGTTTTTGATTATAATGTAAATGAAGCTTTTGAATCTTCTAAAGAAAGGCATGGGCTTTACGAATCAAAGGTTTCCGAAATGATTAAAGAAGGTACAATATTAATTGATACAACAGGTGAAAAAATTGGAACTGTAAATGGTTTGGCAGTTTACGAAAGCGGTCATCATGCTTTTGGAAAACCAACAAGAATTACTGCTTCAGTTGCATTGGGAAATGGCAATATTATTAATGTTGAACGAGAAGCCGGCTTAAGTGGGAACACACACAACAAAGGTGTCTTAATTATAACTGGTTATTTCAAAGAAACTTTTGGAAGAAACATTCCATTATCATTTACAGCAAGTTTAGTTTTTGAACAAGGTTATGGAATGATAGATGGCGATAGTGCTTCGATTGCTGAAATTGCTGCATTGATATCTGACATATCAAAAATTCCAATCAAGCAATACATTGCTGTAACCGGCTCGATAGATCAAAAAGGAAATGTACAACCAATTGGTGGTGTAAATGAAAAAATTGAAGGTTTCTTTGATACTTGCAAAGCAAAAGGATTAACTGGTAATCAAGGTGTAATTATTCCTATACAAAATGTAAAAGACTTAATGTTAAAAGACGAAATAATTAATGCTGTAAAAGAAAATACTTTTCATATCTATTCAGTTTCAAAAGTAGAAGAAGCGATTGAAATCTTGACAGGTATAAAAACAGGAACTCGCTTAAAAAATAATAAGTTTGAACCCAACACAGTTTATGCTTTAGTAGAAAAAGAATTAATAGAGATGAAAGAAAAATTAAAACCTCAAACTGCAGATAAAAAAAGTAAAAGAAATAAAAAGAAATAAAAAGAAATAATTTTGAATAAAATCCTGAGGATAAAAATTGAGAAAACAAATTGCTAAAACAAAAATTCTTGCTACAATCGGTCCAGCAACAGACACATTTGAAAAACTAGAAAGTATTGTAAATGCTGGCTGTAATGCTTTTAGATTAAATTTTTCACATGGAGATTTTAATTACTTTGAAAAAGTATTTAAAACGATAAATGATTTATGTGTTACACACTCATTGCCAATTCCAATTTTAATTGATTTGCAAGGACCAAAAATCAGAATAGGTGAACTATCTAAACCCGAAATTGAAATTAAAAAAGGAAACACAATTGAAATAACTATAGATGAAATTATTGGCACAGAAGAAAAAATTTCCACTTCTTATGAACTGCTTCCTCAAGATGCGGAAATTGGAAATGAAATTTTAATTGATGATGGATTAATTCATTTAAAAGTAATTTCAAAAACATCAAACTCAGTAATTTGCAAAGTAGTAGAAGGCGGTAAATTAAGACCTAAAAAAGGAATGAATTTGCCCGGAATGAAATTAAGCACTCCGTCAGTAACGCAAAAAGATTTGGATAATTTAGAATTTGCACTAAAGCATCGCGTTGATTATATAGCTTTATCATTTGTTAGAAGTGCTAATGATATTTTCTATTTAAGAAAATGGTTAAATGAAAGAGGATTTGATAAACCAATAATTGCTAAAATTGAAAAGCCCGAAGCAGTTACAAACTTTGAAAGTATTCTTCAAGTCTCAGATGGAATAATGGTTGCCCGCGGCGATTTAGGTGTTGAACTTAAACCTTATGATGTTCCTATAATTCAAAAAAGAATTATAAAGCGCTGCAATGAAGTTGGCAAACTTGTAATTACTGCAACACAAATGTTAGAATCAATGGTAAATAATCCAATACCAACGAGAGCTGAGGCTTCTGATGTTGCCAATGCTGTTTGGGATGGAACTGATGCAGTGATGTTGAGTGCTGAAACTTCTGTTGGAAAATATCCTGCTCAAGCTGTTCAATTAATGCATGAAATTATTTTAAATGCTGAACGAACACTCGAATTTGAAAAAGAAATAAATTATTCAAGACCAGAATTCATTGAAGAAAATCTTTTTGACTCAATGAATAAAGGCATTTGTTCAATTAGCAAGCAAATAAATGCTAAAGCTATTATTGCTTTCACTTCGAAAGGAAAAACTCCAAATGCCCTTTCTAAATTTAGACCTAATGCTCTAATCATTGCAGTTTCAGATTCTTTTGACACAATGAATAAACTTTCATTAAAATGGGGTGTCGTTTCCTTGTTTTGTGCAGATATTAGTAATAGACACAAAGCGGCAGAAATTGTTAGAAACGTAATACTTGAAAAACAATTTATTGAAAAAAATGATCTCGTTATTTTTACAGAAGGTGGTTTAAAAATTAAAAACGTTCGTGAAAATTGGGTGAGATTTGAAGTGATATAAAATGGAAACTGAAACAAAACATCATTTAGCTAAATGGTGGAAATATACTGATAACGGAAAAATACTTTGTACACTTTGCCCACGCTATTGCACAATTGGTGAAGGGCAAGCTGGTTTTTGTTTTATAAGACAAAATATAAATAACAAACTTTATTCTATCGGTTACGGAAGACCGACAGGATTTGCAATTGATCCAATCGAAAAAAAACCTTTAAATCATTTTTTGCCTGGCAGCCAAATTTTAAGCTTTGGAACAGCGGGTTGTAATCTTGGATGTAAGTTTTGTCAAAACTGGTCAATCAGCAAAGCTAAACTTGATAGCACAAATTCTTTGTATGCATCACCAGAAAAAGTTGTTGAACTTGCTAAAAAATATTCAACACCATCAATTGCTTTTACTTATAATGATCCAATTATCTTTGGTGAATATGTAATTGATATTTCAAAAATTGCTCGTGAAGAGAATATTAAAACTGTAATGGTAACAAATGGTTACATTGACAAAGAAGCAAGAAAAGAAGTCTTTGAATTTATTGATGCGGCAAATGTTGACCTTAAAGCTTTTTCTGAAAAATTTTATCACAAATTAACTTTTTCACATCTTGAACCAGTTTTAGATACACTGATTTGGCTGAAAAAAGAAACCAATGTTTGGTTTGAAATAACAACTCTTTTAATTCCAAATGAAAATGACTCCGATGAAGAAATAAATAAGATGTGTGAATGGATAGTTGAAAATCTTGGTGATGAAGTTCCACTGCACTTTACGGCTTTTCATCCCGATTTTAAAATGACAGATAAAAACAAAACTCCTTCCGAAACACTATTTAAAGCAAGAAAAATTGCAATAAATCATGGAATTAAATTCTGCTATCTCGGAAATATTTGGGATGAAATTGGTCACACAACTTTTTGTCCAAAGTGTAAAAAGCCAATTATTAAAAGAAGTTGGCATGATTTAGTTGAATATTCTCTAAAAAATGGACACTGTAAGTATTGCGGCTATAAAATTAATGGGTTCTTTTAATTTTTTTATTTCATTTTAAATTTTCAATCATTATTTTGCTGTAAACCATAAATAACTTTTTATTTACAAACAGCCAGGAGTAAATATGAAAAAATCATTAAAATCTTTAGTTATTTCTATTTTCTTATTTTCATTTGTAACAACATTCGCTCAAGGACGAATGGGTGAAGTTGGAAAACTTTTTCACAAAGATGAAGCTGATAAACTTTTTGGAAAACCTAAACAAGCACTTCAAATTAATCCAAAGCTTTTACAAAAAGCTTTATTAAAAGCAAAGGATTATGTTTTATTTACAATAAAAAATGGTAAAATTTTAATTCTAGATGAAAAGAAACATTCTTTAACTGATGATAACGAAAAACTAGATCGTCTGGAAACAGCATATATTTTTAGTAAGAGTAAAGTATTAGAATTTTTAAATGCAGCTTTTGGAAATAATCCTATGCAAATTAATAATCCAAAAGAAAGAGCAATGGAAATTTTAAGCACAACAGCTGATCCAATTTATGTTGAAGATAGATCTTCAACTTTAACATTAAGTGCAGCTAATTCTACATTAGAATTGTCAACTCTTTGTCCACCAGTATGTTTTGAATGATGAGTATAGCAGATTTATCAAAATTAATTTATTTCATCAGTATTATTATTTGGGTCTTACCAGCTTTACGTCATTACAAAACTGAATTTTTTGACTACTTTCTAATTTTAGCTTTAATTGACCCGATTGCAATATTATATGGTTTTATTACAAGAGCAAGTATTCCTATATGGATAACAGTTTTTTTTGTTTATTTGCTAATTATAAGTTTACTTTCAGAAAATAACATAAAAAAATTAAGATATGTTTTAATAGTGATACCTGTTATTTACATATTATCTATTCCATTCATTGATAAAAATTTATCATTTGTTATTATACTAATAGAAAATATAATAATCTTTCTTTTCTTCCTAAAATTTTTAATTACAGATTATGTTAATCATCAAAGAATAAAAGTATTTTTTTTAATGCTTTGCTTTTATGAGTTAACAGTAATTCTAAAAGTATTTAATCTTATAATGGGTTTTTCTAATGCATATTCATTTTATTTTATTACAAGTATTGCCCAAATCATCTTTGGACTCTTCTTTTCAATCGTTAGAGAAGATGAATCCAGAGTCATTGTTTAGCGTAGAAAATCCATTGTTATTTGGACTTTTCTTAGTATTTACAATGTTAGCTGTTATATATATTTATAACCGCTACATAATTATACCAATGCGTAAAAGACATCTTGCCGAAGAAGAAAACTTAAAACTACAGCAAGCTGAACTAATGGCTTTGTTTGCTTCTCTTTCGCCAGACCCTGTTTTTAGATTTGACGAAGATGGTAAAATTATACTTGCAAATAATTCTGCACATAAAGTTTTTCCTCAAAGAATTTTAGAAGGTGAAAATGTAAAGCAAATTCTTCCATTCACTCAGAATATTGACTTCCAGAAATTTATTGATGAAGAAAAATCACTACTTGATGTATTGCAAATAGGAAAGTTTTATTATCAATTTTTAATTATTGGTATAAAAAAATTTAAAATTTGTCAAGTTTATGGAAGAGATATAACTGAATTAAAGAAAACAGAAAATGAGTTAATAGAAGCATTACTCAAAGCTGAAGAATCAAAAAAAATTAAAGAGTATTTTCTAGCACAAATTTCTCATGAAATTCGGTCACCATTAAATGTTATTGTTAGATATTCTGATTTACTAAAAGAAGAATTGAAAGAAGTTAATTATCCAAATTTAGAAACTATTCTGCTTTCGATGAAAAACAATAGTAAAAGGCTTTATAGAACTTTTGACTTGCTGTTAAATATGTCGCAAATTCAAGCTGGTAAATATGAAGTACATTTAGAAAAGATTGATTTATTTTATCTGTTAAATTCAATTCATTTCGAGTACAGCTCTATTGCCGAAGAAAAGGGAATTAAATTTATGATTAATGATACAATTGGTGCTCCTATTTATATTTATGGTGATCATTATTCTATAATGCAAATATTTATCAACCTTGTGGATAATGCGTTAAAATACACAAAAGAAGGAAGTGTTGAAATAAAGATTTCAAAAACTGAAGATGAAGACATTTGCACCGAAATTATTGATACAGGTAAAGGAATGTCAAAAGAATATGTTGATAAATTATTTCAACCATTCACACAAGAAGATATGGGTTACACAAGAAGATTTGAAGGCACTGGTTTGGGTTTAGCGATTGTTAAAAATTTTGTTGATTTAAATAATGGTAAAATATTTGTTGAAAGCGAAATTAATAAAGGGACAACTTTTAAAGTTATCTTGAAAGGAGATAAATCATGGTTAAACAAATAGAGGGAAAGCCAAATCTCTTAATTATTGAAGATGATTATGATAATCAAAAATTTCTATACACTTTTCTGAAATCTTACTTTAATATTGATATTGGCGATTCAGATGAGATGTTTTACGAATTCTTACATAAAAACAATTATGATGTTATTATAATGGACATTTCCATTAAAGGAAAGAAAAACGGTCTTGAATTAATTAAAGAATTAAAATCAAAAAATGAAACGAAGGACATTCCTGTTGTTTGCTATACAGCTCATGCTTTCAATACTGACAGAATAAATGCACTTGAAGCTGGAAGTGATATTTATATAAGCAAACCTTCTGATATTTATGTGTTGCTTAAAACGCTTTTCACATTGATTAATAAAAAGAAAAATAAAATTTCTGAAGATTTTACTAATACAAACTTTGCAGTTGCATAAATATAGAACACGAATTAATTAAATAATTCGTGTTCTTATAATAGAATTAATATCTGTAATGATCCGGTTTGAAAGGACCTTTCGCCGAAACGCCAATATAACTTGCTTGTTTTTCGGTTAACTTAGTAAGTTTAACTCCAATATGTTCTAAATGTAAACGAGCTACTTCTTCATCAAGATGTTTTGATAAACGGTAAACACCTATTTGATATTTGTTTTTATAGAAATCAATTTGTGCTAAAGTTTGATTTGTAAATGAATTACTCATAACGAAAGATGGATGTCCGGTTGCACAACCAAGATTAACCAACCTTCCTTCAGCAAGTAGAATTATTGAATGACCGTCAGGGAAAAAGTATTGATCAACTTGAGGTTTTATGTTTACTTTTTTAACTCCGGGATATGATTCTAATCTATTAACTTGTATCTCATTATCGAAATGACCAATGTTACAAACTATTGATTCGTTTTTCATTTGCATCATATGCTCTAAAGTAATAACATCACAATTACCAGTTGCTGTAACAAAAATATTTCCTTCTTTAACCGCATCTTCCATTGTAGTAACTTCAAAGCCTTCCATTGCAGCTTGCAATGCACAAATTGGATCAATTTCGGTTACAATAACTCTTGCACCGTAACTTCTCATAGAACGAGCAGATCCTTTTCCAACATCACCATAACCAGCAACAACTACAACTTTACCTGCAAGCATTATATCGGTTGCCCGTTTTATACCATCAGCTAAAGATTCACGACAACCATAAAGATTATCAAATTTAGATTTTGTTACTGAATCATTAACATTAATTGCGGGAAAGAGTAATTCATTTTTCTCAAACATTTGATACAAACGATGAACACCAGTTGTTGTTTCTTCACTTACACCTTTAATGTGTTCAACCATTTTGTGCCATTTGTTTGGTTCATTAATTAGTGTTTCTTTCAATATGTTTTTAATAATTTGTTCTTCTTCTGTTTGAGAAGGAGTATCAAGAAAAGAAGGATCATTTTCTGCTTTGTAGCCCCAATGAATTAATAATGTAGCATCGCCTCCATCATCTACAATCGAAGTGGGACCATCACCATTTGGAAATGATAAAGCCTGAAGTGTGCACCACCAATATTCTTCAAGAGTTTCACCTTTCCATGCAAAAACTGGAATTCCAGCTTTTGCAACAGCCGCTGCAGCGTGATCTTGAGTGGAGAAAATATTACAACTTGCCCAACGAACATCGGCGCCTAATTCAACTAATGTTTCAATTAAAACTGCAGTTTGAATTGTCATATGAAGCGAGCCGGTTATTTTTGCTCCTTTCAATGGTTTTTCTTTACCATATTTTTTTCTTAAAGACATTAAGCCGGGCATTTCTGTTTCGGCAAGTTTAATTTCTTTTCTTCCCCAATCAGCTAATGAAATATCTTTTACTTTGTATTGTGGTTTTTCTAATTCTACTACTTTACTCATTGTTTTCCCTTTTTGATTATAATAATTTTTTAAACAAAGGAACTAAATCTAAACGTTCCCAACTAAATTCTTTTTCATTTCTTCCAAAATGACCGTAAGATGCGGTCTTTTGATAAATTGGTCGTCTGAGATTTAATCTTTCAATTATTCCTTTTGGTGTCAAATCAATTTCTTGATTAATAAATTCACCAAGTAATCCATCAGGAATAACTCCAGTACCTTTTGTATTAACATAAACTGATACAGGTTGAGCGACACCAATAGCATAAGCAACTTGAACTAAACATTCTTTTGCAAGTTTAGCGGCAACAACATTTTTTGCAATATGACGAGCTGCGTAAGTTGCACTTCTATCAACCTTACTTGGATCTTTCCCTGAAAACGCACCGCCACCATGTGGAGCCCAACCGCCATAAGTATCAACAATAATTTTCCTTCCAGTTAATCCACTGTCACCATGTGGTCCACCAATTTCAAATCTACCAGTCGGGTTCACAAAATATTTTGTTTTTTTATCAAGATATTTTTCTGGTATAACTTGTTTAATTACATGTTCAATTACATCTTCTTTTATTTTCTTTTGAGAAATATTTCCGTCATGTTGTGTAGAAATAACAACAGTATCAACTCTAATAGGATTATTGTTGTTATCATATTCAATTGTAACTTGAGATTTTGCATCGGGTCTTAAGTAGGGCATTAATTGCAAGTTTTTCTTTCTAATTTCAGAAAGTTTTTTTACAAGTTTATGGGCATAAACTATTGGCATTGGCATTAGTTCTGGAGTTTGATCGCAAGCGTAGCCAAACATAATTCCTTGATCACCAGCTCCGCCTTTATCAACACCCATAGCAATATCTGGTGATTGAGAATGAATTGCATTTAATATACCGCAAGAATCTGCATCAAATTTATATTCAGCTTTTGTATAGCCAATATTTTTAATTGTATTCCTAATTATATCATGAACATCAATGTAAGCTGTTGTTGTTACTTCACCACCGACAACAACTAAACCAGTTGTAACCATTGTTTCGCAGGCTACGCGAGCATTTGGATCTTGTTTGAAAATTGCATCGAGAACACCATCAGATATTTGGTCGCAAACTTTATCCGGATGCCCTTCGGATACAGATTCAGATGTGAATAAGTATGACATTTATACCTCTTAATTAATTAATAAAATTCTATTTCTGATGAATCACCAGCATTTAATTTTTTATAATTTCCTTTTACAACTGCATTCATTCCAATTATTGAATTATCTAACATAGATTTTTCAACTTTTGCATTTGGTGATAATATTGAATTTCTAATTATAGATTCTTCAACGATACAATTTTCTGAAATTGTAGTATAAGGCCCTATGACACTATTTTTTACTATTGCACTCTCAGAAATAAATACCGGATCAATAATTACATTTCCATTAATTCTTCTGTTTGTTCCTTTCGATTCAAGTAAAAATTTATTTGTTGAAAGTAAAGTTTCACTTTTTCCGCAGTCATACCAACCATCAACATTAAACGAAGTAAACTTTTCACCTTTCTCGATCATTAATTGTAATGCATCTGTTAATTGATATTCACCTTTTGTTTTAATTTCTTTTTGAAAAAGTTCATTTAAAGAATCAATTAATAAGTTTGTGTTTTTAATATAGTACAAGCCAACAAGAGCAAGTTTTGAAACTGGTGTTTGAGGTTTTTCAATTAATTTTGAAATAAAATTATTTTCACAAACAGCAACTCCAAATCTTGAAGGGTTTTCAACGTATTTAACTCCAAGTGAACTATAATTTTGATTAAACACATTTTTAAGATCAACATCAAAAATCGTATCGCCAAGAATTATAAATAATTCTTCATTATTAATAGTTGGAATAGCAACATGAATTGCATGTCCTAATCCAAGAGCAATTTCCTGAGTAACAAAATTTGCATTTAATTGTGGATATTCCTTTTTAACATATTCCACAATTTTTTCACCTAAGTAGCCTACAACAAAAGTTGCATAAACTATGTTTTCACTCAAAAGTTTTTCAATTATATGACCTAAAATTGGTTTACCACCAACATTAAGCAAAACTTTTGGCAACGAAAAAGTATGCGGCTTTAATCTTGTTCCAAAACCAGCCGCTGGTATTATAGCCCTCATCATTAAATTATCCTTTAATTAGTTTTTACAAAATTATAAAATAGGTTTACGCTAAACAAACATTCGTTTATTTTATTCTTATTTACGATTTTTATAAATAAAAAAAAAGAATAATATGAATATTAAAAACAGAATAACAAATTTGTTAAAAGTAAAATATCCAATAATACAAGGTGGAATGGTTTGGGTAAGCGGTTGGAGATTAGCATCTGCTGTTTCTAACAATGGTGGTTTAGGATTGATTGGTGCTGGTTCAATGAAACCAGAATTATTGAAAGAACATATTCAAAAATGTAAAGCCGCAACAGAAAAATCTTTTGGTGTAAACATTCCTCTTTTAAGAAAAGATGCTGATGAATTAATAAAAACTTGTATAGATGAAAATATAAAAATTATTTTTACATCAGCAGGTCATCCCGGTAAACACATTGATATTTTAAAAAAGAATAATATTACAGTAGTTCATGTAGTTTCAAATGTGAAACAAGCAAAAAAATCTGAAGAAGTAGGTTGCGATGCAATTGTTGCTGAAGGCGTTGAAGCTGGTGGACATAATGGTTCTGATGAAATAACAACATTTTGTTTAATTCCTCAAGTAGTTGCAAATATAAATATTCCTGTAATAGCGGCAGGTGGTATTGTAAATGGAAATGGAATTGCTGCTGCTTTAGCATTAGGTGCCGAAGGGGTGCAAATGGGAACTCGATTTGCCGCAACAATTGAATCTTCTGCTAATGATAATTACAAGAAAAAAATTATTGAAGCGAATGATACTTCGACTACTTTAGTTTTAAGAAAAATCGGAAATGCACGGATTATAAAAAATGAATGGAGTGAATTAGTTAAGAAAGCTGAAGAAAATGGTGCCAGTGAAGATGAATTAAAAAAATTGCTCGGTGAAAAAAGAGAACGGCTTGGAATTTTTGAAGGCAATGAAAAAGAAGGAATGATGGAAGTTGGTCAAGGTGTTGGATTGATTAAAGAAATTTTACCAGTTGAAGATTTAATGAAAAAATTAATTGATGAATATGATTTAGCAATTCAAAGATTAATTAGTTTGGAACGTTAGGGAGAATTAAAGGTAAATTTGGTAAAAATAAAATGTAAAGAATCCACATAACAGTACAAACTGTAACAGGAATTGTAAAATTATCGTCAGCCCATGTACCAGAAATATTTTCAGCTATAGCTCCAAAAGCAACAGCAATAAATCCAATTATGAATTCAATTATATTACCTTCAATTTTGGGAGATAGAAGAACTACAATACAAGAAAAAAAGAAAAAAGCTAAAGTACCTTCCAAACTTTTAAATAAAAATTTTCTTTTACCGAATCTTCTTCCAATTAATGCAGCAGCAATATCCCCAATAATTAAAACTGCAAAACCAGTGACAACAAATACTTTTGGAAATACTATAATTACAAACACAGCGGAAATTAAAACATAAGTTGCACCATTGAGATTTTTCTTTTTATGATCCCACTCATGTTTTCTCATTAAAAATCCAAAATACTTTTTAACAAATTCAGAAAGAGCAGGGGAATAGTAACGACCATAATCTATGGCTAAAGAAATGATCATCATTGGAATTAAAATAAAAAGGGCGAGTTCTTTTGTTATGAAATAATAAATTGTAGGAATTGAAAGGGAAATCATGTGAATTCCCTTTCTAACAATTTCATTTTTATAATCTATCGTTCCACGTTCATCAAGCATTGGCATCAGAAGAATTTTCTTGTTCTCTTTTTTTCTTTTCCTCTAATAAATTTTTGACATGTTCAGGTAATTCTTCTTCATTTGGTTTTGAAGCGTTACCATTTTTTTTGACTGGAGGAAGTTCTTCGCCACGCATGATTTTATCAATTTCTTCACTATCAAGAATTTCTCTTTCAAGAAGTTCTTTTGAAAGTCTATGCAACAAATCAATATTATCATTTAATATTTTTTCTGCTCTTATCATTCCATCTAAAACAATTTTTTTTATTTCGTCATCAATTTCTTGAGCTGTTTTTTCACTATAATCTTTGTGCTTTGTTATTTCGCGACCCAAGAAAATTTCTTCTTCTTTTGCTCCATAGGCAAGTGGTCCAAGTTTTTCACTCATTCCCCATTCACAAACCATTTTACGAGCAATACCAGTTGCTTTTTCTATATCATTACCGGCACCAGTTGTAAGTTGGTTGAAAACAATTTTTTCTGCAGCTCTACCACCGAGTGCATAAGTAATCATTGCATCGAGATAATTCTTTGAATAAGTATGTTTTTCATCAACAGGAAGATAAGTTGTAACACCTAAGGCTCTTCCTCTTGGAATAATTGTTACTTTATGAACAGGATCAGAATCAGGTATCATCTTAGCGACAAGAACATGTCCAATTTCATGATAAGCAGTTATTTTCTTTTCGTTTTCAGAAATAATCATACTTTTTCTTTCCATACCCATCATAACTTTATCTTTAGCTTCTTCAAAATCTTCCATTCCAACTTTCTTTTTATTTTTTCTTGCAGCAAGAAGAGCAGCTTCGTTAACCAAATTTGCAAGTTCAGCTCCAGCTAATCCTGGTGTGCCTTTTGCAAGGACTGTTAAATCAACATCAGGTTCAAGAGGGATTTTTCTTGTGTGAACTTTAAGAATTCCTTCGCGTCCTTTTACATCGGGGCGATCAACAACAACTTGACGATCAAATCTTCCTGGTCTTAATAATGCAGGATCTAAAACATCGGGTCTATTTGTAGCTGCAATAATAATTACACCACTATTTTGTTCGAATCCATCCATTTCAACTAAAAGTTGATTTAAAGTTTGCTCACGTTCATCGTGTCCACCACCTAAACCAGCACCACGATGACGACCGACTGCATCAATTTCGTCTATGAAAATTATACAAGGTGCGTTTTTCTTTCCTTGGTCAAATAAATCTCTAACACGGCTAGCGCCAACACCAACAAACATTTCAACGAAGTCAGCACCTGAAATTGAAAAAAATGGAACACCAGCTTCACCAGCAACTGCACGAGCCAATAAAGTTTTTCCGGTTCCTGGAGGTCCTAATAACAAAACACCGCGAGGAATTTTACCGCCAAGTTTTTGGAATTTAGCTGGTTCGCGTAGGAATTCAATTATTTCTTGTAATTCAAGTTTTGCTTCGTCAGCACCAGCAACATCTTTGAACGTAACTTTAATTTGAGATTCAGAAATTAATTTAGCGCGGCTTTTTCCAAAATTGAAAATACCACGAGTGCCGCCGCCAGCACCGCCTTGCATTCTTCTGAAAAAGAAAATCCATACACCAAAAAGTAAAAGCCATGGTATGAATCCAAGAAAAACTGAAATCCATTCATTTGATTCTTTTACGTAAGTGTATGCAATTCCTTTCTCATCCCACAATTTTTTTTGCTCTTGAATATCAGATTCAACTATAATGACGGAAAAATTTTTAACATCAATAAACGCATTATTAGAATTAATTTTTTCCTTTTCTTTTAATGAACCTTCAATTCTGTAATCGTTAATATCTGATTTAATAATTTTAACGTTTTTAATTTTATTATCGTTGAGAAATTGTTTGTATTGATTAAATGTTATTTCAACATTTGATGCTGTTCCAGTTCTCATCAGTTGCATAAAAATAACAGCTGCAATAATTACAGCTCCCCAACTAAAAACTGTTTTTATAATTTTTCCCCAATCAAAATCGCCATCAGGTTTTTGAGGATTAAAGTTTTTTCTTTGCTTTTGATTTTTTGAATTATTTTCTTCCATAAAACTATTTTATTTGTTATAAAAATTATTCACTTAAAACATAAATAGATGGTAAATTCCTGTATTTTTGAGCATAATCTAAACCATATCCAATTACAAATTTGCTCGGTATTTTGAATCCAATATAGTCAATTTTGACATCATATTTTAGGCTATCTGGTTTGAGTAATAATGAAATTACTTTCACGCTAGCAGGTTTATGACCAGCAATTAATTCTTCTATGTATTTTATAGATAAGCCGCTGTCAACAATGTCTTCAACTATAATAAGATGTCTATCTGTTATGTCTGCATTTAAATCTTTTATAAGTTTTACTCTACCAGTAGAAATTTTTTCGTCGCCATAACTTGATAGTTTGAAAAAGTCCATTTCGCAATTAAATGTGATTTTTTTCAGTAAGTCAGCCATAAACATAAACGAACCATTAAGCACGCCAATGAATATTGGTAGTTTTGTTTTGTAATCTTTTTCTAATTCAATTGCTAATTCTTGTATCCGTTTTTGGATTTCTTCTTCTGTGATAAAAGGAATAAACTTTTCAGTTCCGACCCAAATTTCGTTTTTTAATTCAGACATAATTTTACTACTCGTTTTGTTTTTTTAGTTAATTTAACATCATCTGATATTCTTAAACCAACAACCCAAATAATTTTGTTCCTATTAATTAAAACAGGAATTTTTCTTTTTTGGTTCGCTGGAATTTTTAAATCTGTCAAAAAATCAGAAATATTTTTATTTACTCTTAAACCTAATGGTTTAAATTTATCGCCATTTTGCCAATATCGAATTGTGAAATTTTCATCAAGATTATCAAAAGAAATGAGTTCATATTTTTTTTCTTCAGAGAATCTTTCATTTGGATTTGATTCAATAACTTTGATTTTATAATCATCAAATTTTTTTTCTTCACCTATTTTGATATTGACTTGTTTGGTTAATTCTTTTTCAATTTTTGCAAAGATTATTGAATCAGCTTCTCTGAATGCTATAATTTTTTCTCTTAAAGAAATTTTTTTCCCTTTCTGCTTTTTGGCTAATTCATTAAGCTTCTCATAATCTTTTTGTTCAAAATTAATTTGTAAATAGTTTTCAAAAATATTTTTTAGTAATAAACCCGGAATGGTATTATAAATTTCTAGTAATTTTAATGATAGTTCAACTCTATTTTGTGTTGTTGATACGAATTTATTAATTAAAAATTTTACTGTTTTTTCTTCAAATAAAATTTGCTCATTTAAATTTTTTGAAAATCGAAATAGTGCATCATCTATTGAGTTATTAATATTTTTTCTAATCAGCGGCAAAATTTCATTGCGAATGAAATTTCTTTTAAACTCATTTGAAAGATTTGATGAATCAGTTCTAAACTCAATTTTGTTTCTATCTAAGTATTTAATTACTTCATCCTTTTCAAGAACTAAAAAAGGGCGAATGATTTTTTCTCTTTTTATTGGGATTCCACTCAAGCCTTTGATTCCAGAACCAGAAAATAAGTTTAACAAGATAGTTTCGGTATTATCATTTTTGTTATGTGCTGTAATAATTTTATCTATATTTTTTTTAACAGAAATTTTTTCGAGATTTTTGTATCGAAGTTTTCTTGCTGCTTCTTCTATACTTATTTTATTTTTTTTAGCATACGATTTAACGTCCAGACTTTTAATAAATAATTTTATTCCAAGTTTTTCACAAAGTGATTTTGTGAAAATTTCATCTTCGTTCGATTCTTTTCCTCTTAAATTATGATTAAAATGAATTGCTTCGATTTTACAATGAAATTTTTTTTGGAATTTATAAAAAAAGTAAAGTGCAAAAACAGAATCGGCACCACCACTCAATGAAATCAATAAATTTTCGTTTGGTCTAATTAAATCATAAAGTCGAATAAAATTAATTACTTTTTGCTCAATTTTTTTCATCTATTCAATTGAAAGAATTTCAAACTTAATAACACCAGCAGGCACTCTGGCTTCAACAACTTCGCCAATTTTTTTATTCATAAAAGCTGCACCAACAGGAGAAGAAATTGCAATTTTACCTTTATCGAGGTCAGCTTCTTCTGGAGAAACCAATGTATATTTAAATGTTTTTTTGTTATTCAAATTTTTAACTGTTATAGTTGATAATATGTGAACTTGATCTTTTGGAAAAACAGAAAGATCAATTATTTGAGCACGTGAAAGCAAATCTTCAAGTTTGCTAATTTTTAATTCAAGTAATCCTTGCTCTTCTTTTGCGGCATCATATTCGGCATTTTCAGATAAATCACCATGGGATCTTGCTTCTGCAATTCTTTGGGCAATGGATTTTCTTCCATTTAATTTTAATTCGTTTAATTCTTTTTCTAATTCTCTTATTCTTTCTTTACTTAAATAAACAAAATTTGCCACTTGAAAACTCCTTTTGTTGCTTTGATAAAAAAAATTGCCGCTGAATTTTTTTCAGCGGCATCGAAAAATTATAAAAATCTATATTCGTTTGCAAGAATAGTTAGTCTTGTTAATTAAAGACTTCAAGTGTTAGATAAGTTAAATCCTGCAAACAACTAAAAATAAAACTATATATATTTCTAACAGAAAAATGAAAAGTTATTCATTTTCTCAATAAAAAGGAGTTAATTATGAAAACAACAAAAACATTAGTTTTCATTTTACTCTTTTCAATTCCTTTATCAGCCCAAGTTAAAATTGATTATTCAGATCCAGAAGAAGTTGCGGAAAAATTTTTAGAATATTTTTACAAAGGTCAATGGTTCGATGCGGCAAAATATTGCGGTGCTTCTGATTGTCAAAAACAAATTGAAATAATGATGACAAAAATGGCTTTAGATGATGTAACTCAAGAGGAAGGAAAATGCGTTGCAACTGTTGATTCAGTAAAAATTGATGATTCTAAAATTAAAGGAACAATTTATTTTACTAAAAAATGTTCTGCTTCTGATAAAGGAGAAAAGAAAAAATTAAATATTATTAAAGTTGATGATAAGTGGTTGGTTGAATATGTTTTTAAGAGAGATAAATATTTATAATGAAGCTTAAGTCATTTTTATTTCTTTTATTATTTTTAATCGGCTGTAATGAAAAGTCAACTGAAACAGAAACTTTTATAAAAATTTATCAGCTTGGTAAATGCAATAGTTACAATTTAACAAAAGTAACTTCAGATAGTCTTTGTTTTAATTATAAGTTTGAGAGTTCTTTAGTTTTAGATTTTTGTGTCAAAAGTAATTGCTGTCCAGATTCAAACAGATTTATTTTTAATTACAAAATAAATGAAAATCAAATTGATATTTTTGTTGATGATATTGCTCCGAATCTCTGTAAATGTATTTGCACTTATACAATTCATGCAGATATTTTAGGCTTATCAAACTCAAAATACTTTGTTAAGTGTTATTCTAAAGATAATGGTGAATATAAAATTTTGTACGAAAGGGAAGTTTACAAATTTAAATGACCATTTAATCATTTCATTAAAGAATTATTATAATCAAATCAATAAATGAAAAAATTTATATCGTTGTATTTTACAATAGTTAGTTTTCTTTTTGCTCAGAATGAATCTTCATTAAGTGGATTTATTTATGATAAAACTACTGGAGAAGCATTAATTGGAGCGAATGTTTTTATTCCCAATATCAACAGAGGGGCTGTATCAAATGTTTTTGGTTTTTACTCTATTCCAAAAATTAAAAGCGGTATTTATAATGTTAATATTAGTTATGTAGGTTATAAAACTTACACAATAAAATTAGATTTAAGAAATGATGAAGATAAAAGATTAAATGTTTATTTAGAGCAAGATGTAATTCAAGGAAAAGAAATAATTGTAAAAGCTGATTCAATAAGAGTAGTTGAAAGATTATTTAATAAACCTGTTTCAAACATTGAGTTATCTCCAAAACAAATTCAAAGTGTACCTCGAGTAATTGAAGCTGATTTATTAAGAACATTGCAAACATTACCAGGAATTGTACCTCTTTCAGATTTTTCTTCTGCAATTTATGTTCGCGGCGGAACTCCCGATCAAAATTTATTTATGATTGATGGAACTGATGTTTATAATCCCGAACATGCCTTTGGACTTTTTTCAACTTTTAATACAGATGCAATAAAAAAAGTTGAAGTATATAAAGGCGGATTTGGTGCTGAATATGGCGGAAGACTTTCTTCGGTTATTGATGTTACAAATAATGATGGTAATAGAAATTTTTATGAAGGGAAAGCTTCTCTTAGTTTGCTTTCATTAAGTTCAACTATTTCTGGTCCGATTAGAAATATCGGTTCAATTTCAGGTTCAATTAGACGAACTTATTTGGATCAAACAATTGCAAAGTGGGTTGATGAAGTTCCTGATTATTATTTCATAGATGGCAATTTGAAAGCTTTTTTTGATTTGAATAACTCAAATAAACTTAGTGTAAGTTATTTTGGAAGTAAAGACAATCTTAATTTTGTTCTTGATAAAAAAAGACCAGAATCACTTGGCTTTGATTATATCTGGGGGAATCAAACTGGTAGTATTAATTTAAGATCAATTTTTGCTTCAAATCTTTTTGGAAATTTCTGGATTACATTTAGTCATTTTAATTCTTTTTTTGATTTTGATGATGTTGGTGTGAAAGAAGATAATCAAATAAATGATTTAACTTTCAAAGGAAATATTCAATATTTCTATTCTGAAAATTTTAATTTCAAATTTGGGTTCGAACAAAAAAACGCTAATGGTGGATTGAAACAAGATTTTCCTGGTGGAAAAGTTGATGCTTCCAAATCAAGAAAATTATTTTCATTTTATTCTTCATCTGTTTGGAAGCCCAATCCATTATGGAATATAGAATTTGGTCTTCGTGGAGATTATTTCTTTTCTGATAAAATTTATAAAAATCTTGATCCACGGTTTAGTTTAAAATATAGATTAAGTGAGAATGCTAACATCAAATTATCAGCTGGATCATTTCATCAATATGCAAATAGAATTCCAAGATTATTTTTTGTGAGTATTTGGACTACAGCAGATTCATTTGTACGCGGCTCAAGTTCTAATCATTTTATTTTTGGATATGAAAGAGCATTGGGCGAAAAATTCCAACTTGAATTTGAGACATATTACAAGACTTACAAAGATATTTATTCATACAATCAAAATTATGTTGCTGATGTCGTCCCTTCGAATTATTCCAACGATAATGTGCCGATTTACAATAATCAAAAAGGATTATTTACGCGTGGAGATGGTTATTCTTATGGAATTGAATTTTTGTTGAGAAAAGAAACAGGAGCAATAACAGGTTGGCTTTCTTATTCATTTTCAAATACCTATTACACATTTGACGGAATCAATCAAGGTAAAAGTTTTATGCCGCGTCATAATAGAACTCATGCAATAAATCTTGTGTCTACAATTGACTTAAATAATTTTATCAATGAAATAAAAAATCAATCATTTGAAAAAAGAGATAAGCAATGGATTTTAGGATTGAATTTTACTTTCTTTTCAGGGCAACCGATTACTCTACCAAGCTCTGTTTATCTTTTTACTCAATTTCCAGATTGGGAACAGAATAAAAATTCTCTTGCAACTTATCCTTCAACTATTAATACTTTTAATTTACCATACTATTCAAGGTTCGATTTTAGTTTAACTTATGAAATTGATTATGATAGTTGGAAAATTTCCCCTTACATACAAGTTTTTAATTTGTTCAATAGAAAAAATGTTTGGTTCATTCAATATAAAAATGAAATTAAAGATGGCCGCGTAAAACAAAAAATTGAAAATGTTAATATGTTTCCGATTCTGCCAAGTTTTGGAATAACAATAAAGTTTTAGGAGAATGTTAATGAAAAGATTAACGTTGATTTTATTATCAATAATTATGTTTTCCTGTGGTGAAAGTGTAGTCGAACTTGAAGATACATTTGAACCAAAGCTTGTAATCGAAGCTTTTATTTTTCCAAATGAAAAAATTAATAACATAAAGATTACAAGAAATTTTCCTTTGAATACTACTCCTAAGCCGCAAGATTTAATCGTAACTGATGCAAAAGTTTCTATTACAGATTTATCAACTATGAAAGCTTGTAGTTTAACTTTTAATCCTAAAACATTAACTTATGAGTATAATGCTAACGATTTCAAAATAGAATTTGATAGAGAATATCAACTTAAAGTAGAAGGAAATAGTTATGGAAAAAATATTGTTGTAACAGCGACAACAAAAACTCCAAAAAAAGGATTTTCAATAATCAAAGAAAAAAGTGTATCTGGCATATTATCGTATCGTCAAAAAGATGAAAACGGGTTAGTAAAAAATCTACCGTTAGTTTTTAATATTTCTAAAGGTACTTCATTTTATCCAGTATCAATTGTTGCACTTGATGCATCTGAACAAAATTTTATTTATGACAATGCATATCGTGAAGTGAAGAAAGATGATGTGATAAAAGATTTCGATAATTATAAATACAGACAAAGGTTAATTTTTAATGTTAACTCTGAAGGTGATGTTTATGAATATGATATTACATGGACAACAATTTGGTTTTATGGAAAATATAGAATGGTAGTTTATGCGGCAGATGAAAATTATCGTCAATTTTCTTTAACATACAAAAACGTTCAAGAGTTTGATGGAAATTTTCACGAACCTAAAGTAACATTGCAAGGTGATGGTATTGGAGTTTTTGCTTCGATGATTGCCGACACAGTTTATTTCTCAATTAAAAGGTAATAAAAATTATGGCGTGGATTTACATTTTCATAGCTTCAATTTTTGAAATTAGTTGGGCTGTTGGTTTAAAGTATTCAAATGGATTTACAAATTTTTATCCATCTTTATTTACAATTATAACAATGATATTAAGTTATGTATTTCTTTCATTTGGTGCCAAGACTTTACCAATAGGAACAGCTTATGCAGTTTGGACAGGTATTGGTGCTGTTGGTACAGCAATTTATGGAATTTTATTTTTTAATGAACCAAAAGATTTTTTAAGAGTATTATTTATTTTTTTAATTGTAGTTGGAATAATTGGATTAAGATTAACTTATAAAGAAAATTAAAATGAGAAAACTAACACACGACGAAATCTCTAAAAATCGGTCAACTTTAGAAACTTTGAATAATGTAAATAAACTTCCTGTTTATGTAATACTAAATAGCATACGAAGCAGTTATAATGTTGGCTCTATTTTCCGAACTTCTGATGGAGCAATGATTGAAAAAATTTATTTATGCGGTTATACACCAACCCCAGAAAAAAAAGAAGTGCTTAAAACAGCTTTAGGTTCACAGGAAAGTGTCAAATGGGAATATGTAAAAGATGCGAAAGAAGTTGTTCGAAAATTAAAAAATGATGGTGTTAAAATTTGTGCTTTGGAACTTACAGAAAATAGTTTTCCATATTATCAAGTAAATGAAAATTCTTTTCCACTTGCTTTAATCATTGGAAATGAAATTACAGGTGTTCAGCAAGATTTGCTTGATTTGTGTGATTTCTCAATTGAAATTCCACAATATGGAATTAAACAATCTTTAAATGTTGCTGTAGCTTATGGGATTTCAATTTTTGATTTGAGAAGAATATATGACATTAATAGATTTAACCAGCATAAGTGAAATAACTTTCACCAGTATCTTTGATATGAATTAAAAGTAAATTCGCACGAACAAGCTTTATCAAAGTTCTCGAGGCTCTTCTATCAGAAATGTTTGCAATCTTTCCAAGTTCTTTAACAGTTATTTTTTCATACTTATCAAGATAATCAAAAACAATTTTTTCTTCTTTCCCAATTTGGTAATGTTTTAATGATTGTTCACGACTTTGCGTTTGTAAAATTTTTATCATTTCTTTACTTGCAAGCATGCTTTTATCATTAACTCTTACATAAACCTGAGCACTATTTAAATCGAGTGAATTTTTATAATCTTGAATTCTATGTGGTTTGTTAGTTGACTCAAAAATATGAACGCAAATTATGTCTTTGTTTTTAATTGAAATGCAGTCAATTGAGTAATCAACTTTTGGTTCGCAAAATTTTTCAGCTGTTTCTTTTATTAATTCAGTATCACTTTTTTCGCTTTCAATTCCGTAGATTGATTTGTCATCATCAACTCCAATAAATAAAAAACCACCCCGCGTATTTGCAAAAGCAATCATTTCTTTTGCAATTTTTTCGTATGATGAAAAACGTTGTTTGAATTCAACAGTCAAACTTTCACCGTTTTCAATCATCTCAAGAATTTTTTTCCTCGAGATCATTTTTATTCTGGAATAGGCGATTTTGTTTTTGAAGAATCTTTTTTAATTGGATTTATTTTGCTTTTAAGTGTATCAGAAATTTCATTATTAATAAATTTCTTTTTAAGTGAATCAGTATCAGCTTTGAGTCTTTCTAAATAACTTTTTTTATTTCGTGGTATTAAATCATCTTTTAATGAATCATTAATTGTTTTATTATCTTCAACTTTGATTGTGTTATTTTCCACAGGTTTTTCTTTTTCCAACTTTTTCTTGTCTTCTTCTTCTTTCTTTTTCAGTTCTTCAGCTTTCTTTTTTTCTTCTTCATTTTTAATTCTTTCTTTTTCTTTTTGATATTCATCATACTTGGCAATAGCATTCTTTGCTAAAGGTTCAAGTGCAAAATTTTTAGCAAGTATTCCATAGGCAACAGCAGCCGAGTCATAATTTTTGAAATTTTCTTCGTAAATCATTCCAATATAATAAAGTGATTTTGCTCCAAAACGTGATTTTGGAAATTTATTTGCAAGAACTTTGAAACTGTCAATTGCTTCCTGATATTTGTTTTGATAATAAAGTTCCTCAGCTTTTTGAAAAGGCAATGATGCTGGATCACTTGAAACATCTTCTTTTTTCTTCGAATCTTTGGTTATAATTCCTAATTTTATTGCCGCTGGTTCATATAGTTTATCTTTTGGAAATTTTTCAACTATAATTTTGTAAAGACTATCAGCTTTTATTGTGTCGTTTGTTGTTTCGTAATAAGTAGCCATTGCAAAAAGTGTTTGTGGTACAATCGGTTTGTCGCTATAATCTTTCATAATTTTATTAAAATAAACAAGTGCGGAATCATATTGTTCTATTTCAGAATAGAAAAGTGAACCTTGATTAAATAAATTTGCAGCTATTGATGTTTTTATTGATGTTGAATCTGCTGTTGGTCTTTCTGGTTTTTTAGCTTTACCTAATGCAATTAAAACTTTTAATGGTATTGGCTCATTATTTTTATTTTTGTTTAGTTCTAGTAATAACTTCTGCTGTTGAATTTGTAATTGTTGCTGTTGCTGTTGTCTTAAAATTTCTTGTGCTTGAGCATTTTCATTATTTTGATTGCTTGATGCTTCGAGCATTTTCTTGTTTTCATCAAGATATTCTTTTTCTGCAATGGCATAATCAAGTGAATCTTGAATAAATAGTTTTAGGTTTTGCAAATATTTAAACTGAGTATTCAGCTCAGTTAATTCTTTTTTAAGGAAAAAATATCTATCAAAGTTTTTAACTTTTCCACCCGCTTCAAGTTTTAATTCACGTGGAGCTAAAGATGATGCAGCTTTGTTATAATATTTATGTGCACTGTCGTAATCTTGAATTCCTTTTTCATAAAGTTTGCCGAGTTTCATACATGCAATTCCAGATGTTGGCAATTGTTTATATGTAGAATCTACAAATTTTAACATATCAATTGCGCGTTCATATTTTCCTTTTTCAAAATAAATATCAGATAGTTCATTGTAAATTTCATCAAGATTATTTTTAAACTTTCCTTGATTGCTCATGTTTGTTAATTCTTCTTCACTTTCATCTACACGATTTAATTTTTTCAGCAACTTTGCAAGTTGTAACCTTGCTTTTAATTCAACATCAAAAGTTGGTTCATATTTTAAGACAGAAGAAAAAGCCTCAAGTGCATTTTTGTCATCATTAATTTTCAAATAGATAATTCCCATTTGATTAGCAACAAGAGCTTTCATTTCATCATCATTTGAATTTTTAAGGAAGTCCTGACATTCATTAATTGCTTGAACATATTGTTCTCTAAAAATCAAAAAAGAAATTTTTGTGATTGATGCTTCATTGAAAATTTCATCTTCTTCTTTTTCGATTGCTTCTTTTTTTACTTCCTCGATTAATCTTAAACCTTCATCAAACTCTCTAAGTTGTAAATTTGTTTTTGCTAACCAAAGTTTATTAATTAAACTGTATTTTGAATTTTTTAATCCAGCAAGCTCCATAAATTTTCTTTGAGCTTTTGAATATTCTTGTTGATAATAAAGAGCTTTACCAGTCATAAATAAAGCATCTGGAAAGAAAGATGATTCTTTTTCATATTGTAAAATTTTTGAACACTTTTCTATTACTTTAGTTAAATCTTGACTTATATTACCCGATGAAAGATTACCAGTGCCAAATTGTGATGATGACTGAGAACCAAATTGTTGATTTGAAAATTGGTTTCTATTTCTTGTTTCACCTGAAAATTGTTGTGTTTGACTTGTAGGAAATATACTTTTCCCGCCTTGTGCATCTTCTCTGAATTGAAATGGATCTTTTTTCTGCTTTAATATTTCTTCTTCAGTTCTTTCGAAAAGAGTTTTGGCATTGTAATATGTATTAAAGTAAGTTGTGAAATCTCTGTAAAGTTCACAACCACTGACAAGAATTAAAATAAAAAGTAATGCGAGGGACGCACTTAGTTTTTGATTCTTTGTAAACATATCTAACTCAAACTAATTTTTGAAAAAGTAAAAAAACTATTATGCGTTCACCTTTGATTTGTTATTAAAATTAAAGAGCAGATTTACCAGATTCATCAGTTCTAATTCTAATTGCATCTGAAATATCTGAAATAAAAATTTTACCATCGCCAACTTGACCAGTTTTAGCAGTTCTTAAAATTGCATCAACAGCTTTTTCTAGTAATTTATTATCAATAACAATTTCAATTTTCAATTTAGGAACAAATTCAATTTGATATTCACTGCCGCGATAAGTTTCTTTATGTCCTTTCTGTCTTCCATAACCACGAACTTCAGTGATTGTCATTCCATGAATACCTTCTTCAAGTAACGCTTCTTTAACATCATCTAATTTATAAGGACGAATTATTGCTTCAATTTTTTTCATAATATCCTCTTATTCAGATTTGCCGTGGCAATTTTTATATTTTTTTCCACTTCCGCAAGGGCACGGATCATTTCTTCCTACTTTAGGTTCAACTCTTATTGGTTTTGCTTTAACATTTGATTGCGCACCCTCTGGTTGAGTTGCTCTTAATCCTAAATTATCAGCCGAATCTTTTATTGTTTGAATTCTTGTAGCTGGGGCAGTCCTTCTGCTTTGAACTTCAACTGGTGCTTGCGGCCAAAATTTAAAACAAAATGTTACAACTTCGTTCCTTAATTCTTCAAGTAATGTAATGAATAAATTATATGCTTCTGCTTTATATTCAAGTAAAGGATCTTTTTGACCGTATGCTCTTAAACCAATTCCTTCTTTTAAATCATCCATTTCTCTTAAATGGTCTCGCCATTTATTATCGATAGTATTAAGCACAGCAAATTGTTCAAGTCGAGCCATTAAATCACTGCCAAGCATTTCTTCTTTTTTATCGTAGAATTCTTTAGCGGCTTTCAGAATTTCAGATTTAACACCATCTTCACCAAGTTCTTCCCATTTTTGTGGAGTAATTTTAAAATCAATTAATAAATGTTGTAAAAGATCTTCACGAAGTTTTTCAATTTCACCATTTTCATAATATTTTTTAACGAGATCATCAATGAATTCATCAAGGTATTCAAATATTTCACCTTTTAGTCTTTCACCTTCAAGGGCTTGTTTTCTTCGTGCATAAATTACTTCTCGTTGTTGATTCATTACATTGTCATATTCAAGAAGACGTTTACGAATTGCAAAGTTATTTTCTTCAACTTTCTTTTGAGCACGTTCAACGGATTTTGTAATTAATGGATGTTGAATTGCTTCACCTTCTTCCATTCCAACTCTGCTCATAACATTTGTAATTCTATCACTGCCAAACAAACGCATCAAATCATCTTCGAGTGAAATAAAAAATTTAGAAGTACCTGGATCACCTTGTCTACCAGCACGACCACGTAATTGGCGATCAATTCTTCTTGCTTCATGTCTTTCAGTTCCAAGAATATACAAACCACCAACTTCGCGTACACCAACACCAAGTTTAATATCAGTACCACGACCAGCCATATTTGTTGCAATTGTTACAGCTCCGGGTTGACCAGCAAAAGCCACAATTTCAGCTTCTCGTTGATGTTGTTTCGCATTCAATACATTGTGAGCTATTCCTTGCCTTTTCAACATTCTACTGATTGTTTCAGAAACTTCTACACTTGTTGTTCCAACAAGCACTGGTCTTCGTTGCTCTTTTAGTTCTTTTATTTTTTCAATTATTGCATTATACTTTTCTCTTTTTGTTCTGTAGATTGCATCATCTTCATCAACTCTTGCAATTGGTTTATTTGTTGGAATGACAACTACTTCAAGTTTATAAATTTCGTAGAATTCTCCTTCTTCTGTTTCAGCTGTACCTGTCATACCAGCAAGTTTTTTATAAAGACGGAAATAATTTTGGAGAGTAATTGTTGCTAAAGTTTGAGTATCACGTTCGACTTTAACATTTTCTTTAGCTTCAATTGCTTGGTGCAAACCATCTGAGTATCTTCTTCCGGGTAAGATACGACCTGTAAATTCATCTACAATTGCAATTTTTCCATCTTCGGTTACAACATACTCATCATCTTTTTCGAAGAGTGTATATGCTTTTAGTAATTGATTAATTGTGTGAATAACATCTGATCTTTCTGAGTAAAGATGATAAAGTTCATCTTTCTTTTTGATTTTATCTTCAAGTGATATAGAATTATCATTTTCTATTTTGCTTATTTCTGTCCCTAAATCGGGTATTACAAAGAAGTCTTTACCTTCGCGCGAGCCGAGTGCTAATTCTTCTCTTCCTTTTTCTGTTAGATCAATTTGATTTTGTCTTTCTTCAATTGCATAATAAAGTTCTTCATCAATTTCGGGCATTCGTTTAGCGTTTTCACGAAGGAATTCAAGTTCAGTTTGTTGAAGTAATTTTTTGTATTCCGGCTCTGCAAGTATTTTCATTAAAGATTTGTTTTTAGGAAACCCACGATGTGCTCGTAGTAAATTAATTCCTGCTTTTTCACGATCTTTTGGATCATTTGATTTTAATAATTCTTCAGCTTCTTTAACAATTGATGCAACAAGATTAGCTTGTTTTCTGAATAATCTTTCAACACGCGGTTTCATCTCATCGTATTTGTGCTCAGCTTTGTCAACTGGTCCAGAAATTATTAATGGTGTTCTTGCTTCATCAATTAAAACTGAATCAACTTCATCAACAATAGCAAAATTATGACCACGTTGAACACAATATTCTTTTGAGCTAGCCATGTTATCGCGTAAATAGTCGAAACCGAATTCGTTATTTGTGCCGTAAGTAATATCACAATTGTATTGTTTTATTCTGTCTTCAGGATCCATTGTGTTTAAGATGCAGCCAACAGTCAAACCGTGAAATTTGAATATTTCACCCATCCATTCACTATCGCGTTTAGCGAGATAATCGTTTACAGTAACAAGATGAACACCACGACCAGTTAATGCATTTAAGTATAAAGGTAAACTTGCAACAAGAGTTTTACCTTCACCAGTTGCCATTTCAGCAATTTTACCTTGATGAAGAACAATTCCGCCGATAAGTTGAACATCATATGGAATCATATCCCAGGTAATTTTGCTTCCAGCAACTTCCCATGATTTGCCAACTAATCTACGACATGTGTCTTTTACAACAGCATATGCTTCCGGCAGAATTTCATCGAGTACTTCTTCATATTTATCAGTTAATTCATTTTCTAATTCATCTATTTGGTCATGAATTTCATGCTTTTTATCTGCATCTTTAATTGACTGCAGTTGTTCTTTCAAATCATTGATTTGAGAAGTTAATTCTTTAGTTGCTTCATTTATTCTTGATTTAAATTCTAGTGTTTTGTTTCTTAATTCATCATCAGAAAGGTCTTTTAATTTTTCATATTCTTGATTAATAAGATCAACAATTGGCCACAGATCTTTCAATGCTTTTTCATTTTTGTCACCGAAAATTTTCTTTAAAATATTACTTAACATCAATTTCTCCTATAATTAGCGGGCTAAAGTTAAATAAAGGTAGTTTTAAATACAAAGAAACAAGTTTTTAGCTTGAAAAATGTATGTTATATATATGTTCCTAAAAATTATAAAGTAATTTTGAATTTGATAAGTTATTTTTGTTGAGAAAATCTGGGTTGAATGAATTGAAAAAAGAAAAGTTTCATTTTTCAGAAAAATTGATTGATGATTTAATTTTGAAAACAGAAAGAATGATTGATGAAAAATCATTTAATTCAGTTATTGATGTTTTAGAAAATGAAGCTGGTAAATTTTATTTTGATTCAATTGCTCTTGCAAATTTTTATAGAGTTTTAAATTCCATTTTTGATGTATCAACTTTCCTTAAAGAAATAGTCCATTATCCGCACCATGCAGAAATTATAATGGCAATTGTTTCATCCAGTAATTATTTGACCGACATTGTTGTTCAAAATCCTGAATATTTATATCAAATTTTTGATGATGATTATTTAAGAAAAATATTTTCACTTGATGAATTAGAAAATGAATTAAAAACTACAATTGACAAATTCAAAAATTTTGATACAAAGATTAGATTAATTCGTCAGTTTAAGAAAAGATACATTCTTAAAATTGGCTTACAAGATATTTTACAAATCTATGATTTAAAAACAATAACACATGAATTATCAATTTTAGCAAAAACAATTATTTCTATATTGTTTGATTTGTGTTACAATGAAATTTTAACCAGATATAGAATTAAAAATATCAAGAATAAATTTTCAATTTGTGCATTAGGTAAACTTGGTGGAGATGAACTTAACTACAGTTCCGATGTTGATTTAATTATATTCTATGATAAAAATACTTCAATCAAAAATTGTAATAAAGATTATCATGAAATATTAACTGAAGCAATTCAGACATTCATAAATGTAGCAACTCAAATTTCTTCAAATGGTTTTATTTATAGAATTGATTTTAGATTAAGACCTGATGGAAAATATTCACCTTTGTGCAAAGAAATGAATGATTACATTAAGTATTATGAAACACGTGGTGAAGATTGGGAAAAGCAAATGTTGATTAAGCTAAGTTTTATTTCGGGTGATATAAATCTTTACAATCAATTTAAGTCATTCGTTAATTCTTATGTTTATCATTCCATCGTGTCGGAATCAATTAAAGAAAAAATTAAAAAGATGAAATTGAACATTGAAAAAAATAATCTGGAAGACGATGTAAAAACTTTTGAAGGTGGAATTAGAGATATTGAATTTTCCGTGCAAGCTCTTCAACTATTAAATGGAAATAAAATTTCTTCACTAAAAAATGGAAATACATTAGAAGTGTTGGACATTTTACTGAACAATAAACTTTTGACACAAAATGAATATAAAAATTTTAAAGATGCATACATTTTTTATAGAAAGATTGAACATTTTTTACAATTAATGAATGATACACAAACGCACAGATTGCCAGAAGATTTTGATACGCAAATGAGATTATCAAAATATTTAGTGCTTAAAAATTATGATGACTTTAAGGAAAAAATTGAATACAAAAGAAAAATTGTCAGAAAAATTTACAATTCTATTTTATCTTCAAGTAATAAAGAAAATATTTTAGAAAAGATAAAATTTAATAATAGAAGCAAAGCAGAAAATAATTTATCATTCTTAAAAACTGGAATAGGTATTATTGGAAGAAAAGAGTTTGATTCTCACACAATAGCAAGTTTTGAAAAAATTGAAACTCAGCTTTATAAGTATTTACAAAAAAGTGATAATCCCGATGTTGTTTTAGAAAACTTTACAAAAGTAATTCGTTTTTCAAATTATCCTTCTATTTGGTTTAATGAATTTAAGAATGAGATATTTTTCGAGCAGTTTTTAAGTATTTGTAATTTCTCTCAAAAAGCAATTGATATTCTAATTACTTCAATAACCGCTGGTGAATTGCTGCTAAGCAGAAAAGTTTTTATAAAAAATTATAATGATGAAATTAAAATTTTAAGTATAAAAGAATTGATATTTATCTTGTCAATTCAACATGCACTTCATCTTATAGATAGTGTTAAATTTTCAGATGTGTTAAGTGATTATCTAAATTATTACATAGATAAAAATTTTACTTTGTTTTTTAATAATAAAAATCTTTTCATCGCAGCATTAGGAAGTTTTGGAGCAAAAACAATTTCTTTTAATTCAGATATTGATTTAATTGTTGTTGCTGATAAAATTGATGATGATTACAAGACAGAAAATGAATTTCAAATTTTTTTACAAAAATTAAAAGATGAACTTAAACCATTTGAAATTGATTTTAGATTACGTCCTGAAGGTAAAAAATCTCAATTAGTTTGGGATATTGAAAATTATCAGAAATATCTTAATCAGCGTGCAAAAGTTTGGGAGTTTCAATCTTTATGCAAATTAAACTTTATTTCAGGAAATAAAAATTTATTTAACAAGTTCTTAAATGTTATTGTAACTTCACTTGAAAAATTCAGTGAGAGTGAAATCAAATCAGAAATTAAGGCAATGCATTTTAACTTAACAAAAGATAACAGAGAAAGAACAATTAAAAATATTTTTGGCGGACTAAATACAATTGACTTTCTATTTCAGTTTTTAATTTTGAAAGAAAAAAAACAAAAACTTTTTAATGGCAATTATTTGCAAACAATTAAAAACTTTGCACAAAGAAATAAAGATGTAAAAACTTTATTAAAAAATTATAAATTCTTAAAAGAGATTGAAATTACATACCAAAATTTGTTTGAAAGCAATAATTCATTAATTGAATTAAGTGAGCAAAAGCAGAAACGAGTATCAAAGTATCTTCAAATAGAAAATGATAAAGTGTTTAATGAAAAAATTCAGCAGATAATAAATACAAACATTGAAATCTATAACAAATATTTTACATCATAATGAAATTGATTAAAGAAAACATATTTTTACTCTCAACGCTTTTGGTTCTTGTTTTATATTCATTCACATTAGCACCAAGTGTTGTTCAAATTGATTCGGGAGAATTAGCTACAGTTCAATACACTTTAGGAATTGCACATCCAACAGGTTATCCACTTTTTACGATTATCGGTTATTTGTTTTTGAACATTCCATTAGGATTAAGAAAAATAACACAAGCAAATCTGCTTGCAGCAATATGGTGCTCATTTTCTATTTACTTTTTTGCGAAGGCTGTTTATTTATTGATGAACAACTATAATCTTAATAAAAAAGATCAAGTTAAGAAGAATAAAAAGTCAGTCAATCAAATAAGTTTTAGTGATGATCAAAAATTAATTTCAGTTATAGCAGGTTCATTTTTTTTAGCATTTAGTAAAACGTTCTGGCTCCAATCGACATCAGTTGAAGTTTATTCTTTGCAAACATTTTTATTCTCAATAATAATTTATTTTATTCTGAGAGCTTATTTTTCAAAGGAAATCAAGAATTGGTTTTATGTTGGTTTAAGTTTCGTATTGGGTTTTGCTAATCACATGACAACATTACTTGTTATTCCATTTGCTGCAACATTATTTTTTTATAAAGAAAAATTTAGTTCCAATTCAATTAAAATTATAGTCAAAACAATTTTAATATCTCTTCCATTTCTAATTATAATTTATTTTTATTTACCAATACGTGCTATACAAAATCCAATAATGAATTGGGGAAATCCAATTAACTTTGAAAATTTTTGGAGACATTTTACCGGTAAACAATATCAAGTTTGGATGTTTGCTTCTTTAGATGCCGCTAAAAAACAATTGGGTTATTATTTATCAAACTTTCCAAGTGAATTTACTTTTGTTGGATTAATAATTGGTGTCATCGGATTAATTTATCTTTCAAAAACAAACCGAAATATTTTTATAGCAACTTTATTCACATTTTTATTTTCAGTTTTGTACACGATTAATTATGATATAGTTGATATCGATTCCTACTTTCTTTTGTCTTATTTGATATTTTCAATTTGGATTGTCTTTGGGTTTGTTTATTTGTATGAAAAACTTTCTAAAAGACTAAGAAATAATAATTACATTATCCCAATTTTTGTCCTAGTTATTTTTATTCCTTTTGTCACGAATAAGAATAATGCGAGTCAAAATGATATTTATATATTTGAAGATTACACAAAGACAATCTTAAACGGAGTAGAAAAAAATTCAATCATACTTTCATATCAGTGGGATTATTTTATTTCAGCTTCATATTACTTTCAATATGTTGAAAATTTCAGGAAAGATGTAGTTGTTATTGACAAAGAATTACTTCGTCGCTCTTGGTATTACAATCAAATAAAAAGAAATCATTCAGAGGTTTTTAATAAAATTAAAAACGAAGCAGAAAATTTTGTTGAATCAGTCAAACCATTTGAAAGAAATGAAAATTACAATGCCAATATACTCGAGCAAAATTATCAGGCTGTGATGACAAACTTAATTACTAAAAACATTGATGAAAGGAATTGCTATTTGGGTTTAGAACTTGTTCAAAATGAAATGCAAAGAGGTGAATTTAATTTGCCACAAGATTATTCTTTAGTTCCAGTTAATTTTCTTTTTAAAGTTGTTAAAAGTAAAAATTATGTTGAAGCTCCGTTACCAAATTTTAAATTGAGATTTCCAAAAGAATCAAACAAATACATTGAATTTATCAGAACTTCTGTAGCAACAATGCTGGTTTACCGTGCGGTTTATGAAATTCAATTTAATAAAATTGAAAGAGCAAAAATTTATTTGGAAAAAGTTAGAAAAGAATTTCCAGAGTTTAATATTCCAAGTGAAATACTAAACTCTGTAGGAATGTAAATTTATTTTTTCTTTTTGGGTGACAAATAATGTTTTTGTAAATAAGAAGTAACTTTTTCAAAAGCAGAATCAACAGAACTAGCAAACTCGAAAAGTTTTAGATCATTCTTACTAATCATTCCATGTTCAATCATTGCGTCGAAGTTTAAAACTTCGCGCCAATAACTTTCACCGTAAAGAACAACTTTAATTGGTTTTGTAACTTTTTTAGTTTGAATTAAAGTTAAAACTTCCATCATTTCATCCATTGTACCAAAACCACCGGGGAAAGCAATCAAAGCTTTTGCTAAATACATAAACCAATATTTTCTCATAAAGAAATAATGAAATTCAAAAGCAAGATTTGGATCGACATATTTATTAACAAATTGTTCAAAAGGAATACTAATATTCAAACCAATTGAATGTCCGCCAGCAAGATAAGCTCCTTTGTTTGCAGCTTCCATAATTCCTGGTCCACCACCGCTGCAAATCATAAATCTTTTTCCACTTGTAGGTAAAGATGAACTCCATTCGGTTAATTTTTTACTAAGTTCAACTGCATCTTCATAATATTGTGACATTTCAAGCGCTTTTAATGCTTTATCAAAAACAGCTTTACTATTTTTACCTTTATCTTTTTTAGCATCGCTTAATTGTTTTAATGCATCCCTTCTTGAAACAATTCTTGCAGATCCAAAGAAAACGATTGTATCAATAATTTTATGTTTTTCGAATCTTGATTTTGGTTCGTAAAATTCTGATAATATTCGTACAGTTCTTGCTTCCTTTGAGTTAAGAAATTCTAAATTATTATAAGCTTTAACCGGAACTTTTTGAACTTTTTTACCCATATTTAAACCATTATTTAAAAACAAAAATCTCAAAAGAATCTTTCCAAATAACCAGAAAGAACTTTTGAGATTCTAAAATTTATATTATTTGTTTGCAGGCTTCTGACCTGTTTGAGATGGCACAACAGGTGCTGTTGGTACTGATTGTTTTGAACTTTGAATTACGCTTTCTTTACCTTTACTACCAGTTCCAGGTAAAAAGAAAAGATTAATAATTATTGCCAAGACCATTAAAGAACCAGCAAGCCACCAAGTTAACTTACTTAAAAAATCTGCAGTTCTTCTTGTTCCAAAAACAGCCCCAAATTGTCCAACACCACCAAAAGAACCAGCTAATCCACCGCCTTTACTTGCTTGCAATAAAACAACAACAATTAATAAAACAGCAATTATTACCGAAATTGTTACTAATAATGTGAACATCAAATTACTCCATTAATTTTTGTAGCGAGGGAGGGATTCGAACCCCCGACACGTGGATTATGATTCCACTGCTCTAACCTACTGAGCTACCTCGCCATAATTTTAAAGAACTTCTTCAAAATGGGTGGTAAATATAATTTATAGTGTCTCAAACTTCAAGAAAAGTTTAAAAGATTATTTTGATTCAAAAATTGGGACTATGCTTATTTAATCTATTGGATTTGCAAAAAAGAATTAGTTAATCAGAAATTTCTAAAAAGTTTATCAAGTGTCATCTTCATTTTACCTATTAGCAACAGACAAGTTGCAACGTGACAATTCTTGATTATTACGAACTTCGGTAATTTAAACAGGCGATAACACCGCTTATTTTTATTCTAAATTTGTGTTAATCTGTGAAATCTGTGGTAAAAAGCTAACCACAGATAACACAGATTTGCTCCCTCTCTGCAAAGTATATTTTAATTTATAATTTACCTGTCGGCAG
>JARGDL010000024.1 GCA_029210465.1 Stygiobacter electus
TTGAACACTTTTACTATAATTTAGGTAATAAAATTTGGAGTGAATATGGTTTTGTTGATGCTTTCAGCATTGACAAAAATTGGTTTACAAAATCGCACCTTGCAATTGATCAAGGATCAATAATTGCAATGATTGAAAATTACAGAACAGGTTTAATCTGGAAATTATTTATGAATATACCCGAGATTCAAAGTGGATTAAAAAAATTAAGATTTGAATCGCCCTATTTTAAAAATTAATTAGTAAAAAATTGAAATTAAATAATAACTTATTGCTCCAAACAAAATTATCAGTAAAGCATAAATAGTCAATGATAAAAAAGTTAAAGGTTTATATTCGTCATCTGCCATTTATTTTTCTTCAATAATATAGTTTTGTTTGTATAATTCTATTGAATCATTAATAGTCTTAAATGCTTCTTCTTTGCCAACAATTTTTTCAACTATAACATTTTTATGTTCAAGCTTTTTATAATCTTCGAAAAATCTTTGAATTTGAACTGTAAAATGTGGTGGTAAATCTTTAAGATCATCAATGTAATTAACAGAAATATCATTCTTAGCAACTGCAATTATTTTTTCATCTTTTTCCATGTTGTCAACCATTTCCATCAAACCAATAACTTTTGCTTCGATAATACAAAGCGGATCAACATCAACAGAACAAATAACCAAAATATCTAATGGATCGCCATCATCACTTAATGTTCTTGGAATAAAACCATAGTTTGCGGGATAATAAACAGCAGAGAATAACACTCTATCTAATCTCAACAAACCACTTTTTTTATCAAGTTCATATTTACCTTGAGAACCTTTTGGAATTTCAATTATTGCATTAACTATTTCCGGGACATTATCACCATAATGAACATGGTGCCAGGGATTGAAATGAAGATTTTTAATATTTAACATATTGCTCACTTTTTAAGTTGTAAGAATAACTAAGCACAGGTTAATCTGCGCTTAGTACCCTAAGAATTTTTTTCATATCTGCATCTTTAGGATTAATCTTTAGAACCCTTTTTGCATAATTAATTGCTGCATCGTTATTCCCAACAGAAAGATAGCAAGAAGCGAGCATTCTATAAACATCAAGACTTGGTTTATATTTTTCAACTTTATTCAAGTATTGAATTGCACCAGCATAATTTTTCTTTTGCATTGCTCTTGAAGCAAGGAATGCATTTGCTTCTAATAATTTATCTTTATTTTCAGATTCATCATTTCCAATAATATCAATTATATCTTTATAAACATCAGCGGCTCTATCCAATGAATCTAAACCTTTATAGACTTGTGCTAAGAAATAATTTGTCATCAATTCTTTAGGATTCATTTGAATAGATTTCAGTAAATTAATACGAGCATCTTCATTTTTACCCATTTGATAATAAGCAAAGCCCATAAATCTATATGCAGGTTCAAAGGTTGAATCGGCTTTTGCCTTAGCAGAGTAATACTTTACTGCATCTTCAAATTTCTTTTCTCTGAAAAAATTATTTCCTAAATCGAAATAGATACTAGAACGAGTTGAATCTAATTTTATAACTTTTTCAAAATATTTCATTGCTGTGTTGTTATCATTAATTGCTTGAAAAGCACGTCCAACTATTTCCAATTCATTAACGCTTAACAATGAATCAGGAACTTGGGCATAAAATTTAGCGGCTTCTTCATATTTTTTTAATTGTAAAGCAGCAGTTGCAACATATTTACTAATAGTTGGTTCCTCACCATAAAGTTCTAATGCTTTTGTTCCATATTCATAAGTTTTATCCCAATTGCGAGCTTCATAAAAAGCTTTTGTAATATTGTAATATGCTTCTTTTGACTTATCAACTTCTAAATATTTTTCATACATTTTAGCAGCATCTGCGTATAATTTAGCCCTAAATAAAATATCGCTAGCTTCTAAATAAGCTTTTGCATTTTTGGGGTCAATACTTTGAATCTTTAAATACTTATTAACTGCATCAGTATATCTCTTTTGCTTTTCAAGAATACCTGCTGTTTTGAATTTTAACTCAACATTTAATGAATCATACTTCTCTGCTTCTTCATAATTAGAGACAGCTAATTCATTAACTCCCATTTTAGCATAAGCATCGCCCAGATATTCATATAGTTTAGTATCTGGATAATTGAGCGCACGTAATTGAATTAAAAATCTTGATGCATTATTTGCATCACCAGCATCAAGTAATTCTTTGGCAATATTAAAAGCAGTTTTATAATCTTTTTTGTCAATTGCTTTTTGAGCTACCGCTAATTTATCTTGTGCAATATTTGTTATAGCAAAAGCACTCAAGAAAATTATTAGGGCTAATTTTTTCATCTCATCCTCACTATCTGTTTATACTTTATTGGAACTGTTGCCGGACCAAGTCCGTAACTTAAAACAATTTTTTGTCCTTCACTACTTGTAATATAACTTGTGAATCCAGAACCAACATAAACACCAATTTCATTCAATAAAATAAAGCATGCTCTAATTAAAGGATATTCACCATTTGCTAAGTAACCAGCGGCAGGTTCATAATAAACACCACCGGTTGCAGAACGTTCATCTGTGCCTATTCGTAAAATTTTTAATTTACTGTTATTTGCAACATTCAAACCAACTAAGCCAATTGAGTTTATATCTTTTTTAACACGTTTCACAACCTCTTCCTCGTTTTTAACTATATAAGCACCTTTTGGGTTTTGCTTATCTGTTAAATCCATTTTCAAATTTTCAAAGATTCCAGAATTTTGATCGGGTATGTAAATTCTATATTGCTTACTATTTCCAAGTAGAAGTTGTTTCAATTCAGAAGTAGTGATTCTATTAAGTTTGTGATTAGAATCAACGACTGCAGTTAAAGCATCATAACAAAATTTAATTATTTTTACTTGCGATTTAGTTTTATCATAAAAATTAACTTCATCTTCGGTTAAAGCACGAGAGGAAATAAACATTGTTTCTTCACCATTTAACATTTTAACAATGCCTTCTTTCGCTTTAACTTTTACTAATTCAATCTTTGTCTCCGGATATTTTAATGAAAATGAATCTTTAATTGCAGAAACCATTGGATATAAAGATTCATCAACCAAACATTTAAGATTTCCTTTTGTAGCTGTTTCTTTTGGTGGTTCTTGACATCCAAAAAAAACGAATAAAATTATAAGTAAGATAAAACTTTTATGAAGGTAGTTCATCATTTTTACGATGTTTAATTGTTAAAATTACATTTCTGTAGATACCGTAAAGTATTAGAACAATACCAAAAATGATTTTCATATTATTCCCCCCAACAAAATTTTGGGCTGGGAAATAATCTGTAAATAAGATTGCTATTCCCAACCCAATAAAAATTGTAGCTGCAGTGTAACCGATATAAAGAATCAACTTTTCCACAAAACTAATTTTGTCCTTCTAATGCAAAACGATATGGAAGAACAATCCAAACAGAAATTGGATGTTGATTTTGAAGAGCAGGTGAAAAAGCACTCTTCATTGCAGCATCAATTGCAGCTTGGTTAAATAGTTCTGAATCGGATTTAATAACAACTGCTTTTTTAGGTCTTCCCTCTTTATCAATTAATACTTTAACAAATACTTTTCCTGTAATACCAGCACGTTTAGCAATTTCAGGATATTCTGGTTTAGCAGCAAAAACCATTTCTGGTAATTTTTCTACTGCAACAAAAGCATTCATATCTGGATCTTCATCTTTAGGCTTATCTTCCTCAATTTTAATATCCTGAGTAATTTGAGCACCACCGCCTGTTAAGTCTTCTGATAGTGCCGGTGCTTGTTGAGCGCTCAATTCAGTTTGTGAAGCTATTACCTGTTCTGGTGGAGCTTCTTCATCTGGTACAGGTACAGGAACACCAACAGTTGGTGCTGCAACTGGTCCAGCTACTTGAATTTGAGGAGCTACGTTTTCTATTGATGGTGGAGGACCTAAATCACTGTAATTAATCTTCATTCTTACTGTAGGTGTACCTGATTCATCTTCTTTTGAAAGAACCTGTGTAAACCAGTACGAACCTATTAGTAAAAGATGAAGAAAAATTGCAAGTCCAACACCAATAGCATAGTTACGTGGGTAAACTTTCTTTAATTCGAAAGCACCATACACGTTGTTTTGTTGTAAAGCTACTGTTTCTGTCATTTTCATTCTCCTTATGTAGCTCTTGCCATTTCTTTTTTATCAATGTCTGTAATTGGAGCTAAAGCGTATCTATCTAATCCTACAACACGCAATTCATCAATTATATCAATCATCATATGATATTTACTTTTTTTATCTATTTTTATCAACACGTTAAAACGTGGATTTTCAGCTTTCTTTTGTTTTAAGAATTTATTGAAATCTTCCCATTTAATTTTAGCTGGTACTTCAAATCCAACGTTCCAATATAAATTCATGTTTTCGTCAACACGAATAGTAAGAAGGCTAGATTCACCAACTTTAATATCAACATCTTTAGGAGGAAGATTTATTTCCAGCGTTTGTGGTAAACGGAAAACTGTAGTTAACATAAAAAATGTTAACAACAAGAATGCTACGTCAACCAAAGGGGTCATGTCTATGCTAACAGAAATTCTTTTCTTTGGTTTACGCTTTGTAAATTTTGATTTCCGTTTTGGACCACCACTGTCGCCACCAACTGCGCCACCGGCCATATTAATCTCCTTTAACTTTTCTTTTCTGTTTCGTAATTAGTAACCATATTAAATCTGGTTATTTTTACTTTATCTAAAATGTCCATTACGTCTTGAACAACTCCATATTCAACATTAGCATCAGCTTTTATAATTGTTCTAAGCTTTGGATTAGCAATTCTTGCTTTCATTAAAAGTTCACCAAGCTCAGCCATTTTTACTGGGCTTGCTTGTCTATATTTATATTCAGTACCAAACATTTTTTCCATCATAATTTGAGAATCAAAACCCATAAAAAGAGCACCTGTTTTGTCAATAAAAACAAGCATCGTGTTTGATTCAGGCAATTTTATTTCAGAATGTGAAGAAGGGAATATTACTTCTACTTCTTCTGGTGGTTTAAATGTTGTAGTTAACATAAAGAAAGTAAGAAGCAAGAACGCCACGTCCACTAGTGGAGTCATATCAATACGAATAGCGACTCTTTTCTTTTTAATGCGCGGCATTAATTACCTCACTTTAATTTTAATAATTGCATTAAGTTATAGTTAGCTTCATCAATTTGGAATGTAAAATTATCTACTTTATTTACATAGAAATTGTAAGAAACGATACCAAGAATAGCTGCAAAAAGTCCACCAGCTGTATTGATAAGAGCTTCTGAAATACCAGTAGCAAGAGAGATAGCATCAGGTGCACCTGATTGAGCAAGAGCTTTGAATGCACGAATCATACCGATTGTTGTTCCAAGAAGACCAACCATTGTTGCAATTGATGCAATAGTTGAAAGAACGATTAAATTCTTTTCCAAAAGTGGTGTTTCAAGCATTAAAGTTTCTTCAACTGCACGTTGAACTTCTACTAATTGTTTTTCTTTATCTACAGTTGATTTTTCTGAAGTTACTTCTTTATAGCGGCTAATAGCTGCTTTTAGTACGTTAGCAACTGATCCTCTTTGTTTATCGCAAGCTGCAATAGCTTCTTCAAATTGGTCAGCACGAACTAAGTCAATTACTTGTTTATAAAATTTTGGAATAGGTCCTTTTCCTTGAGCTTTTTTTAATGATAAAGCTCTTTCAATAATTACAGCAATAACCATAATTGAAATCGTAATTAATATTGCAACGAGTGGACCACCAACGTATGTTGTACCCATTAAGTTTGCAGGAACGTGTTTTGTTCCTTTTGTAGCATAATCAAGAAAGTTTGCTGGATTACCTAATACAAATTCATAAATACTAATTCCAGCCGCTAATGCAACAAAGAAAAGTATTGCAACAAAAGAGGATTGTTTCATTTTTTATTACTCCTTTTTATTTAATGAAAAGTCACTTTATTTAATAAAAAATTATGCCATCTTTTTTTTACGAAAAATTAAGGATTTTCCTCTGGTTTTATCATTTGGTATTTCAAAATGAAAGGTGGGTCTTTCAAATTGAAAGGTTTAATTTATATTCCATATTGTTTTCTTTTTCTCCAAAGAGTTGTTTCTGATATTCCTAAAATTTTTGCGGCTTCTTTTGCTGTTGGTGCTATTTTGAGTACATCTATTATATGTTGTTTTTCTAATTCATCTATTTTTTGTGGTGTGGTTAATTGCGTTTGTTTAGGAAAAAAGTTTTTAATTTCTTCGGGAAGGTAATCAGATTTTATAATGTTATCTTTTGCAAATACGAGTAATCTTTTGACAACTGTTTCAAATTCTCTTACGTTTCCAGGCCAATCATAATCTAATAGTAATTTTTTTACTTCTTCTTGAATTGTAATATTTCTTTGATTTCCATATTTCGAAATAAAGTAATTTAGAAGTACTTCGATGTCATCTTTTCTCTCTCTTAATGGTGGAATATTAAAACGCACTCCAACTATTCTGTAATAAAAATCCTCACGCAAATGGCCACTTGTAATATCATTTTCAACTTTTCTGTTTGTTGCACTTATTATTCGAACATCTACTTTTCTTGTTATGCTTTCACCAACTCTTTCAAATTCCATATTTTGAAGAAAGCGAAGCAGTTTCACCTGCATTTGTTTTGGAATGTCAGCTACTTCATCTAAAAATAAAGTTCCCCCATCGGCAAGTTCTAATCTTCCGATTCTATCTTTAATGGCTGTTGTAAAAGCTCCTTTTACGTGTCCAAATAATTCACTTTCAAAAAGATTTTCCGGAATCGCTGAGCAGTTAATTGCAATAAATGGATTATCCTTTCTTTGGCTGTTTGAATGAATATATTTTGCAAGTAGTTCTTTTCCAGTACCACTTTCACCTTCAATTAATATTGGAATGTTGCTATCTGCTACTTCTTTTGCAATAGAAAGTATTTTCTTTGTGCTTTGATTTGTTGTTACGAATGTTTCATTTTCAAATGTTTCTTGTATTTGTATTGTAAGTCCACGAATTTGTTTTGTTAATCTATGGTGTTCAAATGCTTTTTCGACGTAATGAATAAACTCTTTGTGAGAAAACGGTTTTGTAATATAATCATGGGCGCCTTTTTTTATTGCTTCAACAGCACTTTCAATTGAACCATGGGCTGTCATTAATATAATGGTTGTATCAGGTGAGTTTTTTTTAATTTCTTCTAAAGTTGCTATCCCATCCAAAGGTTGCATTTTTAAATCTATAAAAGCAACTTCGAAAAATATTTCTTTAGTTCTTTTAATTGCATCAATAGGATTTGAATATACTTCGGGTGAATAACCATTTGCAGTTAGTGAAAGTTCTATTGTTTTAAGTATGTTTTGTTCATCATCTATAACTAATATTTTAGGATTTTGCATTATGCCACCGGTAATTTAATTTGAAAAGTGCTTCCCTTACCTAATTCACTAAAAGCTTTTATTTCACCATTATGGATTTCTATTATTTCTTTTGCAATTGAAAGACCTAAACCTAAACTTCCGGGTGCTGAATCATCAATTTGTATAAATTTATCAAATACTTTTTTAAGATTATCAGGACTTATCCCGATTCCAGTGTCAGATATTTCGATTAATAAGTTTTGTTCATCAATTTTAAATTCAACGGAAATATTACCACCGTTTGGAGTAAATCGTAAAGAGTTTGAAACAAGGTTTTCTATTGCGCTAATCATACTATTATAATTTCCATTGATCATCGTGTTCTTACTATTATCAATTACATTCAAAGATATATTTTTTTCGTTAGCTAAAATTGTAAATTTTTTAGAAATATATTCTGCAAGTTTATGTGCTTCAAATTTTTCAAATTTAATTTTACCAATGTTTGCTTCAAGTTTTGTTAGTTCTAAAATTTCATAAACTAGTTTGTTTAACCGATCATAATCTTCTTTCATTGATATAATTAAATCTTTTTGTTTTTCATTTACTTTGCCGACAACATCATCTTCAAGAAGTCCAAGAGCCATCCCCATTGAAGTTAATGGGGTTTTTAATTCATGTGAAACTTTTGCTATAAATTCACTTTTCATTCTATCGAGTTCTTGATATTTAGTTATATCGTTAAAAACAAAAAGTGTTGCTTCTTTTTTAGAATCTGGTATTTCAATTTGTGATACTATTACATTAAAATATTTATGAGTACCATCGTTATCTTTAATATTTATCATCTTGTCTTTAATATTGAATTCTTGAAGGTTTTCTGTCGATTTAATCATTGACCGCTGTCGTTTTAATATTTTTTTAATTTCAGAATTTTTTAATGCTTTTTCGCCAAATATTTGGTTAAATGCTTTGTTGGCTAAAAGAATTTTAAAATTCTCATCAACCATTAAAACGGGTTCATCCATACTTTCGATTACAATTTCAGATTTTCTTTTTTCATATAAAATTTTATTTAGGTTTAATTTTTCATATTGTTCTAATTTTTCACTCATTTTGTTAAACTCATCGGTCAATGAGTTTATTTCATCCGAATTATCATCAAGTTCTATTCTTTCACTGAAATTACCTTCAGCTATGTGACGAACAGTTTCTTTTAGTTTGGTTATTGGTCTAACTATATAATCAGAAAACTTAGAACTAAATATTGATGCTATTAAAATTGCACCAAGCAAAATAAAAAATATTGTTACTGCTGCTGTTTGTGTAATTTTTTTTACATCAAGAACTGCTTGATTTAACAAATCATGATTTAAATCCAATATTTTGTTACAATCTTGTTTTATGTTTAATAACTGAATAATAATATTGCCAAGATCAAGTTTTACTTCCTGAGCTTTCCATTTTAAGTAAATCTGATAATCTAATTTGCTGATGTTTCGTTCTTTAAATTTTTTGTGCTTAATCATTATTGTATCAAGTAGTTTTTTTTCTTCATCTACCTGTACAGTTTCTCGTGCTTTTTGATGCCAATAAAAAAAATCAACTTCACTTTTGGTAAATAAACTATCTCCCCTTTGAAAATCCTGATTAAACATAATAATTACAGAAGCTACTTGTTCATCAAGTGCTTTGCTCATATTATCAGCGGCTATTATTACTGCATAATTATCTTGCATTGATTGTTTTATGTATTCATTGAAGCGATAAAAATTGTAAATGCTCCAAAGTGTTGCAAAAAACATAATAAGCAAAATGACTGTAAAGCCAAGCAATATTTTACTTCTTAATGTTGTTGTATAAATGCTAATCATTACAAAAATTAATTTTTTCTTTCTATTAAAATAGCTTATTGTTTTGCTTAAATAAACATCTTTTTGCTAAGTTGAATAAAGAATTAATTTAAGGTTTATATGTTTTGGTTATTTATACTGTTATCTGTCTCGATTGTTTTTCCAAAAGAAAAATTAATTCAAAATAGTGATGCGAGAAAAATTTTTCTTCTAAATGGAAATTGGAATATAATAATTGACCCTTATGAAACCGGTTTTTATACTTATCGTTTAACTCCCGATAATAACGGGTTTTTCAAGAATTCTAAACCTAAAAATAAATATGAACGTATAGAATATGATTTTGATAAATCTGAAAAACTAAAAGTGCCTGGTGATTGGAATACACAAAAAGAAAAACTGTTTTTATATGAAGGAACTGTTTGGTATAAGAAATCTTTCAATTATTATAAGCAAAAAGATAACCGAGTTTTTATTTACTTTGGTGCTGTAAATTACAATTGCAAAGTTTATTTAAATGGTGAATTTGTTGGTGAACACATTGGTGGATTTACTCCTTTTAATTTTGAAATTTCAGACAAGTTAATTTCTGGTCCTAATTTTATAGTCGTTAAAGTTGATAACAAACGACTACCCGAAGGTGTGCCAACTATAAATACAGATTGGTGGAATTATGGCGGAATTACTCGCGATGTAAAATTAATTGAAACTGATTCAACTTTTATTATTGATTATTTGGTTCAACTTAAAAAAAATTCCAAAGATAAAATTACTGGATGGATTCAACTTGATGGGAAAAATTTTGACGACGTTCAATTTAAAATTCCAGAATTAAATATCGATATAAAGCTCACACCAGATAAAAATGGAAAGTGCTCTTTTGATATTGATTGCTTACCTATTCTTTGGTCACCTGAAAATCCAAAACTTTATAAGATAATAATTCAACACAAAGATGAAATAATAAAAGATAAAATTGGTTTCAGAAAAATTGAAGTAAAAGAAAACAAAATTTATTTAAATGATAAAGAAATTTTTCTTCGCGGTGTTTCTCTTCATGAAGAAGTTCCAATAAAATCATCACGTGCCAATTCAAAAAAGAATGCTCGAAAATTACTTTCAATGGCAAAAGAATTGAATTGTAATTTCGTTCGTCTTGCTCATTATCCACACAATGAAAATATAATTAAAGAAGCCGATAAACTTGGATTTTTAGTTTGGTCAGAAATTCCGGTTTACTGGACAATTCACTGGCAAAATAAATCAACTTTTGAAAATGCTTCTAATCAATTAAAAGAAATGATTTCAAGAGATAAAAATCGCTCGTCGATTATTTTCTGGTCAGTTGGAAACGAAACACCATTGAGCGATGAAAGACTTTCTTTCATGAAAAGTCTAATTGATACTGCACGATTATTAGATTCAACACGATTAATTACCGCCGCACTCGAAACACATTACGTAAATCCAAAAACAATTATGATTAATGATCCACTTGGAAAATATCTTGATGTGCTTGGCTGTAATGAATACATTGGCTGGTATGATGGTTTACCTAACAAAGCTGATACAATTGAATGGAAAACAACTTACGATAAACCTTTAGTAATTAGTGAATTTGGTGCCGATGCAAAGTTTGGTTTTCACGCTGATAGTTTAACAATCTGGTCAGAAGAATTTCAAGAAAATGTTTATAAACATCAGATCAAAATGTTAAATAAAATTTCATTTCTTTCTGGTATTAGTCCATGGATTTTGATGGATTTTCGTTCTCCAAGAAGAACTTTACCCGGCATTCAGGATTATTTCAATCGTAAAGGTTTATATTCTAATTTAGGGGAAAAGAAAAAGGCATTTTACATTCTTAAAAATTTTTATAAATCAAAAATGAATTAACATGAAAAATATTTTTTTGATTTTATTAATTATAGTTTCAAAATTACTCTCACAATTTGGTTCGCAAGATTCCGGTGGTAAATTAATTCCAGAACAAAAGTGTTACGACGTAAAATTTTATGACTTAAATTTAGAAATTGATCCATACAAAAAAGCTATTACCGGTTATGTCATAATTAATGCTAAAGCTGAAAATAATTTTTCAAAAATAGTTGTTGATTTAGATACTACATTTTCAATCAGTGAAATTTTACTTCTTGAAAAAGCAAAGCAAAGTGAATTAAAATTTTCTCATACAAAAGGAAAAATTTGGATTGATTTTCCTTATCAAATAAAAAAAGATGAAATGTTTTCAATAAAAATAAATTATGCTGGCGTTCCAAGAATTGCAAAACGGCCACCTTGGGACGATGGATTTATCTGGGCAAAAACAAAAGAGAATAAAAATTGGATTACATTAACATGTCAAGGTGGCGGTGCTGATATTTGGTTTCCTTGCAAAGATCATCCAAGCGATGAACCTGATTCTGCTTCAATTAATTTTACTGTTCCATCAGATTTAGTTTGTGTTTCTTCTGGTAAATTAATTTCAAAAGTTAATAACAATAATGGAACAACTACTTGGCATTGGTTTTCATCAACTCCAATTAACAATTACAACATTATGCTTTATCTTGGTCCTTATATTCCAATTGAATATGATTACACAAGCATTACAGGTGAAAAAATTCCTTTTACAGTTTGGGTACTTCCTGAAAGTTTTGAAAAAGCAAAAGAACATTCAAAGCAATTTCTGCTTCACATGAAAATTAATGAAGAATTAGTTGGACCATATCCATTTAGAATTGATAAATATTCTGTGGTAGAAACTCCACATCTTGGGATGGAACATCAAACTGCAATAGCTTATGGAGCTGGTTGGAAAAATCATAAAGATTTTCCTTTTGATTGGCTTCATCATCACGAGTTTTCTCACGAATGGTGGGGAAATTTAGTTACTTGTAAAGATTGGAGCGATTTCTGGATTCACGAAGGAACTGGAACTTACATGCAACCACTTTATTTAGAAAAGGTTTTTGGTAAAGAAATGTACATGGGCTATCTCAAAAGCATAAGAAAATTTTCTAATAAACAACCTGTAGCTCCACGCGGTGAAAAAACAAGTGGAGAAGTTTATAATTTAGATATTTATTACAAAGGTGCATGGATATTACATACTTTAAGAAATTATTTAGGTGATGAAACATTTTTCAAAATTTTTAGACGATGGGCTTATCCAACAAAAGAAATGGAAAAAATTAAAACTGGAGCACAATGTAGAAATGCTACTACTGATGAATTTTTAGAAATTGCTGAAAACATTTCCCACAAAAAATTAGATTGGTTTTGGGAAGTCTATTTTCGAACATCTTCACTTCCGAAGTTACATTACAAAAAAGTAAATAACGAAAATATATTTTGGTGGGAAACTGAAAATAATCTCTCTTTCGATTTACCAATAGAAATTAAAGCTGATAATAAAATTTTTACTATTGAAATGCAGAATAACAAAGCAATGTTTAATTTTGCTGGGGAAATAGAAATTGATCCTGAAGAAAAAATATTAAAAGAATTAATAAAAGAATAAAGGGAAAAAAATGTACGAAATAATCGTGTTGTTAATAATTGGTTTAGCCGCTGGACTAATTAGCGGTGTTTTGGGGATAGGCGGTGGAATTGTAGTTATTCCAATGTTAGTTGGATTTTTAGGTTACTCTCAAAAAGAAGCTCAAGGTACATCACTTGGACTTTTGCTTTTACCTATTGGATTACTTGCTGTAATGAATTATTACAAAGCTGATTTAATAAACTTAAAAGCTGTTGGAATTATGGTTATAACTTTTGTAATTGGAAGTTATGTTTCCAGCAAATTTGCAATATCATTACCAGATAATATTTTGAAAAAAATATTTGCTGTGTTTTTGCTTTTGTATTCGATGAAATTATTTTTTGGAAAATAAAAAAATGCCCTATTAATTTTAAATTAACGGGGCATTTTAATCATTCGAGTATTTACGACTTGATTTATGAGTGCTAATTTTGAATTGAATTATTCTTCAACAACAGCCAAAACATCTGACCGTTGAATTATTTTATAAGATTTACCATCAACTTCGATTTCTTCGCCACCATATTTAGCAAACAATACTTTGTTTCCTACTTTAACTTTTTCTTGTAAATCTTCATCTGTTCCAACTGCAATTACAGTTCCCATTCTTGGTTTTTCTTTTGCAGTATCAGGAATATACAAACCTGAAGCTGTTTTTGTTTGTTCTTCAGCTGGTTCTACTAATAAACGATCATCAAGAGGTTTAATTGTCATTTTATCACTCCTTTATTTTATGTTTAACAATGAATTTATTTTCGGCACATCAAAGCCAACTATTGGACGATTATTAATTAAAATAACAGGAACACCCATTTGCCCTGTTCTTCTTTGCATGTCTAAAGCTGCTTTTTGATCTCGTGAAACATCAACTTCTGTAAATCTAATATTCTTTTCTCTGAAATATCTTTTTGCACTATTACAAAAACTACAAGTTGGGGTTGTAAATATAATAACTTTTGGTTGATTCGGTAAAGCCATTATTCCTTCTAAATTTCCAAACAAGTTTGATGATTTACTATTAAAAAAGATTCATAAAATTTTTTGAATCTTAAAAAAATTTTTTTCATCAAACCACTAAACAAATTTCATTAATAAGGAGAAACAAATGCTTAGAACAAATTTAACACATGTTTTATCAGAACAAGAACACGCAAAACTTTTACAAGAAAATGAAAATGTAATGATTTGCTGCGGTCGCATGGGACCAATGTGTATTCCAGTTTATGAAACAATGGAAGAATTAGAAAATGAATATAAACATGTAAAATTCGCTGACATGGAATTTGACCTTCCTGATGCACGTGTAATTAGAAATTTACCAGAATGCAGAACATTTCAAGGTTTGCCATTTGTTGTATATTATAAAAATGGAAAGGTTGTAAAAGCAACAAGCTCAATTCAATCAAGAGAACAAATAACAGAAATCTTAGATCAATATTTTGGCAAAGAATAAATGGAAGCTCAAAATCATTTTGATGTTATTGTTATTGGTGGTGGTGCTGCCGGTTTGACCGCTGGAATTTATCTTTCACGTGCAAAGATGAAAACTCTAATTCTCAACGAAGGTGCAATTGGTGGTCAAATGGTTTTAACTCATGAAATTGCTAATTATCCCGGCGTTGAAAGTATTAGTGGATATGAACTTGCACGAATTATGAAAGCTCAAGCTCAAAAATTTGGCTGCATAATTAAAAGCAACTTAAAAATCACCAAACTTGATTTAAAGGATGAAATCAAAAAAGTAACCGTTAACAATAAAGATGTTTATACTTCGTATGCTCTGATAATTGCAACGGGCGGCCGTTCAAGAACTATTGGTGCTATTGGTGAAAATGAATTTAAAGGTAAAGGAATTTCATATTGTGCAACTTGCGATGGTGATTTTTTTCAAGATAAAGAAATAATCGTTGTCGGTGGTGGTAATTCAGCATTAGAAGAAGCAGTATCATTAACAAAATATGCTTCTAAAATTACAATAGTTCATCAATTTGATCACTTTCAAGCATTTCAACATTATGTTGATGAAGCAAAAGCCCATCCAAAAATTAATTTCATAATGGAATCAAAAATCATCGAGTTCATTGGTGACGAAAAACTTGAAAAAGTAAAAATTCAAAATCAACGAACTGGTGAAATTTCCGAAATGAAAATTGATGGTGTGTTTATTTTTATTGGTTATATTCCAAACACCGAAAAACTTGAAGGCATTGTTGAATTAAACGATTGGAAAGAAATTATAGTTGATAAAAACATGGCAACAAATTTACCTGGAGTTTTTGCTGCGGGTGATTCAATTGCCAAAAGATTTAGACAAGTTACAACTGCCGTTGCAGATGGAACAATTGCCGCACTTGCCGCCGCTGAATATGTAAATAACATCAAAAAAGAATTAATCACAGCCGAAGTTTAATTTAATTTGCATTTATTAAGTCATCTCTTTTACTTTTGAATAAAGAGATGACTTTTTATGTTTAAAATCACTTCAATTGGTGAAATACTTTTGGATGTTTATCCCGACTTTAAAAGATTAGGCGGCGCTCCATTTAATTTTATTTATCACATTAAAAAATTAATCGGCAAAGCAAATTTTATTTCATCCGTTGGTAATGATCCCGAAGGGAAAGAATTATTAAATATTCTCAAAAAAAATGATTTCAATACTGATACAATTTTTATTGATAATGATCATCCTACTGGCAAAGTTTTAGTTACACTTGATGAAAATAAAACACCACAATTCAAAATGTCTTCAACTTCATGTTTTGATTTTCTTCAATTAACAGAAAAAGCAAAGCAAGTTATCGATGAATCCGATTTAATTTACTTTGGAACATTTACCTCACGAAGTGAAGTTTCAAGAAATACAATTCAATCAATATTAAATAAACCAAATAAAAAATATTTCTGCGATCTTAATCTTCGACATAATTTTTACACAATTGATTTTATTGAACAAGCATTAATATCGTCTAATGTTTTAAAGATAAATGAAGAAGAATTTTATAAACTCCAAAATATTTTTGGATTTCCAGCCGATATAGAAAATGCAATTCAAGACTTAATTTCAAAATACAAAATAGATTTAATCGCATTAACAATGGGTGAAGTTGGTTCTAAACTTTTTACTTCAATGGATTATCATTTTTATCAACAAGAAAAAATTGAAGTGGTTGATACATTAGGAGCAGGTGATGCATTTTCAGCAATTTTATGTTTGGGTTATTTAAATAATTTTCAGCTCGAAAAAATCAATTTAAATGCAAATCATTTCGCCGCAGAGATTTGTAAAATAAACGGGGCAATACCAGAAAGTGATAAATTATATCTAACATTTTCTCAAATTTTTAACAACAAGCTAAAAGATTAAAAATTTGCAATTGTCAATTTTCAACCTGTCTACCAACAGGTAGATTAGCAATTATAATTCGTGAAATTCATGGCTGAAAAATCAAAAGGTGTTAATCTTCATGAAAGTTTTTTCAATCACTCGAAGCGATTAAAACTTCGAGTGATTAAAAATTATGCTTCAATTTTAGATCCAAGAACTTTTAAGAATTGTCTCATCCATTCGGGGTGAGCAGGCCATGCTGGTGCAGTAACAATATTTCCATCAGTAACTGCATTATCAGCTCCGGGTGATACGGTTCCATAATTGGCACCAGCAGCAACACATTCAGGGCCAACAGCAGGATATGATATTACATGTTTTCCTTTTAAAGCACCAGCCGCTGCTAAAATTTGTGGACCATGACAAATAGCCGCAATTGGTTTATTATTCTCGGCAAAATGCTTTGTTATTTCTATTACTCTTGGATTCAATCTTAAATACTCCGGTGCGCGTCCACCAGGAATAACTAATGCATCATAAGAATTTGGATCAACTTCATCGAAATTTGTGTTAATTGCAAATCTATGTCCTTGCAGTTCAACGTAAGTTTGGTCACCAATAAAATCATGAACTGCTGTTTTAACTGTATCTCCTGCTTTTTTACCAGGGCAAACTGTATGAACTGTATGACCAACCATTGTAAGAATTTGAAATGGTACCATTGCTTCGTAATCTTCTACGAAATCACCAACAAGCATTAGAATTTTTTTTGCTGCCATTTTACCTCCTTTTTTGATGCCAGTTTAAAATTGTAAAATTTATTTTCTTTTCAAAGAATTAATTTTTTATACAACTCAAGGAGTGCTTAAAAGAAATGCTTGAACTAAATTATTGAAACGATGTTTTATAATTTCTTTCCTTTTTCTTGTTTTGCTTGTATTAATTCAACAGAAATTTTTTCGGGTAAAAGATTATACATCGAACCTGTGAACATATCAGTTACCATTCCGGGAATAAAACCATTCAATGCATTACCCCAAAACCAAAAAGAAATTTTTCTTGTTATCTGTGTTTCATAAACTTCATAGCCATCAAGTTCAAGTTTAACAACATGATTTGAACCTCGTTCTAAATTTACAATTTGTGGTGTCAATCCAAATTTTTTACCATCAATCGTAATTTTTGCATTAGCTGGATTTGATTTTACTTCAATTTCTTGCGTTGTTGTATTTAATACTGTTGAACATGCAGTAGTCATAATAAAAATTATCAGTGAAAATAAATTAATTGTTCTTTTCATAAACCAACCTTTTTTTGATTTATTATCGAAGAAAGTTAAGAATATTTAATGCTAATACACTAGTTATAAATATTCATCTGGAATTAATTTTCTGCCGATAAAACCTTCAAACAAACCATGATAATATTTTATTGAATCTTCATCGCTTCGCCAACAAAGTAAAACTTCTTTATTATCAATTACCGAAGGAAAATCAACCAAGCCCAATTCAAAGCTCCAATCTTTGTAACTACAGCCGATTTCTTCTAATTCATTCATATAGCTATTAATTTCTTCAGCTAAAGCTAAAACATTTACATTATTTTCCGCTTCTTGTCCTAATGTTTCTACATAATATTTTATTTGTTTTGCGTTATTCAAAATATCTTCAACAATTTTTTTTACTAAGGGCAAAGTTTTATTTGCTTCCTTTGGAGTGAAATATTTTGGCTTAACTTCTTCCATTTTTCTTCCTAATGTCTATTTAATAAACGCTTAAATCAATTTGACAAGTTCAATTTAAAAAATTATTTTGAGTTAGAATTTTTTGGGTTAGTAATATTATGAAAACAACTAAAAAATATGGAAAAAAAATTGACATAGCTCTTTCAACATGGCTTAAATTATCACGAGCTTTTACTTCTGTTAACAAAAAGTCGAATGAAAGTATAAAGTCATTTGGTTTAACACAACCTCAATTTGCTGTTATTGAAGCACTTGGCCATCTTGGTAAATTAAAAATCGGTGAACTTTGTGAAAAGTTAATGGTTACTGGTGGTAGTATGACTTTAGTTTTAGATAATGTTACTAAGCTTGGCTATATTGAAAGAATTTATGATCAGAATGACCGTCGTGCTATTTATGTTCAACTTACTCCTAAAGGAAAATCTTTGTTTGATAAAATTTTTAAAATCCATGCTGATAACATTACAAAATTTTTGAGTGTACTTTCCAATGAAGAACAAATTCAACTTGGCGAGTTATTAAAAAAACTAGGTAAAGGTAATTTATAATTTTATGATAAAATGCTTTTATATGTATAAAATAATTTTTTTCTGGTAATCTTTAAACTTAATTTTGCATGAAAGAATTTTATATTGGAGTTATTATGGCAATAATTAGACCTTTTAAAGCTTTAAGACCACATGAAAAAGTTGCTCATTTAGTTGCAAGCGTTCCTTATGATGTTGTAAATCGTGAAGAAGCGGCTGAACTGGCAAAAGGAAATCCTATTTCATTTTTAAGAGTAACCCGCTCTGAAATTGAAATGCCTGAAATTGAAGATGTGTATTCAAAAGATGTTTATGAAAAAGCAAAGGAAAATCTTGAAAGACTTATTAAAGATGCACCAATGTTTCAAGAAGAAAATGATTGTTTCTATCTTTATAAATTAGTAATGGGCAATCAACATCAAGTTGGTATTGCTGCAACTTTTTCTGTTGAAGATTACGACAGTGATGTAATTAAAAAACATGAAAAGACAAGAAAAGTTAAAGAAGATGACCGCACAAATCATATCATTACAACAGAAGCACAAACTGGCCCTGTTTTTTTGACATATAAATCTAATCATACTATTGATGGAATTGTAAATGAAATTATAAAAAAGTTTCATCCAGTTTATGACTTTTCTGCAATAGATGGAATTCAACACACTATTTGGGTAGTACCTAATGAATTCAACGAAATAATTACAAGTGAAATAGCAAAAGTTAAAAATCTTTATATTGCTGATGGCCATCATCGTGCTGCAAGCGCAAGCAGAGCTCAAAAGATTAAAAAAGAAAATAATCCAAATCATAACGGCACTGAAGAATATAATTTTTTCCTTGCGGTTCTTTTTCCAGCTGATCAATTAAGCATAATGCCTTACAATAGAATTGTTCACAAGCTAAATATGAAAGAAGATAAATTCCTTAAAAAAGTAACTGAAAATTTTGATATTCAAGAAACTAATTTACAATCGCCAAAAGCAAAAAGAACTTTTACTATGTACTTGAACAAAAAATGGTATTTGCTAAAACCAACTACTAATGTAAAAGATGCTCAAACTTTTGGTGAAAATCTTGATGTAAGTATTCTTCAAAATTATTTATTACATCCGTTTTTAGGTATTGAAGATCCAAGAACAGATACAAACATTGATTTTATAGGTGGAATCAGAGGCACAGAAGAATTAGTTAATCTTGTTGATTCCGGAAAAGCTGAAGTTGCTTTTTCATTATATCCAGTTACAATTGATGATTTAATTAACATCTCAGATGCAGGCGAAGTAATGCCGCCTAAATCAACATGGTTTGAACCAAAATTAAGGGATGGACTTTTAGTTCATTTAATAAAATGAAAAAAATAATTGTAAAAGAAATTTTAAATTCTTTTTATTGCCGCTACTTATTTTACTTTATAATAGCGGCAATTTTGTTTCCTGTTGATTTATTATCACAAACAGATGAAATAAATAAACTTGAAAATTTACTCTCTAAAGTTAAAGGCAAAGAAAAAATTAACACACTTAATAAATTATCTGAACTTTCAAAAAGTATATCATTTGAAAAAGCTAATGAGTATGCCGAAGAAGCATTAAAATTATCATTACAAGAAAATTATGAATATGGCAAAGCTAAAGCTTTCAATAACATTGGTTTTATAAAATACAGATTTAATAATCTATCAGCAGCCGAGAAATATTATAAAGATGCATTTACAATATTCGCAAAATTAAATTCGGATTACGACAAAGCCAGAACGTTAAATTATTTAGGATTGATTTACTGGAGAAGAAATGATTTTGTAAAAGCATTTAAATATTACAGGGATGCAGAAAAAATTTCGAAATCCAATAACTTCCCTGCAATAGAAGCTGAAGCAACAAACTACATGGGTTTAATTTACTGGAAGTGGAGTCAATATTCTAAAGCATTGGAATACTTTTTTAACTCTAACAAATTATATACAAAAAGTAGAGATAACTTTGGAATCGGTACAACATTAAATAACATTTCAAATATGTACAATGAAATGGATCAACCAGATTTAGCTATTTTATATGCTAATAAAATTTTAAGTGATAAAAATCTTACCTATTACAAATACGTACAAGGAAGGACTTATAATATTCTTGGAGTAAGTTACTTTAAAAAAGGCGACATTGAAAAAGCAATAACTTTTCAAAAAAAATCTCTTGAAATTAAAAAAGAATTTGATGAAAAAAATGGAATGGCTTTTTCCTATAATGATCTTGGCGAAATTTATTTCAAACAAAAAAAATATGATTTAGCTTACAACAATTATAAACTTGCATTAGAATTAAGAAAAGAATTAAACGATAAATTTGGAATATCATCTACATTATTAAGTATTGCTAAAGTACAAATAGCTACAAATAAACTAAATGAGGCTGAAAAATCGCTTAATGACGCAATTCAAAACGCAAAAGAAATTAATAATCTTAGTTTAGTTTCTCAGGCATATAAACAACTATCCGATTTATATTATAAAAAAGGAAATATTTCAAAAGCTTATTTTTACCTTTGGAAACATTCTGAATTAGTTGATTCAATTTATAATAAACATTCGATCGAAAAGATTGCGGAATTAACTGTTATCTATGATTTAGAAGCAAAAGAAAAAGAGCTAAAAATTAAAGACCTCGAAATAAAAAATGAGCAAACATTAAAAATTTTCTTTTCCATTTTTATAATTATTGTCCTAATCATTTTACTTATTTTTCTTTTGAAGAACAAAAAACTTAAAAATACTACCAACCTGTTAAATGAAAAAAACTTAGAGATTGCAAAAAAGAGTAAAGATTTAGAACAAGCAATTAAAACGAGAGATAAATTCTTCTCAATAATTTCTCATGATTTAAGAAGTCCATTCTTCGGTATAAAATCTATGACTGAAATTTTAAGTGACCCAAATGAAGTGGTAACTAATGAAGAAAGAATCGAATATACTAGTAAGTTAAATAAATCAATAAAGGATGTTTATAATTTAATTGAAAATCTTATCGAGTGGTCTAAAATTCAAACTAATAGATTAGAACATCACCCAGTAAATTATGACTTACACGATGATTTAGATTCAATATTAAATTTAGTAAGCATAAATGCAGATCATAAAAAAATTAAAATCTTTAATAAATTAAAATCACCGCTCGTAGTCTTTGCAGACCAACAAATGATTCACTCTGTTCTTCTAAATTTAATTTCTAATGCAATAAAATTCACAAAAGAAAATGGGTTAATCGAAATTTATTCAATAGAAGAAATTGACCATCACAAAATTTGTGTAAAAGATAATGGTATTGGAATGAGCGATGAAGTTAAATCAAAAATATTCAATATTGAATCAAAATTTTCAACTCGTGGAACAAACAACGAAACAGGAACCGGATTGGGACTTTTGCTTTGCAAAGAATTAGTTGAAAAAAACGGCGGAGTGCTTTCATTTGAATCAAAAGAAAATGAGGGAACAACATTCTGCTTTACCGTTCCAAAAGCAAAAAAATAATTTTAACTTTTGACGCAATTAAAAATTTCAACTATGTTTCGAATGAGAATTTTATCACAATAGGAGAAGATATAAATGGAAAAACGTATTTATAATTTTAGTGCTGGACCGGCAATATTACCCGAAGAAGTTTTACTCGAAGCTCAAAAAGATCTTTATTCCTACAAAGGTAGCGGAATGAGTGTAATGGAAATGAGCCATCGTGGAAAAATTTTTGATGGAATAATTAAACAAGCGGATGCCGATTTAAGAAAACTTTTAGACATTCCTGATAACTATTCAATTTTATTTTTACAAGGTGGTGCTACTCTACAATTTTCAATGGTGCCTTTAAACCTTATGCCACCTAAAAATAAAGCTGATTATATTATTACAGGTTCATGGGCTAAAAAAGCTTTGAAAGAAGCTAAACGAGTTGGAACAGTAAATATAGCCGCTTCAACTGAAAGTGAAAATTTTGTTCGTATTCCAAAACAAGAAGAATTAAAATTAGATCCTGATGCTTCTTATGTTCATTTCACTTCGAATAATACAATTTATGGAACTGAATGGAAAACTGAACCAGAAGTTGGAAATGTACCTTTAGTTTGCGATGCATCTTCAGATTTTCTTCACAAAAAAATTGATATTACCAAATATGCATTGATATATGCTGGCGCTCAAAAAAATATTGGTCCTTCTGGTGTAACTGTTGTAATAGTTAGAAAAGATATGCTTGATAGAAGTCAAGATTCTCTTCATACTTATTTGAATTATAAAATTCACGCTGATAATGATTCAATGTATAACACTCCAACAACTTTTGGAATTTACATTGCTGGTTTAGTTTTCAAATGGTTGTTGAATATGGGTGGACTTGATGAAATGTACAAACGCAATGTTGAAAAAGCTAAAATATTATATGATGCAATTGATGCAAGCAATGGATTTTATAAAGGCACAACTGAAAAAGATTCACGTTCATTGATGAATGTAACTTTCCGTTTACCAAACGAAGAACTTGAGAAAAAATTTATTGAAGAATCCAAGAAAAAAGATTTTGAAGGATTGAAAGGACATCGCTCAGTAGGTGGAATAAGAGCATCAATTTACAATGCTTTTCCAAAAGCTGGAGTTGAAGCATTAGTTCAATTCATGGAAGATTTTAAAAAGAATAATTAATAATCCAAAATCGTTTTAATAATAAATGTCAATCTTTGTTTGTTGAAGATTGACATTTTTTTAAAGTAGGTTTTGTCATTTGTGATAATCTGTGAAATCTGTTGTAAAAACACTATCCACACATAAGAAAAATATATCCATCCTCAATTTTTCAATTCAACACACAAAATGATTTTATTAAATAAAACATTCATTATCTTACAAAAGTGGAATTAAAACGTCTTAATCAAAAAGGTTTGTAATGAGTTTATACACAATTGTTTTTATCATAGTAACAATTTTGGTTATCTCGGGTTTAGCTTTATTTGGAATTTTAATTTCAAAGCTCGATAAATGGATTGATAAAAAAGAAAGATTAGGAAGAGAAAGTATTTACAAAAAAGAGACGGTGAATAAACGAACAAAAAAATGGAATAAAGAAATTAAAAGAAATAATTTTGCTGTTAAAAAAATAGGTGCATTAATGAGCAAATTTAAATATGTCATCAAACGAAGTGGTGCAATTGTACCTTTTAATCCGGATAGAATTTCCAATGTAATTTATCGCGCTGCTGTTTCAGTTGGAGGACGTGATAAAGAAAAAGCAAATGAATTAGCCAAACATGTAATTGCAATGATGGAAGAAAAATTTGAAGATGGCTATAAACCGCACGTTGAAGAAATTCAAGATATAGTTGAAAAAGTTTTAATCGAACATGGACACGCAAAAGTTGCAAAAGAATTTATACTTTATCGAGAGGAAGCAGCAAGACGCAGAAGAGAAAATAGTCGTCATTTTTCAAAACCGAATGAATTAATTCCATGGAAAAAAGTTTGGCGTTCTTTAGATTGGGCAGTTTCACATGATCTACATACCGTTGATTCAATAAATACAAGAATCAGAAGGGGAGAATTTCCACAAATTGTTCATGAGTGCGAAACATTATATGAAACACAACTTGATACAGCAGCAGAACTAATTAAAGAAAGAGCTAATGAATTGAAAATGGTTATGGTTAGCGGTCCTTCTTCATCCGGAAAAACCACAACAACAATGAAACTTGAACAACGTTTAAATAAAATGGGAATGAAATTCGTAGCTTTAGTTGTTGATAATTATTTTTTCGATCTTGAACTTCATCCTAAAGATGAATTCGGTGATTATGATTTCGAAACTCCTCAAGCTCTTGATCTTGAATTAATAAATGAACATTTAAAAAAATTAGCTGCTGGTGAACAGGTTTTAATTCCTTTCTATGATTTTAAGCAAGGTAAAAGATACGATAACAGAACACCTTTACAACTCCATGAAAATGAAGTACTTCTTATTGATAGTCTTCATGGACTTTATCCTGAATTCAGCAAAGAAATTCCAGCTTCACAAAAATTCAAATTATATCTTGAACCACTTTTGCAAATGAAAATGCCAGATGGAAATTATATTCGTTGGACAGATTTAAGGTTAATAAGAAGGATGTTACGCGATTCAGTTCATCGTGCTTATAATCCAGAACAAACATTGTTACACTGGCATTATGTACGCTCATCAGAAAAGAGAACAATTTTACCATACAGTAATACAGCAGATTATATTGTAAACACATCAATGTCATTTGAAGTGCCAATTTATCGTCCTAAACTTTTAGAATCATTTAAAGAGTGGGAAAAGAAATACAAGGGTGATCCACTTCGTGAAGATGCATATGAAAGAGCTTCGCGTGTTAGAAAAATGCTTGAAGCAATTGAACCAGTTGAAGATGACTCTCCAATTCCTGGTGATTCTGTTCTTCGTGAATTTATTGGCGGTAGTAAATTGAATTATTGATTTTTTTATTTGTGTAAATCTGTGGTTAATTATTTTAACACAGATTAGTGCTAGTATAATTGCTAATTTCTAAAAATAAATGGAGAGTTAACAATGGATGAATTTATGAAAGCCGCAATTGAAGAAGCACAAAAAGGTTTAAATGAAGGTGGAATTCCAATTGGTTCTGTAATTGTCCACAATGGAAAAATTATTGGTCGAGGACATAATCGTAGAGTTCAAAAAGGAAGTGTAATTCTTCACGGTGAAATGGATGCTTTTGAAAATGCTGGGAGACAACCAGCATCAGTTTACCGTGAATCTGTTTTATACACAACTCTTTCACCATGTCCAATGTGCAGTGGTGCAATTCTACTTTATGGAATTCCAAAAGTTATAATTGGTGAAAATAAAACATTTATGGGTGATGAAGAACATTTAAAATCTCATGGCGTTGAGTTAGAAGTTCTTCAGGATGAAACATGTATTAACATGATGAATAAATTCATAAATGAAAATCCAACACTCTGGAATGAAGATATTGGAGTTTAACAAAGAAAAATTAGTTAGAGAAAGATTAAGAATAAGATTAAGATTAGGTTTAAGAGTAAGATAAAAATTATGATTAAGATTATGAGTAAGATTATGATTATGATTATGAGTAAGAAAAGATCTATGGCATATTTAAAATCAATTCCTTTTTTTAATCTTACTCATGATTTTACCCTTAATCATATTCTTGATCTTACTCTTGATCTTACTCAATCTTAAAACTTTCTTATTAAAAGGGATTTTTCAAATGAAAAAAATTTTTCTCCTGCTCACCATAATCTCTGCAACTTTAATAGCACAGAAAAAAACACATTATGAATATGTAAACCCATTCATTGGGACAGATAACATGGGACACACTTTTCCCGGTGCGGTAGTTCCATTTGGATTAGTTCAATTAAGTCCTGAAACAGATACTGTGCTTTACAGTTATGGTAAAGTTTATAATCCAGATGTTTATAAATATTGTGCGGGTTATCAATACAGCGACAAAACAATCGTAGGTTTTTCTCACACACATTTTAATGGAACTGGTCATTCAGATCTTGGAGATATTTTGTTAATGCCAACTGTTGGAAAAATTCAATTAAATCCTGGGACAAAAGAAAACCCGGATAGCGGATATCGTTCACGGTTCAATCATCAAAACGAGAAAGCAAAACCGGGTTATTATTCTGTTCATCTTGATGATTATAACATTGATGTAGAATTAACAACAACCGAAAGAGTTGGATTTCACAAATATATTTTTCCTAAAACTAAAGAAGCTCATATTATTTTAGATTTAACCTCTGGTATTTATAACTACGATGGAAAAATTGTTTGGAGTTTTATTCGAGTAGAAAATAAAAATTTAATTACTGGTTATCATCAAACAAACGGTTGGGCAAGAACACGCTATATTTATTTTGCTATTGAATTTTCACAACCAATAGAATCATATCAATTAAGAAATGATGAACAAGTTGTTTATAATGGCTTCTGGAGAAAATTTAATCAGAATGAAAATTTCCCTGAACGAGCTGGTCACAAAATAAAATGTGCATTTAATTTCAACACAGAAATTAAAAATGAAATTTTGGTCAAGGTTGCTTTAAGTGGTGTTAGCACAAAAAACGCAATTGAAAATTTGAATACTGAAATTCCACACTGGGATTTTGAAAAAATAGTTCAACAAGCAAAAGAGAAATGGAATAAAGAACTATCTAAAATTTTAATCGAAACAAGTGAAGAAAGAAAAATTAATTTTTACACTTCAATGTATCATGCATTTATTAATCCAAATATTTTTTCTGATGTTAATGGTGAATATCGCGGGTTAGATCAAAATATTTATAAGCCAATTAAGTTTATTAATTACACCACATTTTCTTTGTGGGACACTTATCGCGCTTTGCATCCACTTTATACTTTGATTCAACAAAAAAGAACAAGTGATATAATAAATTCAATGATAGTCCATTACGAACAAAGTGTTCATAAAATTTTACCCGTTTGGTCACATTGGGCAAATGAAAATTGGTGTATGATTGGTTACCATGCAGTTCCTGTAATCGCTGATGCAATTATGAAAAACATAAATGGTTTTGATTATCAAAAAGCGTTTCAAGCTTGCGTCGCTAGTGCAAACTATGATTTATATGATGGAATTGGGTATTATAAAAAATATGGATTCGTTCCTGAAGATTTGAATTCCAACTCGGCTTCAAAAACTTTAGAATATGCATTTGATGATTGGACAATTTATGCAATTGCTAAAAAACTGGGCAAAGAAAAAGAGGCAAATGAATTTTACAATCGTTCGTTGAATTATAAAAATATTTTTGATAAAGAAACTGGATTTATGCGAGCAAGAAATTCAAATGGTAAATTTAAAATTCCATTTGATCCCTTGAGTGTTGCTAATCAAGGATTTATTGAAGGCAATGCTTGGAATTATTCTCTTTATGTTCCTCATGATATAAATGGATTTATTAAGTTAATTGGTGGAAAAGAGAAATTAGTTAGTTGGCTCGATTCACTTTTTACATTTGAACTGCCGGAAAAATATTTCGGTGAAAGTGAAGATGTAACTAAAGTTGGAATGATTGGAAATTATGTTCACGGTAATGAGCCCTCACATCATGTTGCATATATGTATAATTTTACTGGCGCTTCATGGAAAACACAAGAAAAAATTCATCAAATTGTAAATGAAATGTATAAACCAAAACCAGATGGACTTTGTGGAAATGATGATTGTGGACAAATGTCTGCATGGTATATTTTTTCTTTGCTCGGCTTTTATCCTGTTACTCCAGCTAGCAATCAATATGTCATAGGAAGTCCATGTATAAATTCAGCAGTTATCAATTTTGAAAATGGTAAACAACTTAAAATAATTGTTGAAAATTATTCTGAAGAAAATATTTACATAACCGATGTTTTTGTTAATGGTAAAAAATTAAATAGAAGTTACTTTACGCATGATGAAATAATTAATGGTGGAACAATAAAATTTATAATGCAAAAAACTCCAAATAAAAATTGGTGTACAGATAAAAATTCATTTCCATATTCATTAACTAAATAGAGTAAAAAATGAAAAAATATTTTTTATTTGTTTTGATTATATTTATTTCAACTTCTTGTATGCCCGGAAGTTATGTTTCAAAAAGTCCAGCAGGATTTTTCACTGGCATTTGGCATGGTTGGATTGCACCAATTTCTTTAATAGCTGGATACTTCAACCATTCAATTAGAATTTATGAAGTTAATAATTCTGGTTGGTGGTACGATCTTGGTTTTTACATTGCAATAATTGGCGGCTTTGGAAGTTTTTCTTTGTTACGAAAGAAAAAGAAAGATTAATTAATTTTTTTGTTTATCTTTGAGTTAGTAAAAGCTAGCTATAGTTGTAAATTGCATTAATCAATTTAACCGAAAGGAAAAATATTTCACCTCGCATTACTTTTCATTTAGCTTTATTTGATTAATAACAAAAAGGTATTTAATGAAATTTTATGGACACACATTCCACATTCCAGTACTTGGAGTTGGATATTCAGTAGATGCACCGGCAAAAGTTGCCAAATATGGTATTTCCTCTGTTATTTCAATTGTTGACGATATTCTTCTTGAGCAATTAAGAAAAGATTATCATCAGAAATTGGATAAACCATACGAACCAATTTTAGCAAGAGAAAAAGATTCTCGTGCAAAAAGAATTACAGCTTACTTAAACTTAATTAACGAAATTGTGAAAGATCAATTTGAAAAACTTAGAGTATCAGCTTTTGAAAAAGGAAGTGAAATAACAAAATATTTTGAACTGCTTCCTGATGTTTCTTTCCTAAAACAAAAATATTATGAAATGCTTTCTGAAAAGGAAGAATTGATAAAATTAAAAATGCAAAAATTTTTAAGAGATAATTTACATTGCGGTTCAATTGATGTTAATATTATGACAAAAGTTGATAAAACAAATTACTCGGAAGGATTACCACTTCCTAGTGAATTCAACGATGCTCATGCGGCATTACGTGGTTATGCAAATAGTAATTTAGAAAGTTCATTAATATTTTCCGCCGGCATGAATCCAAAACTTTATGGCTATTTGGAAACATTCAAAGATTTTCTTCCACAAATTAATGGTTCATTCAAAAAGAAAATTGTAATTAAAGTTAGCGATTTTCGCTCCGCACTAATTCAAGGAAAATTTTTAGCTAAAAAAGGTTTGTGGGTTTCTGAGTTTAGAATAGAAAGTGGTTTGAATTGCGGCGGTCATGCTTTTGCAACAGATGGTTATTTATTGGGACCAATTTTAGAAGAGTTTAAAAATCGTAAAGAGGAATTACTGGACACACTAAAAAATTTATTCTTACCTTCTCTTCAAAATAAAGAAATAAAAACTGATGAAAAGAAACTTGATATTAATATAACAGTTCAAGGCGGCGTTGGTCTATCTACTGAACATGAATTTCTTATAAGGAATTATGGAGTTAAATCTGTTGGTTGGGGAAGTCCTTTTCTACTTGTGCCAGAAGTGATGAATGTAGATAAAAAAACTTTAACTCAATTATCAGAAGCAAAAGAAGATGATTATTATTTAAGTAATTCTTCGCCGCTTGGTGTTCCTTTTAATAGTATTAGAAACAGTGGAAAAGATTTAGAACGTATTGAAAGAATGGAAAACGGAAAGCCTGGCAGTCCTTGTCCTAAAAAGTTTTTGGAATTCAATAAGGATTTTACTGATAAGCCAATTTGTACCGCATCAATTTCTTATTTCAAAAAACTTGACAGCATAAAAGACAATCCTGAATTAAAAATGAAGTATGAAAATGATTTAAGAAACGCGAGTGATAAAAATTGTTTGTGCGAAGGTTTATCAGCTTCGGCATTAATCGCAAAAAAAATTGTTGACCCGAAACAGAGTTTAGCTGTTGCTATTTGTCCTGGACCAAATTTAGCATACTTTTCAAAAGTTGCTACTTTAAAAGAAATGGTTGATCATATTTATGGAAGAATAAATTTAATAACACATCCAAATCGTCCAAATATGTTTATTAAAGAACTCTCACTTTACATTGATTATCTTCATAAAAAAATTGATGAGAGTATAAATAATTTTACAAATCAAAAAGATGAGTTATATTCTACTTTCAGAAAAAACTTGATTGATGGAATTGAATATTATAAAAGCTTAATTCCTAATATCACAGAAGAAGCAGAAAATGTTCGGAACAAAATTCAAAAAGACTTGGAATTACTAGAAGAGAAATTATTGTCCTATCAAATTGCAATTTAGTTAAACATAGACACGCGGAACACGCGTGTTTATGTTGGTTAAAATTTCATAAGGAATTGTCCCTGCCCATTCGGCAAGATTTTCAACAGTTAGAGAAGCCTCACCATCTTTTCCAATCAAAATTACTTCATCACCATTATACGCCGAATCATTTTCAATATTAACAACTATTTGATCCATTGATATTGTTCCAATTACTGGATAACGTTTTTTGTTTATAATAACTTCTGCTTTGTGAGACATGCTTCTGAAATATCCGTCACCATAACCAACCGGTATTGTTACGGCACGAATATTTTTTTCTGCTTTCCATTTCATTCCATAACCAACTGTACTTTCCTTTTTAATTACTTTGAAATACACAACTAATGATTTCCAACTTAATGCTGGTTCAACTTTAATGTTTTTATTTATTTCATCAGATGGATAAACACCATACAAAAGTAACCCTGGCCGAACTAAATCAAAATTTGCTTCCGGCAGTTGCAAAATTGCTCCACTATTTGAAATATGACGAATTGGAATTTCAATAGAATGTTTTTCATAAAATAAAATTGATTCATTAAATCTTTCCAATTGTAATTTTGGAAAAGTTAAATCTACACTTTCAGAATTTGCAAAATGAGAATAAACTCCCTCAACAATAATGTTTTTGCATTTAAGACTTTCTTGAAAAAAAGTTTCTGAATTATAGTAATGAACACCTATCCGTTCCATTCCGGTATCAATTTTAAGATGAACTTTTGCTTTCGTTTTTAAATTGGAAGCAACTTCATCTATTTGCTTAAGTTTAATAATTGAAGAAGCTGTAATTGTTAAATCATATTTTAAGAATAACGGTATTTGATTTCCCCAAATTCCACCAAGGACTAAAATTGGTAACTGAATTCCATTTTGCCGAAGTAAAATTCCTTCTTCTAAAACAGCAACGCCAATATAATCTGCGTTTAGCTCTTCCATTAATTTTGCAATGCGAATTAAACCATGACCATAAGCATTCGCTTTTAATATAGGCATTATTTTAGTGTTGCCTATATATTTTTTTATTTCATAATAATTTTGTTTGATCTTTTGTAAATCTACCTCAACACGTGTTGGACGAATTATTTCTTCGTTATAAATAGTCTCCGTATAGATTTTCTTTTCCATGTTGTTCAATAAATTTTTCACAAATATAACATTGTTGCATCTTTTATTAATTGGTAATTTTGTTTGTAAAAAAAGAAATGTTATGAAAGTATTGTTTATTGGTGGTACTGGTGTAATTAGTTCGGAGTGTTCGAATCTTTGTGTTGAAAAAGGGATCGATTTGTTTTTACTAAATCGAGGAGAATCATTTCGTAAAGCACCTATTAAATCAAAAATCATTATTGGTGATGTAAGAAGAGATAATCTTTTTCATCTTGCAAATGAAAATTTTGACGTAGTTGTTGATTGGATAGCTTACACAAAAGATCATGTTAAAAAAGATTATGAAATATTCAAAGGCAAAGTAAAACAATATATTTTCATAAGCAGTGCATCAGCTTATCATAAACCAATATTGAATTTACCAATTGATGAAAGCACACCATTGCACAATCCATTTTGGGAATATTCAAGAAATAAAATTGAATGTGAAAATTTTTTAATGGAAAAATTCAAAGAAGAAAATTTTCCTGTTACAATTGTTCGTCCTTCGCATACATACGACAGAACCAAAAATCCATTTAAAGAAAATTATCTTCCATTTTATAGAATGAAAAATGGCAAAGAAATTATAATTCATGATGATGGTAATTCACTTTGGACATTAACACACTCAAAAGATTTTGCTGTTGGTTTTTGCGGTTTAATTGGAAATGATAAAACAATTGGCGAAGCATTTAACATTACCTCTGATGAAACTTTAACATGGAACGAAATTGCAAAAATACTTGCAGATAATTCTGGTTTTGAATTAAAAATCTCACACATTCCTTCATCGTTTATAAAAAAATATGATGATGAATGGGGCGATGGTTTGCTTGGCGATAAAGCTCATAGTGTTAAATTTGATAATAGCAAAATAAAAAAATTCGTTCCTGAATTTAATTGCAAAATAAAATTTGAAAATGGTGCTAAAGAAATAGTTGATTGGTATTCTCAAAAAGAAAATCAAATTGTTAATTTTCAACTTGATGAATTAATGGATAAAATTATAAATGACTACAAAAATTAATCAAACAAAAAACATCTTATTTATTTTATTGACAATATTTTTTTTATTAAGCTGTGAAGAAAAAACCGTTCAACCAACGATTAATATTGAAGAAGCTTACAATCAATGGAAATCTCTTGGTATAAATAACTATTCGGTAATTCAAATTAAAAAATGTTTCTGTGTTGATGCTGGCATTAAAGCAATAATAACAGTGAAAAACGAAAATATAGTTAGTGTACAAGATTCACTTGGGCAAATTCAAATACCCCAAGAACGCTGGCAATATTTTAAAACAATTAATCAACTTTTTGAGACAGCAATTCAAGCTAGAAAAAACAATCCTGCAGACTTTATAATTGAATACGATGAACAATATAAATATCCAACATATCTTTATGTTAATCCAAGTTCAAAAACTGTTGATGACGAGTATGGATTTTCCACTTACAATTTAATTCCACAAAGGTAATTTATGAATGAGCTACAAATATTTGGTTACATAGCTTCTGTTTTAGTTGCAATTTCTTTAATGATGAGCTCAATTGTAAAATTGAGAATAATAAATTTAATCGGCGCTGCCTGTTTTTCAACTTATGGTTTTTTAATTGGTGCATATCCTGTTTTCATTCTTAATGGTTTTATCGCTTTAATTGATATTTATTACCTTATTCAAATTTTTGGCGCAAAAGAATTTTTCCGAATAATTGAAGTAAAAACAAATGCTGATTACTTAAATTATTTTTTAAATTTCTATAAAGAAGACATAAAAAAATTCATTCCAACTTTTGAATACAAACCAAATGAAAATTATCATACAATGTTTGTTCTACGAGATACAATTCCTGCAGGTTTAGTGATTTCTGAATATCTTGATGATGATATAATTTATTTGAAACTTGATTATGCAATTCCCGGTTATCGCGATTTTAAAATGGGTAAATATGTTTTTAATGAAATATTCAAACAAAAAAAAGTAAAAAAAATTTATTCTGATGCTGGCAATAAAAAACATCAGAAGTATTTAATGAAAATGGGATTTGAAAAATGTACTTTAGATAAGAAAGAATTATTCTGTATGGAGGTGAAATGAAAAAATATTTTAGGATAGTATTATTTTTTTTATTCATTTTCTCTTTAAGTAACGACAACATTTTTTCACAAGTTCTTGATAAAGATACTACAAAACAACTTGTCTCATTAAGAAGAACCGAAGTTCACAAACTTTTTTCAAAATCTAACAATGTTTTATACCCTATTTATATTTCTTTACCTGGAGATTATAATTATACTCAAAAAAATTATCCAGTAATTTTTATGTTAGATGCATATTCATCATTCGGAATAATGACACAAATGGTTAGATTACTAACTTTCAATAAAGATTTACCAGAATTAATTATCGTTGGTATTTCTTCGGAAGGTGGTTCAAAAGAATTTAATTACAATAGAATGAGAGACTTTACCCCTACAGAGACACAAAATGAAAAAGAAAGATTAATGTTTCCAATTTCAGGAGGCGGCAATAAATTTTTAAATTTCATAAAAGATGAATTAATTCCATTTGTAAAATCAAATTATAGAATTGATGAAAAGGACAAAACATTAGTTGGGCATTCACTTGGCGGTTTATTTGCATTTTATTTTTTATTTACAGAACCAAATCTCTTCAATAGATATGTAATAATAAGTCCTGCATTATTTTGGGATAATGAATATTTACTCAAGTTAGAAGATTCGTTCTATGAAAAGAACAAAACTTTAAATGCAACCGTTTATACTACAGTTGGCTCTTTAGAAGATTCAATATTTATTAATCCATGGCAAAAACTTGTCGATAAAATTAAATTACATAATTACAACGGTTTAAAACTCATTGCAAAAATTTCTGAAAATGAAACTCACTATACAATTATTCCATATATTTCAACTCATGGACTAATTTCAGTTTTTAAAAAATGACAAATAAAACTATAAATGAAATAGAAATTATTTATGAAGACCAAAACTTAATAGTCGTTAACAAGCCGGAAGGTTTAGCTTCGATACATGACTCAAATGGTAAAGTGAGTGATCTTCAAACATTATTACAAGATAAACTAAAAATAAAAATTTATGTATTGCACCGCCTTGATAAAGATGTAAGTGGTATAATTCTTTATGCTAAAAATCCAAAAACACACAAGTTTTTAAATCAACAATTTGAAAATAGAATTGTAAAAAAAACTTATTTGGCACTAGTTCATGGTTTGATTAAAGAAAAATCGGGTTTAATTGACAAGCCAATCAAAGAATTTGGAAGCGGAAGAATGGGCGTTGCTGAAAAAGGGAAAGAAAGTAAGACATTTTATAAAGTAATTGAAAGTTATCAAAATTATTCTTTGGTTGAATTAAGTCCAACAACTGGAAGAAAACATCAATTAAGAGTTCATTTATATTCGATTGGCCATCCTATTGTTGGTGACAAACTTTATGGTGAAAAAGAAATACAAAAAAATTACCCCAGATTAATGCTTCACGCAAAGAGCATTACATTTAATTTGACCGACACAAAAAAACTTTATCTTGAAGCAAATTTACCAAAATCTTTTTCATCATTTATAAATTCATTCAAATTATAACACACTAAAAATTTTTCGTTAATCATTAAACCACTTTTGATATTCTTATGTCTTATTGCAACAAAGTAATGTAATTCTTTTTCATACAGGCCCCTCAAACCCACTTTAAAATTTAATTTTAGAGTGGGTTTTTAATTTTAAAAAAAGAAAGACGCCCACTACAGCGTCTTTCTTTGAGAGAGGTATGTATGAAAAAATTATAATCTTAAAAATGCACCTGCTGTTATGTAACCAATTCCATAACCAAGTTCACCGAAAACGCCCCAGTTATTTCCAAGAGCGTAACGAGCACCTAAATGAAAGCCATAGAATAATCCGCCTGCAGAAGCTGATGGTGGATTAAATCCATATACTGACTTCCCTTTAAATGAAGCACTTGCAACATTATATCCAAGAGTTAAACCTCCATATGCATCAAGTTTATTTGATGGTTCCATAAAATGATATTCTCCTCTTGCACCAATTAGTATATATGAATAATCATATTCCCAATCGAATAATCCCAATTTTTCATTTGAACCAGTATATCCAACTATACCACCAACTGAAATTTTATCAGTCATGCCAAATTGCATTCCAACACTAACTGGTGGAATTGTTGCATCTCCAGATGCACCAGCAAAGCCAAATCCCAAACCAATATTTAATGCTTTACCATTTTGGTTATAACCTTGTGCAAATAAATTTGCAGCGAATAAAATTACAATTGCTGTTACTGTAGTTAATACTTTTTTCATTCTTGTTGCTCCTGTTTTTGATTGTTTGTGCCTAATATTAAACCAAATAAATGCCAATATTTACCATCATTTTTATTTGATTTTTCAAAAAACTTAGAGGTGTGTTGCATATTAGCAACAAATTTTAATTGACATGTTGTTAAAATGATACTTGTTATGAATTTTAATATTCATTAATCTATTTTGCATTATAAATTTGAATTATTATGGAAACAATGATGAAAATCTTTTTTAGTTTTAAAAATTCTTTTTTCTTTTTAACATTTATAATTTTTTCACAAGTTAATTCTCAAACGCTTGAGCAAAAGATTACCGAATTAATTTCAAAAATGACTCTTGAAGAAAAAATTAAGCAACTTCATCAACAAGGTTCATTTAATACAGAGGACAATGTAAGATTAAACATTCCCGGTTTTTATATGTCTGATGGACCGCACGGTGTTAGAAATGGTTTTGCAACTTCTTTCCCCGTTGGAATTGGAATGGCTGCAACATGGGATAGAGAATTATCTTATCGTATTGGTGAAGCTATGGGTAAAGAATTTCGTAGTAAAGGAATTCATCAAGCATTAGGTCCTTGTTTGGATTTAACTATGGATCCAAGAAATGGCCGTACTCCAGAAAGCACAAGTGAGGATCCAATATTAAATGCAATTATAAATACAGCATTGGTTCAGGGAATTCAATCAACGCCAACACTTGCAACAATTAAACATTTTTACACTGAATATAGACAAAATGGTAGAACAACCAATAACTATACTCTTTCAAATAGAAATCTTTTAGAACAACATGCACTTCAATTTCGAGAAGCAATTCAAATTGGTGGGGCATTTAGTGTAATGAGTTCATATAATTCTTTGAATGGAAAAAGTGCAGCGAAAAATAGTACTCTTCTTTCTACAATATTAAGAACAAAATGGGGTTTTCCATTTTATGTTGTTAGCGATTGGAATTCTATTTATTCAAATCCTGATGAAGCTATTAATGCAGGTTGTGATATTGAAATGGGTTCAACTTTATTTCAAAGTTCCGGTGGATTATTGGATTTAGTTAAATCTGGTAAACTTTCCGAAACAGCAATAGACAAATCTGTTCGTAGAGTTTTAAGAACAAAATTTCTTTCAGGAATGATGAACTATTATCCACAAGGAGATCCAGCTGATCTTAATAGCACAGCACATCAACAACTTGCATTAGAAGCGGGTAAGAAAAGTTTAGTGTTGCTTAAAAATCAAGATAATATTTTGCCTTTAAATAAAAATAAAATAAATAAAATTGCTGTAATTGGTCCAAATGCGGCAGTTATGCAAACAGATGGAAGCGGCAGTAGTTGGGTTGATCCTTTTTATAAAGTTTCTCCTAAAGAAGGGATTGAAAAATATGTTGGTGCTTCAAAAGTTTTATATGCTAAGGGTTGTGAAATAAGCGGTTCAAATTATTCAAGCGATTTAAGCAATGCACTAAATTTTGCATCGCAATCTGATGTTGTTATTTTCTTTGGTGGATTAGATAATACACAAGAAGGTGAAGGTTTCGACCGTGTAAATAATTCTATTGAATTACCTGGAAAACAAAAAGATTTAATCAAATTATTATCAAGTGTAAACAAAAATCTAATTGTCGTTTTAATTAGTGGTGGAATTTGTACTGCAACTCCTTTCATTGATGATATTAAAGGATTGATTTATGGTTTTTATCCTGGACAAGAAGGTGGCAACGCTATTGCACAAGTTTTATTTGGAGATTATAATCCGAGTGGAAAACTTCCTGTTACAATGCCAACTAGTGATTCTCAACTTCCTGATAGAATGAATAATAATTTAGATAATAATTACGGTGGCGGTTATCGTTGGTTCGATAGAAAAAATTTTGTTCCTCAATTCCCTTTTGGCTTTGGATTAAGTTACACAACTTTTGAACTAAGTAATTTCCAGATTAATCATTCATCTTGGGCATATTGGGATGATGAAATTAATATTTCTGTTGATGTAACTAATAAAGGTAATTTAGCAGGTGAAGAAGTTGTTCAACTTTATATTTCAATTGCAAAAGGTGTTGTTGAACACAATCCTAAAGATTTAAAAGCATTTGAAAAAATTTATCTTGAACCAGGACAAACAAAAACAGTAACATTTAATGTTACTCCAGATTTACTTTATTACTTTCGACCACAAAGCAATAGTTATGAATTTGAGCCAGGTCCACATGTTTTTAGAGTTGGCAATTCATCAGCAAACTTAACTTTTGCTCATACTTTAGATATTCGTCCACGACCACCAAAACCCGATTTACAAATTGCTAATGTTTATACTGTTCCACGTTATCCAATAAAAGGTGAAAAAGTAATTTTCCTTGCGACCATTTTAAACAGAGGAACAGGGCCAAGTCCAGCCTCAATATTTCATGAAGTTACTTTTAAAATTAATGGAAAATTAGTTAGCCGTTCTTATGAATATGCTGATTCAATTGCCAAAGGTGGAATGGTATTAGTTTGTGGTAATATTGGTGAAACTATAAACGATAACAATTATTGGATAGCAGAAAAACCAGGAAGTTATACTGTTGAAGTTTTTGTTGATGAAAAAAATGCAATTCAAGAAACGAATGAAAATAACAACAAAAAATTATACACATTCAAAGTTTACGATACACCCACAGAAAATCTTGCTTACAAAAAGCAAACAGATGCATCATCATTAGAATCTCTTAATTATCTAAGTGATTATGCCGTTGATGGAAATTATTCAACACGTTGGTCTTCGCAATTTAGCGATCCTCAGTATTTCAAAGTTGATCTCGGAGAACAAAAATACTTCAATGAAATAAGAATATTTTGGGAAACTGCTTATGGGAAGGAATATATAATTGAAGTTTCAAATGATAATTTAAATTGGAAAAAAATTATTGAACAAAAGAATGGAAATGGCAATATTGAAAAATGGATTGTTAATGAAACTGCACGTTACATTAAATTAACAGGTATAAAGCGTGGTACTCTATATGGTTATTCAATTTATGAATTTGAAGTTTATAACAGAACATCATCTTCGGTAGATAATTATAACAATGAATTACCAACAAACTTTGAATTATATCAAAATTATCCCAATCCGTTTAATCCTTCTACAACGATTAATTTCAAAATCCCAAAATCTGGACATGTAAAATTGAATGTTTATAATTCAATTGGAGAGTTAGTTACGAATTTAATAGATAATATAATGCCTGCAGGAAATCATTCAATAACTTTTGATGCAAACAGATTACCAAGTGGAGTTTATATTTATACAATTTCAACAAATAACATCATTTCATCAAAGAAAATGATGCTCATAAAATAGTGCAATTATTTTGGGGTGAGGTAACACTCACCCTTAAGCAAAATAAAAAACTTTAATAATAATATTGTTTTGATTTTTAAGGAACAAGTTTTTTCTGTCAATTAAATTTTACTTCATCAAAATAAATTTCTTTGTTTGAACAAAACTACCGCTCTGCAACTTATAGAAAGGCGTAAAAAAAATCAGTCACTAAATTTTTTAGTGACTGACAATTTAATATTATCCCAGATAAGTCAATAGCCAAAAATTTCTAATGACCGCCAATAGGAAAAAGTATGATTAATTAGTTGAGAAATAATAAGATAAGATT
>JARGDL010000025.1 GCA_029210465.1 Stygiobacter electus
AATACAGATTTTTAAGTATTTTTGATATTAATTGATATATTTTAATAGAACTATAGAATATGGAAGGAATTTCTTATCTTCAATTGATAGTCTTTATTTTAGAAACAGGAATTGGGGTGAAATTCTGCATAAATACCAATAATGCTTATACAATATAATAATTTCTACATTTTTCGTAATAACATTTAAGCGATTAGAATGATAGACTACTATAGTAATAATATAATGCAATTGATTTATAAATTATCGAATATTTATATAAACGAGCAATTAATTACATAAAAACAGCAAGATTTTAAGAATAAGAAAATAAAAGAATTTGACCTACTATATCTTGTTTTTATTTCCTTAAATAGATAAATTTAATTACAAAAAATGATTTATACTGTAAACTGATTACTTATTAAAATCAGTTTTTTGCTGATTTTTTTTTATCTATCATTGGTTTTTTTTAATTCACAGCTTTTAAGGAATTTAAGGGAAAAACATTATGAAAAACCTGAAACATTTCTTATCTACTTCTAAAAAGGCTAAACGTTTTTACCTCCTCTTTATGATGTTCGTTTTTGCAGCTGGTTTCATTTGGATGCCTTCCAGTAAAACTGAGGAACCGGTAAAACAATTTGTCCCTTTTGGACTATTTTCAGATCCAAAATATTCTTTACTTGAAATAGGAGCCTTGCTAACAATTTTAGGTATAGCAATAGCAGGACTTCTTTATGCTCTTCTACTAGTAAAACAGGTTCGTAGTGCCGATAACGGCACCCCAAGAATGCAAGCAATTGCATCTGCAGTTCGCGAAGGGGCGAATGCTTATCTTTCTGCTCAGTTTAAAAAAATTGGTCCACTAATTATCATCATTACTGTATTACTTTTTATTACTTACCAAGGAAGTGAATCAGCATTTAGATGGGGCAGATCTGGAGCTTTTTTAATGGGCTCCATATTTAGCTGGTTAGTTGGATTTGTTGGTATGAGGTTAGCTACAATAGGCAATTTAAAAGTTGCTTCAGCAGCAAAGAAAAGTTATGGCGAAGCTATGCAACTTGGCTATAGAACTGGTACCATTACAGGTATGTTGACTGATGGTTTGGGACTTCTTGGTGGTACAACTATTTTTTTAATATTTGGAGATCTTGCTTACGAAGCTTTACTTGGTTTTGGATTCGGTGGAACCCTTTTAGCTTTATTTATGAGAGTTGGTGGCGGTATTTATACTAAAGCAGCTGATGTTGGAGCTGATCTTGTAGGTAAAATTGAGAAAGATATCCCTGAAGATGATCCAAGAAATGCTGCAACTATCGCTGATAATGTCGGAGATAATGTAGGGGACTGTGCTGGTATGGCTGCAGATATTTTTGAAAGCTACGAAGTTACAATTGTCGCAGCTATGATTCTTGGCATGTCTACTTTTGGTCATAAAGGTGTAATATTTCCTTTACTCGTTAGAGGTATAGGTGTTCTTGGTTCCATCATTTCTACTTATACAGTAAAAGCTGGACCAAATGATACCTCTGATACTGCTTTAAAAAGTGTCCACAGAGGTTTCTGGATTGGTTCAATTATAAGTGTTGTTGGTTTCTTCCTGCTTGGTTTTGGATACCTCCATTTTGATATTTCTTACTTCGGTGCAGAAAAATTAGCAGAATTTGAAAAATTTGGTTATTGGGCTGTTAATCCTAATCACCTTCCATGGTTTGCTAACTTTGGAATTGAGGGACTTGATTTAAGACCTGCCATAACTTGTTTAATTGGTGTTTTCCTTGCAGTCAGTTTAAATAAAGTAACAAGTTATTATACACATACTACACACGCTCCTGTTAAAAGTCTTGCTAAAGCTTGTACAACAGGACATGCTACAAACATTATTCAAGGTTTCGCTGTTGGATATGAAAGTACTGTCGCAATGATTATTGTTATTGCAATCGCTATATTCCTTTCAGTTTTAACTTATGTAGGAACTCCACCATTATTTATTGCTTATGGTGTAGCCATGACTGGTATTGGAATGCTTACATTAACAGGTAATACAATTTCTATGGACGTCTTTGGTCCTGTTGCCGATAACGCAAATGGTATTGGTGAAATGGGTTATGATAAAGAAGAAATGGAAAAGGAAAAACCAGGAAGCTATAAAAATGCAAGACAAATTTTAGCAGATCTTGATGCTGTAGGCAATACAACAAAAGCAGAAACAAAAGGTATTGCAATAGGCTCCGCGGTGATTGCTGCTGTTTCTTTATTTGCAAGCTTTATTGCTGTAATTGCTGTTGGTAGTGAAGATAAAATTAACCAAATGAGCATCCCTCAGTATTTATCAGAAGCTGGAAAGTTGACTGTTGCAAACCCTGTCGTTCTTATTGGAGTTTTAATAGGCGGCGCTGTTCCTTTTCTATTTAGTAGTATGTTAATTCGTGCTGTTGGTAGAGCTGCTTATTACATCGTACATGAATGTAGAATTCAATTTAGAGATAAAGAAATTTGGGCTGGAACAAAAAAACCTAATTATGGACGTGTTGTTAATATTTGTACTCAAACTGCTCAAAAAGAATTAATAGGCCCAGGATTTCTTGCTATTATGACCCCTATGCTTGTCGGTTTTCTATTGGGTCCATACGCTCTTGGCGGTTTTTTAGCTGGAATGATTTTAGTAGGACAATTACTTGCTGTATTTATGGCTAATGCTGGAGGTGCATGGGATAATGCTAAGAAAATGATTGAAGATGGACATTATGGTGGAAAAGGTTCAGAAGCGCATAAAGCTGCTGTAACTGGTGATACTGTTGGTGATCCTTTGAAAGATACAGCTGGCCCAGCTATAAATCCTTTAATTAAAGTTATGAATATGGTAAGTCTCCTTACTCTTGGCTTGATTCTTCACTTTGGTATTACAAGCCCTAAAAATGATTCATTATTTATTGGAATTATTGCGGTGATAATCTTTATCGTAGCTATAGGTTGGGCAATATGGCAAAGTAAACGTGAGACTAATGAACACGAGGAAATTCCGGCTCAGTAAAAAAATTTACGGGGTTGCCCATTAAGTTTTATTTAATCAGTTAGAGCTTTTCGAAGACTGATGTGTTTAAAAAAAATTGCTTTTAGGGCACCCCCGTTCAATAAAATATATAGCTTGAGTTGATGTTAAGCTATATTTTATTATTGAAATTAAAAATTATCCTTTATAAAGATGTTTCATTAAATCCAAATATCTAAGATTATATTTCTTTTTACAAGAAGTTCAATAGTATAAAATATTTATAATTGTTAAAATTCAAAATCTTTTAGTTTAATTGCTTCACTTTCCCTTTCAATACAAAGACAAAGGTAATTTTAATTTTTGCAATTTTACAAAGAGTGAAATAAAAAAATAGAAATCTTCTGAGTTTATCAGGCACTTTATACTTGATTTTGATAGATTATTTATTGAACCTCATTAAACTGTTCTTATGTATAATCTTACCGAAAAATCAAGTCGATAAATAATTTTATTAACATATTTTATTTTTTAAACATCTCATTCTACTTTAAGTGATGAAAAATGTGAGATGACTATATACTAATAATCTCATAAAGAAAATATTATTTAGCCTTATCCACCAAATTGTAGTTCCTTGGTTAGTTTATAGTTTTATAAATTTCATTTTAACTTCAAGTTTGATTCAATAAAAGAAAAGCCCAGATAAAAATATTTTTTTACAAATGAATTTTTGCTTTATAATTTTTGTTATAATTATAAAAATTTGAAAGGACTTTTATGGAAGAAGTTAAAAATCAAGTTTCTGAAATAGATGTAACTGAAAAAGCATTAAAACAAATTTTGAGAATTAAAGAAGAAAATAATATACCTGAATCGCATGCTTTGAGAGTTGGAGTAAAAGGTGGTGGTTGTTCTGGCTTAACTTACCAAATGTTTTTTGATGAAAATCATAAAGATGGCGATACAATTATCGAAAAAGAAAACTTAAAAATTGTTGTTGACGGAAAAAGTTTATTTTATTTATCAGGGACAATCCTTGATTTTAGCGATGGTTTAAATGGTCGTGGATTTGTCTTTAATAATCCCAACGCTGTAAAAACATGCGGTTGCGGTGAATCTTTTGGAGTCTAAATGAAAAGAAAAAATTTTTTAAAATCTCTTGGGTTAATTTCTTTAGCACCAAGTATTAATAAAATTGAAGCGATAACAAATCAATTAAATAAAAATAGGAGTAATACAAAAATGAGCAAATTTGAATTAGCACCCCTTCCCTATGCATTCAATGCACTTGAACCTTACATTGATGCACAAACAATGGAAATTCATCATGGTAAACATCATGGTGCTTATGTTGCAAACTTAAATAAAGCAATTGAAGCAAAACCAGAATTAGAAGGTAAATCGTTAGAAGAATTATTCAAAGCAGTCTCAACATTACCAGCAGCAGTTCGCAATAATGGCGGCGGTCATTATAATCATACCATGTTTTGGAATATAATGGGTCCAAATAAAGGTGGTAAACCAACAGGTGCATTAGCCGATGCGATTAATGGAACGTTTGAATCTTTCGAAAAATTTCAGGAGTTATTTAACAATGCCGCAACAACAAGATTTGGAAGTGGCTGGGCTTGGTTAGTTTTATCTAATGGTAAACTTGTTGTAACATCTACACCAAATCAAGATAATCCATTGATGGATGTTGCTGAAGTTAAAGGTTTTCCTATAATGGGTTTAGATGTTTGGGAACATGCTTATTATTTGAAATATCAAAACAGAAGACCAGAATACATAACAAATTGGTGGAACGTTGTTGACTGGGATGCAATTGCTAAAAGATTTGATGAAGCCAAAAAATAAATAAAAAAAATGTCACCCTGAGCTTGCCTGTTGAATAACAGGTTTTATCGAAGGGTGACATTTTAATTTAATAAAAAAATTTAATTATATACTACCACCAACAAACTTGATTCTATTCAATGCACGTTGTAACGAAGCTTCTGCTCTTAGAATATCAATATCAGCTTTTCTATTAGCTAATCTTTCTTTTGCTCTTTGATAAGAACTTTTTGCTCTTTCTAAATCTATCTCTTCTTTTGTCTCAAGACTATCAGCAAGAATTAAAATTTTATTATCAATAACTTCAATTGTTCCACCACCTGTTGTAAATTCTGTTTCTTCATCAGCTTGATTAACTATCTTTATCTTTCCAATTTCAAAAGTACTTAATAAAGGTGCATGATTAAACAAAACTTGAAAACTTCCTAAACTTCCAGGAACAGTTATGGATTTAACAATTCCTTTGTATGCTTGTTTTGACGGTGTAATTATTTCTAAATTAATTTCTTTCATGCTTCTTGCATCATTTTTTTAGCTTTTTCTACTGCTTCTTCAATTGTTCCAACATACATAAATGCTTGTTCTGGAAGATCATCATGTTTACCATCAAGAATTTCTTTAAAGCTTCTTATTGTATCTTCTAATTTTACATACTTTCCAGCATATCCAGTAAATTGCTCTGCAACGTGGAATGGCTGACTTAAGAAACGTTGTATTCTTCTTGCACGACGCACAGTAATTTTATCATCTTCAGAAAGTTCTTCCATTCCTAAAATGTTAATAATATCTTGTAAATCTTTGTAAGCTTGCAAAATTTCTTTTACTCTTTTTGCAATTGCATAATGTTCTTCACCAACAATATCAGGTTGTAAAATTCTTGATGTTGAATCAAGTGGATCTACTGCTGGATAAATACCAAGCTCTGCAATTTGACGACTTAATACAGTTGTAGCGTCAAGGTGTGAAAATGCTGTTGCAGGAGCTGGATCTGTTAAGTCATCTGCAGGGACATAAATAGCTTGAACAGATGTAATAGAACCTTTTGTTGTTGAAGTAATTCTTTCTTGTAATTCACCCATTTCAGTTGCAAGGTTTGGTTGATATCCAACCGCAGAAGGCATTCTACCTAATAAAGCCGAAACTTCTGATCCAGCTTGTGTAAAACGGAAAATATTATCTATAAACAAAAGTACATCTCTTCCTTCTTCTTCACGAAAATATTCTGCAATTGTTAATCCAGTTAAACCAACACGAAGACGTGCACCGGGAGGTTCATTCATTTGACCAAACACTAATGCAGTTTTACTTAAAACACCACTTTCTTTCATTTCTAACCATAAATCATTTCCTTCACGAGTTCTTTCTCCTACTCCAGCAAAAACTGAATAGCCGCCATGTTGCTTTGCAATATTGTGAATTAATTCTTGTATAATAACTGTTTTACCAACACCAGCACCACCAAACAATCCAGTCTTTCCACCTTTTGTATATGGTTCGAGTAAATCAATTACTTTGATTCCTGTTTCAAACATTTCTTGTTTAGTTGTAAGATTATCAAATTTTGGTGCATGTCTATGTATTGGATAACGTTTTTCAGCTTTAATTTCACCTAATCCATCAATTCCTTCTCCGATTACATTAATTAATCTTCCTAATGTTTCAGGACCAACAGGAACTGATATTGGTTCACCAGTATCTATTGCTTTCATTCCTCGAACTAATCCATCTGTAGTATCCATTGCAACAGTACGAACTCTATTTTCTCCTAAGTGCTGTTGAACTTCTACTATTAAAATTTCATCTTTTCCTTCAGAATTTTTTCTTGGAATGTGAACAGAATTGTAAATTTGAGGTAAATTACCGTCAGTAAAATCTATGTCCACAACTGGACCAATTACCTGAACAATTACACCTTCGTTTGCAGCCATTTTAATCCCTTTTATTTCAAATTTTAGTGTGTAAAATTAGAAAAGATGAGTTTGATTTCCAAAATATTGTTTTTTAATTGAAAATATTTTTATGAAAGTTAGAAAAGAAAAAACTGTTATTATAATTTTTAAATATTAGGTTAAGTTAAACTCTGAAAAACTACACTACCGACATGTAAATTATACATTTTACACTTTACATTATCAATTATCAATTCGCAATTAGCCATTATAAAACACCTGCCTGCCGTGTATTACTTCAATATTTCTAATCTTTTTTGAAAAACTTTCAGAAAATTTTTGTAGCTAAGTGCTGATTCATAATACCCTTAGCGTAAAGTTATTTCCAATTAATCTCTGGCGAATGATAAAAGTTTAATCCTATTTTTTTCCAATAGCGGCCATGCACGGAAAGTCGTTTCTTATATTCTTCCCAGTTTCTCACTGTTATAGGTGACCAACCGATCTCAGCAATACCTGGAAGTCTTGGGAAAAACATAAATTCTATATCATCTAAATTTGAAATTGTCTCAGTCCAAAGTGGTGCTTCAACACCAAGAATATCATTCATAGTCAATCCTTTTATTTGTGTTAAAGGATTCCAATTATATGAATCACTCACTTCAATATATCCTGCCCAGTTCTGTCCAAGTAAAGTTGTAGAGTTATATTTCATATCCATATAAGTTTTTGAAGCTGGTGACATAATTAACTTCACACCTTTTTTTACTGCTTCAAGCGCTAAACTATCATTTGCCCAATGCTGCACAATTGTTTCTGGTTGCAATTTGCATTGACCAAGTTCATCCCATCCAATCATTTTTTTCCCGTTTGAATAAATTATACTCTGAACTTTTTCGATAAAATTTATATAGTCTGCTGAATTAGTAGCTTTAGCTTCATCACCGCCAATATGAATATAAGGACCTGGGCTTAATTGTGCTATCTCTTTTATTACATCATTAATAAAAATATATGTTGAATCTTTCTTAGTACATAATGAACTAAAGCCGACTTCAGTACCAGTATATAAGGATGGTGAGACCCCATTGCAATTAAGAAAAGGATATGAAGCTAAGGCAGCATTAGTATGCCCTGGCATATCAATTTCCGGTATAACAGTGATATATCTTTCTTTTGCATACTTAATTATTTCCAAATATTCTGATTTAGTATAATAACCGGCAGGTCCACCTTTAACCTGGGTACTTCCACCATATAAAGTTAATTTTGGATATGAATCGATTTGAATTCTCCAACCCTGGTCATCTGTAAGATGTAAGTGAAAGCGGTTTATTTTGTAATATGAAATTAAATCAATTAGTTTTTTTACATCACCAACACTAAAAAAATGTCTTGCAACATCAAGCATAACTCCGCGCCATTGAAAACGAGGGTAATCTCGAATTATTCCTGTTCCTATATTAATTTCCTTATAATGTGTAAAGGGTTCTATAGACGAAAATAATATTTGTCTTAAAGTTTGTACTCCCCTGAATAAACCTTCAGGTTTAAATGCAAATAGAGTTAAAATATTTTCAGTAATGTTTAATTCATATCCTTCGTCACCTAAAGATGGATCACCACCAATTGTAGTAAGATAAATATTTCCTTTTGGTGGAATTCCTGATGAAGCTAATACCACTAAATCGTAGTTAGTTGATGATTTGATTTTATCTGCAAGATATTGCCCAATAAATGCAGTTTCAGAGTTATTTGGTTCGATGTAAATTTTAGAACTCTCATTAATAGTAAAAGTGCCAGTAGTTGGATTTAAAGTTACAGGCTTAGGTATAACATTACCAAGTTTATTGCTTAAATCCTGATATTGTGTGTTATCTCCTATCGGTGCTGTTGTTCTACACGAAATAAATTGCAAAACAATCAATAGCGAAAAAATATACAACCTTATTTTTTTATAGCGATAATACATAGTTAGACCATTTCTCATCTTTATTTTTTTTAATTGATAAACCAAAATTCTATTCTGAAAAAAACTGCCATCCCTTTTTATTCATATTCCAATAAATAAAAATACCGGACGCAATTCCAACTATAATTAAAATTACGCCTAATAAAGTATTTTCTAAAATTACTTTGCCCACACCAAAAAGAATGGTGTATATGAAGGTAACCCCAGCAATCCAATTTGAAAAATTAAATATTCCATCTTTCTGCGGAACAACTTCCGGAACAAATTTAGCTATAGGTTTCCAAAAAATTGGATTTGGTCTTACCCGTTTATAAAATGAAATCAACTTATCCATTGGTTCAGGTCTCGTTAGCATAGTTACAGTTATCCAGGTAGTTGTTGTAACTAAAACAGTGATAAGCAGAATCCATGCAAATTCAATAGGTTTACTTTCCGAAAGTCCAACACCGAACTGTAAAAAAAGTGAAGTTAGGAATGCGGCGATCATAGCAGAAATTTCGCTCCAGGCATTTACCCTCCACCAAAACCACCGAAGAATAAAAACCAACCCAGTCCCTGCACCAACAGCTATTAAAAACTGCCATGCGCCTGCAATTGAATCCATATAAAACGTAACTATAGCGGAAAGGACCATCAACATCATCGTGATTACTTGGGAAAATTTAACATAATGTTTTTGCGATTTATCTTTTTTGATAAATCTTTTATAAACATCATTAACCAAATAACTCGCACCCCAATTCAAGTGCGTGCCGATTGTTGACATGTAAGCTGCGGCAAAAGCAGCAAGCATTAAACCGCGTAAATAAATAGGAAGGTCTTCTATCATAATTCTGATATATCCTGTTTCCGGATCACCGCGAAAAGAAGCGTTATTTTGAAATCGAACGACAGCAACTAATCCCACTATAATCCATGGCCAGGGACGCAAAGCATAATGAGCCACGTTAAACCATAATGTTGCAAGCAAAGAATTTTTTTCATCTTTAGCAGAATAAATTCTTTGAGCAATATATCCACCACCTCCTGGTTCAGCGCCGGGATACCAGCTTGCCCACCAGTTTACTGCAATAAAGCAGAAAAAAGTTATCATCGGCATCCATGCAGAATTTAAATCAGGAATAAATGCAAGTATTGAACCTTGATTTTGACGTGTAGCATCAACTTGGTGCAATTGTGTAACAAGTGAATCTAATCCACCGACTTTTGCGACTGCAAAAATTGCAAGAGCAATTACCATTCCCATTTTCAAAAAGAATTGAAATAAGTCTGTCCACAAAACTCCCCACAGACCAGATAACGTTGAAATTGCAGCAGTCAAAAACATAATTCCGATTGCAATAAACAGAGCATCAATTTTGGAAATTCCTAGAACCATCATCATTATTTTTACGATAGCAAGATTAACCCAACCCATAATAATTAAGTTGATCGGTAGACCAAGATAAATAGCTCGAAATCCTCTAAGAAAAGAAGCGGGTTTTCCACTATAACGAATTTCAGCAAATTCAACATCAGTTAACACACCGGCGCGGCGCCATAATTTTGCAAAGAAAAACACAGTAAGCATTCCGCTAAAAACCATATTCCACCAAATCCAGTTTCCGGCTATTCCGTTCCTTGCAATTAATCCGGAAACAACTAACGGAGTATCGGCGGCAAAAGTAGTAGCAACCATTGATGTACCTGCTAACCACCAGGTAGCTTTTCCGCCGGAGACAAAAAACTCGCTTACGTTTGCTGTGGCTTTTTTTCTTAAAATTAATCCAATACTTAAATTGATTAAAAAATAAAGAGCGATAACGAAAAAATCGACAAATGTTAACTGCACAATATTCTCCTTAGGTGATTTAGATAAAATTTTTTATTTATACATAGAGGAAATTTTTGTAAGATAATAAAACCAATTTTCTGTATTCGCGTTAAATTATTTAAGAACGATCATTTTTTTATTTTTTACCAAACCATTCATTTGCAAGGAGTACAAATAAATTCCACTTGCAAGAGTAGATGCATCAAACTCAACCTCATAATTTCCTGCTGGTCTGTATTCATTTACAAGCACTGCTACTTCTCTTCCAAGTATGTCATAAACTTTGAGTGTTGCAATATTGTCACTCTGAGCTTGTCGAAGAGTGACGCCATGGTTCGACGAGCCATGTCTGCCGACAGGCTGGCTCACCATGACATTGTCATCCTGAGCTTGTCGAAGGATGACATTCGGAATAAAATATTTTATCGTCGACCTTGGATTTCCGCCAAAAGCGGAGCTAGCACTGGTTGAGAATGGATTTGGATAATTTTGAAAAAGTTCAAATTGCTGAACAGAATTTGTTTCATCCACAACTTCAGTGACCTTTTTTCGTCCATAAATTTCAAATTCATTTAATACATATCCTGAATCAGCAAATAATTTTTGAGAGCACAACATACGTAAATATCTACCGGTTCCGTTTAACAAAATATTTTCCCTTCCCCCAGATCCATTTGTCTTATTATAAATTGTAGTAATTACTCCCGTAGAGCTTACAGCCTGCAATTGATATGAAATGGCATAGTTGTTTCCCCAATCCAAAACTACACGCTCAAAAGTAAACTCCTTCCCAAAATCAACGTATATCCATGGAGTTGCTTCATTTTTACTCTTCCAATAAGTAAATGGATTTCCATCCACTGCATTATCAGCAGGAAAATATTTTGCATAAGAGGATGAATGTACCTCTCGATCTAATGATCTATTAATTTCTTCAGCAGGCAAAACTTTAATGGATATTTCTTTAGATGTTGAAGTATCTCCAATTGAACTTAATTTATAAGATGTTGTAAACCGCGGTGAAACAGCCAAGCTGCAAGTAATTTCAACTGGGATATTATTCAAAAAGACTTGAGAACCTAAAGATGCCGCCCAATAAATTTTTGACGTATCATTAGCTCCAAGCTCAAGCATTCTTGGCTTTGCATTAAATGACTTAATTGAACCGGCTGGAAAATAATTAAGCTTAATTCGCATTGTATCCGAACGGTCTTTTCCTTTTGCAATTAATATAAAAGATTTTGTCTCAGTTAAAGTTACAATCGTAGAATCTATCTCATTGACAGAAACACCATTTAAAGTTACTTCCGAACCTTTTGTGGTTTCCCAATAAAGTTTACAAGATTCACCTTTGTCAAAAAAGTATTTGTTGGAATTAAATGTTCTAATTATTCCCGGTGCACTATTGAGAATTGCATCTTTAGCTATTTGAGCCATTTTAAGATAACCAGCAGCATTTGGATGAACGCCATCAGGGAATAGTGAAGCACTATCAAGAAATGGAGTATTAAAATCTATTAGATCCGTCTTTGCTGTATTTCTCACCGAATCAATAATAGGAATAATAATTTTGACTATCGAATCTCTTATCCCCCAAACAGTTTTAAACACGGGACAAGGATAGCTTATAAATATCTGCGGTTTAACAGGTCCTTTTCTGAACTCATTTATAAAATCAACATAATTAGAAAAAAATTCTTTTCCATAAACCCAGTTTTGTGGTTTTGTATCATTAGTCCCTAATTTGATTATAACTATTTGAGGTTCAAATTCTTTTGCTTCAGAAAAAGTTTGTTCATTCCAATAAGGGTAATCACTTTTTCGCAATAAAGCTCTTGCAGAAATTCCAAAATTTTTTACAACATAATGACTGCCTAATAATTTTCCAAGCTGCTCAGGATAAGATTTATCTCCTAGACCACCCCAAGTAATACTATTTCCAACACAAGCTACTCTTATTGGCTTAAGTTGCCCAAACACAGACAGATTAGTTAATATTATAAGAGCAACAATAAAATTAACTGGTAAAATAATCTTCATTTATTTCTCCACATTCATTTCAGAAATAACTATACAATCGTTTTCAAAACAAAGAGGGCGGACTTTCTTAAAATCCGCCCATTTATTTAGGATTCCAAATTATTTGACTAACAACATTTTTTTAATGCTTGTATAATCTCCTGCAACCAATTTATAGAAATAAACACCTGTAGAAAGTTTGCTGGCATTGAAAGTTATTTCGTATGATCCACTATTTTGATTTTTATTTACTAAAGTTGCAACTTCTCGTCCCAACATATCATAAACTTTTAAAGAAACAAAGCCCGATTTTGGTATTGTATAATTAATCTGAGTAGTTGGATTAAATGGATTAGGATAATTTTGTGATAATGAATAAGATAAAATTAAATTTGGTTGTTCCTTGACATCTACTGTTGTTTTGTCACCAATCCATGTATAAGTCCATGCAGATACATCATTGTAAGAATTATCGTTATTTGCACTAGATAAAGTTATCATTCCTTCTCTTGAACCTGTAGCATCAGCATCATTAACTGCAAGATCAAGTGGGATTTTCATACCTGTTTTTGGTTGAAATAGGCTATCACCTGCAATAGAGGAAAACATTTTCCATGGAACTTTTGCTTCAACAATGTAACCACTTGGGAATTTTTCGCTCCAGTAATAATTTTTCCCAGGAAACATTAATGAATCGACCCAAGGATTTCCACACACTAAACGATATTTGTCAAATATTAGTCTAAAATCTGGCTCCTTTCCTCGACGATATGAAGTATGAGGAAGTTTTACTTGATTATACAATCCTATAAATAAATCAGGGCTATCATTTTCCCATGGACCTAGCTTAGGATTAACAGAAACAATATCATCATTAACATCAAAAGCGATATATAAATTTTCATTATCAACAGCTAAGTAAGCATTCACAGAAAGATCTGCATCGTTGTCAACAGGCATATTATCGACCACATGACCTGATAAATCACTCTTATACATTCTAAATGGTTTTATATTAGCCCATTCTTTTAAATTCCCATCTGCTGAAAAATTAGTTGGAGCTTTATCACTAATAACAGAAATTCCTTTAGCTTTATTTGTTAAAGGTCCAGCTAATCCAGGAGCACTTTCATTACCGGAATTATCAACACAAACTACAGCATAATAATAAGTAACATCTTTATCAACCAAAGGATATTTAAGTGAATGAATAGCAGATTGAACACCTTCAGCTACACCAAGTTTAACAACTTCTACACCTTCAGCATTTAAATTAGTAATAGGTGATTTGCTTGCATAAATGCGATAAATTTCTTGTTTTTCTCCAGGTACATCAGTCCATGTTATATTATTATAATAATCTTGACTAGCATATAATTGAACTTGTGGTGCTGCAGGTGCTATTATATCACGAACAAAATTTCCTGTCCAAATATTATCTAAATAAACAATTTTATTCTCAATGTTTTGTCCATCACCTTCAATTCTGAATTGAATTACTCGATTAGAATCAAGCGAACCTGGAATTCTATCTTTATCCCATGAACCACCTGGATGGAAATCTTTCAATGGTATTTTTATTAATTTCCAGCTATTATTATAGCCGCCAATTTTATTTTCGTCCAAATAGTATACATTTTGAAACATTCTATCAGGACCATCACCGTCAGTGTCATCATCTGCAAATGCAATCCAAAGATTTCCGAATCCTGCGGGGGCTTTAATTGCAAACTGAAGTGTATCAGTTTTCATTAATTCACCCAATTTATGTGGTTTCTTTAAATCAAACCAAACACCATCCCAACCGCCACCATCGGCATCTTTTCCACCAGTCCATTTAATTGAACCGGTATTAGCATTATCATAATCCTGTTCAGTTGTATATTCAGCACTGCCTGACCAACCAGTTGAAAATGAAACATTATTTGGAGTTGTTTTCCCGTTAAAAAGTACAAGTGGTGTAGCTCTGCTTCCACTTAATATCATATTATCCAAATAAATGATTCCTTGATCAACGGTATAAGCAGTATCAGTATCAATTTCAATATAAAACCCGCGAATATAATCCCAATCAAGTTTATTGTTTTGATGATTTCTACCTTGCATATTAAAACCAGTCATCCAATCTGCTGGAGATGGATCTAAAGGGTTACCAACTGTTTTTAAAGCAAATTTTTTTGTATGCCATCCCGGGACATTATCTTCCAATACACCATGTATTTGATGACGCCATAATTCAACATCAGACATATCTGCTTCATATAATGATGTTATTGGATTATCTCTAAGAATTAATGCAATGTAGCAATTTTTTGTTTTTGCTGGTTTTTCAACATAGTATGATATAGAGAGAGTGTCATAAGCTGACATATCAATGTATTCACCCGCTTCTAATGCACGAGCGAAACTAATACCACCACCCCAATCTTCTGCTTTCATTACCCATTCTAATTTTAATGAAGCAGTACCTTCTATTTTAATTTTGGTATCATATGTACGATTAATGGAACTTCCATTATTCATCCATTCATCATACCAGTTTGTCCAGCCCCCATCAAAGTTTTCAACCATTTGAGCTGAAATACTTTGTAAGAACAGAACCACTAAAATGAATAATATTTTTTTCATATTATTACTCCTTTTTTACATGGTGATTGAATTATTTATTTATTTTATCATTACACATTTTTTTGTGATAGATTTTTCATTAGTAATAAACTGATAGAAAAAAACTCCTGAGGGTAGATTACTACCATCCAAATCATAAAAATGTTTACCTCTTTCTAAATATCCCAATTCTTTTTTTAATACTACTTCACCAATACTATTAAACATTTTTATAGTTACCGTAGTTGAAACAGGAAGCGAAAAATTTATTCTAGTTGTTGCATTAAATGGATTGGGATAATTTTGTTCAACATAAAATTTATCTGGAATGAGTGATGTTTCTTTCATTGATGTCGGAATACTGTATGGAGTATAACAAACCCCGAGTTCATGGAGATTTGAATTTATTCCGAACAATGAAAGTGACCATGATGCACCTGTTTTTAGATTACCAAGAAATAAATCCCACCCGCCTTGAGTACCAGATCGATTACTAGAATATAATACATACTCAGAATCAATCGGATATGGATCAGAGTCATCGGCAATATCACTGTTAAAAGGCAATGAAGAAGAAACACCAGTAAATAAATTTGCTAAATAAAGATCATCAGCATTATTGTGTGGAGAATTTGCACGCGTAAAAATATAGGTCGAATCATCACGCACTATTGGATAATAGCTGTGAACATTTGTGGTTCCTTCAATGATTTTATTATCCGTACCATCAATGTTTACTGAATAAATAAATGTATTATTTCCAACACCGGTTGAATAAATTATTTTCTTTCCGTTAGTGGTTGGGTAAGGCATTGATTCTTCCACGTTCCAACCATCGTGTGTAACTTGAGTAATTTCTCTTGTTTCAATATTCATAATTTTCAGATCACCATCGCTTTTATAGCAAATATGAATTCCATCTCTAAAAAATTTTGGATCCTGATCAAGAACATTGTTTGGTGTAAGATTTATAATTTCTGTTGGTTTTCGTAGATCACATAGGTAAACATTCCAACTACTGCGAACTCTGCTTCCTTTTGGAACTGCCATAAAAACTATCCTGGTTCCATCTGGTGAAAAGTGTGCATTTACTGTGTGTTCAATTGATGTCCAGCTCTTACTTAATTCAGTAAGAGTCTTAGTTGAAAAATCATAAAGAAAAAGTTTACCATCCCAGTTTTTCCAATCACTATATCGGTGAAAGACAATTCTGCCGCTTTTAATCGGAAGATTAAATTGAGCTTGTGCCGTCAATAATGGAAAAATCCAAATCATAAAAATTAAAATGATAATGTTAAATTTATTACCAAAAGCTGTTGCAGTATTTCTGAAATCGGTGAATATTTTCGTCATCGAAATTGAAATTGGACTAAATACATTCCTGAATAAATAAATTGCCGTTAAAATTTTATTTCTCATTATTTAAGCATCGCTTTAATAATCATTTTTAAATTGTATATCCTATTTTATTAGCAAGTCATTACTGGGAATCATTCTAATATTCGAAGAAAAGTTAATTTCGTTTTTTGATAAAGCATCATAGTATAATGCAGCAGCACCGAGCAAAGCCATATATTTAATTTCAGAAACTTTGATTGCAATATTTTCAGCCGCCTTACCGTATGGAAATTCATTAACAGAATTCCACATTGCATCTTTGAAAAACTTAAATGAGTTTGAAATTGATCCACCCAAAACAATTACTTCTGGATCGACGGCAAACATTATCATTTTAATTGCTTCACCTAAATTCAAACCAAACTGAGCAAAAATTTCCAATGCTTTTTTATCACCACGTTCAGCTTTTTCTGTCATTTCTTTTCCCGTTAATCCAAATTCGTTTTTGAAAAATTGTCCGCTGCAATAGTATTCATAATTATGATCTTTGAAAGGAATCATTCCAAACTCTCCTGCACCGCAATTTCTTCCATTGTATAAATGATTATTAATAATTAATCCTGCACCGAGTCCTGTCCCAATTGCTAAGCCAACAATGTTTTTATATTCTTTAACACAGCCAAATTGTTTTTCTCCGATTGCAAAACAATTTGCATCGTTATTTACATAAACAGGAATATGGTATTTTGATTCCAATTTTTCTTTTAAATGAACTTCTATCCAGGAAGGAATATTCTGAACATCATAAACGATCCCTTGCTCTATATCAACAACACCGGGCACTCCAATTCCAATTCCTTCAATTTGATTAAGAGAAAACCTGTTTATTAATGACTTTATTTCATCAATAATTTCATCTTCTGTTCCGTCAGCTTTGATTTTTTGTTTTTCAATTCTTACTAAAGAATTATTTTCAACTAATCCAACGCGGATGTTTGTTCCGCCAATATCAACTCCAAGTACACTCATATTTAACCTTGAACTGTTTTTGTATTAAAAAGTTTTTTTATGAATTTAATGTCACGTATGTTAATGGTTTCATTTGCAATTAACGGTTTAGCCCATAAACCTATAAAAAGCAAATATGAAAGAGTTAAGTAAATAAACATCATTCCAAATCGAAGACCGAAAGTATCACCAAGCCAGCCAATAAATAATTGAACAACTGCACCGCCAATTATTGCAGTGCACAAAATTCCAGCAAATGAGCCATGATGGTTATTAACAGAATTAAGCGCTAATGAAAAAACAATTGACCACATTACAGAAAGTGAAAATCCAACTAATGGGAAAGCGATAAGTGATAAATTTACTGAACCAAAAAGTGCAATTGATAAAAATATCATTGCTAAAATTACAGCACCGGTCAAAACTTTTCGGCTGTCAATAAGTTTTAGTAAACCCAATCCAATCAAACACCCTACCGACATCATTCCCCAAAATCTACCTACAGTTAAAGCTCCTATCGTATTTGGATCAAGATGATGATAATCATATAAAAATTTTGAAATCCAATAAGATACACCCTGCTCAGTTCCTACGTAAGAAAATATTCCAATGAAATATAAAATCACTATCTTTTGCTTGAATAAACTTTTGTGAATTTCCCAGGTCCCGCTTATTTCATCTTCATTTCTTTCAACAATCGGAAATTTTGTAATAAAAATTACTGCTATCATCAAAAGAAATATCAAAGTGAAAACCCAATAAAGAGATGTCCACGAAAGATTTGAAGGAACTAAATTTGCGAAAATTGTTTTTACAAAAGTTTTATTATGTCCATCTAATTCTGAAATTAAAAATGTTAAAAATATTGGAGCTAAAAATGATGCACCGCCAAATATCAATTGTGCCAGAACAGAATTAAATGCGAAATGTTCTTCACCACCAGAAACTCTTAAAAGAGGATTTATTGCAACTTGCAGCATTGCCATTCCAGCGCCCATCATAAAAAGTGAAGCAATGAAAACGATATAATTTGGGAATGTTGAAAATAATAATGCACCAAGAAATGCAATCAAAAAAGCAAGAAGCATAATATTTTTTTCTTTATACTTTTCTACTAACATTCCCGCTGGAATTGAAATAATTCCATAAGCAATGAAAAATGCAAATGGAAGGAACGCAGAAAGTGTAAGACTCAAATTAAAACTGGTAATTACATTTGGATTTAATGCACCAAGAATGTTGGTTATAAATGATATGACAAAAAATATCAGAAAGATTAAAAGTACTATGTAATAATTTCTCTTCATTTTATCGGACTCACAATTAAATTCTATTCTTTCGATTTAATATTCCAGCCATCGACTTGAAGATAAGGTTTGCTTCCATTCAAGTCTTCTTTATAAAAGTAACCTTTTATAATTCGTTTCTCATTCGGCATAAGTGAAAAATAATTATCATCCCAGAATATTGGAAGAACAGATTCTCCTTCTTTCCCTTTTGTTAATTTCAGTTCTATCTGAAATGCAACTTTGTCTGCTTTGTTTATAAGTTCAACTTCAATTTCTTCTTTGTTATTTTTATTTGAGATTGTATAATAATAGTTAAGTCCAGTCTCTGTTTTGTTTTCACTTTGTTTGTATGCATAAATTTTTTCTAATTCATTCAAACCAGTTAAGTTCGCATATTCTTTAATTGGAGTCATATACCAATTAGTATTTTCATTATCTAAAACATCTGGCTTAGTTGACAAACAATAAAAGTTATTGCTGAAAATTTCTTGTGAATTGTTGCAGAGTTTCATCACAAGAAAATAAGTGGTTGATAATCCTTTAATATCTTCAGCTTTTGGCAGATCAAATATTTTTTTCGACTCATCTGGCTGAAGACCAAGCAACATTTCGTTATAAAACTTTGGAGAAGAAGAATTTTCTAAACTAAATATTTCAACTTTTGCTTTTAATGAACTGAATTTATTTAGCGTATTATTCACAACGTACACAGAGTTTTCTTTATAATTATATTGAATATGAATTGGCTCAAGAGCTTTTTTAGCACCATAGAAAGCGCCGTTCGGCATTAAATAATAATCATATAATTGCCACCACAATTTTGGCCAGGCAGCATTTAGCATCCATTGAATTATTCCCGTTGTTTTAGGTTTATTTGCAGTGAACGCTTCAAACATTGCACGCATTCCTTCATAATTCATATACTGAGCTTTTGTTACATACTCTTCTAAATTATTTGGTTTACCTAAACGATTATTCATCGCTGAATTGTAAACGTTGAGATTGCTGAAATTATTTTTTCCACAATGAAAATTCCAAACACTATCAATTGGCCAGAGATGTTCTGAAGGAATCATTTTTTTGATGCTTTCAAGCGGAGGCACTTGTGGACCTGGTCCAGTTTCAGTATTAAAACCAAATGCACCGCCATTTGTCGAATCAATTGACCAATAAATTGGAGGCACATATTCATAAGGTCCGTTCATTTTAACTGCTGAGTTGCCGCAGAGTTCACTTGTACGATTTGCAGTAGATGAAAGGTATGGTCTTGTTGTGTCAATCTCTTTTAAAATGTTTAGATATTTTTTTTCTAATTCTGGTCTTGCAAGTTTATCGCTTGCACCTATCCAAACTAAAATACTTGGATGATTTCTCAGCCATTTAATTTGATCTTCCCACGATGCAGAAATCAATTCCATTTCTTCTGTCGTTTTGATTGCACCAAATTCATCGTGCGGTTTACCAATATACTCATCCCATTCCCACTGACAACTCCAACCAACCATAATTAATATTCCATACTTATCACAAAGATTATAAAGGTTTTCATTATTTCCCCAAATGCCTTCCAATCGTATTGCATTTAATCCCATATGTTTTACATACTGAATCTGATGTTCAAGATTTTTAGCATCATAATCTAAAAACAGATGATCGGTCCAACCGCCTCCGGCAATTAAAATTTCTTTACCATTCAACTTAAATCCACGATGACCATCTTTATTTATATAATCAGAAATTTCTCTAATGCCGAATTTTATTTTAGCTTCATCCGAAAGTTTATTGTCAATTGTAAATTTTAATTTCAGATCATAGAGTTCTGGTTTTCCCCAATTGTGAGTCCACCAAATTCGCGGGTTAGTTATTTTTAACTGTGAAAATTCTTGCGGTGAAAAAGTAACAAGTTTTTTTTCATTCGCTTCCAATTCAACATTTTTAGAAAATTTTATTTTATCAAATTCACCGGATATTACACCGATAATTTTTCTGTTTGAATTATTTACAATCTCAGAAGAGACTGTAAGTTCTGCACTATTATAATTTTTCAAGTTCAACTTGCTTTTAACAAAAGGTGAATTAATTGAAACATCACCGGTTATTTTAATTCTTACGTCCCGCCAAATTCCCATATTATGATCCGGTGGAATTGGATTCCAGTCTACAAATCCAATCGAAGGTTCACCTTTTTTTGGTGGAATGATTTCAACTGCTAAAATATTTTTCCCTTTAAATTTTACAGCCGAATTTAAATTGAAATGAAACCTGCGGTAAACTCCATACATTTTATCTGAAGTTGTAATCTGTTTACCATTCAACCAAACATTTGCACGATAGATTATTCCATCGAATTCAAGTATAACATTTTTATTATTTGACGAATTTGGCAAAGTAAATTCTGTTCTGTACCACCACGATTTTTCAAATTGAGCCGAGGAAATATTTTTTAAGTTGTTGCCGACAAAAACATCTTTGTAAATATTATTCTTTATAAGTGTCCCTAAAACTGTTGAAGGAACTTCAGCTTTGATCCAGTCATTTGTAGAATAATTCGGAGTGGAAATTACTTGGCCATTTACATTTATCTTTTCGGATGATTGCAGTTCCCAATTTTTTATCTTTAATGAATTTGGCTGTGCTTGAAGTAAATTATCATTAATAATTAGCAGAGTGAGGAGTAAAAGATGCAAGAAGAAGTTAATATTCTGTTTTGGTTTGTTCATTTTTTTTCAATACCAGTTGATAAATCATAATTTAATGTTACCGCTAACATTAAATTAAATTAAAGTTCGTTTATTGTCAATAAAAAAAATTAAACTTTTATTGAAGAAATGAAATATTTAATGCTCTTGAAATTTTAATTTGGGATATGTTCTACAAATATTTTTGGACAACAGATGAATATAAATTACAATTTTGAATGAACCGCTAAAGACTTCGTTTTGCTATTAATGTTGATTCAAGATGATTCCTTTACTTAAATACATTTAAAATTATTTCATCCGTGAAGTTGATTTACGAATTACCAATTGAGTATCTAATAATTCGTGTATTGGCGGGCTTTTTTTCTCATTTATTAAATCAATTAAAAGATTGGCTGCTTTTTCTCCAATCATACTAATTGGTTGATGCACCGTAGTTAAAGGTGGATTTACATATGATGATATTTCTATATTATCAAATCCAACGACTGAAATATCACGAGGGACAGATAACCCAGATTCCTTAATCCTTTCAATAACTCCAATTGCCATATAATCATCCGAACAAAAAATTGCTGTTGGTAAATCTTTTTGATTAAATAATTTTTTACTCTCTTCGTATGCTTTTTCTTTTGAAAACTCACCATTTATTATCCATTCTTTTTTAATTGGCAAGTTTAATTTTTTCATCGTTCTTTTATATGAATTTAGTCTATCAATTGCATTTGTTTCATCTAACGAACCAGATACAAAAGCAATTTTTCGATGTCCAAGATTATATAAATGTTCTATTGCAAGTTTAGTACCTTTGATGTTGTTTGAATCAATAAAATTATATTTATTATTTCGGTGATTAACAAGAACAAAAGGAAACTTTATTGATTTAAGTTCTTCAAGTCCGTCATCTTTTATTTTTGTTTTTATTAAAATAATTCCATCCACCAAATGACTTCTTGCAATTGAAAGATATAAATCACTTTCAGATTTCTTATAATCAATCGGGAAAAGCATTAAACGAAAATCATGTTCCTGAGTAACATCTGATATACCACTTAATAATTGTGTTATATAAACATCAAGAAAAAGATGCCGTGTTTTTGGAACAAATATCCCAATTGTATTTGATTTTCTTTTTGATAAACTTCTTGCAATTAAATTTGGATGATAACCAACCCTTTTTGCAATCTTTTTTATTTTTTCTGATGTTTTTTTTGAGACATTCTTTTCTCCACTGAAAACACGAGAGACTGTCATTCGCGATACTTTTGCTTTTTCAGCTATATACTGTAATGTCGATTTTTTAAGCATAATTTATTACTTAAATTTTCTGAAAATTATTTTAATAAAAGAAACTTACTATTAATCTTATAAAAATTAACATCATTAAATTATGTTTTTTAATTGTTTATTGCTATCAAAAATAATAAAGGATGAAAACCCTTTGTGGAAAAATATTTGAATGAAACTTCTGAAAGATTCCAATATCTGTCTTTGCAAGCGACCTGTCTAGCGACATGTAAATTATACATTTTACATTTTACACTTTACATTATCAATTCGCAATTAGCCATTCTACATTCTACATTCTAAATTCTACATTAAATAAACCCTTTCACACAAAAAAAAGCCATCACAATTTATGATGGCTTTTTGTACGTTCTTATTTAATCAACAAATTACCAATGCAATTTATAGCTGTTCAACATTTTCATATAATTTGCTCTTTCAAATGCCGCAGGTTCAGCAACAGCTTTTTGACTCATACTTCCTTTCATTTGTTCAATTGATTCATATTCTTTTTCTGCCATCCAATCTTCAACACCTTTTAATAATTCTGTAACACGTTTTGGCCCTTTCAATAATAACTCAGAAGCTATTTGTACAGCATCTGCACCAGCCATTACAGCTTTTATAACATCTTCACTTGAATGAACACCGCTTGTTAATGCTAAATTAGCTTTTATCTGTCCATATAAAATTGCAATCCATCTTAAAGGTAATCTCATTTCCCAATTTGTACTTAAAACTAAATTAGGTATAACTTCTAATTTTTCTAAATCAAAATCGGGTTGATAGAAACGATTGAATAATACTAAAGCATCTGCTCCAGCTTCATCTAATTTTTTTGCCATGTTCGACATTGAAGTAAAAAATGGACTTAATTTAACTGCTACTGGAATTTTAATTTTGTTTTTTATTTCTTTTACTACATCAACATACATTTTTTCAATATCGTTGCTATTTACTTGTGAATCAGCTGGAATGTAATAAATGTTTAACTCAAGTGCGTCAGCTCCAGCTTGTTCAATATTTTGTGCATACTTAATCCAACCGCCAGTGCTTACTCCATTTAAACTTCCAATCACAGGAATATTAACTGCTTTTTTCAAATTAGCAATATGATCTAAATATTGATATGGCGTTAAATGAAATTCTTCTGGTTCTGGAAAATAATTTAATGCTTCTGCATAACTTTCTGCATGATATGATAAATAATGATCCAATTCACCTGATTCATGATTAATTTGTTCTTCAAATAATGAATATACAATAATTGCTGAAGCTCCTGCATCTTCCAATTGTTTTACTGTATCAACTTTTTGTGAAAGTGGAGAAGCTGAAGGAACAATTGGATTTTTAAGTTTTAATCCCATATATGAAGTTGTTAAATCCATAAAATCTCCTAATTAAATTTCTCTTTTTTTATTTTTAAAATTGATGTTCCTAAGATTAAATTATGCAGTCAGCTTTTTTACTGACTGCATTTAATTTTCTAGTTAACTTTTTCATCTTTATTATTTGAATAATCCATTTCAGCCATTTGTTCATAGAATTTCCATTTTTTCGTAACTTCTTCTTGAGCTAGTTTCAGCAATTTTTTTGCTTCTTCTGGATGGGATCTTGTTAACATTTTATATCTTGTCTCATTGTAATAATAATCTTCTAATTTAATCTTAGGAGCTTTTGAATCTAACTTAAGTGGATTTTTTCCTTCTTTTAAATTCTCTGGATTATATCTGAATAATGGCCAATGCCCGCTTTCAACAGCAAGTTTTTGTGCATTCATTCCTTTTGCCATATTAATTCCATGTGCAATACAATGACTATATGCAATTATTAACGAAGGCCCATCATAAGCTTCTGCTTCTAAAAATGCTTTTAATGTTTGTAAATCGTTTGCACCCATTGCAACTTTTGCAACATAAACATTACCATAAGACATTGCCATCATTGCTAAATCTTTCTTTGGAGTTGGTTTACCACCAGCCGCAAATTTTGCAACTGCACCAATTGCAGTTGATTTTGACATTTGTCCTCCGGTGTTTGAATATACTTCAGTATCAAGTACAAGTATATTTACATTTTTACCCGAAGCTAATACATGATCTAAACCACCATAACCAATATCATAAGCCCATCCATCACCGCCGATTATCCAAACTGTTTTCTTTACAAAGTAATCTGCAACTTCAAGTAATTTTTTTGCTTCATTTGAATTAATAGTTTCTAGTTTTTTCTTTAATTGTTCAACTCTTTCTCTTTGTTCATAAATTCCAGCTTCATCTTTTTGATCAGCATTTAAAATTGAATCTACTAATTCTGCACCAATTTCATTTTTGAGTTTTACTATTAATTCTATTGCAAATTCTGTTTGTTTATCAATTGATAATCTCATTCCTAATCCAAATTCTGCGTTATCTTCAAATAAAGAATTTGACCATGCTGGACCTCTTCCTTCTTTGTTTTTTGACCAAGGAGTTGTTGGTAAATTTCCACCATAGATTGATGAACATCCAGTTGCATTCGCTACTACTGTTCTATCACCAAATAATTGAGAAACTAATTTAACATAAGGTGTTTCACCACAACCAGAACATGCACCTGAAAATTCAAACAATGGTTGTTGTAATTGCTGTGATTTTATTACTCCTGTGTTTATTAATCTTCTATCCATTTCCGGAAGTGATAAAAAGAAATCCCAATTCTTTCTTTCTTGTTCTCGTATTGGAATTTGTGGTACCATGTTCAATGCTTTTAATCTTGTTTCTTTTTTATTCTTTGCTGGACAAACTTCATAACACAATTCACAACCTGTACAATCTTCTACTGCAACTTGAATTGTATATGCATAACCTTCTGGGAAATCTTTTCCTTTTGCTTCCATGTATTTAAATGTTGGAGGTGCATCTTGTAAATATTTTTTATCGTATGCTTTAATTCTTATTGATGCATGTGGACATACCATTGCACATTTACCACATTGAATACAAACATCTGGATCCCATGCTGGAACTTCAAGTGCAATATTTCTTTTTTCCCATTGTGTTGTTCCACTCGGAAATGTTCCATCAACCGGCATTTCACTCACTTTAACATAATCACCTTTTCCTTCTATCATTTTTGCTAATGTTGTTTTAACATAATCAGGAGCTTTATCAGATACAATTGGTGGAAGTTCATAATTGCTTGTTACTTTTGAATATTCTACTTTAAATAAATTTTCTAATGTTTGATCAACAGCATCAAAATTCTTTCTTACTATTTCATCTCCTTTTGCACCATAAGTTTTCTTAATTGATTTTTTGATTTGCTCAATTGCTTCATCTTTTGGTAATACACCTGAAATTGCAAAGAAACATGTTTGCATAATTGTGTTTACTCTAGAACCCATTCCCGTTTTTTGTGCTACTCCATATCCATCAATTACATAAAAATTTAATTTCTTGTTTACTATTTGTTCTTGTACTTTCTTTGGTAATTTATCCCATATTTCATCTTTGCTGTAAGGTGAGTTTAATAAGAATGTTCCACCTTCAGAAATTTTTTCAAGCACATCAAATTTTTCTAATAAATTAAATTGATGACATCCTACAAATTGTGCTTCTTGAACTAAATATGTAGAATGAATTGGTTTAGGCCCAAATCTTAAGTGTGATATAGTTGTTGAACCAGATTTTTTTGAATCATACACAAAATATCCCTGTGCGTAGTTATCTGTTTCTTCACCAATAATTTTAATTGAATTTTTATTTGCACCCACTGTACCATCAGCACCTAATCCAAAGAATAAACATCTTTTTACATCATTTCCTTCTATAACAAAATTTTCATCAAAATCTAAACTTGTAAAAGTAACATCATCATAAATTCCAACAGTAAAATGATTCTTTGGCTGCTCTTGCTTTAAATTATCAAATACTGCTTTAACCATTGCTGGAGTGAATTCTTTTGATGATAAACCATAACGACCGCCAACAACTTTTGGCATTTTTTCAAATGGTAATTCATTATTCATTGCTGCTTCTGAAAGTGTAGAAACTACATCAAGATATAAAGGCTCACCTAATGAACCGGGTTCTTTTGTTCTATCTAATACTGCAATTTTTTCAACTGTTTTTGGAAGTGCTTTTAAGAAATGTTTTGCAGACCATGGACGATATAAGCGAACTTTTAATACACCAACTTTTTCTTCTTTATTTAATAAATAATCTACAGTCTCTTGTGCCGCTTCAGCTCCGCTTCCCATTAATATTATAACTCGCTTTGCATCTGGAGCGCCATAATAATCAAATAATTTGTATTGACGACCAGTAATCTTAGCAAAGTTATCCATTGCTTTTTGAACTATATCCGGGCAAGCATCATAAAATTTATTGACTGTTTCTCTACCTTGAAAATAAACATCAGGATTTTGAGCAGTGCCTCGAATAAAAGGATTTTCTGGCTTCAATGCTCTATCTTTAAATTCTTTTACATACTTATCATCAATCATAGCACGAATATCATCATCTGTCAATGCTTCCATTTTCATTACTTCGTGCGAAGTTCTAAATCCATCAAAGAAATGAACAAAAGGAATTCTTGATTCTAAAGTAGCCGCATGAGAAATTAATGCAGTATCCATAACTTCTTGAACAGAATTTGAACATATTAATCCAAATCCAGTTTGACGAGTTGCCATTACATCACTATGATCACCAAAAATTGATAATGCAGATGCAGCTATTGATCTTGCACTAACATGAAAAACAGCTGGAGTTAATTCACCAGCAATTTTATACATATTTGGAATCATTAAAAATAAACCTTGAGAAGCTGTAAATGTAGTTGTTAAAGCACCAGCTTGAAGAGAACCATGCACAGCACCTGCTGCTCCACCTTCACTTTGCATTTCAACAACATTTGGAACTGTTCCCCAAATATTTTTTTGTTTATTTGATGCCCAAGCATCCGATAATTCCCCCATCGGTGATGATGGAGTAATTGGATATATTGCAATTACTTCACTTAGTCTATATGCAACATACGCTGCAGCTTCATTTCCATCAATTGTTATTTTTTTCCTTTCCATTTTTTACCTTTTATTTATTTTCAATTATTTTATTTTCAAAATATTGTCATATCAAATTTTTTTGAAATTCCCCTTGAGCCTGTCAAAGAGTGTCACTCTGAGCTTGTCGAAGAGTGTCATTCTGAGCTTGTCGAAGAATGTCACTCTGAGCTTGTCGAAGAATGTCACTCTGAGCTTGTCGAAGAATGTCATTCTGAGCTTGTCGAAGAGTGTCATTCTGAGCTTGTCGAAGAATGTCACTCTGAGCTTGTCGAAGAGTGTCATTCTGAGCTTGTCGAAGAATGACGACATCATTTCTCATTAATTATAACTCTTTAATTCAAATCAAAGAACAAAACATGTTTTATTCACAAAAATCTTGCCATTATGAGAACATTAAACAATATCAATATTTAAGATATTTCAACTTTTTATAAAAACAATTTAACATAAAATTCCGAATTTGAGATTCAGAAATTATTCTATCTTAATTTTAAGAAGAATATAAAAACGGTTACAAAACTAAGTAAATTGACTTTGATAATAAAGACAACCTCATCTTTTTGTAAAAAATAAAATTAAATTAGTGTCAATTCGTGTAATTTGTGGCTTAATCTTTATCAATTTGCAATTCGCAATTGTACATTATTATTAGAGTTAATTCGTGTAATTCGTGTCTAATTATTAATGTGGCTTAAGCCATTTTATTTATTTCATCTTTAAAGTTCACTAAAGTGAACTTCTATATTTAAACATATAATTACAGTCTGCTTTAGCTGACTGAATCTACATATTAAAAATCGTTTTTGGCTTTAGCCACATTTAACAATTTTAATATTTCATCTAAATCAATACCATAATTAATTCTCACTACAAATCATTTCCAATCCGTCTTTTATTCGTGCTAATTCGTGTAATTCGTGTCTAATTATTAATGTGGCTTAAGCCATTTTATTTATTTCATCTTTAAAGTTCACTAAAGAGAACCTCTATATTTAAACATATAATTACAGTCTGCTTTAGCTGACTGAATCTACATATTAAAAATCGTTTTTGGCTTCAGCCACATTTAACAATTTTAATATTTTATCTAAATCAATACCATAATTAATTCTCACTACAAATCATTTTCCATCCATCTTTATTCGTGCTAATTCGTGTAATTCGTGTCTAATTATTAATGTGGCTTAAGCCATTTTATTTATTTCATCTTTAAAGTTCACTAAAGTGAACCTCTATATTTAAACATATAATTACAGTCTGCTTTAGCTGACTGAATCTGTATATTAAAAATCGTTTTTGGCTTTAGCCACATTTAACAATTTTAATATTTCATCTAAATCAATACCATAATTAATTCTCACTACAAATCATTTTCCATCCATCTTTTATTCGTGCTAATTCGTGTAATTCGTGGCTAAATATTAATGTGGCTTAAGCCATTTTATTTATTTCATCTTTAAAGTTCACTAAAGAGAACTTCTATATTTAAACATATAATTACAGTCTGCTTTAGCTGACTGAATCTACATATTAAAAATCGTTTTTGGCTTTAGCCACATTTAACAATTTTAATATTTTATCTAAATCAATACCATAATTAATTCTCACTACAAATCATTTTTCATCCGTTTTTTATTCGTGCTAATTCGTGTAATTCGTGTCTAAATTTTTTTGAGGATATTTGAGTTAATCTGTGGTATCAGTGGTTCTTTTTTTACCACTAAGAAACACTAAGTTCATCACTAAGATTCACAAAGAATATTTTACATTTTACATTATCAATTCACAATTAGCCATTCTAAATTCTACACCTGTCTTACGACAGGCAGGCCCGTCTACCGACAGGTAGATTCTACATTTAAAAACTGCTCCACATAAACTTTTTATCCGGCTTTATTCTTAATCCTGGTAGCGGAAAATGTAAATGATTCAATACAAATTTTACTGCATTACCAAACGAGCCATTGAAAGGCAATTCATTTGCATCAATATCGAGTGCAATAATAATTTCTCTTTCTGTTTTTGGAGTATATATCAATCCTGACCCAACGGAAATCATTAATATTTTAGGCCAATATTGAGAAATAAAATTTGGTAAAACATTTTTCATACGAATCGACATCCAATATTTACTATATTCATAATCATCAAAAATATTTGCCTGCTTAGGACCACCAATAATTTTTTTATTCCATTTGTAACTAAATCTTGGTTGAAAATTATTTAAGTAAGGAATGTAATACTGAAGTAAATTATAAGAAGCACCAGCAAAATCAGCAATAAAATCAGATTGTGAAAATCCATACGATTTAGAAAATCCATCATTCACTTCAATATATAATTCATACAACAATGCAAACAAAGAAGCATAATGATATTGTTTTGAGATAGAAAAATTTGAGTAATCTAAGCCATATCTAAAAGCAGAGGCTAAAAAGTAAGTACCTAAAAAATGACCGATTTTATCTTGACCTAAAGCATAATTATCGAACCAACCATCATTAATAATTTTGAATTTACCCCTATCATGAAACCACCAGTCTTCACCTTGATATATATGTGCACCAATTCCGAATGCTAAAGTAGTTCCGCCAAAAACTGCAAACTTTGTCCCATCAATTTTTGTATCGAGCACATCAATTTTTTTTAAATATGATGAATCTGCTTTTTGAAAAACTACACTTTGAGAATAGATGCAATTAAAGACGAATAAGTAAAGAAGAAATAATTTTATTTTCATTTTATTAAAATTTGTTTTATATAATATAACAACAAACAATATTATCCACCAATATGCACCAGTCTTACGACAGGTAGACCTGTCTACCGACAGGTAGATTCTACATTCTACATTCTACCTTCTACATTATACACTATTGTAATCTTTGGTTTATTTTTTTACCACTAAGTTCACATAGGACACTAAATCATCACTAAGAAAATAATTAATCAATCCATACATTCTACCTTCTACACCTGTCTACCGACAGGTAGATTCTACATTCTACATTCTACCTTCTACATTATACACTATTGTAATCTTTGGTTTATTTTTTCACCACTAAGTTCACATAGAGCACTAAATCCTCACTAAGAAAATAATTAATCAATCCTTACATTCTACCTTCTACACCTGTCTACCGACAGGTAGATTCTACATTTTACATTCTACATTCTACATTCTACATTCTACATCATTCCTAAACTCTCTGCTCTAAGCACTATGCTCTAAACTCTCTGCTCTATGCACTATGCTTTAAACCAATCCTCAAACCTATTAACCTTTTAATCTCTTAATCTTTATAATCTCTCACTATTCTACATTCTGCCTTCTACCTTCTACATTATACATTTTACATTACTGTTAATCTTTGGTTTATTTTTTCACCACTAAGTTCACATAGGACACTAAATCCTCACTAAGAAAATAATTAATCAATCCTTACATTCTACCTTCTGCATTCTACATTTTACATTCTACATCATTCCTAAGCTCTCTGCTCTAAGCACTATGCTCTAAACTCTCTGCTCTATGCACTATGCTCTAGCCCAATCCTCAACCCTATTAACCTTTTAATCTCTCACTCCCACAAACTCTCACCATTCTTTTTTTTCAATCCCCAATCACTCAATCAACCATTGCCAAATAGGTTTAACATTAATTATTCCATTTGCTAACTCAATGTTTTTTCTCTCATCATAAGTTAATATCAATTTATCAACCTCACCAAATTGGTCATTAATAGCTGTCAACCCCCCAGTTTCACGTGCTAAATTTTCGTGTGTAAGAGAATAAGTAACCTGAATGGCTTCTTTTTTATTATCAGAATGAGAAACAAGAAAATCAACCTCATTACCTTTAGATGATTTCCAATAATAAATATCCAAACCTTTTCTTAATAACTGCTGAAAAACGATAGCCTCTAAAACTCTGCCAATATTTTCTGAAAACCTAAATCCTACAGCATAGTAAAATCCAATATCATTAACATAGTATTTATCTGGATTATAAATCTGTTTTTTAAGAGAAAAATCATAAAGAGAAAGAGATTGTATAAGATAAACATCCTCAAGAATAGTTAAGAAATTTTTTATTGTTGTTACATTCTTAGCTGAAATTGCACTTCTTAATGAATCATAACTTGCAAGACACCCGCTGTTTGTTATCAAATATAATGATAGTTCTCTAATTTCTTTTACATTACGGATATTAAAACGGGAAACAACATCCCTGTAAATAATATCCTTAAAATACTGTTCTGCTAATGTTATATCACCGTTTTTAACTACTTCAGGAAAACCGCCAAGTTTTATATAAGACTCAAAAGCTCGTTTAATTTCGACAACTTTTTCTGGTATATAAAAATCACGTTCTTCAACTTCTAACCCCAATGACCAAAGATACTCCTTAAATGAAAATGTATAATTTTGAATTTGCCTGTTTCTACCCGTAAGTGAAGTTGAAATTGAAGAACTAACTAATGATGCATTTGAACCAGTAATAAAGATTTTCACATCTTCAAATTCATAAAGTCGATTTATCCATCTTTCCCATCCATCTACATTCTGAATTTCATCAAAAAAAAGATACTTTTTCCCGGAAGGATTATCAATTTCAAGATATGTCTGATAAAGTTTTTCAAAATCTTCAAATGTAAAATTAATAAACCGCTCGTCTTCAAAATTTATAAAAAGAATATTAGCTTTTTCCACACCCCGATTTTCTAAAATTTCCTTAGCAATCAATGACATTAAAGTAGATTTTCCACTACGTCTTATGCCATTGATAAAAACAACTTCACGTGTATCTAAAAATTTAGTTAATGAAGTAAGAATTTCACGTTTTACTAATTTTTTTTGTGCCAGAAAACGTTCTTTCTGAAAAACTATAAGAGATTTTAATAAAAGCCTATCCATATTTTCTCATATATTTTAATACTAATATAATATAATATTCTAAATATTACAATTGTATTATAATATATTAATCCATCATTTATATTTTAGCTATTTTCAGATTAATTACTTCAGTAATTTGTGTTAATCAGTAGTTATTTTTTCCTTTGTATCCCGACCTGTCGGGATTGCGTCTTTGCGAGAAATTCTCTTATAATTCCTTGTTTTTTTACTTTGCGTCCTCTGCGTCTTTGCGAGAAAAAAGTTTCACGCCAAGCCGCCAAGTTCGCTAAGATTAAACAAATCCATTGTGGCCCGACCTGTCGGGATTGCGGTTTTGTGAGAGATTCTCTTATAAATCCTTGTTTTTTTACTTTGCGTCCTTTGCAACTTTGTGAGAAAAAAGTTTCACGCCAAGTTCACTAAACCTGCCTGTATAACGATGAAGACAGCGTAAACTTCAATCCATAATCCATTCTACATTCTACATTCTAAATTCTACATTCTACATTCTACATTATGCATTATACACTATTGTAATCTTTGGTTTATTTTTTCACCACTAAGTTCACATAGAGCACTAAATCCTCACTAAGAAAATAATTAATCAATCCTTACATTCTACCTTCTACACCTGTCTACCGACAGGTAGATTCTACATTCTACCTAAACTCTCTGCTCTATGCTCTATGCACTATGCTCTAAACCAATCCTCAACCCTATTAACCTTTTAATCTTTTTATCTAACCCTTCCCATCTCAACAGCATCCACATAATCTTTGCATAAAGAAGACAAATATAACGGCAGATTTAATAACTTGAATTTTTTTCCTTCCGATGTAGTTTCCTGTGTAATCTTAAACTTATCTGAATATAATCTTATTGCAATATCAGACTTAACTAAGTTCATAAAAATTTTTAGCGACTTCATCTTTCCGCTTGAACCAGATTTTACTTCAACTGGAATAACTTTACCATTATAATTTATCAAATAATCAATCTCAGCATCTGACTGTTTTTTTTCTCTTACCCAAAAAATTAAAGAAGCATCAGGAGAATATTCTTCAGCAAGAATTTCCTGCCCAACTATATGTTCAGCAATTCTACCCCGATATGTATCCATTAAATCATCCCCTAATAATATTTCTTTTTCTATTCCGCTGATTAGGTTTACAAGACCAGTATCAAGCAATTGAAGTTTTGGTGCCATCTTTAAATTTCTTGTCAATGGCAGTTTACTATCTGTCGTTGGATAAACAAGACTTAAAAGCATTGTCTTTTCTAAAATTCTGAACGCTTCAGAAACTTCACGTGATCTATAATTGGAACTTGAAAAATGAGTAAAAGTTATTCTCTCTGAAGCAAACTTAAATGCATTTTCAATTATAAATCTGATAATCCTTCGTTGGCTTTCATTTCTTGCATACTTTTCAACATCTTCTTTATATGAAATGATAAGATCGTTTACTGTTTTTTTTATTGCAGATAAATCATTGTTTTCAAATAATAATTTTACAACTTCAGGCATACCACCTGTAATAGTATATTTTTTAAAAAGACTCATTAATCTTTCATGTGCATAAGCTGGTATAGGAATAGTTTTTAATGCTTCAAGTTCATTTTTAAAATTACCAGCCTCCAGAAATTCCTTAAAAGAAAAAGGTCGTAATGCTAAATATTCAACTCTTCCAACAGGGAAAGATATATTTTTATTAATTAAAGTTTCCAATAAAGAACCTGCGGCTATTACAGGCAGTTCATTTTTATTTTCATAAAAATATCTTAAATATTTTACTGCTGAAGGAGAATTTTGTATCTCATCAATAAAGATGAGAGTATTTTTTTCAGAAGCTGAAGCATTTTTTATAAAATAAATTGCATTTAGCAACTCTTCAAAAGAAACAGCATTTTCAAAAATTCTCTTTTCCTCCTCCAACTCCAAATTTAAGTAGATGAATTGATTAAATTTCTTTGCGAATTGTTTTACAAGTGTAGTTTTTCCTACCTGACGCGCTCCTCTTAATATAAGCGGTTTACGATTGGCATTAACAATCCATTTTTCCAATTCTGCTATTATATCTCTCTTGAACATATATATTGTAATAAAGTCAGGGTAAATTTACCCTCTTTTTGTAAAGAAGTCAACCATTTTTTAATGAATTGTTGTAATAGTACCTTAACAATTAACAATTATAAATTATAAATTATAAATTATAAATTATACATTATAAATTATACACTATTGAAATCTTTGGT
>JARGDL010000026.1 GCA_029210465.1 Stygiobacter electus
ATTGCTAATTGCTAATTGCTAATTGATAATTGATAATGGCTAATTGATAAAGATTAAGCCACGAAGATGAAAAGATGAATAGGTGAAAAGATTATAAGAAGGAATATGTATAAAATTAAAGATTACATCATCATAGAAGGGATTTTTATCAATGACAGAGAGGGAAAAATAAACGTGGACAAGGAGTATTTATCAGGTTTAATATCAAAGTGATAGGGCAGAGCAAACTTTGACTCCAAGTCAATTGTAAAATATTTTACTCTATAAATGAGCTCTGTTCAAAATATTATTTTCATAGACTAAAACAATACTGATTTATATTGAAGCTTGTGCATTATAAAATATTAGATTGTTTTGTCAAAATAAATCGGGATAGACATTGAAGGAATGGTTATCATAATTTATAAGATAAAAACATATATAAATTATAACAGAAAAATTCGAATAATCAATTTAAATCAATAAAAAATTATATTAATTTTAATGCAAATGAAAGTATTTTTTAAATTGAAAATTGATTAAGAATCATTAAATTCTATTTCGTAATAATGAATTAAATAATGAGATATCAGAAAAATTAAAAAATAAATTATATGACTGACTCACTAAAAATTTTGAAATATAAAATTATTTAAGAATTGTCATCTTTCGACTTGCTACAGGCAGGCTCAAGATGATATGAAAATAATTTTTAAAAAGTATTTAACTATAAATAATATGAAATCATCAAAAGAAAAAATAATTAGTCTATTAAAAAATTTTTTTAATGAAAAGGATGAAATTTTAGCTGTCTATGTTTTCGGTTCATTTGTGGATAAAGAAAAGTATCATGATATAGATATTGCAGTTTTAATAAAAAATGATTTTAATTTTTATGATACTAAAAAATTTCCATTTGGTTATGAAAGTGAAATAAACGCTAAATTAATTAAACTAACAAGGATAAAAATTGATTTTGTGGTATTAAATAAATTACCAATTCTTTTTCAGAAAAATATTTTTAAAAAAAATATTATAATTATAGACAAAGATAAACAAGGTAGAATCAATTATGAAAATAAAATAAAGAAATTATTTGTTGATGTTGAATATATAATGAAAATAAAAAATATTTATCTAAACAGGAAATTAAATAATGCCAGACTTAATATTAATTGAAAAACATATTAATTATTTTTTTCAGGATTTTGAAAATTTAAAGAAATATAATAACATAACAGAAGAGGACTTAAAAAAAAATATTGATTTGTTGTGGATAATAGAGAGGGGGTTATTTCTTTGTATTCAAAATATACTTGATATGTATGTTCATATAGTATCATCAGATTTTAATTATGTATGGGAATATTACTCGGATATACCAGATATACTTGAAAGAGAAAAATTAATAACACAAAAAGAAAAAGATTTATTTATACAAATAATTGGTTTAAGAAATAGACTAAGTCATGAATATATTTCTATTGATAAGAAAGTACTTGTAAATATTATGAATAATAACTTAAATGATTTAGTAATGTTAGTAAGTAAAGTCAAAGATTATTGTTGGGATTAAACGTATGAATGAGGTTTGAAATGATTACAATCACAAATAAAAAAATTAAATTTAATTAAGTCTTAGATAGACCGTAGAAAAGATAGCACACGATTGATGCGAATAGAACTAATTTACGTACATAAATGAATGAACCAATAAGGGCAATGAGTAGCACTAAATTACAGAGTGTAAAATAGAAGTTCACTCTGCCTCTATTACATTAGGCAGGCAGGTTTAGCGGGTTGGCGTGGAAAGTTTCTCGCTAAGACGCGAAGGACGCAAAGGATTTTCCCACTGAGGCACTGAGAACACTAAGGTTCACTGAAATCAAAAATTTCGTAGAGACGTTGCATGCAACGTCTCTACATCTAAGGTCATTGCTAATTGTAGCGGAGAACTGATTTAGTTTTATTGTTAAAAAATAAAACCACAGGTTGCGGTAAAATAATTTATAATTGCAAATGGCTAATTGCAAATTGATAATTGATAATGTAAAATGTAAAATGTAGAAGGTAGAATTTAGAATGTTCTTTGTGGGACTTTGTGATGAACTTGGTGTTACTTAGTGGTAAAAAATAAAACCACAGATTACAGTAATGTTTAATGTATAGTGTAAAATGTAAAATGGTGAATAGTGAGAGTTTAGGGGAGTGAGAGATTAAAAGGTTAAGAGGGATAACTATAAGTTTTAGGAATAATAAATAGAAGTTCATCCTATCTCCATTTCATTAGGCATGCAGGTTTAGTGAATTTAGGGAATGAGTTGGAATTTAAAGAAGGCTTTAGCAGAAAAAAAAGTAAATGTGGCTGAAGCCAAGTTTTGGGTAAAGAGTAAAAATTAATCAGTTGGATAAATCCAACTGTAATAATGTAAAAAAAATAGAAGTTCACTCTTTCTTCATTTCATTCAGTAGGTTGGTCTAGTGAACTTAAAAAATGAATTAAATAAAAAATGGCTTTAGCCACATTAACAATGTAGAATGTTTAATTGATACTTAATTATTTTCTTAGTGATATCTAAGTGTCCTATGTGAACTTAGTGGTTAAGAAATAAAACCTCAGATTGCGGTAAAATAATTTATAATTGCAAATTGCGAATTGATAATTGTTAATTGATAAAGATTAAGCCACGAATTAACTCTAAAATAATTATGAATAATTTAGCTAAAGCTAACGCAGTAAGATTAATTAATAAATATTGTTTTAAATCTCCAAAAGAACTAATTAATGATTTAGAAAATATGTTGTATGCAGAAGGGTTATATATAAAAGAGGAAGAAATATATGATTGCGAAGGAAAAATTTTATTTGATAATAATTGTGGTGTGATAACTGTTGATAGTTTGAGTGATGATAAACAAAAACGATTTACAATAGCTCATGAGGCGGGGCATTTTTTTAATGAAAAAGGTTCAGGGAGTTATAAATGTAGTTTTGATGAGTTTTATGGGTCAAAAAGAAATTATGAAAGAGAAGCAAATGCAAATGATTTTGCTGGGGAATTATTAATGCATGAAAAATGGTTTGTGGAATTTACTGGATCACAAAAAATATCATATGAGCTTTTAAGTTCAACTGCTGAGTATTTTGATGTATCATTAAGTGCAGTGGCTTTTAGATATTCAATAATTGGGTTTCATCCAATTGCAGTTGTAATGAGTACAAATAAAATAATAAAATGGGTTTCAATAAATAAAAATTTTAGTTATCAATTTATAAGAGTTGGTAATAAAGTATCAGATTTAAGTTATGCTTATGATTTTTTTGAAAATAAAGAAATACCTAAATATGAGGATATTCCGGCTGAAGCGTGGTTTAAAGAAGATTTTAAACTTAAGAATAGAAATGCTAGAATAATGGAGATGAATATACCAATGAAAAAATATAATTCTGTTTTGAGTGTGTTGTGGGAGTTGTGATAATGTATGGTGTAAAGTGTAAAATGTATAATGTTTTTTGTGGGACTTGGTGATGAACTTGGTGTTACTTAGTGGTGAAAAAATAGAACCACGGATTACACTTTTAAAATTGCGAATTGCAAATTGCGAATTGATAATCTGCCTGTCGGTAGACAGGTGTAGAATGTAGAAGGTAGAATGTAGAATGTAGTTGTCGGCAGACAGGTCTGCCTTTCCTGTTGATTAGAGTTATTTAGTTTTTAGAAGTTCTTTGCGTACTTGGCGACTTTGCGTGGAAAAGTTTCTCGCTAAGTCGCGAAGGACGCAAAGGATTTTACCACTGAGGCATTGAGAACACTATGGTTCACTGAGATTAGGTTCCTCGCTAAGTCGCCAAGAGAAATATTATATATTTTAATTTACTGTTTTATGGCTTAATTTTGTAAAAAGAATTAATATGACAATGACATTTGAAGAAAAATATAATAAGCTTGTTAAAATATTTTGGGATTATAATATTCCTTATGATTCATTAAAAAAAATTATACAGCATCAATTTACTTCATTAGATAAATACACCCATGATTTAATTATAAAACGAACTCTTGAAAGATTGGATTGGTATGACCTTCTAAATATTTTAGGGAAAGAAAAAATCAAAGAAATACTAACATCAGATATTATTAAAAAAATAAGGAACAAGGAATTAAAGGCAAGATATGAAAGAATTAGACAGATTTTATTTAATGAAGCTGTACCCGTTTCAGGATGGGATCCGGAAAATATTAAGCGAATTAAATCTTCCATTTTATCTAACCGGTGGTACTGCATTAAGTAGGTTTTATTTTAATCACCGTTATTCAGATGATCTTGATTTTTTTGTTAATGATGATAATAAATTTGATGAATATTGTAAATTAATTTTTGATGAGTTAGTTAATGCACAAGCAGAATTTAATTTTGTTTTGGATAGAAAGAGTGTTAGTAAGGCAAGTAATTTTATGCAGTTATTTTTATTAAAAGATAATATTGAATTGAAAATTGATTTTGTAAATGATGTAGCACCACATTTTGGTGAATTTATGTTTGATAGTTTGAGTAATAGAATTGATAGTTTAAGAAATATATTATCAAATAAATTTTGTGCTATTTATCGGTTTGAACCAAAAGATATCGCTGATATTTGGATTATTTGCAAAAGTTTTAATTGTGATTTTGTGGAAATTCTTTCTGAAGCAAAATTAAAGGATGCATCTGTTGACCCAGTTACAATTTATGATATATTGATTTCTTTTCCTTTAGATAAACTCGATTTAATTAAATGGGTTAAAGAAGTAGATGTTGAAATTTTTAATAAAGAATTAAAAATAATTGCTGATGATATTTTTAATGGTAGAAAAAATTCTCTGGCAGAAATCTATATTTAATCTTCGCGGACTTGGCGACTTTGCGTGGAAAAGTTTCTCGCTAAGTCGCGAAGAAAGCAAAGGACTTTACCACTGAGGCACTGAGAACTCTAAGGTTCACTGAGATTAGGTTTCTCGCTAAGACGCAAAGGACGCAAGGGATTTTACCACTGAGACACTGAGAACACTAAGGTTCACTGAGATTAGGTTTCTCGCTAAGACGCGAAGAAAGCAAAGGACTTTACCACTGAGGCACTGAGAACACTAAGGTTCACTGAGATTAGGTTTCTCGCTAAGACGCAAAGGGCGCAAAGGATTTTACCACCGAAGCATTGAGAACACTAAGGTTCACTGAGATTAGGTTTCTCGCTAAGACGCGAAGGACGCAAAGGATTTTACCACTGAGGCACTGAGAACACTAAGGTTCACTGAGATTAGGTTTCTCGCTAAGACGCGAAGAAAGCAAAGGATTTTACCACTGAGGCACTGAGAACACTAAGATTCACTGAGATTAGGTTTCTCGCTAAGTCGCGAAGGACGCAAAGGATTTTACCACTGAGGCACTGAGAACACTAAGGTTCACTGAGATTAGGTTTCTCGCTAATTGCGATGGTGTTAAAAAATTTAACTGCTTTTTAAAACAAAAAATAAAATTTTACTTGCAAAATTAATATTCAATTTATAAATTAAGTATTGAAATCAATGATAGTTTGTTTTAATATTAATTGATTTTATACTCTTATCTAGAGGGTGCGGTAAATGTTTTCGGTAATTTTATTTCAAAGAGCAGTGGTATGTAACTGAGGAAGCGGAGCTGTGTTTAAAATGAAATGAAGGGATGGTTGTTAGAAGATAGAAGGTAGAAGATGGAAGATGGAAGATGGAATATAGAAGGTAGAATATAGAAGATGGAAGATAGAATGGAGAAGAGCCAAAACTTTACTGATTTAATCGTCTGGCAAAAAGCACACGAATTTGTACTTGAAGTATATAAAATAACTAAAGAATTTCCGAAAGATGAACTATATGGATTAACATCCCAATTCAGAAGAGCCGCCGTTTCAATTCCTGCTAATTTAGCAGAAGGCTATGGCAAAACCAGTAAGGCAGATAAACTAAGATTTTTCAATATCTCGCAAGGCTCTTTAAAAGAATGTTCATATTATCTGCTCCTTGTAAGTGATTTGAAATATATAAAAAATTATGAAGAACTTAATAATCTATTAAATGAAGTGGCTAAACTATTAAATGCCTATATACATGTAATTAACAATTCAATTCAGTAAATCTATCTAAATTCTAAATTCTACATTCTAAATTCTACATTCTATATTCTATATTCTATATTCTTAATTCTATTAAAATTATGAACAAAAATTCAAAAATCTACATTGCTGGACATACTGGTATGGTAGGTTCTGCTATCACCCGAAAATTTTCAGCCGAAGGCTTTACCAACATTATTACAGCTGATCATCGTAGACTTGATCTACGCAGACAATCTGAAGTTGAAAATTTTTTTGAAAAAGAAAAACCGGAAATGGTTATTATTGCTGCAGCTAAAGTTGGTGGAATTTTAGCAAATAATACTTATCGTGCTGAGTTTTTATATGATAACTTAATGATTGAAGCAAATTTAATACATTCGGCTTATAAATATGGAGTTGAAAAATTATTATTTCTTGGCAGTTCATGTATTTATCCAAAAATGGCACCACAGCCTTTAAAAGAAGAATATCTACTCTCTGGTTATCTTGAATATACAAACGAACCTTACGCTATTGCAAAAATTGCAGGCATAAAATTATGCGAAAATTATTATAAACAATATAAATGTAATTTCTTTTCTGTAATGCCAACAAATTTATATGGACCTAATGATAACTTTGATCTTGAGACCAGTCACGTTTTACCAGCATTGATTAGAAAAATCCATGAAGCAAAAGAAAACACAATTAAAAATTCTAAATTAAAAATTAAAAATGAAAATAATAATTTGGAATCTTGCCTGGCGGCAGACAGGTTTGGAATTGATAATTTGGAATTGAATTCTGTGACTGTATGGGGCACAGGAAAACCAATGCGTGAATTTTTATATGTTGATGATTTGGCTGATGCTATATTTTATTTGATGGATAAAGTAGATGCGAAAGATCTTTATGAACAGGGCATAACACACTTAAATATTGGAACTGGTGAAGATTTAACAATAGCAGAATTAGTTGAAGTTATCAAAAACGTTATTGGATATGAAGGTAAAATAATATATGATACAAGTAAACCTGATGGAACACCAAGAAAATTGCTGGATGTAACACGAATACATCAATTAGGGTGGAAACATAAAACGAGTCTTGAAGAGGGGATTAAGAAGGCGTATGAGTGGTTTGGGAACAATTACAAATTATAAATTACAAATTATAAATTGTAAATTATAAATTACAAATTCTAAATTAAAAATTATAGAATAGTAATTTTAAAAATACAATAATAAAATGGATGAGGGTTTAGGCAATAGGATTTTCTTGTTTGTTGTTAATATTATTAAATTTTGTAAAACATTAAACTATAGTATTGAAAATAAAGTTATTATTAATCAACTTATAAAATCTGCAACCTCTGTCGGTGCAAACTATGAAGAAGCGCAAGGCGGATCGTCTAAAGCTGATTTTAGAAATAAAATTAAAATATCTCTTAAAGAAATACGTGAAACAAATTATTGGTTAAGGATTTTGAAAGCAATAGATAGTGATAATAAATTTGATGAACTTATTGATGAATCTGAACAATTAAAAAGAATTCTTGGGAAAATAAGTAGTACATCAAGATGAAATTTAGAATCTAGCCTGGCGGCAGACAGGTTTATAATTTAGTATTTGGAATTTTTAATTTAGAATTTGTAATTAGTAACAGTTTTTCGGTAACCCATCTAAAGCAAAATCCGTGCTTGGCTGGGAAGCTAAAACTGAATCGAATGAGCTTGTTCGGATTATGGTGGAGTCTGATTTTAAAAAGGTGCTTGAAAAAGGTTACTAAATCAAACTATATTATGATATGAAAAAAATTGTATTTTCACTTCATGCTCTAAATAAAATTCAAATACTTAGCAATCATCAAATATTTGTTGATAAGAATCTAATAACAAAAATAATTACAAAACCGGATATGATTGAGGGCGGATATAAAAATCGATTAGTTGCACAAGGTATATTAGATGATAAACATGTATTACGAATTGTCTTTGAAGAAAGCGAAGAAGAAATAAAGATAATTACAATTTATCCAGGTAGGAGATTAAGATATGAAAAAGATTAATTATGATAAAGAAACTGACATCTTAATTATTGAATTTTCTGAAAAACCAATTGAATATGCTGAAGAAGAAGGACCCATTATTATTCACTTTGGAAAAGATGACGTACCTGTTTTATTGGAAATACAAGGTGGAAAAGAATTTATATTAAATACGTTTAATAGTATGATCAACGAAAAAGAAGTCGTTTTCTCTTAAAATTATTTCCTGATTGAAAAAAGATTTCCTTCCACTATTGGGAATGGTTTTGATTTTATTATTCCAGCGGAAACACTCAATCAACAATTGTATTTAGTAATTTTTCATTTGTAATTTCTAATTTAGCATTTGTAATTTCTAATTTAGCATTTGGAATTGTTAATTTAGCATTTGGAATTTTTAATTTAGCATTTGTAATTTAGAATTTGGAATTGCTCTATGAAAAAAGCACTTATTACAGGTATCACCGGTCAAGATGGCAGCTATTTAACTGAGATTCTACTTGAAAAAGGTTACGAAGTTCATGGGATGCTTCGCCGTTCGAGTTCTTTTAATACCGATAGAATAGATCATTTATATAATAATCCTGAAATATATAATAAAAGACTTTTTTTGCATTATGGAGATCTTGTTGATACAAGTAGCATTCATAGATTATTAGAAAAAATTGAACCAAACGAAATTTATAATTTAGCAGCACAAAGCCACGTGAAAGTATCTTTTGATATTCCCGATTATACAGCACAGGTTGATGCACTTGGTACATTAAGATTTTTGGATGCAATACGTGAAACAGGTTTAGATAAACAAACAAAGTTTTATCAGGCTTCTACATCTGAACTATATGGAAAAGTGCAGGAAATACCACAGAGTGAAACAACACCATTTTATCCAAGGTCACCTTATGGAGTAGCAAAGCTATATGGATTTTGGATTGTTAAAAATTACAGAGAAGCATATAATCTTTTTGCATGCAATGGTATTCTTTTTAACCATGAATCACCGAGACGAGGTGAGACATTTGTAACAAGAAAAATTACAATGGCAGTGGCAAATATATTAGCAGGAAAGCAGGATAAATTAGTGCTAGGTAATTTAAATAGTAAAAGAGACTGGGGTTTTGCACCTGAATATTGTGAAGGAATGTGGAGAATTTTGCAGCATGATACCGCAGAAGATTTTGTATTAGCAACAGGAGAAACACACACAATCCGTGAATTTTGTGAACTTGCATTTGCAGAAGTTGGAATTGAATTAGAATGGCAGGGCGAGGGAGTGGAAGAAAGGGGGATTGTTAAAAGTGTTCAAAGTGCTGAAGTTCAAAGTGCTGAAGTTCTTAGTGCTGAAGTAATCACTAAACTAAGAACTATTCAACAAAGAACTTCCGAACTATTAAACAAAGAAGTCGTTGTCGTGAGCAAAAATTACTTCCGCCCTACAGAGGTTGATTTATTAATTGGTAATCCAGCGAAAGCGAAGGAAAAACTTGGGTGGGAAGCGAAGACTGGTTTGAAAGAATTAGTAAAGATTATGGTGGGAAGTGATTTGAGGAAATTGGCAAGCATTTAATAGGAGATTAGTTCAATTGTTAATGTTAAGTGACAAGAAACGCGTGACAAGTAACAAGTTAGAGTTAGACTCGTCACACGTTACACGTCACACGTCACTCAAACCAGGTTCTGTGGTAGTTTCCGTTTCTCCCAAATACTTCCGCCCTACAGAGGTTGATTTATTAATTGGTAATCCTGCAAAAGCTAAAGCCTGTCCCGATGCTTTTAATCGGGGAAAAACTTGGGTGGGAAGCAAGGGCAAGTTTGGAAGAATTAGTGAAGATTATGGTGGAAAGTGATTTAAAGAAGATAGTGAGAAGTGGGCAGTAATCAGAGGGCAGTGGTTTAGTTCAAATGGTATTGATAAGAGACGAGTGACGAGTAACGAGAGACGAGTGACGAGTATGAAGAGTCATAAAGATTTAGTTGTGTGGCAAAAAAGTATTGAACTGGTAACAGACATTTATTCTTTAACAAAAGATTATCCAAAAGAGGAATTATTTGGATTATCAAGTCAGATGAGGCGTGCAGCAATTTCTATACCTTCTAATATAGCAGAAGGAAGTGCAAGGAATTATAACAAAGAATTTATTCAATTTTTATATGTTTCATTAGGTTCCTGTGCTGAATTGGAAACTCAACTAATTATATCAATGAATCTTGGGCTGATTAAAAGTGAGACTTTAGATATTTTTTTTATAAAAATCAAAGATGTCCGAAACATGCTTATTGGGCTAATAAAATCAGTAAAGAACAAAAAGTGACTAGTGACAAGAAACGGGCGTCGGGAGACTTGTTACACGTTACACGTCACTTGTCACTAAACCCTGAAACTGTTGTCGTCTTTGTTTCTCCAAAATGTATATCGAAATAAGGTGAAAAATCATTTAGAAGAAATAACTGAAGAAGTATCAAAAATTCTTTACTCCTTTACTAATAAACTGAACGCTAAAAATCTACCCGCTTATTAACTGTTATTTATCAATAAAAAATGATTAGTTTATTGGCAAAGATAAGTTTGAAAAAATTAAAAAGAATTTTTATGGGAAGTAAATCAACTTCAAATTATTCTTTAGGTATAAAGTTATGAAAGTTGTAATATTAGCCGGCGGTTTTGGTACAAGACTTAGTGAAGAAACCAACATTAAACCTAAACCCATGGTTGAAATTGGTGAAAAACCAATTATATGGCATATAATGAAAATTTATTCTCATTATGGGTATAATGAGTTTATTATTTGTCTTGGTTATAAAGGTTTTTTAATTAAAGAATATTTTGCTAACTATTATCTTCATCAATCAGATGTTACTTTTGATTTGAAAAACAATAGTATGGAAATTCATCATAATAATTCCGAACCTTGGAAAATTACTTTGGTTGAAACAGGACTTAATACAATGACTGGAGGCCGAATACTAAAAGTTAAAGACTATGTTGGCAACGAATCGTTTATGATGACTTACGGTGATGGTGTTTCAGATATAAAAATAGATAAATTAGTTAATTATCACAGGCAATCTAAGCAGATAGCTACTGTGACGGCAGCACAACCTTCAGGAAGATTTGGAGCATTGAAAATTGATTCTGATAATATGGTTAGTAGTTTTATGGAAAAACCCTCTGGAGATGGAAATTGGGTCAATGCTGGTTTTTTTGTTTTAGAACCTGAGATATTTAATTATTTAGAAAATGAAACCACTATTTTTGAAAGAGGACCATTACAAAAATTGGCTGAAGAAAATCAGCTAAGAGCATATCACCATTTTGGTTTTTGGATGCCTATGGACAAACTTTCAGATAAAATTGAACTTGAAAAAATGTGGAATGAAAATAAAGCACCCTGGAAAGTTTGGTAAGTTTTATGTTTAAAAATGTTTTCAAAAATAAAAAAGTATTGATTACAGGTGATACAGGATTTAAAGGTTCCTGGTTAGCTATCTGGCTCAAAAATTTAGGTGCAGAAGTCTACGGTTATTCATTACCGCCCAAAAACCAAAAAGATAATTTTGTTGTGACTGCTTTAGAAACAAAAATTAACCACTTAGATGGTGATGTTCGTGATTTTGGAAAGTTGGTAGATTACTTTAATGTAGTTCAACCTGATTTTGCTTTTCATTTAGCTGCACAGCCACTTGTTATTGACTCTTATGAAAATCCTAAATACACATTCGAAACAAATATCATTGGTACAGTTAATTTTTTTGAGTCAGTGCGTAAATGTAATTCTGTTAAAGTTGCAATAAATATTACAAGTGATAAATGCTATCAAAACAATGAATGGGTTTGGGGATATCGGGAAAATGATGCAATGGGAGGAAAAGATCCATATAGTGCATCAAAAGGAGCAAGTGAACTTATCACACAAGCATATTTATACTCTTTTTTTTCAAAAGATAATACCGCAAATATCGCTTCAGCAAGAGCTGGAAATGTAATAGGTGGAGGAGATTGGGCAGATTATAGAATTGTCCCGGATTTTTTCAGAGCATTAGAAAAAAGAGAGTCATTAAAATTACGATATCCTGAATCAACACGGCCATGGCAGCACGTCTTAGAGCCTTTAAGTGGTTATTTAACACTTGCAATGAAATTGTTTTTAGAAGGTAAGAAATATTCAGGTGGATGGAATTTTGGACCTATTGGAACGACAAATCAATCTGTCAGAACATTAGTTGAGAAAATGATTGAATATTCAGGTATTGGGAAATACGAAGCACCAGAAATTAATGATAAATTTTTTGAAGCAAGTTTACTTAATCTTGATATTTCAAAAGCAATGCATTTACTAAATTGGAAACCAGTATTAGATTTTTTAGAAACAGTTAAATTTACGGTTGATGGTTATTTATTAAATAATGTAACAGATATTTACAATGCTCGAATTTCTCAAATTAATTCATATTGTAAATTAGCAAAAAATAAAAATATAGAATGGGCAACACATTAGAAAAATTAGGGAAATATAAATGTCACATATAGAAATACGGAATAAAATTATTGAATTAACAAAAAAATACTATCAAACAAAATTTGGCAATATTATTTTTGAACCTGGCAAGTCGCGTATAAATTATGCGGGAAGAGTTTTCGATGAAAAAGAATTAGTTAATTTAGTGGAATCTTCGCTTGATTTCTGGCTTACAGAGGGAAGATTCTCTGAGCAATTTGCTGAAAAAATTGCTGATTTTTTGGGAGTAAATAATGTAATTCTTGTAAATTCAGGTTCATCTGCAAATCTAATAGCATTTTCTGCTTTGACTTCTGAAAAATTAGGAGAAAGAAGAATAAAACCGGGAGATGAGGTTATTTCTGTTGCAGCAGGTTTTCCTGCTACTGTTACACCTATAATTCAAAATCAATGTGTGCCAGTTTTTGTTGATGTTGATATACCAACTTACAATATCAATGTAGAGATGATGAAACGGGCTATTACAGAAAAGACAAAGTGTATCTTTATTGCACACACACTCGGAAATCCATTTAATATTGATGCTGTAATGGAACTCGCTGAAAAAAATAATCTATGGGTTATAGAAGATAATTGTGATGCATTTGGTAGTACCTACAAAGGAAAATATACAGGCACATTTGGTCATATATCTACTATCTCTTTTTACCCTGCACATCATATTACAACTGGTGAGGGTGGTGCAGTTTGTACAAATGATGAATATCTTGCAAAAATTATTAAGTCATTCAGAGATTGGGGTAGGGACTGTTATTGTGCGGGGGGCGAAAATAACACCTGTGGCAAAAGATTTTCACAGCAATTTGGAACTCTACCATTTGGTTATGACCATAAATATGTTTATTCTGAAATCGGTTACAACTTAAAAATGACGGATATGCAGGCTGCGATAGGAGTTGCTCAAATTGATAAACTCCCGGAGTTTTGTGAAAAGAGAAAAACAAACTTTAATAATTACAATAAAATCTTTAATAAATATCAAGATTACTTAATTTTACCCAAAGCTACAGAATACAGTGACCCAGCCTGGTTTAGTTATATTGTAACTGTTAAAGAAGATGCCCCGTTTAAAAGAGATGATTTGATTAACTTCCTTAACAATAATTTAATTGAAACAAGAAATCTTTTTGCCGGGAATATGACAAAACAACCAGCATTCATTGGAAAGAATTTCAGAATAGCTGAAAATCTAAAGAATACAGATTACATAATGAATAATACTTTCTTCTTAGGCACTTATCCGGGGAATACTGTAGATAAAATGGATTATATAGAAACAGTTATGGAATCTTTTATTAAAAACTTAATGTAACTTTGTGAAAACTTTGACAGACTTAGTGAATCTTCTTTTTTTTTGTTTCACTAAGTACCACAAGGTATGACATTAAGTTACACAACAAAATAAAATGTATGGCGATAATAAAAAAGTACCAAGCAAAAGTAGAACAAATAATTAATCCTTTCCAGAGTATTTATACGGTTACTCTTTCTTCAGATAAAAAATTTCAATATTTGCCGGGGCAGTTTTTGCATTTAGCATTAGATGAATATGACGGAGCAGGACAATGGCCTGAATCAAGATGTTTTTCAATGCAAAGTAGCCCCGAAGAAAAAAATATAAAAATAACATTCGCAGTGAAAGGTAATTTTACCACAAGGATGAAAAATGAATTATATGAGGGTAAGGAAGTATGGTTAAAATTACCTTACGGAGATCTATTTCAAAGAAATCACGATAAAAAAAATTGTGTTTTTATAGCAGGCGGAACTGGGATAACCCCTTTTCTTTCATTATTTAATTCCGAAGAATTTAATGAATACTCAAATCCAAAAATATATCTCGGATTCCGCTCAAAAGAATACAACATTTACGAGAGGGAGCTTAGTACAATTCGTAACAATTCGTGTGATTCGTCAATAATTTATGAAGATGTTGATGGTGTTCTTAACATTAACACAATATTTAATGAATGCGGAATTAAATCTACATATTTCATTTCCGGACCACCAATTATGATCAAAAACTTCAAAAAATATCTAATTGATAATGGTGTTCATGAAAACAAAGTAATAACTGATGATTGGGAATAAATTAACAAATATTTATTTTTTTAATATACAACAATGAAGACAATTCTTTTAACAGGTGTTACAGGTTTTATCGGTTCTAATTTATTAGAAGCACTTCTAAAACAAGGATATTTTGTGCTTGGCATAAAAAGAAGTACTTCTAATTTATGGAGGATTAAAGAGTTTTTAGGGAATAAAAATCTAAAACTAATTGATATTGATAATCATAGTTTCGATTCTGTCTTTAAAGAAAATAAAGTTGATATAGTAATTCATAGTGCCTGGGGTGGTGTAAAAGCAGAAGATAGAAATGATTTGACAATTCAGATAAAAAATTATGAATTTTCTTTTAAATTATTTAGTATTGCTATTAAAAATAATGTTGATAAAATAGTTTCTTTAGGTTCTCAAGCTGAGTATGGACGTTATGAAGGAAGGATTGATGAAAACTATCCATGTAAGCCGGTGGATGCTTACGGAACCGCTAAGGTAGATACAAGCAAAGCGCTAAAAGCTTTAGCAAAAGATACAAATACAAAGTGGTTTTGGATTAGACTTTTTTCTTTGTTTGGACCAAAAGAAGATAAAAATTGGCTTTTACCATTTGCAATAAACAAGATGCTAAAAAATGAAGATATTGATTTAACAAAATGCGAACAACAGTATGATTATTTATTTATTGAAGATTTTTGTAATGGTATTCTTCAAATATTAGATTCTGATAAAAGTGGAGTTTATAATTTTTCTTCTAATATGTCAGTTCAGCTTAAAGAGATACTATTAATGATTAAAGATATTACAAAATCAAAATCAAAATTAAATTTTGGAGCGCTTCAATATAGAGACAATCAAGTAATGCATATGGAAGGCGATTCCTCGATGTTTTATGCTACCTTAAAATATATGCCTGTTCATAATTTAAGAAATAGCTTGGTTAAGACTGTATCATATTATAAAAACAAACCTTATAATAAATAAAGAAATAATTTGAGTAAAAAGAATTCAGAAGAATTTGCAAAAAAGATACGCTTAAAAACAATTGAAATGGTTTACAAAGCAAAAGCTTCTCATGTTGGCGGAGCTTTATCAATGGTTGATATATTAGCAGCGCTTTATAGTGGAATATTAAAATATAATCCTAGAAAACCAAAATGGAATGAACGGGATAGGTTTTTGTTAAGCAAAGGTCATGCTTGCACTAGCTTATATGCAACATTAGCTTTATCCGGATTTTTTGATGTTGCCGAATTAGATAATTATGCCAAAGATGGAAGTATCTTTCTTTCGCATGCAAGCCATAAAATACAGGGAGTTGAATTATCTACCGGTAGTTTAGGACATGCTTTACCGGTTGGATGCGGGTTGGCATTAGCGGCAAAACGAAAAAATGAAAAGCATAGAATTTTTATTTTACTAAGCGATGGTGAATTAGACGAAGGTTCAAATTGGGAAGCAATTTTATTTGCACCTAAACATAATCTTGATAACTTAACCATAATTATAGATTATAATAAAATCCAAAGCTTAGGCAATGTAAAGGATGTACTTGACCTTGAACCCTTAAGTGGTAAGTTAAAAGCATTTAATTGGCAAACGATTGAAATTGATGGACACAACCATGAGCAAATTTTTAATGCACTTTCAACTTTACCAAAACAGAAAGGAATACCAACAGCAATTATAGCACATACGATAAAAGGTAAAGGAGTAGATTTTATGGAAAGTAAATTATTGTGGCATTATAAATCTCCAAATGATGAAGATTTCAGAAACGCAATTAAACAAATAGAGTAATTATGGACATTAAGAAAAGCGGAGGTAATCCTCACAGACATTCAGCCAAAGATTTAGACGCTTACAACCTTGCTGAGAAAGCCTTTAATGATAGTGAGTTGCAGTTATTTGATAAATTGGAAGCATTCCCTCGTTTTGCAACTAAACGGAGTATAGCAAGATTTTTATTTAAATATGAAATTTTTAAAGAAATAATTGATGTTAATGGAGTAATTATTGAATGCGGAGTATTTAATGGGGGGGGGTGTTCACTTGGGCACAGCTTTCAAATATTTTTGAACCAACTAATTATAACAGAAAGATAATTGGGTTTGATACTTTTGATGGATTTCCTTCTACGCACAAAAAAGATAAGAATAAAGATTTGGATGCGCAAATTGGGGATCTAAAGGGTTGTGAAATTGATGAGTTCAAATTATCTTTAGAGAAATATAATAATGAAAGGCATCTAAGCCATATAAAAAACATTGAATTAGTAAAAGGTGATTTTAATCTAACCGGAGAAGATTTTTTGAAAGATAATCCACATTTACTAATCTCTTTACTTTACTTAGATTTTGACATTTATGAACCAACTAAAAAAGCTTTGGAAATATTTTTACCAAGAATGTGTAAAGGAGCAGTTATTTGTTTCGATCAACTTAACTGACCTAATTTTCCGGGTGAAACATCAGCTTTATTAGAAACATTTGATTTAAAAACATACAAGATACAGAGATCGATTATCGATCCGTGGATTTCATTTATAAAATTATAAACTCTCAAATGAGAACAGCATTTATAAACCAGTTGATTCAAGAAGCGAGAAATAATCCTTCTATATTTTTGATTGTGGGAGATTTAGGTTTTTCGGTTGTTGAACCATTTGCAGAGGAATTTCCGGATAGGTTTCTTAATGCCGGCGTAGCAGAACAAAACATGACCGGTATAGCCGCTGGTCTAGCAATTGAAGGATATACAGTATTTACTTATTCTATAGGAAATTTCCCAACTCTAAGGTGTATGGAACAAATACGTTATGATGTCTGCTATCATAATTTAAATGTTAAAATTGTTGCAGTTGGCGGAGGATATGCCTATGGACCGCTTGGCGCTTCACATCACGCAACAGAAGAACTTGGTATGTTACGCACTATACCCAATTTAATAGTTTGCGCACCGGGTGACCCAATTGAGACCAGAGCAGTTACTTCAGCCATCATTAAACATACCGGACCTTGTTATTTGCGATTAGGAAAAGCGGGCGAACCTATTGTCCATCAAAATGAATTAGAAATTGGAATAGGAAAAATGCTGCCGGTTATTGAAGGCAAGGAAACAGCAATCTTATCTACAGGCGCCATGTTAAAGTATACTTATGATTACATTGAGGACAATAAGTTGAAGTGGGGATTGTATAGTTTTCCATTTATTAAACCACTTGACTTAGAGGGGCTTAAAATAATTGCTGAAAACTATAGAAAGATAATAACAATTGAAGAGCATCAAAAGAGCAGTGGATTTGGGTCTGCTATTTTAGAAGGTTATAATGATCTTGAAGAATCTAAAAAAATATCAAAACGTCCAGAGATAAAGAGAATAGCAATACCGGATCAGTTTGTAAGTGTGGCGGGAAAACAAGAGTATCTGAGGAAATTATATAAAATAAAATTATGAAAGGTAAAAACTTCCTTTCTCTTTGATAAATTGGTGTTAATGAATTATGAAAAAATGTGTTTACTATAGTTTACGAGTTGTTGTAAAAACATGTCGATTTATTGAAAAATATTAAAGAAAATATCTAAAAAATATTTTTTATCCTTAAACCGTTATAAATTTTAACAAAATTAAACATAAATATTAACTGATAACATAATTGAGCAAAAAAAACTTTAATATATTTAGCTTATTGCACTCTCGAAAAATGTATTTATAAAACTAAATAACGAGGACATAATACTTGGATAAAAATAAAATTTTCCCAAAAATATCAGTGGGTATACCAACGTTTAACCAAAGTAAATTTCTTGAAAGAGCCATTGAATCAATTTTAAATCAGACTGTTAAACCAAATGAAATTGTAATATCTAATAATCATAGTATTGATGAGACAGAAATAATATTAAAAAAATATGAAAATCATCCAAAAATAAAGATAATTAAACCCCTGAAACATTTAAATGTAGCAAAACATTTTAATTTCATTGTAAATCAACTTAAGTCAGAATGGTTTACTTTATTAGCATCTGACGATATTGTATATCCAAATTTCATAGAAACTTTAATGATCGGCATTAGTAGAGATCCTGATTGTATTTTGGTAAGATGCGGATGGGATAATATTGATATCTACGATAATTTAATTGATAGAAGATATATACTTAGTTTAAAAAAAATAACATCACCTCCTCGTACTTTTTTAGAGCAAATATCTGGACCTAAAACAAGTTTTGCTGCTTTCGCATCGCGAAAGAGTATTTGGAATAAAGTTAATGGATTTGATGAAAACCTTCATCATGATGTAGATTGGGCTTATTGGCTTTCTATATCACCATATGGGAAATTCATTTATGAACCGAAAATTGTTGTTAAATACAGAAATAATTATAGACCTAATGAAGAAAAAAAAAGATTTTTTAAAGAGTTGTCTGACCATTTATATATTCAGAATATTATAATTCCCCAGGTTGCAAAAAAATTAAACATTAATCTTAACAAAATAAAAAGGAAAAGATATTCTAGCTTTAAAAGAAAATTAATCAGAGCAAGTCAATTATTTGACCAAAATGAAAGACAAGAACTAACAAATTTATTTTTACTTCATGATGTAGGAGGAATCCGAAAAATATCACAAAAATTTATTAATGGGAAAATATGGTTAGATTCAGCATGCAAGAAGAAATTGATAACATTCATTAGAAAAGCATTTAGTCTTATAAGATGTTTATTGTGAAAAATCAAATATTTAGTAGACTATTTAAAAATTTTACAGCTAATGCCATTGGACAAGTTATTAATATACTGATTCAGTTTTTTACAGTGCCTATTTTCCTTACTTTCTGGAGAAAAGAAGTTTATGGTGAATGGTTGTTACTTTTTACTATTCCAAACTATCTCGTATTGTCAGATTTCGGGTTTGGAATTGTCGCAAGTAATGAGATTACTATTCAAATGCAAAGAAAAAATTACAAGGCTGTATCAGAGATATTTACAAGTATATGGTTTTTAATAAGTCTAATCTCTGTATTTATATTTACTATCATGTTAATATTTAGTAAAATAATTAATTTTACAAAAATACTTAATATACAAACTATAGTTGCAAATGAAGTGACATTAATTATTCTTATTCTTATCGGTTATACTTTGCTTTCTATGCAAACTAATATGATTGAATCAGGTTTTCGATGTATTCAGAAATATCATATTGGGGTTTCCTACCTTAATTCAATACGATTATTTGAATGGACAATTCTTATTTTTATGGTGATATCAAAACATGGTCCAGTAGCTGCAGCCTGGTCTTTATTTATTGGTAGATTTATTGGATTTATGTTCATGATATATAAACTGTATGGAACAAACAATTATACGCGATTTAGATTAAAAAACCTTTCCCTTAAATGGATAAAAAAAATGTTCAGTCCTTCTGTTAGTCTCATGGCCTTTCCTTTAGGTAATGCTATAGTGACGCAAGGTTCAATATTATTCATAGGTTGGTTTGTTGGTGCTGTCGGTGTTGTTCTTTTTACAATTTCAAGAACATACAGTCGAATAATCTACCAAACTATTACGATGCTAAATTATGCATATTGGCCAGAATACTCCATAGCGTACGGTGCAGATAATTTTTTATTGCTGAAAAAACTTGGCAGGACTTCAATAACATTTGCTTTTTGGATATCATTGATCCTTTTCATAATATTAAGCTTAGTGGCAAATTCATTTTTTCGTATATGGACAAAAGGAAATTTTTCACCAGATATAAAAATAATTTATTTACTAATGATTGATTCAATTTTAATCTCACTATGGAATACAACAAGTATTATGTTAACCTCGGATAATACGCATAAATTAATAGCAAAAGGATATATATTTATTATTATAATAATGATGGCTTTAGCAGCATTACTAACAAATTTGTATTCCATGTACGGTATGATTATAGCATTAATAATAGGTGATGCATGTATTCTAATATATTTTTTTAATAGAGGATTGAAGAAATTAGGAGATGCACCAATAGAATATTTGAGATCTATCTTTTCGATTCAAACAATTTTTACTAAACTCAAAGTGGACAAAGGAGATGTATTCTTTAAACTCTGGAAAGATTGAAAAGGTTAAAAATGAAATAATAATTTCAAATGGTAATGGAAAATTTCATCTTTTATATACAGCCGAAAAAATTAATGAAGAAGGATTATTAGAAGCGTTTTACACAAGTGCATATCCTTCGGAAAAGTCAATAAAATATTTATTATATATAAATAAATTATTCAACAATGTTCGTTTACAAAGGTGGATAAGTAGAAAAACTGAAGGTTTGAAAAATGTTAAAATAATTCGAATGAATTTATCAGAAATATTTTATCAATTAAGTAACTATGTTCAGGGCATAATAAATTCAAAATCATTAATAAATATATTAAATTATTTAACTATTAATATTTATCAAATAAAAGCTAATAGATTTATCAATAATTCAAATGCCAAAATATATCACTGTAGAGCTGGTTATGGGGGAAAAAGTATTAAAACAGCCCAAAAAAAAGGCATGAAAGTTATTATAGATCATTCCGCACCTTATCCATTAGCGTATATTCAATTAATTAATAATCAAGGAAGATATAATTCAGAAGAAAAAGTCAAAGTCCCAGTTTTATGGAAATTTGTTTTAAAAGATATTCATAATGCTGATTGTGTTTTGGTTAATTCAGATTTTGTAAAAAAAACTATGATTGATTTTGGTTTTCCTGAAAATAAAATAAAAGTAATATATTTGGGTATTGATAAAGACGTAGAAAAAATACTTTTGAATGAAATTAATAAAAATAATTCTAATACAATAAAATATTTGTACGCTGGTTCAATTACAAAATCAAAAGGTGTTGATAATGTTATTAGGGCATTTACTAATCTTGGTGAAAAAAATTGGACGTTAACTTTAGCTGGCAATATAAGTAAAGATATGAGGTGTATAATTAAGAAAATAAAAGATTCAAGAATAAAGGTATTAGGTGGTATTTTAAGAGAAAATCTTTTAAGAATAATGAGATACAATGATGTTTTAGTTTTTCCATCTTTGGCAGAGGGTTCAGCAAGAGTTGTTTTCGAAGCTATGGCTGCAGGAATGGCAATTATTACTACACCTCAAGCTGGTTCTGTTGTTGAAAATATGAAACATGGAATAATTATCGACCCGGGAAACGAAGAACAACTAAAAGAAGCTATTAATTTTTTTATTGATAATCCTGAAAAAATTAAAGAATTTGGTGAAAATTCAAGAATTACAATTAAAGAAAATTATAATAGCACCGTTTATAAAAAGAAGGTCATAGAATTGTACAATTCTATTTTAGTTTAATTCGTCGTGCGTCCTAAAATAAAGTAACAAGAGTTACAATGTCGAACAAACAAGGTATAAAAATAAAAGAAATATTTATCTTCGGACTGGGTGCGTTAACATGGTCAGAAATTAATTTAGTTGGAAAATTATATATTGGTGAAATCATATTAGCTATATATGCTATTATGTTTTTAACAAGTGGGGTTTATAAAGAATATTCAAATAAGTATTTAAAAACAATATTTCTTTTATGGTGTCTTTATTTTCTGAGTTTAATAATTTCGGATTTATATAGAGGCAGTACTTTCTTAGATTATTCCAGGGGGTGGAGCAGAGCAGTTTTCCTTTTGACAAATGCATTTGGGCTTTTCTATCTAGGGGCTAAAAATAAGTCGTATCTGTATTATTGGCTAAGTGGTAGTATAATATCTTTATGGTTACAATATCTGTTGATGGGTGGTTATAGTATGAACGGTTGGAAATTTGGTCTTTCTACACCATTAATTTTTTCAATATTATTATTAGTTAATTCAAGAAAAAATAAATTGGTCATTTTGATACTGGCATTATTAGGCATTATAAACATAATTCTTGATTTCCGCAGCATGGCTGGTTTTTGTTTTGCTTCATTATTTTTATATCTATTAAGTATTAGATATAAAAAGTATGGATATTTCATAAAGGATGTTAAAGTGTCAATACTTGCATTTTTAATGATTTTGAGTTTTGCCTATTTATATAACTATAGCCAAAAATTAGTTGCAATATCAGCTGATAATACTGAAGAACTTGCTCAAAGACGACAATATTCTGACGCATTTAGGATTGCTGGATTTTACGCAGGAGCTAAAGCTATCGCTGAATCTCCAATAATTGGTTTAGGATCTTGGGCTAAAAGTAATTCTATTTTCGCTTATTGGGCATATATTCAATATCAAGCTGGTGGTGGTTGGGATCCATCTACTTTAATGGACAAATATACGAATTTACCAGAACAAAACAGTATTCAAACTCATTCACAAATAATTCAAGCCTGGGTTGAAGCTGGCATTTTAGGCTTTGTTTTTTTTATTTACTTTTTTATTATTCTCATTAAGCTGTTGATCCGATTTTTAGAAAGTCCAATTATAGAGAAAGAATTTATATTTATTGTTTTTTTTAGCATTCAAAATATTTATGCATTACTTTTATCACCTTTTGCCGGTGGCTCTAGGTTGTTAGATGCGATGGCGTTGGTACTACTTTATAATTTCATATTTAAATATAACTTAATAATCGATCCCAAATAATAAATAGAAACTTATTATTAGAATTTTTGATATTATAAATTATAAATAATTATAATTGAGTTTGCTCTAAAAAATCTAAAATTGGATATTTTCAGTTTTTAATTTGGATGATAATCAAATAATTTCCTTTTCAAACTGAACTTTTTAGATCTGACTAATAATACAAAATACATACTAAACTATAAAAGGAAATATGAAATTTTCAATTGTAACAATTTCTTTCAATCAGGCAGCTTATGTAGAGAAAGCAATTTTATCCGTGCTAAGACAGAAAGATGTTGAACTGGAATATATTGTAGTCGATCCGGGAAGTACGGACGGTAGTCGTGATATAATAATGAAATATAAAGACCAAATAAATAAGATTATTTTTGAGAATGATAGTGGGCCGGCTAATGGATTAAATAAAGGCTTTTCTTATGCAACTGGTGAAATATTTGGATATTTAAATTCTGATGATATTTTAGAATTTGGGGCGTTAAAAAAAGTTGAGCATTACTTCTCTACATTATCTAATATAGATATTTTAGCCGGTCATTGCTATATAATTAATCAAGAAGATAAAATTATACATAAGAGTTTTTCACATAAAATGACGCCTCTCAAATATTTAAGAAAGCATGCAATACTTATCCAGCAATCCACCTTTTTCAAAAGAAAAATATTTGAAAAAGTTGGTGGTTTTAACGATCAAAATAAAATCGCTTGGGATGGAGAAATATTTTTTGAAATGTTAAAAATGAGAGCAAGATTAAAAATTGTAAATGATTATTTTAGCTCATTTAGAATTTATTCGGATTCCATATCAGGCAATGAAGACTACTTAGAAAAACTAAACAAGTACTATGAAAAATTACGTCAAATAAATTCCTATGAAGATCAAAATATTTTAATTAATTATTTTAATTATATATTACATTGGCTTTCCCAACCAACAGTATTGTTTTTAAGGTTAATTGATCAGCTTCAGCATCCCAAAAGAATAATTTAGTTTAAATGAGAATATTACACGTTATTCAAAGTTTAGATCCTAAACTTGGTGGTTTACCTGCAGCATTACGGGGATTAATAGCGGTTGAGAATGAGTTGGATATTAGACATGATATTCTATCAACTCATTCAGAATATGGAGAAAATGATTTCCCTAATTCCAAGATTTATTTATATAATAAAACATTTCCTAAAAGATTTAATAGATCAAAAGAAGCATTAAAGTTCTTAAAAAAAAATATTAAAGATTATAATTTATTAATTATCCATAGCGTATGGACTTTAATTGGTTATGAATCTGTAAGAATTGTTCGAGAGTTTCAAGTTCCTTATATTATTTGGCCTCATGGCTCTTTAGACCCTTTTGATTTGCAAAAAAAATCATTATTGAAAAAAATACTGGGCCCAATTTTTATTAAACCATTATTAAGCAATTCAGCGGCTGTATGTTGCACATCCCAAATAGAAGCCGAAAAATTAGAGACATATAAATCAAAACCCTATAAGAAGGTTTTACCTTTACCCATAATAATAGATCAGGTGAAAGGTTCACGAGTTAGATTTCGTGAAAATTATAATTATAAAAAAGATGACTTTGTTTTGCTATTCTTATCACGCATAAATTATAAAAAAGGCTTAAATATTATTGTTGAAGGACTTTCTAAAATTCAGGCAGAATATCCTTTTGTAAAACTTTTTATTGCCGGTAGTGGTGATAAGACTTATTTGAATAAATTAAAAGATTGGGTAATTGAATATAAATTACAAGATAAAGTAATTATTGGGGGGCAGTTGGCAGGTCAAGACAAAGCAGACGCCTTTTTAGGGAGCGAACTTTTTGTGTTACCTTCAATGAATGAAAATTTTGGAATTGCAATATTTGAATCGCTTTATTCAAATTTGCCTGTATTGATCTCTAACAATGTTTACCTTTGGAAAGATATAGTTGAAAATGGAGCGGGATGGGTTTGTGGATACTCAATTGAAAGTTTTTCCAACGAACTACTTAAAATCGTTAATAATAGAAATGATTATGAATATAAGAAAAAACAATGTTCAATTTTCGCAAAAAAATATATTCCTGATCGGCTTTCAGATTCTTATTTTCAATTTTATTCTACATTCGTCAAATAATTTAATTATGGAAAAATTTTGAAAAAAATTATTGATTTTGTTCGGTTACTTAAAAAACCAAAACTCATAGGTTTATTAGTAAAAAAATTACCGGTATCTATTTCGTCTTTCCGAAATGTTGAAAATTTAAAGAAATATATTAAACAAGTTAATACCGTTATAGATGTGGGCGCGAATATAGGTCAGTTCACTTTAGCTGTAAATTATTATTTCCCAAACTTAAAAATATATTCATTTGAACCTTCTAAATTGGCATATAAGCGACTTATAAAATCCTTAGGCAATAACAAAAATGTTATTCTTTTTAATTTTGGATTGGGTGATGTTGATGGAGAGATTGAATTTTATGAAAATTCTTTTGATCAAATTAGTTCATTTTCTAAAATAGATTTAAGTAATAATAATAAAGTATATAAGAAATCTAAATCAGTTACAACAAAAGCAGTTATTAAAAAATTAGATGATATATTCAACACAATAAATGTTATTCCTCCGGTTTTATTAAAGTTAGATGTTCAGGGATTGGAAGATAGGGTATTAATGGGGGCGCTAAAATCTTTAAAATCAATTGATTATATTTTGTTAGAATTAGCTTTTGAAAAACTATATGAAGAACAGCTTTTGTTTAATGAAATGAATGAATTATTGAAGTCGTTAGGTTATAATTTTATTGCTCCGATGGGATTTAATTTAGGTGATGACAACAGAATAATTGAAGTTGATGCCCTGTTCAGAAAAGAGGAGTTAAAGAATTGAATTCGATTAAACAAAAAATTCTGGTAACAGGTGGCTCTGGTTTTATTGGTACTAACCTAATCGAATTTATTTTATTAAATAGGTCAAATATTAACGTATTAAATTTAGATATAAGTAAACCAAAATTAAAGACACATGATAAGTATTGGATAAAATGTGATATAAATGATTTGAAAGCTTTAGAATCATTCATTAATGACTATTCGCCAGATTATTTAATTCATTTAGCAGCAGAAACTAACGTGAAATTTTCAAAGCTATCCGACTTTCAAACTAATATAAAAGGTGTTGAAAATATTTGTAAAGTTGTCAATAAATCAGCTTCAGTTAAAAGAGTAATTTTTACATCAACTCAATATGTACATCAATTTCACGGTCAACCTAATTCTGATGATGAATATTTCCCTTTTACTAAATATGGCGAAAGTAAAGTAGAGGGTGAAAAAATAGTTAGACAATTTAATCTTAATAAAGAATGGGTTATTATTCGTCCTACAAATATATATGGTCCATATAATGATATTTATGTAAAAGGATTATTTAGAGTGATTCAAAATGGGTATTATTTTCACCCAAATATTGATGTAATTCGTTCTTATGGTTATGTTGAAACTGTTGTACAACAAATACTTAAAATTTTAGAGTTGAGCAGTACTCTTGTTAATAAAAAAACTTTTTATGTTGGTGATGAACCAATAAATCTTCAATCTTTTGTTTTAGAAATTCATAAAAATTTTGGTAAAAATCGCCTAAAAATACTACCAATATGGGTATTTTATTTAGCTGCAGTTATCGGTGAATTTGTGAGTAAGTTTAACATACCATTTCCTATGAATAAAATAAGATATATTAATATGGTTACTCCAAATCCAATTAATATGCAGCGCACTTTTCAAATTTTAAATCATGGCAATCTTGATATAAAAATGGCTATAAAAAATACAATAAATTGGTATTTTCAATCTGAAGATAAAACCTTATGAAAATAATTATTCATGATTTAGCAGCCCACCCATTTATTTTTCAATTGAGTACAGAATTAGCCAAGAGGGGACATATTGTTTTTCACCTCATTTCTACTTTTTTTGATTCTCCAAACAAAAGCAACCTGACTTGTGATAATGGTGATAATCTAAAATTAATTCAAATATCTATAAAAAATGAATATTCAAAAACAAACTTTATTAAAAGACGAAAAGCGGATATTGAATATGGAGAAGAGATAGCAAAAAAAATTTCAGAAATTAAGCCAGATATTTTTATCAATACCATTTCACAGTTGGACTCAACTAAACATATCTTAAAAAGATGTAAAAGAGAAAATATAAAGTATATCTCATGGGTCCAAGATATTTATAGTTTAGCAATAAAATCAATTTTAATAAAAAAAATCCCTTTAATTGGTTATTTTATTTTTAGGTATTATGAGTTACTTGAACGTAATATATTAAAAAGTAGTGATTCAGTTATAGTAATTTCAGATTGTTTTAAACAACTATTAATTAAATGGGGTATAAATTATAAAAAAATTCATCTAATACCTAATTGGGCAAATAATGAATTAATAAAAAAGAAAAGCAAAACAAACGAATGGTCAACTAAAAATGGACTTGATGATAAATTTGTTTTCCTATATGCTGGGACATTGGGTTATAAACATAATCCCCTTTTATTATGTGAATTGGCATTATTTCTGAAAGATTATAATGAAATTAGAATTGTTGTTATTTCAAATGGACAGGGGGCAGACATTTTAAGGAAAACAAAAATTGAAATAAAATTAGAAAACTTGATATTATTTGATTATCAACCAATGAATCAACTTTCATATGTTTTATCATCAGCTGACGTTTTAATTTCAATTTTAGAAAAAGATGCTGGTATTTATTCTGTACCATCAAAAATCTTATCTTACTTATGTGTTGGGCGTCCTTTATTACTTTCTGTTCCTCTTGAAAATCAAGCATCAAAAATTGTTAATGAAAATAATATGGGTATTGTTGTCGATCCCTTTGATACGAATAGATTTTTATCCTCTGCTTTAGAACTTTATAAAAATTCTGCACTACGAGAAGTGTTTTCGGAAAATGCCCAGAAATATTCAAAAACGGAATTTGATATAATTAAAAAAGCCGACTTATTTGAAGAAATAATAAATAAGGTATAAAGTCTATTGGTCTCTGTGTTTTATTAGAAAGAATTATGTAAGAAAATCACAAAAAATTTAAAGAAGGGATTATGATAGAAATATATCCGGTTTCGATTATATGGCTGGTAAAACAAAACGCGCTCCCAAATGGTTGAAGAACTATTCATTAGAATGGCTTTACCGTTTAATTCAAGATCCTAAAAGATTGTGGAAAAGATATCTGGTAACAAATACATTGTTTTTGTGGTATTTATTTCTGGAGTTCATTGGGTTGAGAAAATTCAATAATTTTGAAAAAGATTGTGAATAGTGAGATTTTAAGGGAATGCAAAGATTAAAAGATTAAGAGATCAAAAGATTAATAGATTAAAAGATTAAGAGATCAAAAGGGGAATAGGTTTGAGGATTTGATTCTTTGGCTAAGAATAGAGTTTAGTGAATTCATCAACTATTAAAATCTTTTAACCTTTTCTCCTTTTTATCTTTTTACCTTCCCTTGGTTTATATGCTTTTGCACACCTTTAAAATCTGAAAAAAGTAATTCAATTTATTAATTAATATTGAGACAATGCTTAACAACAGAAAATCTTTACAATTTTTTCGCAGATTTCTTGATTTGTTTTTATTAATAGCAAGTTATATTGCTGCAATATGGCATTTCCCGAAAATATTAACAATTCGGTTCCCATCAAATACTGAAGGGTATATATTAATTGGTTTGATTTTAGTCTGGTTATTTAGTGCACAGTCATATGGTTTATATGATGAATTTCGTTCCAGAAATTTTAGTTTTGAGTTTGCTTCAATATTAAAGACAGTTGCAGTTCAAACAATAGCAGGTATAATTTTTCTGTTTATTTTACAGGTTAATTACTATGCACGCAGTTTCATAATAATTTATTCCATAACATTATTCGTTTTTATTTTTATTGAAAGATTTCTTTTTAGAAAAATTCTTGAAAGTATTAGAAAGAAAGGAAGAAATTTAAGACAGTTGTTAATTGTTGGAGCGGGGCAGTTGGGGCAAGGATTTTTTGATTCAATAGTTGCAAATCCTCATTTTGGATATAAATTAGTGGGATTCCTTGATGATGAACCAAAACCACTTTTGAATGGAGAGTACTTAGGTAAAATTGAAGAGCTTAATGATGTTTTATCAACGAGAAATGTTGATGATGTTATAATTGCATTACCAAATTATGCTCAGGATAAATTTCAGAAAGTTTTGCAAACATGTGAAAACCATACTACAAGAGTTAAAATTATTCCTGATTATTTTAAATATTCATCAAGCAATTTTGAAGTTACAATGTTCGGAAAATATCCGATCATATCAGTAAGGAAAGAGCGTTTAAATGAATTGCACTGGCGGTTAGTGAAAAGGGCATTTGATACAACTTTTTCATTTTTATTTTTAGTATTTGTATTTTGGTGGGTTGGCGGAATAATTGCAATAATTATTAAACTAACTTCATCGGGTCCAGCTTTATTTAGACAAGAAAGATGGGGAAGAAATAACAAAAAAATTAAGGTATTTAAGTTTAGAACAATGCGATCTGATTGTAAAGATGTAGATTGTAATGGAAAATACTTGCAAGCTTCTAAAGATGATCCACGTATAACAAAGATTGGTAAGTTTTTAAGAAAGACAAATCTGGACGAATTGCCGCAATTTATAAATGTGTTTTTAGGACAGATGTCAATTGTAGGACCAAGACCACATCCAATTCCATTAAATATTGAATCGCGTCAGAGAGTTAGAAGATATATGCTTCGCACACTTGTAAAACCTGGTATAACAGGCTGGGCACAGGTAAACGGATTTCGTGGTGAAACGAAAGAGGTGTTTTTGATGCAAAAGCGTGTTGATTATGATTTATGGTATATTGAAAATTGGAGTTTTGTTTTAGATTTGCAGATCATAGCTATGACTATATGGAAGATGATTAAGGGGGATCCGAATGCGTACTGAAAGCAATGTGCATAGTGGTAGGGGCATAGTGCATAGTGGTAGGGGCATAGTGCATAGTGTTAAGTGCATAGTGTTAGGTGCATAGTGTTAGGGGCATAGTGCATAGTGGTTAGGGGCATAGTGCATAGTGGTTAGGGGCATAGTGTTAGGTGCATAGTGTTAAGCGCATAGTGCTAAGTGCAATGGGGTAATTGTAGATGGCAAAGTTTAGGTTTCAAGATTTGATAATATGGCAAGAGGCAATAGTAATTGGAGAAAAACTTTTTGATATTGCCGATATTCTTGAACGGAAAAAACTTTATAGATTTTCTGAACAGTTAAGAGGTGCTGGAATGTCAATATCAAATAATATTGCTGAGGGGTCGGGTTCAACATCTAAAAAAGAGTTTATACAATTCTTAAATATTACAAAAAGATCTACTTATGAAAATGCTAACATTTTGATTTTGCTTAACAAACGAAAGATTATTGGGAATGAAGAATTAAATACTCTTCTTGAAGAATTAGATATTTGATGTCGTAAGATAACGAATTTTCAAAAAACCTTATCTTGACTCAAAACTCTTTACCCTTTGCCCATTGCTCTTAACCTTTTCATCTTTTTCTCTTTTCATCTTTTTACCTCTTCTCCTTCCCCTGATAATTTCCTTTGGAAAAGTATAGCTGTTTAATTATCTTTCCTTTGGCGAAGGAAGGAAATTAGTCTGATGAAAGAAATAATCAAGACGATAATCAAAGATTTTCATAAAAGTTCGATACCAGATTTTAAGGAAAGGAGTCTTGAGGTCCCTTTAAATAGCGGAAAGATTATATCTTTCCTGACTTGTCCGCTTGAAAAATCCTAAAAATTAAGTTATTATTTTTCAATAACTTACAAATCAACTTTGCACACCCGTCAAAAGTCGGGGCGCAATCCCGACAGGTCGGGACACAATGGATTAATTTATTCTTAGCGAGCTTGGCGACTTGGCGTGAAACTTTTCTCTCGCAAAGACGCAGAGGACGCAAAGTAAAAAAACAAGGAATTATAAGAGAATCTCTCACAAAGACGCAATCCTGACAGGTCGGGACACAATGGATTAATTTATTCTTAGCGAGCTTGGCGGCTTCGCGTGAAACTTTTCTCTCGCAAAGACGCAATCCCGATAGGTCGGGACGCAAAGGATATATTATTGTAGTATTAAAATTCAGTTGATACAGTTATATAAAATAATTGTTCTTTATAATTTTTACTTAGATATTTTTTATCAATTAAATTAATTGAATAGTTCAAATCAATAAAGTATTGTCGAATAGGTTCAATTTTTAAATTAAAGTTTACTGAAGTTGAGTTTATTCTATTGCCATCTAAAAAGTAAGCTTTAAAGAGATACAAGCCATCACCTCTATTAATATCCGCACCATAATTTCTAATTAAATTTCCTTTCGAATCAAAAACTAAACCTTCGCCAGTTCTTCTAAATTTTACAATTACATTTGTAAATATTCTTGAAGATATCCAATAATTAATTTTAAGAGCAAGTTCATCAGAATTTGGCGGCAATGAATGTCCTAAAGACAATTTCCAATGGGTATATTGTGCCATATTGGATTTATGTGAATAGAAGAATGGATCGAGATGTGTAAATTCTAAAGATGTACTTATGTTTTTTAATCCAAAAGGTTGAGAATAAAATAAACCAAATTGCCATGCAAAGCGATTATTATTTGAAGCTGGTGATTTATCTCCAATTAATTTGAAATCATAATCATCAATTAAAAAAGTTGATTGCAAAGAGAGATTACGAAAAGGTTGATATTCTAAATCGAATCCAATCATTGAATTACTGTCATTGTTATTCATTGCATTTAAGTCTGCTGAAAACAAAAATGAAACTGGATTCAAGTAAGTAAAACTAATTGAGCGATTGGGAACAATAACAGTTTCATAAACGCCAAATCTCAAATTTGAAAGTAGAGGAAAATCTAACCGATGAGCAATGATGTTTTTGGATTTCAAAGTAACGCCAAGTGAGTCTCCTCTTAAATTACCGTATAAAAAAGTATAATTAATTCCTTTGTAGTTTATATTTAATTTAGCAAAATCAAATGGAGCTGTATTGCTACTGATAAATAATTTGTCAATGTAACTTGTACCAATATTTATTGCTTCTTTACCAAGCATAAAAGCAAATGCTTGATTAGATGATTCGTAACGCAGATAACCTTCATAAGTCTCAAAATATTTTTCGCTGATAAATTTTAATGTTGATGAAAGTTTAGGATCATAATATGCTGAAACATTTCTTGAATATAAATCTCCATTAATTTGTTGACCGGTAGAAGCTCTTAAATAAAAACCTAAATTTTCATATAAAGTACCACGAACACGAAAACCAAATTCTCCGAGTCCTATGTTAGTAGAATTTTTAGTTTGCAGATCAAATTTTCTGTAACCAAGAAAGCCAGTGCCATCTAAAAATAGTGAAGCATTAGAGTCGGCGTATGAGTATAGATATTTTTGTTTTGAATCAGAGAAAATATTTTTTAATGAAATTGAGTCAACAAGTGAAATTGAATTGTCTAAAGTTGTGTCAATATCGTAACTAAATTCAATTAAAAGATCAGATAAAATATTTCTTTCTGTTTGTGTAAGAAGTTCTTTTTTGTTTTTAAGTTGATTTATAAATTGAGATATTTTTCTTCTGCTAAGAGGAATATCAGCGTGGTTATAGTTAGAAATTATTTCTCGTTTGCTTAGGTCAAGAAGAAGATTATATATTTTGTGTGAAATTGGGACTAATTCTGTTTGTGGATAATTTGATGCAAAGAATAGAAATAATAACAAAATTGTTTTTTTCATTTGAGATATTTTATTGTGATTTGTTAATTGAAATATATGGAAAAAGAATTTGAGGTGGAAGAATTTTGAAATGTTTTATTAACCACTAAGTAATAGAACACGGATAACACTGACAACACTGATTTGCACGGATAAATTTACCACTGAGAGCACTGAGGTTCACTGAGAAAAATATAAGTTCACTTTAATAAGATTAAAATTAAATTGGTTTTAATCACATTCTTGATGAGGCTGAAGCCCAATTTTGTAATTTGTGGTTGGTAATTTATGATTGATGGTCTAAACAATGTACAATTTATTATGTAAAGCGTACAATTGTGAATAAAGTTTAATGCCTAATATTTGGGTTAATTAATTAAATTAATAAGAGTTTTAAATTTATTTGCATAATTAAATATTTGAGACTACTGAAAAATTAATAAGATGTCATCTTGAGCCCGACTTTGTCGGGATTGTCGAACCATGACAAAATTAGATTTAT
>JARGDL010000027.1 GCA_029210465.1 Stygiobacter electus
CGTAGCCAGGTCGGTTACTTCTTGTTTCTATTTAACAAAAAGTTAACCTTTTTTCCAAAACTAACCGGAAGAACTTCCTTATTTCATCAGAATTAATTTTTTAGTTTCTACAAAGTTGGAAGTAATAATTTGGTAAAAATAAATTCCGCTTGCTAAATCTGACGCATTAAAAGTTACCGAATATTTCCCTGCAACTTTATAACCGTTAGCTAGCATTCTTACTTCCTTTCCAGTAATGTCGAACACTTTTAATGTAACACTTCCTGCTATTGGTAAAGTATAACTTATAGTTGTTGCTGGATTGAAAGGGTTTGGATAGTTTTGTTCCAAACTATAGTTATCTGGTAATATTTTTTGCTCTTTATCAACTGCTGTAATATTTTTTTCTCCCGTTAATATCACATAATTGCTTACTATGTTGGATGAGAATGTGACTGTCTTATTAGCCCTATCTATAATTGCGTCTGATAAATTTGTCCAATTATTTGTTCCGTTATCCCAGTATTTAGCTTTGATACTATTTTTATCAATATCGTATGCATTTAATTGCATATCGTCATAATGAATCTGAAATTTGGAGAGTGAACCAAAATTCATTCGCCCGCCCCAATTTCCATTTTGCCACATTCCATTTGTTCCGCCAGTATTAAAAATTCCAATTTCAAAACCGCAAAAAGCATTATTGCCTTTCGTGTTTGGAATGTTCTGGGGATTTAATTCAAGCATTCTAAAGAAAAGAGAATCAGAGAACATCATACCCATACCCATTCCAGTATTCCAACCGGGATTTATCATAATAAAATCATCATCGTCAAATGGATTTTTTATCTTTACGCCAGATGCATTATTTCTATTTACCCACATTCCGCCAAAATAGTTACCGAAAGAATTTGTGTCTCTCCATACTTTTCCATTAATCTCATAAACAAGAATCATTGGTATTCCATTACTTGTTATGATTTTTCCCCCCACAATCGATATGCTTTCTCCATTCTTCGGTCTTACAGCTCCACTCTTTGGCTGATACCAAATTGGACCAAAGTTTAGATAGTAATCCGTGTTTCCATCCTTATTCTCATCTAAGTAATATTGAGCCATAAAAAATGTTTCGTCAACAGCGGCAATGCCTTGTAGAGAAACTTTCTGAATTTGAAGATTATTCCCTCCCCATGCATACCCCATACATCCACCGGAATCATTAAACATTTGCCCAGGCATACCAACATTATTCCAGAAGGGATTAAATGGATCGCGCCATTTTAATCCGTTGATCTCATAGACAATTAAGATGCTATTTACGTTGATCGCATTTTTTACAACTGCGCCTTTGATAGTTACATTATCCCCATCCTTTGGCCTTTCTGCATTCGAATCAATCGGTTTATACCACTTTGGACCAAAACTCAATTGAAATTCTGCTTTGCCGTCGGTATTTGTATCTATATAATAGATACTCTCAACAGAATTAAGTGCTTGAACAAGCGTCATTCCAGTGACTGTCGTATCCCTATAATTGCTCTTAAACATTAATTCCATTCCACCTGGGTATGGTTGTGCTGTTATACTGATAGTGTCTAATATCAGCAATAAAGAAAGTAGTTTGATCAGTTTCATCTTAACCTCATTTATAGTTTTATTAAAAAATTGCTTGTCAAGTAAATACAATTATCATTCTTTTTGGGTGATTACCCCGGCATTAGTGATTATTATCAGAAATTATTTAGAACATTGTTAATCTCTTGTGTATAGTTCCTCGGTTACTTTTTCGATTGCTTTATCATAACCGAGTTTAACTATTTTCGAGAAACCATAATTTATTTGTTCCATTTTTTATTTCTCCTATGTTATTCTAATAATTTAGATTGTCAATAAGATGCCGCCTCGTAACCTTCGATTCAACTTTTCTATAAAATCATTCAAAAATAATTTGAGTATCATATTTTGTATAAACAGATCCCATGTTTTAAGAATCCAAATCCTTTTTCCGTCTATTGAACTCATCGCTGTCTATCTCACCTTTTGCATACCTTCGTTTGAGGATATCTAAAGCAGTTTCTTCTTTTCTGCTTACTTCCACAGAACGATTCGAAAGGTTAGAGATCAATCGGAATATGGCGTATATAATTACCGCCCAAAAAACAAGTCCGAATATCATACCGAACGGTCCTCCGAAAAAATATCCCGGTCCCCACCACCATGAACAACCTGAATTCCACATTGTAATTTCTCCTTCAATATTGTTTGTTATATGATATACCAATCCAGCCAATGTTAAAAAGAATATCTGAATGCAAGTGCGAGCGACTTACTCTGCTCATCATATTTAAGAGCATAATATGTATTGTGCCGCTCGGCTGAATAACCTGCATCAAATGCGCTGATGACTTTGACTAAAACATAACCAGCCAGCAAGTAATAAAAGCGATCCCGCTCTGCTTTTGTCCAATTAGCGTTGCTGTAGGAAGTGTTATAGTAACCATCATAGCGGTTGTGCCCCCACCAGCCGGAATTGTCCATCACTAAAATCATTCCTGGAATAAATAGTGCTAATTCTGCCGCAGTGTATAAAGTTCCTCTTCCCCAATCGCCGGAATAAAAATTTCCCACAGCAATTGGCAGCGGCTGCAAAGAGAGCAAAGCCGCCGTTGCCGGATTTATATAAGAGTGCGAACCATATCTTTCGTGACTTCCCATTCCCCAAGAACATTGTGCTTGAACATTAGATGAGAATACAAAAAGCAATCCCATAAAAATCAAAAGGTGGCTTGTTGAAGTAGTTAATTTTTTCCCCGCATAAAGGTTCGCCTGTAGCGAATTCGTTTCACTAAACATTTTATTTTCTCCTTATCAATAAAAACTGAGAATTGGACTTATGACTAAAATTGCAATGGCTAAGACTAAACACACCGTGCAAAATTTTCTTCTTCTGGTTCGAAGAGCAAAGAATTTATCCAGAATATCAGTTGGCGGCTGCTCATTTGGTTTGAACGTTTTGAATATTACTTGTATCTGCTTATCAATTACAAACATTCCATAATTAACAATCCCGAATCCTATGAAAACCAAAAAGGTTTTTATAGAGAGCGCCCAATATACTAATGATGTTCGCTGCTGCCATTCACCGTGAAAGCCATAGTGAATCAACGGGAAGGCAAAGCCGGTAACAATTAAACCGATGATAAACCAGAAACAAAGTCGGGGCTGCTGGCTTAGAATTTCTTCCATCATACTATCCATTTCGTAATATAGCTTCTTCCCAAATTTCGCTCTCTTGTAAACCATCCTAAGTTGATAAAATGGTGCCGCTGCACAAGCTACGAAAAGCAAATTGTGAACGGCTAAGTTGAGTGTGTAAAGAAAAGATTCCATTAATCAGTCTCCTTTTTTCTAAGTTCTTAAATTCGCTTCTCAACTTCTGACGTGTTTTCCTTCAGAATTTGTTTATACTCTTCCAGAGCTTCTATGGCGTCTTCTTTGCTGAGCCACAACTCTGGATCACAGTAACGGCATCCACAGCCCCAACTGACTGGCGTAACCAAATTTCTTGGGGTCTGAATAAATTCCCTTGAAAAAAATCTCTTTCTCATAAGACGAGCTCCTGCTTTTACCATAAATTTAATTTCCTCCTATCTCCTTGATAATCTTTCCGCATGGAGAATCGCAGTAGGGATCTTGTTGCGGCTTCCTGTTCTCTTGAATCCACAGATTCATATCCCCCTCGCAAGCGTAAATAAAATACTTTTTGCCGGAACCAAATGTATTTAAATACCCGATTAGAGGCTTGCTCAAAACATCGAACTCAGTGCGTAGTGCCTCTATATCTTTATTGCCAACAAGCTTTTGCGCATAGCTATTTATTCGCTTCACCAGTATGTTGAATTGTTTTTTCTTTTCTTTTGGTAAACCATTCTTTAGTTTCATAATTTCTTCTGTAGCTGTAACGATTGCATTTGCATGCTGCGTGACTTCTTCCGTTGATCCTTTTGAAAGACTTTGCCCGATATCCTGATAGTGCTTTATGATTTGTTCCATCAAGATTTTATGATCCTGGGCAAAGAGAGGATTGACTTCGAGAAGAAAAAGAAAAGTTAGTAAAGTAATGGAGCTTATAAATGTTTTCATGAAAAATTTCCTCATAATTATGTTTGAGATAAAAAAGTTTAGAGGACAGAGGCAGTCTCCTCCGCCCTCTCATTAATTTTATATATTACCAACCTCGCCAGTCAGACATCATCGGGCACTCATCGCGCATGCCCATGCCATCCATCATATTGCCCATCATCATGCCGTCATTCATATCCCACCTGCCGTAATTATCGCCGAAGTATGCTCTCTGCTCTTTGGTGAGAACCTTGTTGATTTCAGCTCTAGCTTCCAAGCGTAGATCTTCAATCTTATCGCTTAGATTGTTAATATCTTTCCTGTACGATTTGATCTTTCCTACTTCAGCATCAGAACGCGAAGCGTAACCTCTTGCTTCCATTCTTAGTGAACTAAGTTCTCTTTGCAAGGGGATGATTTCGTCATCATATTGGGAACGTATCTCTCTGGTTTTGGTTATTTGTTCAGGTGACAACTGGTACTTAGCTGGAACGTTGGAATTAGACCACCATGCATCAGAGCCGTTCATGCAGCGCCCCATACCTTGTGCTGAGGCAGAACTTGAGAATAACGAAAGCAGCATGATTGTTCCAAGTAACGGAACAATTAGAGCAAGTTTCTTGTGTTTGGTAAACATGATTTTTCTCCTACTATAGTTATTAAATTTTTTTAAGTACAACACTAAAGACGCACAACAGACTAGAGTGTTATGCAGTTATTGTTCCCAAAAAAAATTATCTCATCCAATCGCATTCCGGTCCCCACTGCCGTCTATCTGACTTTTGTTTAGAGCGGGGCGTTCTCTGCGGTGAATCCATTGAACCTGGTTCTGATGAATCGGGAGAAATCTCATTTTCCTCATTCATCATTCTTCTCATCCAGCGGCTACGTGAATCACACATATTAATCGCCTCATCAACAATTTTGCGGTTTGATGAGACAACTTGTGGACGAATTTTCTCCAACACATCTTTTTGATAAGCATTAACGTGACGTAGTTTGGTTACAAAGACAGATGCTGTATCAGTGGGTATTTTGGTTTCCTCTAAAGCTAATTTCGCTTCATCAAGCATTTCCTTTAATAATGTTGTATCAAGTTTACCGGACTGCTGGAAGACAGCGATCATTTCTTGCAGGCGCTTGTCCGAGAAGGTTAGCCGAAGTTCTGCTTTCTTCTCAGAATTAAATGTGAGCATGAATTTTATTTTCTCCGTTGCTAACTTCAGAGGATATAGGAAATCGCCGGGAACACTGTTTGCAGAAATCGTTGCGGCGCTAAAAAGAACAACAAGAAATAAAAAAGCGGCGTTGAATGCCCAAGCTATTTTGGGACGCCGAATAATATTAAAGACTGATGACTTTTTTCGCATCTTCACAACAGCAGTTGGCTTTTCAAAAGTCATTGAATACTGCGCAATGTGATGCCCTAAATTTATCAAAGTTCCCGATATTGCTTCCGGTGTTGGTTCGGGTTGCGGTAAAGTCTCGATTTTTTGAACAAGGCGCAGCAATGGCTGTAATTGACCAGCGTATTGTGGATGTTCTGCAATAGATTCATCAACACTTTTCCTATTCCGCATTTCGTTAATGCAATTATCTAAAAGTAATTCAATGTCTCGTTCCATTTAAATCTTTCTATCCTTTTCAATAAACTTTTCCATGTCAGACATATTCCGCAATGCAGTTAAAGCTCTAAACTGGATTGCCCGAACTGCTCCTGTGGACTTCCCAACCAAGTGTGCTATCTCATCTGTATCGTAACCTTCAATAAATTTCAATACAATAACCTCTTGTTGTTCCTCGGTCAACCTTCTCAACGCTTGCCGCAGATTTTGCTGCTCTATCAGTTCACTTTGTTTGCTGCCCGCATCAACCATTTCTTCAATTGATTCTCCTACCGACTCAACGTTTGATCGTACTACACGCCTACGATAGTGATCTGTAATCATGTTAGATGCGATGCGGAAAATCCACGCATAAAATGATCCTTTCTGCTCATGGATTGATTTAATTACTCTGAGGCACACCTCGCTTGTTAAATCTTCTGCATCTTCAACCGTATTTACACGATAATAAATAAACCGGTAGATTTTCGAATAAAAATGTACACATAGCTTTCCCAGCGCTCTAGAATCATTGAACTTCGCTCTATTCAAGAGTTGTAAAAGTTCTTCATCATCTAAATCTTTATTACCGGATTTTAAATTCATTTTCTAACTCTTACAGACGTATGAGAATGAAAAGTGTTATGTTAGCCGCGCCAAAAGCGCAGTCAATATTTTTTAATCGGTATTTTTTCACGTCGTTCTCAAGCTTTCTAAATTTCTTTGCACTCTTAAAAAGTCAACATCATTATTTTTTAATTCGTTGTATTGCCTGCAAAAAAGCATTCTACATCGCTGTATTCAATCAACATTCAAAGTAACAAAAGCACACTTATTATTCCTGTGCCTAATATTAAAATGAAGAATGCCCAGTAAATTAGTTTATTATATCCCTTCAAGTAATAGCGTCCCATCAATCTCTTGTTCGAAGCTATTAGCCCCAGCATAATTGCAGGACCTACAAGCACGGCAATTTGCAGCACCATCAAGTTTAGCGCTAAATTGACCAGATTCAACGTTAACATAGTAACTATCAAAGCTGGAATTGATTCGATAAGATAGACCTTGAACCAGTTTTTTCTACCCCACCCTAATGCTTCAACAACGCCCCAGCTGCTTCCAAGTGAAATTACAATAAGTGCAATGAATGAGGCAGCTATCAATCCTATGCCGAAAAAGTAGGGCGCAAATGTACCGGCAACCGAAAACAGCCCGTGCGATAAAATTCCCGGAGATGCAAAATCTAAAGAGTCCTTGCTCACTCCAATTGTAGCAATTACAATCGCTATCATAATTAGCTCTGAAACAATTGCCCCAATAGCTGTCTCAAGTCTAACCGCCCACAGGCTCTTGGCTGTTATCCCTTTCTCGGCAGTTGCTGAGGCTTGATAAAAAAGCATGAACGGCATAATAACCGCGCCCACGTTTGCAGCAAGCAAAAAGATAAAGTCGGGCGATGCTGAAAAGTAAAATGGCGTTACTTGAATCCCTTTCCGCGCTGTTAAGTAAGCGGAAACAGCCCATGAGATAGCAAACAAAATTGAGATTACCAGTAAAGGTTTCTCAGCTTCGGCATATTTTCGTTTGTAAACCAGGAGGACATGCGCAATAAAAATAAAAGGTACAGATATCTTCGGAGAGACTCCCAAAATTTGGAAACCTATTGCAGCGCCGGTGTATTCTACAATATAACTAATTATGTCCACAAGCGCCATTGGTATAGCAGCAAAGACTGCCATCCGTTTGCTGAAGTTTTCTCTAATAAGCTCGCCTAATCCTTTGTTTGTTACGGCGCCAACTCTGCCTGCTACTTCTTGTATAACAAACAGTGGAATAGCTAACAATAGCAAAAACCAAATGAGTTTTGTACCGTAAACTGCGCCGGTCTCGGCAGCTGTTATAACGCTTGCGGCATCCACATCGGCAATCATAACAAGCCATGCTGGGCCCCAAACTCTGAGCATATCCCAGATCTTAGGCATATTTTTGATATTCCTTGCACTTGGTATGTTTGATTTACGAAGCTCTATTTTTTCTACTGTTCTTTCATCTCTCATAATTATATCTTTTTTTTTGCCGCTAAATTATTCGGTGTATTGTCAAGTATCAATCACCATTTATTGGTAATTCTTAACAACTAATTTTATTTAGTCTCCAATCATGGCATTGTATGAATGCTTAAAGATTGCTGATGACAGACTTCAATTTCCCTTGTATAGTTTCCGCTACTTCTCCAAGCGTTTCATTCTTAACCGCTTGCATCGAAGCAATTGGATCTATTGCAGCAACAACAGTTTCATTATTATCATTTACATAAACAATTACATTACACGGAAGCATTAATCCAATTTGCTCTTCAGCTTGCAATGCTTTATGTGCAAAGAGCGGATTGCAAGCCCCTAGTATTTTATACGGCTTAAAGTCAACATCAAGCTTTTTCTTTAATGTTTCTTTAACATCAATTTCGGTAAGAACACCGAAACCTTCTTTCTTTAATTCTTTGGTTACTTTTGCAATTGCTTCATCGTAACCGAGACTAACTTCTTTCGAGAATCCATAATTTGTTTGTTTCATTTTATTTTTCCTTTTATTTGGTATTAAAGTTCAATTCAATATTTGTGTGTTAAATAAACGATTAAGAAAATTATTAAATGGATTGCCACCGCAATAGATATTCCGACGAGTCTCTCTTTCAATGTATAGTTTACCATTTATTAATTTTCCAATTCCAATTCAAAACCAGCTTCTTTAATTCTGTTTTCCAAATCTTTATATGAGATTGTCGGTGGATTGTATACAATATATACCTGGCTTGATTCCGAATGTATTTCAAAATCGGAAACGCCTTTGGTTTTTCTTAATACATCGATCAATTTATTTTCTTGCTCTTTCTTCAGTTCTGTAAAACAGATTACTGTTTTTGTTTCATCAATGCTTATACTTTTAACTGTCTTTCCGTTAGATTTATCGTCAATGATGCCGGCTTCCAAATAAAGACCAAACGGTAAATCTGTCAGCTTTGTATCTTTATTCTGGTATTTTACGGTCATACTTGTGTCAATCTTTACTGGCATACAAGCTTTAGTGCCAAGAACGCAAATAACAATTTTATCATTGCCCATTTTTTCATTGCCAATCGTGCCTTTTATCTTGCTTGTTTCTTGTGCATAACCATTTACAGCAAGTAGAAATGAAATTAGGACTATCACTTTAATTTTATTGAATATGTTTTTCATAAATCTTCCTTTTTAATAATCTCCCCGCCATTTCCAGAAAGCGGGGAAATTAATTATTATTGATTTAAATTTTACCAGCAGCCACCGTGGCTATACATCCTGCCGTGGTTTCTTGTCTCAGAATCCATATAACCGCAACCCCAGCCGTATTCCGTATATCCGTGGTTTCTCAATCCATAATCCATATACCCGTTGTAATCCCAAGTCCAACCGTCACACCAACCGTTAAAAACAGAATCATTATAATATTTTCGCTGACTTTTATTGAGCACCTTTTTGATTTTGTTTCCAGCTTCCATCTTTAAGCTGTATATATTGTCCTCAATTCCTCTTATTTCACTTTGATATTCTCTAATACGTTTGCTGTTAATATCATCTTGCTGTTGGTAATCAGAAAAATATCCGCGCACAGTATTGAGTTTTTCAATTTCCGGCTGAATTAACTCATCGTATTCTTTTTTTATTTTGTTTGCCTGGCTTATTTGTTCATCAGTAAGCCAATACTTTTCTGGCACATTGGAGTTCCTGTAAGATAAATCATAAGTATGATCCATAGAATTATTTTTCTTTGGATGCTCTTGTGCAAACAATACAACAGACACTACAAGAACTGCAATTACTGCTGCAATTCCTGTAAACCATCTTTTTTTGGAGGTTAACATTTTATTATTCCTTTTATGCTTAATAAATTATAAATATTATTCAAAATCCTTTTAAATAATCAAAGGATGTTTTGAAAAGAGATGATGCTTAAGCATCATCTAAAAAGGAAAGTATTAAATCAGAAATGCTCTGTTGTAGAGATAGATTTCAGTAGTTTTTTGTGGTGAATGTAAATGCTCAATATCTAATTTAGTGAATGAAGTATTCTGTTTACGTGTTTCATCAATATAAGGCAGAAAAATTGATTTATCTACTTTCAGATTAAATAAATTATTTAAAGCAATTTTGCCAGTCTCTGCTTTCGTTACTTTTACTATCTCGCAATAATCTTGCGTAGCCGGATGCTCTTTTTCAAAAGCGAACTGTCCAAGCTCGGAGTAAGAAAACCAAAATAGGAAAGGCATCAGAACAAAAATAGTTGCCACTAATGACCGGTATTTTATCAAGTGTTTAATCATTGTTTATGTGTACTAATCGCTATGCGAAAATATTTCTACTAATCTGATGCTTGAATTTAATGAAAGATTCGTAATTGTTCTTTTTGCTCATGTTTATCACTTTAAAATTGTAATTTTTCCCGCTGTAAAATTACCGCCATGCATATGCCCCAGCAGTTCAACAATATCTGCATCAGCAATTTCCGGCGGTATAGATTCGTGGGAAGTAACCTGAACCTTAACGTTGTTTTTATCCAATACATAAAACGAAATGATATTGCCATTTGCATCTTTATCAAACCCCGCGGATTTATCAATCCGTACGTTAATATTCTGATTTATCTCTGCACCCGAACTAAACTTGCTGAATGAACCAAGCTCTTTTGTCGGGGCAAAGTATGTAAAATAAATTACTGCAATAACGGCAACTAAGACTGCCGGGAAGATTAGCTTTGTGGGAATCCATCCCTTCGTGAATAATTTTTTCATTAGCTTACCTACTAATTTTTATTCTTTTCTTCATTAAGTTAAATTTAGTAATCACAGTTCATTTTACCGGCATATTCAAATAGATTGACTTGATTCCGCTTTCGCCGGTTTCAAATTTTACATTGCCGCTATGAGAATGTATAATTGAGGATGCTAGTGCAAAAGTGTATCCCTTCTCCGGATTAGCTATTAAATCAAATACTTCTGTTCCTTTATTTTCCCGAGTCGTTTTCTTTCCATTCAGAGTTAAAGATATTTCAACCATCTCATTGTTTTTTGCTGCCGATATTATTAGTTCCTTTTTCGCCGGGCTTTGTTCAATGAAGCTTTGTAAAATTTGCTTTACGGCAAATTCAATTTGCCTTACATCCATATAAACCGGCGGCAGCTTTGGTTCGCTCTTAAAAGTAAAATTATAACCGGGATTGTGCTGTATAATTTCATTTACACATTTTTTAGTCAAATGGGAAAAATTATATTTAGTCTTTTTCATCGGTTTCGGCGCAGCAAGGTTTGACAGATGTGATATGTGCGAACCCAAACGCTGTAATTTTTCCGATAATAATTTTGCCGTAAAAGAATTTCCATCACCATTATTATAAATTTTTGTAAGAGATTTCGTTAATCCTTCACAAGCAGAATAATCATTCATTATATCTTTATTGATGACATTAATAACGGTTGATACTTTTTCTAATGCAGCCAGTCGTGCTTTTTCGCTTTGAACTTTTTTTAATCTATCTATCAAAACGCCGGCTATTATTCCTACTGCCCATATTAATATTAATTCAGAAAGATTTTCTGCAACATAAAACTTCGAAAAAAGACCGGTGTTTATGGAGTGCGGAAGATATAATAATGAAACCACCAGAGCCAGCTTTATAGCTCCTTTCTTACCCAAAAACAAAGCAGCTAAAAGAACCGGGAAAAAATATAACTTCGTTAAAAGCTGATGCAGAAAATCAAGATATATTTCCTTTTGGGAGAAAGTTAAGAAATGAATAAAGCTAATCACTATTGCTAATACAATAGTTCCGTTTAATATTTTCTTTTCTTTATTTTCGGTTATTGTATTCATCATAGCTAAAATCAATTTTGTGTGAATCCATCCCTTTGGGTATAGTTTATTCATCGGCTTCGCTTTCATCTGTTCGTTTTATTCCTGCATTAAAAAAAATATTGATGCTTAACTCTAAACTTGCTTGTGGATTTTGTTGTGTAATTGAAGTCGCTTCTTCAAATTCTAATTCTGCTTTGTTTTTCTCTCCGTTAATTTCATAAAGCACACCAAGCAAGTAATGTCCTTCTGCCTTGGATGAATTTTCCGTTTCATCCAGTTTAGCATATTTCATCGCATTCTCATAATCCTTCTTCTTAAAGTAAACATCGGCAAGCAGCAACTCCATACGATTGAACCGCAATCCAAGAGACCGCATTTCACCTACTACCGCAAGAACTTTATCATAATCTTTAAGCAGCCAGTAAGCAAGGGATTTCCCTAAATAACTTTCAGTATCTTTATTATCTCTCATCAAAGCGCAATTAAACGATCCTATCGCTTCATTGAGTTTTTCATTCTGCAAATAAATAATTCCAAGCTGCCGGATTGAGTTTGGACTGTTCGAGTCAAGTTCCGCAGCTTTGTTAAGATTAACAACCGCTTCATCAAGATTTCCAATTATACTATTTAGGATGCCAAGGTTATGGTATGCTCTAGCTCTTTTGGGATGAAACTTTACAGCTTTCTCAAAATATCCGAGCGACTTTTCCATATCTCCTTTTTGCTGCCAGATTACTCCAAGGTTTGTAAACGCATCGTAATTCGTGCTGTCAGTTTCAAGAATCTTTTCATAATACTTACGGATATTCTCAAGAGAATTCTCTCCATCAACAGTTTGATTTAAAAGATTACTCTGTTCTATTGTTTTGTTTACAGAACCATTCGCACTCTGAGCGATTATCCCTGAATATAAGACCGCAAGGAACCAACAAACAAAAACAATATTTTTTGAGAAAGATTTTTTCACAATTTCATTTCATTCCAATTATTGTTTTTTCATTTTCATCTTCTCCCGAAAAGCGGGATTTCGCTTCGCTCAACATTTTCCATCATCCATTTTCTAAACATTCACATCTTCGCAGCTTGCGCTCTGTACATTCTTCTCTATTTGTATTGTTGAATGTTCTATCCCAAATTTATGTTGAAGCTGTTCACATACTTTGCTTAAGAACTTATCATCCTTTTGCCCGTCTGGAATTACAAGATGAACAGTTAATGCGGTTTCCGTAGTGCTCATTGCCCAGATGTGCAAGTCGTGAACTTCTTTTACGCCTTCAAGAGAGCTTAAATATTTTTTTACTTCTTCAAATACTATATTCCTTGGAACGGCATCCATCGAAAGGTGAAATGAATCCTTTAATAAGCTCCACGTTCCTATTGTAATAACCACTACTATTACGAGACTGATTATTGGGTCAAGCAAAAAGAATCCTGTAAGATTAATTAAGAGTCCTGCTGCAACAACACCAAGAGAAACTCCAGCATCTGCAGCCATATGCAAAAACGCGCCTTTTATATTTAAATCTGATTCTCTACCCTTCATAAAAAGAAGCGCAGTAAGTGAGTTTATAACCACTCCAACTCCAGCAACAATCATCATTGTAGTCCCGCCAATCGGTTCGGGCTCAAGAATTTTTCTTATTGACTCAATCGTTATTGCACCAACTGCAACAAGAAGAATTATTGCATTAAAAAGCGCTGCAAGTATTGTAGATTTTCTTAATCCGTAAGTTCTTTTGCTTGTAACAGAAAACCCGGCTAAATAAGCTGCGCCCCAGGCAAGCACTAATCCAAACACATCGCTTAAATTATGCCCGGCATCAGCTATAAGTGCCATCGAGTTAATAATTAATCCAAATACAACTTCAACTGCAATGTAGATTACATTTAATGCAATACCGAAGCCAAAAGCTTTATTATAGTTCCGGCGTTGAGTGAATTCATCGCTATGTGAATGGTCGTGCGAATGATTATGTTCGTGAGGCATTTCTAATCTCCTTCTTCCTTTGCTCTTTTTCCTTTCAACCTTTTCCACAGCGTAAGATGGTGTATAGACAACAAGAAAAATATTATTACTGCTGTCAATGTTCCTAAGACATACATACCAAAAGAAATTGCCAATCCAACGGAAGCAGTTGCCCAAACGGTAGCAGCAGTGGTCAGCCCCGCTATTCTTCCTTGTTCTCTCAAGATAACTCCGGCACCAAGGAATCCCACGCCGGTAACAACTCCGGCTGCGATGCGTGCCTGATCTGTCCCAGGAATATGAGATGAAACGAGGCCAAAGATACAGGCGCCAAGTGAAACTGCTGCGTAGGTTCGTATGCCTGCATCGCCCCCGTGTCCTTCCCTCTCGTATCCTATCACCGCACCGAGTGCTGCTGAGAGTAGAGCGCGCAGAGTCATTACGAGTTCTATGTTCCAATCCATAGATGCCTCTTACTTATTTATATGTGAGTTCGGGTTTCATTGTCTTTTCCATCTATCTATTTTCCATCATTAAAGTCCCCCTTTGGGGGATTTTCCCAAAGGGATTCCTTCGGAAAGGGGCTATATCGCTTCTTTTCCTCTCTCATTCGTTCTTATCTTTACAACGTTAACGACATCGGTAACAAATATTTTCCCATCACCCGGATTTCCCGTGTGTGCATTCTCTTGAATCGAATTTACAACTGTTTCTGCCAGTTCGTCTTGAACAACAATTTCTATTTTATTCTTTGGCACAAAGTCATAAATCCCTTCTTCATCGTCGTTCTCTTTCTTTCCACCGCCTTTTCCGAATCCTTTGATATCGGAAATAGTTATTCCCGGAAGCCCTTCAATTTTATGAAGGGCTGTAACTACTCTTGTTAACATAAACGGCTGAATTATTGCTTTTATCTCTTTCATCTTTTTCCTCATTAAATTTATTTATAGTTGTTTTCTTCTAATTGTTTTGAAGGACATTTAACATTGCCATAAGTGCAAAACACGCAGCATTCGCCATCTTTTGGCTTTAATATTTTCTTACAAAAATCGCACTCGTAAAAATGTACACACGCATAAAGCGGCATTTCTTCTTCTTTCTCAAAACCGCAATAAGGACACGTGATTTTTGATCTTATGTTAATGTTTTTCATAACTCCGGTTCTGCCTTTTTTTCTTCAAACCACTTATAAAGTGTTGGTAAAACAAACAGCGTTAATATAGTTGAAGTTATTATTCCGCCGATCACAACAGTTGCAAGAGGTCGCTGGACTTCGGCACCGGCACCTTGGGATAGCGCCATCGGAACAAAACCAAGACTTGCAACAAGAGCAGTCATCAATACTGGGCGCAATCTGGTTTCGGCACCTTGAAGAACCGCTTCATCCAAATTCTTTCCTTCCTGCCGTAGTTGATTGATGTAAGAAACCATCACAACTCCGTTTAACACTGCAACACCAAAAAGAGCAATGAATCCGACGCCGGCGGAGATGCTAAAGTGCATTCCTCGAATGAGAAGAGAGAAAACGCCGCCTACAATTGCGAACGGAATTCCCGTGTAGATCAAAAGTGCATTTCTTATTGAACCGAACGACATAAATAAAAGAATGAAGATCAGGAACAATGAAAGAGGAACAACAATCATCAAACGCGTTCTGGCACTTTGCAAATTTTCAAAAGTTCCGCCCCACTCAAGAAAATAACCGGCTGGAATTTTCAGCGATTGATCTAACTTAGTTTGAGCTTCGGCAACAAAACTTCCAATATCTCTTTCTCTCACATTCAGCTCTACTACAATCCTACGCTGGCTGTGCTCGCGGCTAATTTGAGCCGGTCCTTCTTCAATGTAAACATCGGCTAATTGGCTTAGTGGAATACTCGAACCGGATGGAGTCGAAACTAGAATATTCTTTATCGTTTCAAGATTATTTCTGGCATCTTCCTTAAATCTTACAAGCAGATCAAATCTTTTTTCTCCTTCGAATACTACACCGGCTGCTTTCCCTCCGATAGCCGTTTCAATTATCTGGTTTATATCAGCAACATTAATTCCGTAACGCGATATTTTTGAGCGGTCAATCTTTATTTGAAGCTGGGGAAGTCCGGTTACTTGTTCAATTTTAACGTCTGCAGCGCCATCAACTTTAGAAACAATTCTTGCAATCTCTTCAGCTTTTTCTTTCAACACATCTAAATCTTCGCCAAAAAGTTTTATAGCAATATCCGAGCGAACACCGGCAATCAGTTCGGCAACACGAAGTTGAATTGGTTGTGAAAAACTGAAAACCATTCCCGGAATTTTGGACGTAAGCGATTTGCTCATCTCATCAATCAATTCATTTTTTGTTCTGCCGGTTGCCCAATCGTCTTTTGGTTTTAGCTCAATTAAGATGTCACTCATTTCAACGCCCATCGGATCGGTCCCAATTTCTGCGCGTCCGGTTTTTGATACAACATAATCAACTTCCGGAAATTTCCGAATCTCTTTTTCAATCATCGCCGATGTTTCAATTGCAGTTGTTAATGATGCACTTGGCATTCTTAATACTTGAATTGCAATTGCACCTTCGTCAAGCTGAGGAATAAATTCGCTTCCAAGAAACGGAAATATGATTATACTTATTGCAACAAAAGCAGCCGCAATTCCGGCAACAGCAAATCTTTTATTCAAGATTTTTTTTAGAAGCGGCGCATAATATTTTTTTACATAGGTTATAATTGGACTTTCCCTTTCCTTAACTTTCTTTTTGAACATTAACGCCGACATAACCGGCACATAAGTTAAGCTGAGAATCAAAGCACCAATTAAAGCATAAGTTACAGTGTATGCCATCGGCTTAAACATTTTTCCTTCAATGCCAGTCAGCGTCATAATCGGAAAATAAACTATTATGATAATTCCAACGGCAAAGACAACCGGTCTTCCAACTTCCAAAGCCGATTCTAAAATTGATTCCGTGCTGCTTGTTCCATCTTTTCTTTCGTGAAGTTTTCGGATTGCATTTTCAACCATTACAACTGCGCCGTCAACAATCAAACCAAAATCAAGTGCGCCAAGCGACATTAAATTTCCGGAGACGCCGGTCGCAACCATCATAATTACGGCAAACAACATTGAAAGAGGAATTACCGATGCAACAATAAATCCGCCTCTTAAATTGAAGAGCAGCAAAACAAGAATTAAAATTACAAGCACCCCTCCTTCAAGCAGGTTTTTTTCCACCGTCCAGATTGTTTTATTTACCAAATCGGTTCTATCATAAAACGGCTGGAGTGTAACACTATCGGGCAAAGCTTTTCTTACAGTCTCAACTTTCTGTTTTACTCTATCAACAACCGCACGGCTGTTCTCGCCTTTCAACATCATAGCAATTCCGGCAGTAACTTCTCCTTCGCCGTTCATTGTAACAGCGCCCTGCCTAATTGCCGGTCCGAATTTAACATCGGCTACGTTGTGTACATAAATCGGCGTTCCATTCTCTCCGGTTTTTATGATGATGTTCTTTACGTCTTCCGTAGTCTGAACTAACCCCGAACCTCTCACAAGATACTGCTCGTTTGCGTGTTCGATGTATGCGCCGCCTGCGTTTGCATTATTTTCTGAAACGGCTTGAAATACTTCGCGCAGTGTCAAGTTGTAGTTCAAAAGTTTTTGCGGATCAATAAGAACCTGATATTGCTTTTCAAATCCGCCAAAGCTGTTTACTTCATTGATACCGGGAACTGTGAGAAGCTGCCGCTTGGCATACCAATCCTGAAGCGTTCTCATCTCCATTAATGCTGTTGAATCTTGTTGCTTTGTTTTGTCTTTTGGTCTGATGATGTATTGATAAATTTCTCCCAAACCGGTGCTTGTTGGTCCAAGTTCCGGACTTCCGAGTTCAGGCGGAATATTTTCAGACGCAACGCGCAGCCGTTCGAAGACTAACTGACGAGCAAAATAAATATTAACATCGTCATTAAAAACAACGGTAACTAAAGACAAACCGAACTTTGAGACTGAACGAATTTGTTCAACACCCGGAATACCGTTCATCGCTACTTCAATGGGAAATGTAATGTAGCGTTCAATTTCTACGGGGGCAAGTGTTGGAGAATTAGTAAGAATCTGAACCTGGATATTTGTTACATCCGGTACAGCATCAATAGGCAGCATTCTGAACGCAGCCGTTCCGCCGGCTATCAGCAAAATCACCGCGAAGATAACCAACAGCTTTTGCTTTAACGAAAATCTTATTATTCTTTCAATCATCTAATCACTCTCCTTCATCATCTCTTTCATCAATTCTGATTTCAAGAAGAAAGCACCTTTGACAACAATTTTTTCTCCTTCGCTAACTCCGCTTATTATCTCAGTCATATCACCAAGATTATTTCCCAGACCGACTATTTTTTTTGAGAAGGTTGTATCGTTTAACGCTGCAAATACAAAACTCTTGCCGCCCTCTTTTATAATAGCATCGTTCGGAACTGCAATTCCTTTTACATTTCCAGTAACCGGAATAAACATTTCTCCGAACATTTGCGGTTTTAGTTTATTGTTCTTGTTCTGTAAAGAGGCGCGGTATTTTATTGTTCTTGTGCGCTCATCAACAGTTTGACCGATAAGAATTGTTGTGCCGTTGAATTTTTCGTTTGGATAAGCTGTTGTAGTAAATTCTATTTCTGGCTTGCCGCTTAGTTTAGATATATCTTTTTCGTAAACCTGCCCGTCTGCCCAAAGGTTGGAGATATTCATAATCTTAAAAGCAAGAGTGTTTGCTTCAACCAATTGCCCGATAACTACATTTCTTTCCGTAACTATTCCATTGATGGGAGATTTTATGGGAAGAATTCCGGCAATATGTTCGAGGGTTCCATTTTCCAAGACATCCTCGTGGCTCAAACCAACGGCATGTATTCTTTTATCTTCGGCATTGAATTCAGCAGACGCCTTTTCATAATCTGCTTTCGCTTCCTGCAATACTTTTTGCGAGCCTATATTTTGTTCAATCAAAGTTTTTTGTCTCTCATAAACCGCTTTGTAATAGTCGAGATTCGATTTTGCCTTCAGATAAACTGCTTTTAATTCGCCTATCTCAAGTCCTTCAAGCTGCATCAACACTTGTCCGGCTTTTACGTTATCACCTTCTTTTACAAAAACTTTATGAACCCTTCCTTGAATTAAAGAACCTACTTGCGCTTCGTAATCCTGATTAGGTATAAGTTTAGCAGCTGCTTTAATTAAGCCGGTTAACGTTTCATTTTTAATGGTTTGTATCTCGATTCCCATTTCTTTCATCGCTTTGCTGGTTAGAGTAATTTCTTCTTTCCCGTGCGTTTGGTTTTCTTCCTTTATCTCTTCGTTCTTCTTTTCGCCGCATCCAAAAAATATGAATGCAGTTATCGAAAGTATTAATAAGAATTTTATGTTAAATCTCATTTCATTTTCTCCGTCATTATTCATTTGGTTATACTATCTCCAACTATTTCCTCAAGCGTAAATATTGAGCGGTTGTAGTTGAATAATACATTTATGTAATTGTTTTTAGCATTTATCAATGTTTGTTTTGCCTGCAGAAATTCTATATATGTAATTTCCCCGGCATCATAGCTTTTTATCGCAGTTCTGTAAATCTCATCAGCTTGCGGAAGAATATCACTCACATAAAGTTTTACTAGCTTTAAATTATTTTCATAATCTGTAAAAGCGCTTTTTATTTTTAAGGTAATCTCGTTCTTTGTTAATTGTAACTCGGATTCAGATATAGACTGATTTGCAGCCGCTTCCTGTATTTTTCCTCTTTGATCGAACATAAACCATAAAGGAACAGATATACCAAATGAAGCTCCGTAAAATCCGTTATTGCCGTCGCGCGTTTGTTTGAAATAAGCCAGATTAATATTTGGCAGAATGGAAGACCATGCAAGTCCTTTTTCAACAGACGCTATTCCATATTTTAATTCGGCAATTTTTATTTGTGGATTAGTTTCTTCCAAAGATTCATAGATTTGCTCTAATTTTATTTTATGATCAACAAATACTAATGAATCTGTAAGAGCTAATTGAGATTCATAACTTTGTTTTCCATTTCCAAGTGAGTAATTCAGTTCGGCAAATGCTGTCGTAAGTTCGTTCTTTGCAACTTCAAGATTGTTCCGCGCTTCGGTATATTGAACCTTTGCCGTTAATCTTTCAAGATTAGTTCCTTCTCCAACATTTTGTCTTATCTCCGCTTTCTTATAAAAATCTTCCGAGATTAAAAGATTTTCCTCAGCAGAATTTACCTGGTATTGTTTAGCCAGAACTTTGTAGTAACTTGTTTTTACTTGATTTATAACGCTTCTCTTAGTCATGTTTAGTTTATAAACTGCAATCTCTTCCTCTTTATTAAATTTGCTTCCTTCCAAAAAGTAATTTGAAGGGAACTTAAAAGATTGACTTACAGCTAGAGTTTTTTCGCTATAATTACTTAAACTGCTATTCACCGGTGTATATCCATAGCTAACTCCAACCTCCGGTTGGGGTAATGATATCCCGCTCCAAAATCTTCCTTTTGAAGCTGAAATATTTTCCATAGCGCTTTTTACTTCCGGATTATTCTTTAACCCAATTTTAACAGCTTCATTCAAACTCAGTTTCTTGATTTCTGTTTGTCCGTAAGTACAAAGCGGTAGCAGCGCTACTGCGAACAAAACAAAAAATTTGTTTCCCGATAAACAGGATTTCCCCGACTGAGTCGGGATCTTCGACACATAACTCAACATTCTTTCTCCAAATATTTTTTAATAGACTAATCTGCCATTGGCGTGAATACATTTATCCCGTAAAGGTATCAACGAAAAGAAATGAGATTGGTTAAATTAGAAAGGTTCTGTTGAAAAGGTAGACTTCTGTAGTTTTTTGCGGTGAGTGTAATTGTTCCGAATTTAAAACCGTAAATGTTTTTGTATGCTGGTTTCCTTCATTAATGCAATGAAAACAAATTGATTTATCAACCGTAAGTTTAAAGCTATCTTTTGAAACATCTTTGGCAATTTTTGTGGTTGCTAATTTAACAATTTCACAGTAGTCGTGCGCGCCGTGATTGCTATCGTCATAATCAAGTAGTCCGACTTCAGAATGGAGAAAAGAAAAAACAATAGCCACCAAAATGAAAGCTGAAACTGTTTTTGTTGTTCTATGTATTATTTTCTTTATCATAAGCTGTTAATTTATCTCACCATCTTCAAAACTCCCTTCCCTTTGGGAAGGGTCGGGGCTAGGCTTTATTCTAGGCAATGCTTTGTTGCTTCATTTACAATTTTGCTAATATGCTCATCATCTAAAGAGTAATAAACCATCTTCCTTTCTTTTCTATAACTAACCAGTCTGTTATTTTTTAACAACCTTAACTGATGAGAGATAGCAGAAACAGAAACTCCCGTTAATGCTGCAATGTCGCATACACATAACTCATCTTCAGAAAGAGAAAGTAAAATTTTTAATCTTGTAAAATCACTTAAACTCTTAAAAGTTTCAGAAAGCTCATTTATCAAAGAATCATCAGGCAGCTTTTTCTGAACTGCCTTTACTTTCTTTTGATCAATAAACTCTACTTCACAAATTATGTTATTGTTCTTATTCACAACACTTGAGTAATCATTCAAATCAAATATAAGCAAAGTTGGAATTTATTGTCAAGTCTTAAATCACTTTTTATGCCTGCATCGCCCCCGTGTCCTTCCCTCTCGTATCCTATCACCGCACCGAGTGCTGCTGAGAGTAGAGCGCGCAGAGTCATTACGAGTTCTATGTTCCAATCCATAGATGCCTCTTACTTATTTATATGTGAGTTCGGGTTTCATTGTCTTTTCCATCTATCTATTTTCCATCATTAAAGTCCCCCTTTGGGGGATTTTCCCAAAGGGATTCCTTCGGAAAGGGGCTATATCGCTTCTTTTCCTCTCTCATTCGTTCTTATCTTTACAACGTTAACGACATCGGTAACAAATATTTTCCCATCACCCGGATTTCCCGTGTGTGCATTCTCTTGAATCGAATTTACAACTGTTTCTGCCAGTTCGTCTTGAACAACACTTTCTATTTTATTCTTTGGCACAAATTTAAAAATACTTCCGTCATGGATTTCCCTTTTACCTTTGCTTTTGCCAAGTCCATTTATTTCATTCATTTTATACTTCTTTCTGATTTATAATTCTTCCTCTGATTTCTTTTTAATGAACCAATCATAAACCGTTGGTAAAACCACCAATGTTAATAGCGTAGAAGTTATTAATCCGCCGATTACAACTGTTGCCAGCGGTCTTTGAACTTCTGCACCGGCGGATGTTGAAACTGCCATCGGGATAAATCCCAAACTTGCAACAAAAGCAGTAGTAATAACGGGTCGAAGCCGTATTACAGAGCCCTTAATTACCGCTTCACGAATACTCATTCCTTCCAAAATAAGTTTGTTATAATAAGTGAGCATAACTACTCCGTTCAAAACCGCAACACCAAAGAGAGCAATAAATCCAACTCCTGCAGAAATTGAGAACGGCATATCCCTTAACCACAATGCTATAACACCTCCAACGACCGCAAAAGGAATTCCAGTAAAAATTATTAGTGCCTGTTTGATTGAATTCACTGAAGCAAATAATAGTAAGAATATTAATCCAAGTGAGATAGGAACAACGAGTGCTAATCTATCGCTTGCCCGCTGAAGGTTTTCGAATTCGCCGCCGTAATTAATTATGTACCCTGCCGGCATTTTAATTTTTTCGTTTATTTTTTCCTGTAGTTCTTTCACAAAACTTTCAATGTCTCGTTCGCGAACATTGCATTCAGTAACAAGCATTCTTCTTCCAGCGGAGTGAGATATTTCCGCCGGTCCTTCAATCATTACGAAATCGGCAATATCCCCGAGCCGTATCATTGTACCGTTGGAAGCCGGGACGAGGAGATTTTTTATATCGTCAACATTATTTCTTGCTTCTTTATTTATCTTAACGACAAGATCGAATTGTTTTTCACCTTCGTATATTCTACCAACGTTCGTTCCGGCAAGTGCAGTTTCAATCAATATATTAGCATCGGAAACATTAATACCGTGGCGCGAAATTTTTTCACGATCAATTACAATTCTTAATTGAGGCAGACCTTCAACCTGCTGCATTCTGATATCTACAGCGCCGTTAACTTGTTTCATCAATTCAGCAACATCGTTTCCGATTCGCGCAAGTGTGTCGAGGTCTTCACCAAAAATTTTAACTCCAATATCAGAACGAACACCGGCAATCAATTCATTGAATCGCATTTCAATTGGCTGAGAAAAACCTCCGCCTATGCCGGGAATTCTTGCCATCACGTCAGTCATCTTTGCAATCATTTCATCTTTCGTTTTCGCCGTTTTCCATTCTTCACGTGGTTTCATTTTGATGTAAACATCGCTCTGATAAATGCTCATCGGGTCGGTTGCAATTTCCGGTCGTCCGGTTTTACTTACAACATTTAATACTTCAGGGATGGATTTCAATTCTGCTTCCAGCATTTGCGATGTATGTATTGACTCGGTTAAAGAAATACTTGGCAATCGTCTCAATTCAATTAATATATCTCCTTCATCAAGCGTGGGAATGAACTCTCCACCAAGACGTGTAAACAGAAAAACTGAAAAGCCGAAAATTATTATTGCAAAACCAACAACTAAACTTTTTTTACGCAAAGCATAATGAAGAGTTTTTTGATATAAAGGTTTTAAAATTTTAATGATAGGACTTTCTTTCTCAGAGACTTTACCTTTTTTAAAGAAGAAAGTACTAACAACCGGTACATAAGTAAGGGTTAAAAATAAAGCGCCCAGCAACGCATACACAACTGTGTAAGCCATTGGCTTGAACATTTTTCCTTCAATTCCTTCCAGCGATAGAATCGGCAAATACACAATGATAATTATTGCAACGCCGAAGACAATCGGTCTTTCAACTTCCACAAAAGAACTGAGTAAAGTTTGGTTAACACTTTCTACATGTTCATTGGAATGTTGTCTTTCATGCAGTTTGCGGATTGCATTTTCAATCAGCACAACTGCGCCGTCAACAATAATTCCAAAATCAATTGCGCCGAGCGACATTAAGTTGCCCGATATTCCGTTCAACTTCATCATAATTAACGCGAACAACATCGAAAGAGGAATGACAGATGCAACTATAAATCCGCCGCGTAAATTCATTAAAAGCAAAAAGAGAATAATAATTACAAACAATCCGCCTTCGGATAGATTTTTTATTACCGTATTTATTGCTCTATCCACCAGCTCTGTTCTTTCATAATAAGGAACAATGCGAACGCCGGGCGGTAAAGTTTTTTGGATTTCGGAAACTCTTTCTTTAACTCGCTCGGTGACAATTCGCGCATTCTCTCCTTTGAGCATCATTGTAATACCGCTTACGATTTCCGATTTGCCGTTTAATGTAACCGCACCCTGACGGATTGCAGAACCTTCTTTTACTTCGGCAATATTTCTAACAAGCACAGGTGTGCCGTCTGTTGATTTAACAATTATATTTTCAATATCGCTCATTGATTTTGCTATGCCTTCACCCACAACAACATATTGTTCTTGCTTATGTTCGATGTAGGCGCCGGGTGCGTTTGAATTGTTATTGGAAACGGCTTCTATTACATCACGAATCGAAATACCGTAGTTCAAAATTTTTTGTGGATCAATTAATACTTGATACTGCTTCAACTCTCCGCCGAAAGTGTTTACCTCTGCAAGTCCCGGCGTACCGGCAAGCTGGCGTTTTATAATCCAATCTTGAATTGTTCGTAATTCCATTGGAGTGTAACCATCACCCACAACTTCATACTGATAGATTTCACCTAGTCCTGTAGAAACGGGACCTAACTCTGGTTCCGATAATCCCGGTGGTAAATCTCCTTTTGCTTCCTGTAGTTTTTCAAAAACAATTTGACGAGCAAAATAAGTGTCAACATTATCTTTGAAGATTACAGTTACGGCAGAAAGACCGAATTTTGAAACCGACCTTACTTCTTCAATATCGGGGAGATTCTTCATAGCCACTTCGATTGGATATGAGATTAGTCTTTCGATTTCCTGTGGTGCTAATGCTGGTGCTACAGTAAAAATTTGAACCTGATTTGTTGTAATATCAGGCACTGCGTCAATCGGAAGTTTTATTGCTGCGGTTATCCCCGCGATAATCAAAGCAATGACACCGAGAATGACAAACACACGCTGGCGCATCGAGAATGAAATAATTTTATTAATCATTATTCTTCCTCCACAAATGTCTCTTTTGCCAGTTCGGATTTTAAGTAAAACGTTCCTTTCGTTACTACTTTCTCACCTGCATTCAAACCTTTAATAATTTCTGTATAATCTTTTGTTTCTCTGCCTGCTACAACATTTCGTTTCTGAAAAGTAGTATCGTTAACAGCCACAAAAACATAACTGATTTCTTTTTCCTTCATTAAAGCAGTTGATTTGATTTTTGGATTTGTACCGCCGAGTTTACTTGCAACCAAAACGTTCACGTACATTTCGGGCTTAAGCTTGCCTGAAGAATTTGTAACTTCAAATCTTGCTTTAACAGTGCGCGATGCCGGTTCAACGACGTCATAAATGCGTGTCAGCTTACCTTTGTAAACTTCACCCAGGAATGTGTCAATAGTAATTTCGCCGGTTATTCCTTCTTTAATAAGAGGCAAATCATTCTCAAAAATATCGGCAAGTATCCAAATGTTCTGAAGATTTGCTAATACAAAAAATTCTTTCCCAACATCAACAAATTCGCCGAGCCGGACTTCGCCGCTTATCAATGTTCCGTCAAACGGTGCACGAACTGAAATTACTGTGTAAGGTGTGTGCTTATCGGCAAGTTGGTTAATTTCACTTTCTATTAATCCTACAACCTCTAATTTCTTCCGAGCTGATTCGTAAATTGAAAACGCTGTAGAATAATCGGCATCGCTTTCCTTCATTCTTTTCAATCGTTCTTCTGCTTGAACAAATTCGGACTGCATTGCAATGAATTCCTGGCTGTATAAATCAACTATTGGTTGACCTTTTTTAACTCTATCCGAGATAACAGCGTAAACTTTTTCAACTCTTCCTTTAACTCGCGAGGTTATATGTGCAGTCATAACTTCATTCAGCGCCACTTTACCACGCAGAATCAAAGGTATATCAACTTCTCTCTTCTCAACTATTTCGGTTTGAACATTAATGTGTTCAAGCTGATGCTTTGTTAACACAACTTCAGATTTTTCACCTGAGTGAGTTCTCTCCGGGTATTCAAATTTTTCTTCATTATTGGAATTATCACCGCATCCAAACAAGATTAAAATTAAACCCAGTGATAAATAATTTATTGTTTTATTCATATAAACTCCGTTATTTTAGTCAGATATTAATTCATTTGAAATTTCTAATTGCGTCCTTGCAATCAGGCAATTATAAATTGTTCTCTCATATTCAAGCTTTGTAGTTCGGTATGTTCGATAGATATCAAATAAATTGAGAACATCAATTTGGTTGTTTTGATATGCCGTAATACCGGCACGCAGTTCGTCTTCAACATCTTGCAAAAGAGTTTTGTCGAAAAGGCGAAGCTGTTCTTCTGCATAGTTCAGACTTTTAAATGAGCTAATAATTTTTTGTTTAATAATTTTTCTCACTGCTTCATATTGAATGTCAGATATATCAAGCAGAGCTTGCGATTCCTGGATATCACCACGCACACCGGATGAATAGAACATCGGTAAAGAGATTCCGAGTTTTAATCCGATAAAATTATCAAACCCTTTTCCTGGAATCGGCTGTCTGTTCTGAAAGGAAGCTCCGAAATTAAAATCCGGCAGAGAACCTTTTTCCGCTAGCAATAAAAGAGATTTGTTCCTATCCATTCTGATACTGCTCATTTTTATAAAATTGCTTTGCCCGATTAATGAAGCAAGGATTGAATCGAGTGGACTGTCAATAAAAATATAACTCAATGAATCGCTTAATTCATAATTTCCGCCGTTTTCAACTCCCATAAGAATTTTTAAACCGCCGATGTTTTGCTGAAACTGTTTATTTACATCGAATAATTCATTTTTCAACCGCGTCGCCTCTACTTTTGCACGAATAACATCGAGATATGTACTTGTCCCGGTTTGATATTTATCTTTTACCTGGACTAAAAAATCATTAAGCAATGAAATGTTTTGTTCAATTGCATTAATCATTTCTTGTAAAAGAAGCCCTTGATAGTATGCTTCTTTAACCTGTGCGGTAACTATTTTTTTTATTCTTTCCAAATTTATTTCGGCGATTTGCTTTTCATATTCAGCAATTTGGATCTTCGAGCTCCGCTTCCCGAAAAATTCCAGCGACTGCGATATGTTAAAATAAAGTTCACCTGCGTTACCGAGAGAAAAACTTTTTGGTATTTCATTCGACTCGATAGAAAATTCAGCATTTGGAATTCTTCCGGCTTGCAAAATCTTGCCGTCAGCCGCTTCAATTTCTTTTTGTGCTGTCAGTATCTGCGAATTATTTTTCAGTGATATCTCTATCGCCTCATTCAATGTTATTTTTTTTGTCTGTCCATTTACTATTAATGAACAAAACAGTAGTAATATTATTATATGTTTATACATAGTCACCCTAAAATTTTATGAATACTTTACTACCTAAAGTGGAGATACAGAAATTTCCACCATAGGATAATATGTTTTACTTGTTTATATAGAGAAGAATATTTGGAAAAGTTAAATAAGAATGGTTCTGTTGATCAGAAAGGTACTTATATAAAGAATTTTTTTGTTGAAGTGAATTGTTCATTTTGTAAACCATCTTCTGTTGTTTTGTATTCATCAGAGCAGATATTGTTTACAAACTTGATTATCGGAGGACTTATTTTATTCTGAGTGTTGGGTTTTTCTATTCTGGCTCCTTTTACAATTTCGCAGTAATCATGCGTGCTATGATTATCACCTTCAGAATCAAGGAAGCCAAATTCAGAATGTAAAAAAGTAAAAATAATTGCTCCAACTAAGGCTAGAGAAACTAGTTTTATCATCTTATTTTGCAATATTTTTAATATGTCTTTCATATTTAGGGTGTAAATATAATCAGACCTTACTAAACTTCAAATTAATTATTTAATAACCTTGTATCATCGCAGACACCACATTCAAACTGTAAAGTGGTATGATTAATTTCAAAATGTTCGTGCAATTCTTCTTCGATAAACTTTTGAATCGTAATTGTTTCACTTACTTTCATATCATCAACTTCAATGTGAGCTTCGAAATGAGTATCATTATCATTTAATTTCCAAATATGAACATGGTGAACGTTTTTAACACCGTTCAGTGATTCAATAATTTTTTTTACTTCATTCAAATCAATTCTATCCGGCGAGGACATCATCACTATTTCAAGTGATTCTTTCACTATTTCATAAGTTTCTCTTAAGATATAAAGAGCAATTAGAATTGTTAGCAGCGGATCAATCCAATAAACTTTATAAAAGATTATAAATAAAGCACCAATAATTACGGCAAGTGAAGAAACTGCATCACTCAGCAAATGAAAATATGCAGCTCTGATATTTAAATTTCCTTCAGAACCTTTTTTCAAAAGTAAAGTGCCTGCGATGTTTGCAATTAATCCAATAGAAGCCACAATTAACATTAAGTTTCCTGTAATTTGAGAAGGATTATAAAATCGTTCGATTGCTTCTTTGATTAGAAAAAAGCTAATAATTATGAGTGTGCTTGCATTAGTAATTGCTGCAATAATCTCGGCTCGTTTTAATCCAAAAGTATATTTGAATGTTTTAGGTCTTCTGCTTAATCGCATTGCAATGTAAGTAATGATAATTGCGATGCCATCGCTGAAGTTGTGCAGTGCATCTGATATAAGAGATAAACTTCCGGAAACAAATCCACCGATTACTTCTGCAATGGTTATAAAGAAATTCAGAGCCATCGTGATGAATAAATTTTTCTCTGTTGTTTCATTACCGCTATTATGTGAATGAATTTGTGACATATATTTACCTTTTTTTATTCAATCATTTCGAATCCCATTTTGATTACCGCATTCTGATTTAGTAAGTTAAGCAATCAAATAGTTTTATAAAATTATTTAAATCAGTAATGCTCCATAGCAATAACTGTTTCTATTTCTTCTCTCATCTTCAAAGGTGAATTTGTTGTTATCGAATCAATTCCAAGATTGATTAATCTTATAGCATCTTCAACTTTATCAACATCATAGGCACAAAAATCCAAATTATTTTCCCGCAAAGATTTTACAAGTTTTTCATCAATATAAGATGCAGCATTTACATCAAGACCATCACAGTCAAGTGTTTTTAATGTTTGCATCAATCTTCTTTGTGCCAATGATTTTAAACATTTCTTTCTTGAAAAATACCAACTAAACAACCAATATGTTTTGATCTCTGGCAAAATATCTTTAGCCAGTCGAACTGTATTTGGATTAAATGCAATTATTCTGATTTTATCCTTCGGGACAGAAAATTGATTTAATATTTCTCTTAGTTTCTCAATAAAAATTTCACGGTCATCTTTTATCTCAATGTAAATTCCTTTTCCGTCAGGAATTATTTTAAGCACTTCCTGAAATGTTGGGATTGTAGTCCCTTTATATTTATCATCCATCCAAGAACCAACATCAATTTTTTTTAATTCAACTAAAGTTGATAAGCAAACTTTTAATTTTATATTTTTTTTCGATACTCTTTTTGTATCGGGATCGTGAATGCAAACTATCTCACTATCTTTAGTAAGCCAAAAATCACCTTCAATAAAATCAGCATTTTCTTTAAAAGCCAATTCAAATGATGGAATAGTATTTTCGGGTGCTGCATAAGATGCACCACGATGCGCTACAATCAAAGGATTATTCATCAGCAATTGCTCTCTGTTTAAGCATCCCCTTTTAATTTTTTTATGTAATGCTCAATCTCTAAAAGATAAGAATTGCGATTAACAAGTTTTTTAATTTCAGCAATATTTTCTTTAGCAGCTTGTTCACCTGCAGCAATTATTTCTTTGGTCTGATCAAAATCAGCCCAGGTTAAATGTCTTACCTGCGGACGAATAACTAAATCAGCTTCTCTTAATCTCAAAACAGAAAGATGAAAAGAAGTAATATCCTCAGCACGATATAGTATCTCAAAAACATTTTTGGGTTGATCAATTGTTTTAATGCATCTTGTAACATCAACACCTAAAACTCTGTCGGCACCAATTTCACGCACTCTGCCAGCGGGCACACTTTCCGATGCACTTCCATCAATTAAAAGATAATTATTCAGTCTAACAGGAGGAAAAATTCCCGGTATTGCTGAGCTTGCCTTGATCGCTTGTCTTAAACTTCCCCGTGTAAAATTAACTTCCTCGCCGGAAAGTAGATCAGTGGCGATAGCAGAATATTTTATTTTTAGATTTTCAATCGGAGTATCAGGAATCATTAGATAAATTTCATCAGTTAATTGTTCATCAAAATAGGAAAGACGGTTTAATGCTTTTAGAGCTTGAATTCTTGTTCCTACGTAATCATAAAATTGTTCGAAATAGTTTTTGTCTGGTTTTTTATTATTCTCTTTTAATTTATCAGTCCCAAGCTCAATAAACTTCGGATGATTAATTGCCTTATAAATAAAATCCTCAACTTCTTTAGCATTGCCGTAATAGGCGTACAATCCGCCAACAAGTGCACCCATACTACATCCAGTTATGGAATGGATTTTTATATTTTCTTCATCAAGAACTTTTAGCACACCAATGTGAGCCAAACCTCTTGCACCGCCGCCGCCAAGTGCTAAACCAAATTTTGACATTGTTTACTCTTATTTATTTACAGAATCATAAAAATGTTTTGCGTTATCGCCGCGTAAATAATCGGCTAATCCTAAAAGACCTTCAACCAAATATCTTGCATTAACTCCATTTTGCATTAATAATATTCTGCCCATAATTGCTCGATCATAATGTGGGCAAGCAGTTACAACTAATTTATCTTTATCTATCTCACTTAGTCTATTCGGCATTTCATTAAGCGGAATATTTTTTGTGAAAGAGAAAAGCCAAAGCTCATATTCTTCTTTGAAGCGAACATCAATAAATTGAATTTCGTTCTTGAGCAATTCCGATAATTCCGGGATTTGAATTTTCATTTTTTTACGGGCTTCGTAATCGAAATTTGATAAGTATTTTTCTAAGTCCATTTTATTTTCTCACTTTTATTGAACACATATTTATTCTTTTGTCCCAAATCTTTTGGCATTTGTTAAATTATTTTCATCATCTATAATACAATAATGAATCTAAAAGCAAATTGAAATTATTCGTAAACTTTTTCATCAATTTTATCAGCATCTGTAGCATCGTTTTCTAAATTTCGAATATCTTTTTCAACAAATTCACCGTTTGGAGCTAGCAATTGTTTGAAATATTCATGCTGAATAACAAGATTCATAATCTCATTAGTTCCAGTCCAGATCATAATCAAACGGGCATCACGTAATAATCTTTCAATCGGAAAAACATTTGTGTATCCAATTCCACCCATAACCTGCATAGCATTATTAATAACTTCCCAAGCAGTATCGGTAGCATATTTTTTGGATTCTGAAACCAATCGTCTTTGCAATGAAGCATCAACATTATTATCAATTGCTTGGGCTGTTGCATGTACTAATGCTCTTGCTGCATCTAATTTGGTTAAACTATCTGCAATCATAAAACTAACAGCTTCAAAAGATCTTATTTTTTGTCCGAAAGCTTTTCTTTTGTTGCTGTACTTTGCAGCTATTTCAAGTGCAGTACGAGCCATCCCTAATGCACCGGCAGCGCTAGTCATTCGTTCAGGAACCATCATTTGATTAAATATTTCGAAAGCATTGTTTTCTTCACCAACAAGATTCTCTTTAGGGATTTTTAAATTTCTAAAAACAATTCTGCCAGTCCCGCCTCCTCTTGTTCCCATTAATCCATAAACATGCTCAACCTCAACGCCCATGGTTCTATCAACAAGAAAAGCACTCATAGATTGCCTGCCATTAGCATCTACACCAGTTTTGGCATAAATAAAAAAATAATCAGCACCTTCAGCTCCAACAACAAATCTTTTTTGTCCATTAAGAATATAATAATTACCTTCTTTTTTTGCGGTAGTTGTTGCGCCATAAAAATCTGAACCACCGCGCGGTTCTGTTAAACCTTCCGCGGTTGTTAATTTCCCTTGAAGTGTTGGTAGAAGATATTTTTCTTTCTGTTGTTTTGTGCCGAATTTATTTATTGCTTCACCAACAATGCTTACTAAAGAATAGAGACAGGGCAGCGCAGTACCTAAAACGCCAACTTCTTCTAATGCTACAACTTCTTCCTTCCAGCCTAATCCCCGTCCGCCATATTCTTTTGGGAACCTTAAACCCAACAAATTTTTTTTTGCAGCTTTTTCGATAAACTCACGTGGGTATCTAATTTTATCTTCATCAATATCTAACAAAAGTTGGCGTGGTATATCATCTTTAACAAATGCTCGCATTTCAGATTGAATTTTTAGTTGTGCTTCATTATAAATTTTTGGATGCATGGCAGTACCCTTTTTTATTTATTAAATAATTTTTTACCGAATAGATTGATATCCACCTAAAACACCTTTCTTTGATAAAACAATTTGCCAAAGTTGATTTTTATTTCTTGCTCTAAACGCACCGGCACTTGAAAGTAAAAAGTACTTCCACATTCTATAAAATCTTTCGCTGTATTTATTTTTAAGTTTCTCCCAACTGTTTTGAAAATTATCATACCAAGCCATTAAAGTTTTATCATAATCTGCGCCAAAATTATGCAAATCTTCAATGATGAATAAATTTTCAACAGCTTTAGCTAGTTGTGCGATTGAAGGTAACATTCCATTGGGGAAAATATATTTATGCGTCCAGGCATCAGTTGCAATAGTTGAACGAACTTCCCCAATTGTATGAAGTAAAAACAATCCATCATCTTTTAGGTTTCTTTCCGCCAACTGGAAATACTCTCTGTAATTTTTGTATCCGACATGTTCAATCATGCCAACTGAAACGATTCTATCAAACTTCTCATTTACATCTCTATAATCCTGCAATCTGAATTCGACTGGCAATCCTTTGCACAATTCTTTACCGAGTGCAACTTGTTCTTTTGAAACAGTAACTCCAACAACTTCAACTCCATATTTTTCTGCGGCATATTTTCCGAAAGCGCCCCAGCCACAGCCAATATCAAGCACACGCGTTCCTGGTTTGAGATATAGTTTTTTGCAAATCAATTCGAGTTTATTTTCCTGTGCTACATCTAAAGTTTTTGCATCTCTCCAATATGCACAACTGTAATTCATTCTTTTATCAAGCATATTTTGAAAAAGATCATTCCCCAAATCGTAATGCCTTTCACCAATTATAAAAGCTCTTTGTCTTGCTTGCATATTGATCAAATAAAAACCTGCAAGCTGCAAAGCTATTTTAAGATTTCGCTTAACTTTATTTTGTAGATCAGCACGCATGATTCTGAAAATCATCTCATCAAGTTTTTCAACATCCCACCAATTATCCATATAAGATTCACCAAGACCAAGTTCTACTTCTGTAACTGCACGTTTGTAGAATCTTTCATCGTGCACTTGAATATCCCATGGATTACTGCCGTTAATTTCAATACCGGCGAGAGATAAAAGCTGTTCTGTAAGAGTCTTATATTTATTGGTTTTCATCTCAACCTCCTGTGTTAATGGATTTTGAGAAAATTTAATCAAATGGGAATAGATAAATTAATTAACAGGAGATTGAATTTTTAATCCTGTTAATTATTACTCCATTATTAAAAATAACTATTTAAAAATAATTATTTACCTGCACAATCAATACAAACTTGCTTGCCATCTTTTATTCTTCCGTATTCTTCAACGGTCATCTCGCCGCATTCTTCGCAAACGAAACCGTTAAAGCTGTCTTTCTTTAGTACAAGTTTGTAATGAAAGACATCAGAAATGCTTATTAA
>JARGDL010000028.1 GCA_029210465.1 Stygiobacter electus
CTTTGGCGGAAATCCGTCAACTACAATAAAATATTCAATACCTATGGGTGTAGAGACGTCATATATGACGTCTCTACGGATATATGATATTCTTGGTAAAGAAGTAGCAACACTTGTAGATGAAAGACAGCCTGCTGGTAATTATAAAGTATAGTTTGATGCTTCTAATTTATCAAGTGGAATTTACCTTTGTAATTTGAATGATGGTAATTTTTCTGAAGTAAGGAAAATGTTGCTGACGAAGTTGCAACAAAATATTTTCTTCATATAAGGGATAGTTTGGAGAATTGTGAGTGATCTTAAAGGATTTTCTATCTCCTAAATACTTTTTTATTTAATAATACTTTAAGAATGCAAGCCAGAATTTTTAAAGAATAATTAAGTTATAAGAATTTTATATTAGTTCAACAAATTTCAAGCCTCCACAAATAATGAAAAATTTTTCATAATTCTTAATTAGGTTGATTCCCCATAAAAAAATATTTTATAGTTATAAAATAGATAATATGCTCTTTTTATTATGGTTTAATGTCTGCTTATCGTGATTATGAATGGATACTCAAAAATATATCAGGAGGCTTTATGAACAAAAGTTCAATACTAATTAAAATCCTTGTAATTGTTGTTCTTGCTGCAACAATTTCTTTCCCACAATCAAATCAGCAATGTTATCAATGCCATTCAAATGTTAGTTTGAAAAAGGATATTACCGTTTCTGGTGGTACAGAGATTGTTCCCCTTTATGTTGATTCAACAAAATTTAATCAAACGATTCATAAGTCACTTAATTGCGTTAATTGTCATACTGATATTACAAGTGCAAACCTTTATACTCATCCCGCCGGTGGAAATAATGCACTTTCAAAATATTATGGATCATGGGCAAGATTTTCGAAAAGCGATACGACATTGAATGCAGATAATTCTCCCCGTACACGAAATTATTATACTGTTGCATCGAAATCATGTATTAACTGCCATACTCAAATGAGCAATTACTTCAGCTCAAATCATTCCATGATAACAAAATTAAAATCTGCAAAAGTGCATCTGATTAACGGCGAAAATGTGGGAGAAAATTATGATAAGAGCTGCAGCAGATGCCATGCAACTTGTGCAACCTGTCATTTTAAGTCAAATCTTATACAAAAGTTTCAGGGTAATATTCTTGATATATGGGACGGCTTGCATAGCGAAGGGGAGACAAATTATCCGAATGCCACTCTAATGACTGAATGGTCTATGGATTGGACAGCAAACATAGAGTCTCATAATTTTATTACCCCTTCACAATTAAAAGCTGATAATAACGTTTGTCGGTCATGTCATGTTGGATTCTACAAAAAACCCACGACTGGTTTTATCACAGAGAAAAGTCCATTTACAAAAGCAAAAGGAACAAATATTAAAAGGCATCCGCAATTTTATGAGTTACAAAAAAGTTCAGCTCATAAAACTCTTAATTGTGCTAATTGTCACTCCAATGTACATTCTTATCCCGGTCAGAAATATGACTGGCAAGTTGATGGTGATGTAAAATGCCAGACTTGTCACACAATGTTGAATCATTATCCACAGCATAAAACCGTAGATTGTATTTCCTGCCATGCAACTGGTTTTGGAAGATCTGCCGGTTTGGGAACTGATGTTCATGATGTATTCAGATCGCCTGAAAATAATAGAGTCAGACCGTTTGCTGTAAAATATAATGAGGGGTTAAGCTGGTATCCACATAATATCGAGAAACCTAATGCAACAACATCATGTGCCGCAAAGTGTCATTATGAGGGTAATTTAATTGGTGCACGTATAATTGTGAAAGTTGAGAATGAAAAGTTATTACCAACAGTTTTTGCACTTGAGCAAAATTACCCAAATCCTTTCAATCCGACAACTACGATAAAATATTCAATACCTATGGGTGTAGAGACGTCATATATGACGTCTCTACGGATATATGATATTCTTGGTAAAGAAGTAGCAACACTTGTAAATGAACGACAACCTGCGGGAAATTATGAAGTAAAGTTTGATGGAAGTAATCTTTCAAGCGGAGTGTATTTCTATCGTTTGCAAAGCGGCAATCCCGACAAATCGGGACAAGCTTTTGTGCAAACACGAAAATTTATTTTGATGAAGTAATTTTTATAACGGGTCGAGCAAGCTCGACCCCTACATGAATAATAATAAAATTGTAGGGTCAGAGCTTGCTCTGACCGATAAACAACGCAGATAAAATATTCAATACCTGCTGTCATGGTTCGACAGTCCCGACAAAGTCGGGATCACCATGACAATATAACCCTGAGCCTGCCGGTCAGGTAGGTTCGTCCCCTACAAAAATATTAATTGTAATTTGCTGAAATAATCCTTAAAAACTAATACTCGAACTTACATGCCACCATCTTTCTCTGCCCATCCAGACAATTGCGGATTTTGAATCATGTGTCTGTCCATCATAAGCATCAATTACATAATCTTTTTTGTTTAGCATATTAAAAATGCTGAAATTAATTTCAAGTTCTTTAACTAAACTTCCATTAAGAAATATTTTAAAACCTGTGTGCATATTAACTAAAAAATAATCGGGAATTTTCCACGAGTTTACAGGGATATTATTTGCCGGATTTCTGAAATTCGGATTGAACTGTGAATAATGATTTCCGTAAAAACTTAAAACCGGATTAATAATAAATTCAGAATTTGTGCTTGGGTTAAATTTATAATTTGCTTCAGCCATCGCATTCATCATCGGGAAACCACCAACGAATGTATCTTTAATAAAAGACTGAACATGAACTTGCTGAGTCGGATCTGACTCTGGAGAAACAATACTGTTAATATTGTTTGTCCATTTGTTAATACTAATTCCAACAGATGAATTAATGTAGAGGTTATCAGAAAAATTTTGCCTTGCTTCGAATTCAATTCCCTGATGCAATGCTTCGCCACCAGAAATATTTATAAAGAAAAATTGTCCCGTGTTTTGATCTTGTATAGTTTTACTGAATGCTTTGTCTTTCCAACTTGTTCTGAAAAGATTTAGTTTAATTATAGTTGAAGCAGAAACAAAATTATAACCCAGTTCTGTATCAAAAATCTTTTCATTGATAATGTTTTGATAAAGATGATTATTGTAATCAAAAACATTCTGAGAAAGTGGCGGCTTGGTAAAATAACCGATGTTGAAATAAATATTGCTATTTCCAAAATCAAAATTGAATCCAGATTTAATTGTATAACTGAAAATGCTTTTCCAGTCTGTTTCTCTTTTAGGGTCATCATTTTTGTAATTGAAATAATCAATCCGTTTATATGCAGTATTCGAGAAACTGAAATTAAGATAGTTCGTTAGCAGTCCGTATGTATATTCTGAATTAAGAAACAAACCAAATTGACGTGTAAAACTATCTGCATTGTAATCAACTTTGTCGCCGATAAACAATAAATCGTTAGGATTTCTGTTGACATCACTGCTTCCGATTGTGTAATCGCCGCCAAGCAGATTTTCAATCTTTCTGTAATTTTCTGCTGAATAATATTTGAAGTCAGCACCGCCAGTGAAAAAGAAATCATTAATTTTATATTGCAAACTTGAGATAAATCCACTCCAGTAATGTTTATGAACAGTAAATCTCAAAGCATTTTTGGTGTAATGTAAAGTAGGTGAAAACGTGCTGTCAATATTGGCTGAATTGAAATTATACTCAGAATCAAAATCAATTAATCCAGTGCTTGTATGTTTATAATCAACCCATGGTGGAACAGTACCGCCGCCTTCACCATACGAATAATATAAGATATTGTTTTGGATTAAATCATTTGAAATTTTCCATTGATGTGTTAGACTGATTGTTGGCTTATGAAAAACATTATCACGAAGATTTAATGGCTTGCCATTTAAGTAGCCCCAGTCTGAATTAAATCTTGAACCGTGAGTTTTCCAAAAATTTATTGACTGCATTGTCAATCGCTGTCCGTGTGATTGCGGTGAACCAAAAAGATTCAGCTTAAGAAAATGATTTTCAAAACTGCCAGCAAGAGAAAAGAAATAAGTTATTTCGTCAAGCTGTGTTTTGTCAGCATAACCATCCCAGTTCTTTTTTGAAATAAGAGAAGTCAATGAAATATTATCTGAAACCATTTGCGAAAAAGAAAGTGTTGCTTTTCTGAAATTATCCGAACCAAACTCACTTTTTAGCTTAAAAAATTTTTTTGATGAATTTCCCATAGTTGTAAAATTAACATTCCCGCCAACAGATGAAACGGAATAGGGAACAAAACCAAGTCCCCGCTGGACTTGTACATTGCTGAGTATGTCACTCATACCTGCCCAGTTAGTCCAGTACACTTCACCATTTTCAGGATTGTTTACCGGAACGCCGTCAATCATTATTCCGATATTAGTTTGACTGAATCCACGAATGTTTAGCCTCAAATCACCAGTTCCTCCCCCTTGCGGTGAAACAAAAATGTTAGGAATTGACTGAAGCCCATAAACTACATCTTGCGAACCAAGTTTCTTGGTGATTGAAACATTATCCAGTTTTGAAAATGCATAGGGAGTTTTTCCAATTTCAGCCGATACAATTGATTCACTTAGCAAAATTGCTTTTTCCGTAAGAATGAAATCCAGTCGTGTATCCTGACTGATAAATATTTTTTTTGTTGAAACTTCATATCCAATAAAAGCCGCTGATACTTTTATTTCCTGTCTCTTTAAATTTTTGATTGAGTAAAAACCAAGTGAATCAGTTGTCGAACCCAAATTTGTATTTTCAATAAAAATGTTTGCCCCGCTTAAAAATTTACCATCAATTGTCTTCACATATCCGCTTAACGTATAATTTTGTGCAAATAGTGAAGCAGTGAATAAAAGAACGAATAAAATATAATACATGATTTTCCTTAATTTGTTTTTGCAAATATACTGAATCAATATTTCTGCTGTAAAAAAAGAAAAGAGTTTACTCAAGAAGATAATTAAAATGTTTGAAGTTTCGACTTGATTATTTTTAGTGAATCAAGCTTTTCAGCCAAAGGTAGAGAAACCTCTGGCTGAAAAATTTACATTTGTGCTTGGGTTTTACTTGAATAAATTATTTTAAAATTATCATCTTCTTTGTTTCAATATAATTACCAGCTTTCAATTGATAGAAATAAACACCGCTTGATAACTCAAAACTCTGAACTCTGAACTCAATACTATATGTTCCTGGTTTTTGATATTCGTTAACTAAGGTTGCAACTTCTCTTCCAAGAATATCATATATCCGTAAAGACGTCATATATGACTTCTCTACACCCATCGGTATTGAATATCTTATTGTTGTCGTCGGGTTAAATGGATTTGGGTAGTTTTGTTCTAGTTTAAATTCGTTTGGTAAATTATTTAATTTCTCTGTGTTAGTAGCATCAAAAGTAATTTTATAAATCTTACCTTCTTTTGTGCCAGCAATTACATCATTTGAATTTAATGAAGCGACTAAAGAACTAACACCGAATCCACCCATTCCAAGCGGCTGCCAATTTGTACCTTTATCTTCAGATTTAAATACTCCACTTGTCCATGAACTCAAATATAATTTTCCATTTTTATCAACTGTTGATGAATAAATATAATTTTGTGTTAAAGCAGTTCTTTCCCAGTTGGAACCATTGTCAAAAGAAGTATAAACACCACCACCATAAGTTGAAGCAACAATTGATTCATTAGTACAAGAAATTGATGTAATAATGTTATTACCAACATTATATTGATACCATTTATTTTCACCATTGAATACTTTAAAAACACCACCGCCAGCAGTTCCAGCAAATAGATCTCCATTTTTATTTACTGCTAAAGTTTGAACAGCGCTGTTTGTTAAGCTCTCATTAAATTCATTCCATGTTTTACCTTGATCTTCAGAAACAAAAACACCCTTGCCCCAAGTGCCAGCAAAAAGTTTTTTGCCAAATGATGTAATAGCACGAACGTCAACGTTTTTTAAGTTTGTTAAATTCCAAGATAAACCATCATATTGATAAACGCCCTTTTCTGTTGCGGCATATAGTTTATTTTCTAAAGTTGTTAATGACCAAATCCAAGCGACGTTTAATCCATTTGTAATTGCATTCCAATTTAGTCCATTATTTTTTGATTCATATACTTTGCCGCCAAATGTTCCAGCATAAGTTGAATTATTGTCGTAAGCCATTGAATATACTGTTTCACCTTGTGCAAATGAACCAACTTCTTTCCATACACTTCCTGTTGATTGACTGCTATTATTTGTATTTGGATTTAAATTTGTTTTATTGAAATCAATAGTAATGCTGGAAGTATTGTTATTTGTGTTTGGATCTGTAGTCAATGTGCCTGTGATTGATGCAATGTTAGTAATTTTTTTATCTGGTGGAATATTTCCAAAAAATGGTGCATGATTAAATTGCCCTTTCCCTGTTAATGATTTACAAATCATTTGACCATTTTGAACACCGCTGACAAAATTAACTGCTGCAAAAGGAGCTAAAACAGTTCCTCGTACATCAATATTAGTTATTTTAATATTTGTTGCCTGATAGAAATTGTAGATTACATTATTAATTGCAGTTCCATAAACTTCTAAACCACCATCCCAAACAATATTTTCACCTTCAATATTAATTAAAACTGCAGAACCATTCGGTGCATTAATTTCAAAACTTGTTGAACTATTGATTTGCAGAGCATCAACTTTAAATACATTTAAGTGTGGATCTGTGCCTTCAAAGTAAAGTGTGCTAAACTGTAATTGAGAATTCCCATTCGTTGTATAAGAAGATAAAGTTTGAGATAAATTTTCTAAATAAGTTTTTGCTGCTGCAAAGTTAATTGGGTTATCTTTTCTTAAATAACCATCAATTGATGTTTGATTAATTGGAAGATTGGTTGAGTTTCCATAAGCAACATCTCCATTATAAACTCTTCCACTTGTAAAAGTTAAATTTCTTCCAACCACTAAAACATCACCGCTATTTGGAGGAAGTTTATCGCCAATGCTATAATTTGCAAAATTTGCATCACGACCAACCGCAACTTTTCCTTCAGTATCTGATGACGGTTGAGTTGCATCTTCTAGAACAAATAGATTATAATCTTTTGCAACGCCAAGATCAATTGATGAATTATTTGCAAGTTCACAATCAGCTTTTACATTCAGAGTCAAAGTTGCAGTTGCACCGTTTGCTAAATTTCCTATTGTCCAAATTCCATTTGATGAATTATAACTGCCTTGTGAAGCTGAATTACTTAATAATGATATTCCATTTGGAATTATATCTGTAACTTGAACAGCTTTAGATTCTGAAGGGCCAAGATTAGTTACTTTAATCGTGTATGAAAAACTATCACCACATTTTGGATTATTGATATTGGATGATTTTTCAATTTTCAAATCAGCTTCATTATTTTGCGGTGGTGGACAAACATTTGGATTCCAATAAATTTTTCTGATTACTTTATCACCCAATGGATTTTTATTACAATCAAGAACCTGCACCGTGTATTGAATTTCCACATAAGTATCATTTGAACGAACACCAGGCCAATTCATCTCGATTGTAAAAGATTTATTACTTGATATTTGAGTTGTATCTTTTTTAACTGAGTTATCTACACTTCCATCATTTGGATATGTAATTTGCCAAGTTGTTACTAAATATCCATTACCGGAAGTCGGAGAAATACTTACCAAACCATTAACGGTAATTTTTTTAGGTTCAAATTCACAAATAGATTTATCGTCATCTATTTTGTATTTCCAATCATCTATACAATTATTTTGACAATCAACTTTTACTGTAAAAGTAGCTTTATCTTTAACATAAGCCGAGCCATCAACCGGATGCCCTTCGGCAGTAACTTCATTAATTAAATCACCACAATCAGAATCTTTAACTTTATATGTCATTGAAAAGGAAGTTGATTTACCAGCATCAAGCAAATCAATATGTTTTATTTTATATGGTGAAACTGGATTTAACTTTTTATCGAATAAATCTATTCCGCCATGATGTTGAACATCCCCACAATTTTCAACAACAAAAGTATAAGTTATAATATCACCTGGCTTTGCATTCTGAACATCTGCTGTTTTTGTTACAGAGATGCATGTTTTATAAAATCCGAAATCTATTGAAGTATTATCATTGCAATTTAGAGAAACCGGAACTGATTCATTTTTTAAACCATCACTATCATTTAAATCATTAGTGCCGACATTTTTCTTTGTGAAATACCACTTTGTTTTATCTGAATTATATAGAACACCGCCGCTAATAAAATTCTTGTTGGAAACACGAATTGAATAGTTTCCATTTTCAAGATTTGAAAATTCATATTTTCCATTAGCATCGGTTAATGTTGAAGCAATAACAGAATTATTTTTAAGCAATTCAATTTCAACACCTTCAATCCCATGTTCTCCAGTATCTTGAATTCCATTTACATTTTTATCGTGCCAAACAAAATCACCAATTTTATTTTTACAAGATTGTTGATAAATACCTGCATCCCAAGTCAAATCATTTTCGCCGGCTGTTAATGTAGTACAGATTGTTTTGCCTGTTGATAAATCTGCATCGGAATCTTTATCATCGTCTGTTGCATCTTTTTGTGTAAAGACAAAACCATTTGGTAATTCAAATTTTAAATAGTAATCGCCGGGATTTAAGTTGCTAAAAATATAATTTCCATTAACATCAGTAGTTTTAGAACTTATTAAATTATTATTGCAATCATATAACTTAACAGTTACGTTTTGCACACCCGATTCATTATCATCTTGAATTCCATTTTTGTTTACATCATTCCAAACTTTATCACCAATTGATGCTTTAACACTTGCTTCTTTACATGTTAAAAACTTTTTATCAACAGTTCCGTTATCAAAATTTTCATTTATTGCAGTTGCTGCATCATTGAATTGAGATAAAGTAAATCCATTTAATGAGCCTCCACCAATTGCCGTTTCTGCAAGTAATAAAAATTCATTTACAGTTTTACCAGAAAAAGGGCCTGAAGCAATTTGTAAATCACCAAGTTTTGTTGAGTTAGTACCAAGTTTACCAGCAGCACTAAATTCAACATTAAGTTTTAATGCAACCAATTGCCCTGCTAAAACTCCAGCATTAGTTGAAGTTACATCAACATAATTTTGAGAAAATGTTCCGGCTGTTCCACCTTGAGGTAAAAAGTTTTTTACTTTTTCCGAAGATGTTAGTTTTAAAGTTTTATTAACACCAATAGTTAAACCATTAGGAAATACAGTATTAAAGTATGCGTCGCGAATTTTTGCAGGAGTCCCATTTTTATTTCCCCAGCCACCTTGTGTAAAAGTTACAAAACCTTTTGTATCGCACGCCGTTTGTTGATACCATTCAATTGTTGCGGTTGTTTTTTTAGTTACGCCGGATGGCGTTGCAAGAACTAACTTTTGCCATTTATCTGGTTCTATTGAATGAACATATCGTGTACCTAAAGAAGTTAAAACATTTGCAGATGCTGTAATCGTAGCTGTTGTGTTTGCACTATTCGTAATAGAAACGATTGGAGTATTTCCATTGGATCCAGTAGTTACTTCATTGACACTCAAATTTCCACTTGTGGTTGATAAAGAAATTTTAACTCCACTCAACGGAGTTCCATTCGCATCCATTGCTGAAATAAAAAATGAAGCTGCGGAACCATTGAGAATAGATTGACTTGCTGGAACAATTAACAAAGTTTCAAATGGATAGAATGATTTATAATTGGTTTCTGTATCATCAATAATTTGTTTTGCTCTTAATTTAACATTTGAGTTATCAATTGTAGAAACATCTAAACCATCACTGTAATGCCAAATTGCAGATTGTACAGCAGCAGCTTCGTATGAAACAGATGATGCCGCACCAGAATATGGATAAGTTTTAAATGGATAATAATTATTTAATATGTATGAAATTTGGGAAGAAACATTTCCGTTATCTGTGTAAGTATGTGGATTAGATGAAGTGTACCATTGAACGTAATGAAATAAATCTACACAATAAAAACTTCCTGCAACTCCATCAACTTCACCTTTAAATGTACCAGCAGAAGTTGAAATTATTTTGGTAGCATCTTGAGGATTCTTGAATTTAATATTTACTGTTTTATCAACGCCAAAAACTTTAGCCGTTGTTGATCCAGATTGAATTTTCTTCAAAAAGTATGAGGAAGAAAATTTACTGTTAGATGAATTGCCTTCTCCGACACTTGCTACAACTGAAATTGATGAGAGTAAAAATAAAAGTAATAACAATTTACTATTTGCCCGCACATATCCTCCTTTATTTTGTGTGCAGATTGCCCTATTATCTTTTTCTTTAAAGTATTATCGAAAGATCTGAGCAAAAATTTAGTCGTATATTTTATTTTTTCAACAATGCAACATTCTCAATATGATATGTATGTGGAAACATATCAACTGGTTGAACTTTAATTAATTTGTAGCCACCATCAATTAATAATTTAATATCTCTTGCCTGAGTTGTTGGATTACAACTAATATAAACAATTTTTTGGGGTGCAATTGTTAGAATATCATTAATTGTCTTGGGATTCATTCCACTTCGTGGTGGATCTGCAATTATTAAATCTGGTTTCGGTAAAATGTTTTCTTTAATTACTGGAAGAAAGGATTTATTCAAATCGGTGAGAAGCGGTTTAAAATTAATTACAGAATTTAGCTCACAATTGATTTTAGCATCTTCAATTGCGCTATTGACACTTTCAAATCCAAAAATTTGATTTACTTTTTCCGAGATATAAATTGGAATTGTTCCAGCTCCGGAATACAAATCATAAACTATTTCATTACCATCAAGTTGTGCAAAATCAACTGCAACATTATAAAGTTTTTCTGCCTGAAGTGTGTTCGTTTGGAAAAATGAGTTTGAACTTATTCTGAATTTTGATTTTCCGATTTTATCAATAATAAATCCGTTCCCATAAAAAACAATTTCATAATCACCTGTTGCAACTGAAGATTTTTTCTTGTTGACATTAAAAACTACTGTTGTAATTGAAGGAATTTTTTGAATTAATTTTTCGGTATAATCTTTAAAAATAGTTTCGTTTTCTTCAGAAATAACAAGGTTAACCATCAAATCATTTGTATGATGCGATTGTTTAATGATTAAATTTCTTAAGAATCCTTCGTGTGTTTTGGTAGAATAAATTGTTGTGTTTTTTTCTTTAAAGTAATTCCTGGTAAAATTCAGAATTGAATTACTAATTTCTGATTGGAGCAAACATTCATTAATGTTTAAGACTTTATCATATTGTCCCGGAATATGAAACCCAAGTGCAAAGTTTCTATCTGTAATTTCCTGCATTGAATTTATTTCATTTTCCGTTAGCCATCTTTTTTCCGCAAAAGAGTATTCAAGTTTGTTTCGATAAAAAAATATTTTTTCAGATTTAACTATTGGCAAAAATTCAAAATCCTTAAAGCCGCCGATTCTTTCAAAAATATCTTTTACTTGTTCCTCTTTATATTTTGCTTGTTGTTCATAAATCATGTCTTGAGATTTGCATCCACCGCAAACACCAAAATGTTTACACTTAGCTTCGGTTCTTTTATCTGAATATTTAATAAATAATTTTGGAAATGCTTCAGCGTAAGATTTTCTTACTTTGTTAATTTTTGCAATTACAATATCACCCGGATATGTTTTATCAACAAACACAACAAACTTTTTTTCAACTTCCGAGTTTAATGGTGCGTCCTTTATGATTTTAGATATTCCTTTTCCTTCGAATGCGTATGCTGTTATTTCTAATTCTAATTCGTCACCTTTTTTCATTTCACCTCATTCTTAAATAAAGCTGTAATAAAACCAATATGTTTTTTACCACCAAGTTTTAAATACACATTTGATTCGTGATTAATTCTATTAATTAATTTTTTAAAGTAACTTTTTTCCTGCGGGTTTAGTTTCTTTTCTGAAGTTTCTAATTCCTTAATGGTATTAAGGTAATATTCGCGTAAAGTAAACGAAATGTCGTCTGATGAAATCAGTTTAAAATTTTTCTCATCGTAATAAGAAATAAATTTTTCTTTTTCTAAAGGTATTAGATTTGAAGCATTGAAAACATCAAGAATAAACTTTGGAGGATTTGATGAAAGTTTTACAATTTCACCAACACATAAAAATCCATTTAGTTTTAGTATTCTTTTAAACTCTTTAATAATTTTTGATCTATTTGATGTAATGGAAGCTTGTGCGTAAATTAAATCGAACTGATTATCATTAAAATCTGTTGCATCAAAATTCATTAGTTTTGGAAAAACATTTTTTGATTCACCAATTATAATTTTAGAAATCAATAATGATTCATACTCTTCAACGATTAACTCAACGTTGCATTTGTAAATTTCGGCTAATTTTAAAGCGATTAATTCACTCGAAGAACCAACCACTAATACTGAAGTTGGTTTTTCAATTAAGTTGTTTTTAAGAAACGATAATTGTTTGTCTAACCCTGGAAGTAATATTTTCATTTTTAATTTTAATTTATTGTTGGCGGATCAATCCAATTGTTATCACTTTTTATCAGTTCAATTAATTCATCGAGAGCAAATTCTGAATTAATATTTCTTTTTACAATTTCTTTTCCACGATACAAAGTAATTTTACCAATACCAGAACCAACATAACCATAATCTGCGTCAGCCATTTCGCCGGGACCATTTACAATGCAACCCATTACTGCAATTTTCAATCCTTTCAAATGTTCAGTGCGTTTTCGGATTTTATTTGTTACTTCAATTAAATCGAACAATGTTCTTCCACATGAAGGGCAGGCAATATATTCTGTCTTTGAAATTCTTGTTCTGCATGCTTGTAAAATACCAAATAAAGTTTTGTTAATAAATTCAATTGGTTGATTAGAAGAAATCCAAACACCATCACCAAAACCATCTAATAACAATGCTCCTAAATCTGTTGATGAATAAAGTAATGTTTTTTCTTTTTCTTCAACATAATTTCTTTTAATAATAAAAGGATTTTGAATATTCAATTTTATTAATTCAAAAAATATTCTTCTTTGTTCAGCCATTCCATGTTTGTTATTTGTTTGAACAACGAGCACTAAAGTTTTTTCATCTTTTAACTTTTCTAAAGTATTTAAATCTTTTATATCAACGAAAACAAAGTTTAATAAAAATGATTTTTCATTTGATGAATAATATTCATCCAAATTTTTAAAGATTGGAAATCCAATCGATCTATCTTTAAGTGTTATCCATTTTTCATAATCAAATATTAATTTCAAACTATTTGGTGTTTCAAATGTTAATTCATTTTTACCAAGATAAATTAAATCACTTGCCAATTCAGTCAAATTCCATTTATCAGTATCAGCATTGTAGTGATAACCAAATTTTTCAAATGTATCATAATTAATTTTAAACTCACGGCTTAAATCTGTTAAAACTTTTGGAACATTACTTCCGCCAATTCCAGCAACTTCAAATGTTTTTCTTTTTTCATAATTAAAAGGATCTATTGGGACAAAATCAATATCTGGAATTGGTTCATGATTTTTTCTTTCATCATATCTTTTGGCAATTGCAATTGCAACGGGGGATTCAAATTCTGGTGGTTCTGTTAGCGATACTCTAATTGTATCACCAATTCCATCTTCAAGCAAAGTTCCAATTCCAACAGCGGATTTAATTCTTCCATCATCACCATCGCCTGCTTCTGTTACACCAAGGTGCAATGGATAATTCATTCCCTCTTCATACATTTTTGAAATTAACAATCTATAAGCTTGAACCATTACTTGCGGATTACTTGCTTTCATAGAAAGAACAATGTTGTGATAATTTTCATCTTCACAAATTCTTAAAAACTCTAATGCAGATTCAACCATTCCAAGTGGAGTATCGCCGTAACGACTCATAATTCTATCGGACAAAGAACCATGATTTGTCCCAATTCTCATTGCTGTTCCATATTCTTTGCAAATTTTTACAAGCGGAACAAATCTTTCTCTTATCCTTTCAATTTCTTCCTGATATTCTTTATCAGTGTATTCAATTGTTTGAAATTTCTTTTTATCAACATAATTGCCGGGATTGATTCTTACCTTTTCTACAATACGTGCGGCTAATTCTGCGGCATTTGGTGTATAGTGAATATCTGCAATTAATGGTGTTTTATATCCACGCTTTCTTAATTCATTTTTTATGTTTAATAAATTTTCTGCTTCTTTAATACTTGGGGCAGTGATTCTAACATATTCACAGCCAGCTTCAATCATTCTAATTGATTGCTCAACCGTTGCAATTGTATTCATTGTGTCGGTTGTTGTCATCGATTGAATTCTGATTGGATTCTTTCCACCAAGTGGAATTTCTCCAATAAAAACTTCTCTAGTTACTAATCTTGAATAATTTGTTAAACTATTACAATAAGATTTTATATTCTCAATTTTCATTTTGATTCTTTTTTATAATCTAAACATTGAACAAAAAATTTAAGTTGCATTTTTATTTTGCCAATAAAGAAAGAAGCGTAAAGATAAATTCGCTTGAAGCTTGAGGATTTTGTGCAGTAACAATTTTATTTTCAACAAATACAGGTGAATTTTGATATTCGATTCCTTCTCTTTCAAGTTCTTTTTTATCATCAATAAAACAAGTTGCTTTTTCTTTTAATAAACCAGCTTTAGCTAAAATTATAGGAGCACTGCAAATAGCTCCAATTATTTTTTTACTTTCATAAAATTTTTTTGCAATTGAATGAAGTAATTTATTGTTCCAATAATCTCTTGTACCTTTTCCACCTACAATAATAAATCCAGAAAAATTTTCATGATGAACATTATAAAGCTGAACATCATTTTTAACTTTTATACCACTTGAACCAATGCAAACAGAAGTAGAATCACTTGCAATAAAAATTTTATAGTTAGATTTTAAGAGATGATTTGAAATAATTAAATATTCCTGCTCATTAAAATCTTTTGCTGGTAAAAAAATTAGGACGCTATTTTTTTTGTGATTAATATTCATACTTAACTTAGTCAAAATTACAAAGATTAAAAGGAACGAGCAATTTTAATGATTTGTCAATTTAATTTTAATTTCTAATTTCGAGTAGCAATTTTAACATACAAATGAGAATTCCAGAAAAACAAATAGATGAAATAAGAAATTCAGCAAATATTGTTGATATAATTTCGGGATATGTTCAACTTAAAAAGCGAGGAAGAAATTTCATCGGGCTTTGCCCTTTTCATAATGAAAAAACACCATCGTTTACAGTAAGTGAAGAAAAACAAATTTATCACTGTTTTGGATGCGGTGCAGGTGGAAATGTTTTTAAATTTTTAATGGATTACAAAAGCATTTCTTTTGTTGAGGCAATTGAGGAAATTGCTGAACATCTTGGCATTTCAATTCAATATGAATCTGCACCTCTTGAACAGCAAAATGAATTAGAAGTTTTTTATGAATTAAATGTTTTTGCCGCTCGTTTTTTTTCTGATCAACTTCTTAAAAGTGATAATGGAGAAATTGCACGCGAATATTTAAAGAAAAGGAATATTAAACCAAGCACACAAAGAATTTTTGGATTAGGATTTGCTCCTTTTGGCCGCAATACATTTTACAATTTTGCAGTTGAAAATAAAATTGAAATTCAAAAAGCAAAACAACTTGGTTTAATTGATACAAATGAAAAAGGTGAATACTACGATAAATTTCGTGGTAGAATTATTTTTCCAATTTTTTCGCCTAATGGAAGAGTAATTGCATTCGGCGGAAGAATTTTTTCTGGTGAAGAAAATGCAGCAAAATATTTAAACTCTCCTGAATCTCAAATTTATTCAAAACGGAGATCGCTTTATGGATTATTTCACTCAAAAGATGAAATAAGAAAACTTGATAAAGCAATTCTTGTTGAAGGCTACATGGATTTAATTTCACTTTATCAAGCTGGAATTAAAAACGTTGTTGCATCTTCCGGTACTTCATTAACAGATGAGCAAGTTCAATTGCTTTCACGTTTCACAAAAAATATTTATGTGTTGTTTGATGCTGATTCTGCAGGCGAAAAAGCTGCAATGCGAAGTATTGAAATTTTATTGAAACAAAATTTTGAAGTAAAAGTTGTTACACTTCCTAAAGGTGAAGACCCTGATTCATTCATTAATAAAAACACTAAAGAAGTATTTGATGAAAAATTATCTTCTGCAATAAATTTTTTAGAGTATCTGACTTTACAATTTGATAATCAGGGTTACTTTAAGGAAGCTTCAACTTCTTCTAATGCAATTCGAGAAATTGTAAGAAATTTATCTTTTATTAGCGATGAACTTAAAAGAAATCTTTACTTAAAAAGTCTTGCAAAAAAATTTGGTTTAAGAGAAAAATTAATTGAAACCGAGTTAAATAATTTTTTAGATATCCAAAAAAAAAGTCAACCTAATGCTACTTCATTAAGAAATGCTACAGTTCAATCAAATGAAAAACTTAACTTAAAATCATCAACTCAAAACGAAAACCCATTTGAAAAAGAATTAATAAGATTGCTTTACAGCGGTAACGAAAGAATTATAACTCATATTATAGATAACATTGACATAGAAAGTTTAACAAATGATGACTACAAAATTTTAGCAAAGTATGTCGAGGATTCGTTTAACGAAGGTAAATTTTCTCCTGCTTATATAATTGAAAAAATAGAAAGTAACGAATTAAAAAATTTTATTCTTGAACTTACATTAAGTGAACATTCAATTAGTAAAAACTGGGATGACCTTTCAACAAATGGTAAAATTGAAAAAGATACTTATGAGTACGCAGTAGAAACGGTGAAAAATTATCAGATATTTCAAATTGATGAAGAAATAAAAAGAAACAATAAAATCATTGAAGAATCGAAAGATGAATTACTTCATCTTGAATTATTAAAAAGAATCAAAGAATTGAACGAAGACAAAAAATCAATTCTTTCCTTAAAACTTAAAAATGAGTTTGGGTGGAATGGTGATTAATCCAAAAATTTATGAAATCAACACAAGAGTGTTTTTAAGAAAATTTGATTCAACAAATAAAAAAGCAAGACTATTAGACGTTCCATTTTCTTACTGGAAATATTTAGCCGATTTAGGAATTAATTACATTTGGTTAATGGGCATCTGGAAAACTTGTCCAGCCACAATTGAAAAATATTGTTTTGAAGATAATTTAGTTAAAAATTATTCAAAAGCATTAAAAGATTTCAAACATGAAGATGTAATTGGTTCGCCATATTCAATCGACAAATATGAATTAAATGAATCTATCTGTTCAAAAGATGAATTAAAAATTTTTAGAGAAAAACTAAAATCAATTGGTTTAGGTTTGATCTTAGATTTCGTTCCAAATCATTATAGTTCTGAAAGTGAACTGATTTACACTCATCCTGAAATTTTTCTTCAAGTAGATGAAGCGACTTTTAAAAATGATAACCACACATATTTTCAGCCAAATATTTTAGAAAAAAAATTTTTTGCTCACGGACGAGATCCATTTTTTCCAGCTTGGCAAGATACAATTCAAGTAAATGTTTGCAATAGAGAAGCACGCGAATTTCAAAAAAATGAATTGAAGAAAATTTCAGAAATGTGCGACGGTGTTCGTTGCGATATGGCAATGCTTGCTTTAAATAATGTTTTCAAAAACACCTGGGGTTCAGCTCTACAGGAAAAATGCAAACAAGAATCAACAGAATTTTGGAATGAAATAATTTCATTTATAAAATCACAAAACAATAAATTTTTATTTATCGCAGAAGCTTATTGGGATTTAGAATGGCAACTTCAACAAATTGGTTTCGATTTTACTTACGATAAAAGTTTAACAGATAGATTAAAATTTGCCTCAGCTAAAGATGTTCTCGATCATCTAAAAGCTGAATATGATTATCAGATTAAATCTTTAAGATTTATTGAAAATCATGACGAAGAAAGAGCAATTATTGAATTCGGAAAAGAAAAATCAAAAGCTGCAGCTGTTATTATTTCAACCATTCTTGGTGGAAAGCTTTATTTTGATGGACAATTTGAAGGCAAGAAAATTAAACTCCCAGTTCAACTTGGCAGAGAACCTGAAGAAAAAATTCAAGAGAGTATTAAATATTTTTACAATAAACTTCTTTCAATTACTAATCACGATATATTTTATCTCGGTCAATGGAAATTATTAGAACCAATATCTTCATGGATGAATAATTATACATTTAAAAATATTCTTGCATGGGAGTGGAGTTATAACAATGAAAGAAGAATAGTTGCTGTGAACTATTCTCCTTCTATAGCTACTTGTAGATTAAAAATTGATGTCGCCGGCTATCCAGATGAATTTCTAATTAAAGATCTATTAAATCAGGTTGAATACCTAAGATCTTCAGAAGAGATTCACACACTTGGTCTTTACATTGAACTAAAACCATTTCAATCACATATTTTTTCGTTGTGATTATTTATAAGCAGCTTTTTCTAAGTCCTTAATAGATTTAAATGGATTTTGTGGATTTAAGTATTCTCCCATAAACTTATAAATCTTTAACCGTATTTCTTTGGCAATCTTTGTATCAATCCTATCAAAACTATGACCGCCGGGAACATCTTTAAAAATTTCATATTCAAATTTTTTACCTTCTGCTTTTAATGCTTGAATTAAATGTTCGACTTCAAGAACATTAACATCATCATCATTTGTGTTTGTATGAATAAGTAACGGAGTTTTAAGTTTTTGAACATGATTAACGGGTGAACGTCTTCTATATTCTTCAACATCTTGATTAACTGTTTTTCCTATATGATATGGTGCTGAAAACAATTCTCGATAATCATTTTCATAATAACCCATTCGCGCAACTAAATCGCTAACAGGCACACCAGCAAAAGCTACTTTATAATCTTCAGGATGATTAAAAATATCCATCAATGCAATTAATCCGCCATGACTCCAACCCATAATACCAACTCTATCTTTATCAATGAAATCATAATTTTCAACCATATAATCACGTGCTGAATTGTTATCTTCAACTTCTAAACCGCCATAGTCTATTGTTTCATAAAATGATTTTCCATAACCTGTACTTCCACGATATTCAGGTGCGGCTACAATATATCCCTGTGCAATTAATTCACGAATTATATGAGTGTGATATGTTGTAAAATTTGCATGTACACCACCGTGCGGTAAAATAATCAAAGGATATTTTTTATTCCTATCAATATTTCTTGGAATGAAAACATAGTTCCAAAATTTCAGTGGATTTTTTGCACCCATTGCAGTTGGGTTTTTTACATTTGCTTTTGGCGGACCAACAATGAACACCTTGTCTATTAAAGCAACATCACCTACTTTATTAAACCATTGAATATCATCAATTCCTTTTTCAAGAATATCAAGTCGATGTTCTAATGCTTCAAATTTCTCTTCAATTAACTCATTTAATTTTTGTTCCTGAGAGTATAAATTAGTTATAAAAACAACGAACAATAAAAATATCATTAATTTTTTCATTTTTACTCCATGAATAATTATAAATAATTTTGCATAAAAATTATTTCCTCTTACTTCTACTTAAACTACTTTTTTCTTATCATTGCCAACAAAATTTTGAAACAATCCAATATTAAGTAAAAAGATGAGAATTTTAAAATTTGGTGGTTCATCTGTTGGAACACCACAAAGAATAAGCAATGTAATTGATATTCTTAAAGATTATCAGAATAAAGGAATAAAGTTTGGAGTAGTTTTTTCTGCTTTTCAAACTGTAACAGATAGTCTAATTTCAATGAGCAAAAAAGCTGTTGAAAAAAATATTTCTTACACTAAAGATTTTGATAAGCTTTATCAACTTCATATTAATTCAATTAATTTTTTAATCAAGAGAAAAGATAAAGTAATTTTTGAAATAGATAATCTTTTTAATGAACTTAAAGAAATTCTGCATGGTGTTTATTTAATTCAAGAGTTAACACCAAGAACTCTTGATTACATTATGAGTTTCGGAGAAAGATTTTCAAACACGATTATTTCTTATGCAATGAATGAAAGAGAAATTGAATCTGAATTTTTAGATGCTCGTCAACTTGTAAAAACCGATGAAACATTTGGCAATGCAAAAGTAAATTTTGAAAAAACAAACAAAAATATTGTTGATTATTTTTCTTCACATAATAAAATTCAAGTAATTACTGGCTTTATTGGCTCTACTGAGAAAAATGAAACAACAACTTTAGGCCGTGGTGGTTCAGATTATACAGCATCTATTTTTGGTGCGGCACTTGACGTTGAAGAAATTGAAATATGGACCGATGTTGATGGAATTCTAACTGCAGATCCAAGAAAAGTTGCCGATGCTTATTCACTTCGCGCCGTTACTTACGAAGAAGCAATGGAACTTTCTCATTTCGGTGCTAAAGTTATTCATCCACCTACTATGAAACCAGCACTTCTTAAAAAAATAAAAATTAGAATTAAGAATACTTTTAATCCAACTCATCGTGGTACATTAATTACTGAACGAGATGAAGAAATACCGTTTAACATAAAAGGAATTTCTTCGATTGATGATATTTCACTTTTGCGAATTACAGGAAGTGGAATGGTCGGCGTTGCAGGTATTGCATCAAGAATTTTTAGTTCTCTTGCAAAAGAAAAAATAAATGTAATCCTTATTACTCAAGCTTCATCAGAACATAGTGTTTGTTTAGCTGTTTTACCACAATTTGGTTTGAAAGCAAAAAAATTAATCGAAGATGAATTCAAATGGGAAATTCGTGATGGAATGATTGATGAAGTTTCAGTTGAAAAAGAAATGTCAATCATTGCTGTTGTTGGCGAAGATATGCGTAACACTCCAGGAATTAGTGGAAAAGTATTCCAAACTCTAGGTAAAAACGGAATTAATATTATTGCAATTGCTCAAGGTTCATCCGAATTAAATATTTCTCTTGTTATTCATAAGAATGATTTAAAAAAAGCTCTTAATGTTTTACACAATTCACTTTTCTTAACACAAAGAAAACTATTAAACTTATTTGTTGTTGGACCAGGAAATGTTGGTAGTGCTTTCTTAAAACTTCTTAACGAAAGAAAAGAATATCTTGAAAAAAGAAATCTTGCCAACATAAAAGTAATTGGTTTACTTAACAGCAAAAAAATGTTTTTCAATTCAAAAGGAATTGATTTAAATAACTGGAAAAACCTATTAGATAGCTCAAATGAAGTTTCTGATATTGAACTTTTTATTTCAAAAATAAAAAGCTTTCAACTGCCCAATTCAGTTTTAGTAGATTGTACTGCGAATCAATCAGTCGTAAAACATTATGAAAATATTTTAATGAATAGTATTTCAATTGTAACTCCAAATAAAATTGCCAATACGCTAAGCTATGATAAGTATCTTTCGATAAGAGATACCGCCAAAAAACACAATGTTCAATTTAAATATGGCACTAATGTTTGCTCTGCTTTGCCTGTCATCTCAACATTGAACGATATTATTTCTAACGGTGATGAAATAATTAAAATAGAAGGAATTTTTTCCGGCACTCTTAGTTTTATTTTTAATTCACTGAGAGAAAATGATAGCTTTAGTGATGTTGTAAAAGTTGCAAAAGAAAAAGGTTATACCGAGCCAGATCCACGCGATGATTTAAATGGCCTAGATATGGCACGTAAACTATTAATTTTAATTCGTGAATGTGGGATTAAATTTGAGCTTGAAGAAATTAAAGTTGAAAAGTTAATTTCTGAAGAAGCACAAAAAGCAAACACAATTGATGATTTCTTTATCAAACTTAAAAATGATGATGCAAAAATAATTGATTTAAAAAGAAAAGCCGCTCAGAAAAATTGTGTGTTGAGTTATATCGCAAAATATGGAAATGGAAAAGCAAGTTTATCTTTAGTTGAAATTGATAAAAATCATCCTTTTGCAAATTTAAAAGACAGTGAAAACATTGTTTCATTTACAACCAAAAATTATTGGAAAAACCCTTTAATAATTCGTGGACAAGGTGCTGGTGCTGAATTTACTGCGGTCGGCATCCTTACTGACGTTTTAAGAATTTCTAACTATTTGAGTTAATTATGAATAACAATAAAATTAATGTTGCAATACTTGGTGCAACAGGAAGTGTTGGACAAAAATTCATCGAGCTGCTTTCTAATCATCCTTGGTTTAATATTGCTGAACTTGCCGCTTCGGATCGTTCTGCCGGCAAAAAATATTCTGAAGCAACTAATTGGATTATGCAAACTCATCTTGACAAAAATATTGCTGAAATGATTGTTCAACCATGCGAACCAAAGTTAAAATCAAAAATAGTTTTTTCTGCATTAGATGCTTCCGTTGCTGGTGAAATTGAAGAAGCATTTGCTAAAAATGGTTATGCTGTAATTTCTAATGCACGAAATCATCGCTTCGATGAAGATGTTCCTTTAGTTATTCCAGAAATTAATCCCGAACATCTTGATTTAATTTATCACCAAAAATTTGGAAGTGGATTTATTGTTACTAATCCAAATTGTTCTACAATTGGTTTAGCAATGGCATTAAAACCATTATATGATAAATTCGAAATTGAATCAGTTAACGTTGTAACAATGCAAGCAGTTTCTGGCGGTGGTTATCCTGGCGTACCAAGTATGGATATTATTGATAATGTAATTCCATTTATTGGCGGTGAAGAAGACAAAATGGAAAAAGAACCAAGAAAAATTTTAGGACAATTAAAAAATAACAAAATTGAATTTGCTGATTTTAAAATAAGTGCATCATGTAATCGTGTTGCTGTAATTGATGGCCACACAGAAGTTGTTCAAATAAAATTTAAAAACAAACCAATTAAAAATGAAATTATTAATGCATGGAATAATTTTTCATCTGAACCACAAAAATTTAATTTACCTTTTGCACCAATGAATCCAGTAATTTATTTAGAAAATGAAAAATATCCACAGCCAAAACTTCATCGCAATCTTGATAAAGGAATGGCTGTTTCAATTGGCAGATTAAGAGATTGCCCAATATTCGATTACAAATTTGTTTTGCTTTCACACAACACAATTCGAGGTGCGGCTGGCGGAACAATTTTAATTGCTGAACTTCTTAAAGCAAAAGGTTACTTGGAAAAATATTTATGAATAAAAGTATAAAAGTATCTGTCCCTGCAACAGTTTCAAATGTCGGTCCTGGCTTTGATATTATGGGATTTGCATTAAACGTTCCAGTTGAAGAAATGATTTTGACTATAAAACAAAAGCCGGAAATTAAAATCAAAAAAATAACCGGTGACAAAAACAAATTACCATTTGATATAAATAAAAACACTGCAACTGTTGCTCTCAAAAAAATGTTAGATAAACTCAACACAAATATTGGTATTGAATTAGAAATAAATAAAAAATTAAATTCTGGCAGTGGACTTGGTTCAAGCGCGGCAAGTGCAGTTGCTTCTGTTTTTGCTTTGAATGAAATTTTAAACAAACCATTTTCAAAAAATGAACTGTTAGAATTTGCACTTCAAGGCGAAGCTGTTGCAAGTGGTTCAATTCACGCTGATAATGTTGCACCATGTTTATTCGGTGGTTTCATTTTAATTCGAGATTACAATCCAATTGATTTGATAAAAATTAAATCACCAAAAAATTTGTTTTGTTCTGTATTGCACCCGCAATTTGAAATTAAAACTTCTGATGCAAGAAAATTAATTAAGAAAAATTATACACTTAAGGAATTACTAACGCAAACCAGTAATGCTGCCGGCTTAGTTACTGCATTATTAAAAAGCGATTATGAATTAATCAAACGCTCATTAAATGATGTTGTGGCCGAACCTGCACGTGCAAAATTAATCCCCGGATTTTATGAAATTAAAAACAGAGCATTAGAAAATGGTGCTTTAGGATGTAGTATTTCTGGTTCCGGTCCTTCAATATTTGCTTTTAGTAAATCGCTCGATGAAGCAATTAATATCGGCAATGAAATGAAAAAAGTTTCTTCTCGCTACACCAAAAAAAACATTATTTATGTTTCATCAATTAATAATGATGGTCCTCAAGTAATATGAAATATTTCAGCACAAGAAATAAAAATAAGTTTTGCACTTTTAAAGAAGCTGTCTTAAATGGATTAGCAGATGATGGTGGATTATTTTTGCCAGAATTTATACCAACTTTCCAAAAAAGTTATTTGAATAGTTTACCAAACCTTTCCCTTCAAGAAATAAGTTATCACACTGCTTCACTTTTTATTGAAGAAGAAATTCCATCTTACAAATTAAAAGAGATAATAGAAAAATCTATTTACTTTGATGCGCCAGTAGTTTCACTTTCAGAACAATATAAAATTTTAGAACTGTTTCATGGACCTACATTAGCCTTTAAAGATTTTGGTGCTCAGTTTATGGCTCGTGTAATGGAGTATTTTGTTCATCAAGGAGATAAAGAATTAATTATACTTGTTGCAACTTCCGGCGATACTGGAAGTGCCGTTGCAAATGGATTTTATAATGTGGATGGAATTAAAGTTTTTATTCTTTATCCAAGCGGAAAAGTAAGTAATATCCAAGAAAAACAATTGACAACATTAGATAAAAATATTACTGCTTTGGAAATTGAAGGTACATTCGATGATTGCCAAAGGTTAGTTAAACAAGCTTTTGTTGATGAAGACTTAAAGACAAAATTAAATTTAAGTTCTGCAAATTCTATTAACATCGCAAGATTAATCCCTCAGTCTTTTTATTATATAAATGCTGTTAAAAATTTTCTTAACGATAAAATTGTGGTATCTGTTCCTTCAGGAAATTTAGGTAATTTAACTGCTGGATTATTTGCAAAGAAAATGGGTGTACCAATTAACAAATTTATTGCTGCGACAAATTCAAATTGTGTTTTTACAGATTATCTTTCATCAGGTTCATTTTCTCCACGCAATTCAATTTTAACTTATTCAAATGCAATGGATGTTGGAAACCCCAGCAACCTTGAAAGAATACAATACCTGTACAATTTTAATGTTGAACAAATGAAAATTGATATTTCTTCTTTTTCTTATGATGATGGAAATACTCTTGAAGCAATAAAAGAAGTTTTTGAAAAATTTAATTATATAATTGATCCTCATGGTGCGGTTGGTTATTTGGGATTAAAAAAATATTTTAAATCAATTAATTCAAAAGATGAAATTGGTATTGTAGCTGAAACAGCTCATAGTGCAAAATTTATTGACATCGTTGAAAAAGCTATTAATCAAAAAATTGAAATACCAAAACGATTAAAAGATGCATTAGACAAAGAGAAGAAATCAATTAAATTGGATAATGAATTTAGCACATTAAAAAACTTCCTTTTAAGCAAATAAATTGGTTAAATAATGAAAAATACTTTTTTATCACTGCTGTTAATTACTTCACTTGTTTTTTCACAAAAGATTCAAAAAGCAATTTCAATAGATGGAAATGAAATTGCATTCACATCACAAGGCAAAGGAAATGTATCTTTAATTTTTATTCATGGCTGGGGATGCAATAAAAACTATTGGAAAAATCAAACTAAAGAGTTTTCTAAAAATTATTTTGTTGTTACTTTAGATTTAGCTGGTCATGGTCAATCAACTGCAAAAAGAAAAAGTTATACAATGAATTTATTTGGTCATGATGTTGCTGCAGTGGTTAATCAATTAAAATTAAACAAAGTTATTTTGGTTGCACATTCTCTCGGCGGCGCTGTTGCACTTGAAGCAAAGAAAATTCTTAAAGACAAAGTTATTGGAATAATCGGTGTTGATACTTATCAAACTTTAGATGTTGGCGAAACTGAAGATCGTGCCGAACAATTTTTAAGTACATTTAAAGAAAATTATAAAGGTAGTGTTGAATCATATCTTGGGAATTTATTTCATGATAATGTTGATACTAGTTTTTCAAATAGTATAATTAGAGATTTAGTAAAAATGCCAAAAGAAATTGGGATTGATATTTTTAGAAATATTTTAAAGTATAATTACGAACTGGGTGTAAAAGAAGCTAAACCAAAAATAATTGTTGTTAATGGCGATAAATTTCCTATCAATCTTAATAAAGTAAAAAAAGTTCTTCCAACATTCGATTATAAAATTGTACCTAATACTGATCATTTTTTAATGTTGGAAAATCCAAAAGCATTTAACGAACAACTTAGTTTAGCAATTCAGGAAATGCTTAAAAAGTAAAAATATTTTTGTGCAAATATACAATTATGAGACTGCTTCATTCTTACGAGTCGGGATTCGCATTGATTTGCACAACAGACATATTTTAGTTGAA
>JARGDL010000029.1 GCA_029210465.1 Stygiobacter electus
ACTTTATCATCAAAAAATAGGTTTAGAAAACATATTGTCCCGGTAATCTTACTAAAGAAGAAATCGAAAGTGTGAATTTTTGTTATGGTGATTTAAAAAAGATGATGAATAAATATAATCCTGAAATTCTTAAAGATGGATTCAATATTTTACCTAATGGTGAAGAAATATTTTACATCTCAAATCCTGCTCTTGGTTTATGGTCTTATAAAGATAGATTTAAAGAATAGTAATGAATAAAAAAATAAAAATAATAGCTGATGATAAAATTCCATTCTTAAAAGGTGTTCTTGAACCTTTTGCTTCAATTCAATATTTGAATTATTCTCAAATAAACAATGAAGTATTAAAAGATGCTGATTCTTTAATTGTAAGAACCAGAACAAAATGTGATAGAAATTTACTTGATGGTACAAACGTAAAATTTATTGCAACTGCAACAATTGGATTTGACCATATCGATACAAAATATTGTAAAGAAAAAAATATAAAATGGATAAACGCACCTGGATGTAACAGCGGTTCGGTTTTACAATACTTTGCTTCAGCTTTATTAAATATTGCTCATAAAAAAAATATTTTACTAAAAGAAAAAACAATTGGAATAATCGGCGTTGGAAATGTTGGAAGCAAAATTGAAAAGTTTGCTCGCACAATTGGAATGAATGTTTTACTTAATGACCCACCACGAGAAAGAATGGAAAGCAGTCAAAAATTTGTTTTACTTGATTATTTAATTCAAAACTCTGATATAATTACTTTTCATGTTCCACTAAATAAAGATGGAGTTGATAGAACTTTTCATTTAGCAGATGAAAACTTTTTTAAAAAATTTAACTCACCAAAAATTTTGATTAACACATCACGCGGCGAAGTAATAAAAACTGAAGCACTTAAAAATGCAGTTAAACAGAAAAAAATTTCATCACTAATTCTTGATGTTTGGGAAAATGAACCGCAAATAGATAATGAACTATTGAATCTTACAGATATTGCAACTCCGCACATTGCAGGTTATTCTGCAGATGGCAAAGCAAATGGCACTGCTGTTTGTGTTAACCAACTGAATAAATTTTTTAATCTTGGCTTGAATGAAAATTGGTATCCAGAAGAAATTCCTTTGCCAAATAATTCGATACAAATTGTTGTTGATTGTAAGGATAAATCTTTTCAACAAATAATTTATGAATTAGTGAATCACACATATAAAATTTTTGGTGATGATGCACGTCTCCGAAATTCTATTGATACTTTTGAACAGCAAAGAGCAAATTATCCCGTGAGGCGTGAATTTAATTTTTATAAAGTAAAATTATTAAATGGATATAAAGAAATAGAAAATATTATAAAACAACTTGGATTCAATTTAGAATAAAACAGAGGAACAAAATGAACAAAGCTGATATTGGTTTAATTGGTTTAGCTGTAATGGGAGAAAATTTAGTACTAAACATGGAAAGAAATGGATTTACCGTTGCAGTTTATAACAGAACAACAGAAAAAGTTGATAACTTTTTTGTTACAAGCTCTACGTGATTATTTTGGCGCTCATACTTATGAAAGAATTGACCGCCCTCGTGGTGAGTTTTTTCACACTAATTGGACTGGTAAAGGTGGAACAACTGCGTCGACAACGTATAATGTATAATTTATAATTGAAAATTGATAAACTTGCATGTCGGTAGATAGGTTGATAATTAGTAATCTTTTTAATCAGTGTAAATTTATGTTTTCTGGTTAACCACAGATTTCACAGATTAACACAAATTACAATTTTAGAAAAAATAAAAATCTATAATTAAGGATAAATTATATTTGCTATAAAAATTTTGGAGTGAATGTGAATATTCAAAATCTTGCTGCTAATACAATTAGAATACTTTCAGCTGAAGCAATTCAAAAAGCAAATTCTGGTCATCCCGGTTTGCCAATGGGTATGGCGGATGTTGCTACAATTTTATGGACAGAATTTTTAATTCATAATCCACAAGATCCAAAATGGATTTCACGCGATAGATTTGTATTATCTGGCGGTCATGGTTCAATGTTGATTTATTCTTTACTTTATCTTTCTGGTTATGGTGTTTCAATTGATGACTTAAAATCTTTTCGGCAATGGAATAGTAAAACTCCCGGACATCCTGAATATGGTCATCTTGATGGAGTTGAAACTACAACAGGTCCACTGGGACAAGGATTTGGAAATTCAGTTGGAATGGCAATCGCTTCAAAAATGTTAGGTGCAAGATTTGGTAATTTATTCGACAAAAATTTTATTTATACTTTTTGTGGTGATGGCGATTTAATGGAAGGAATTTCTCACGAAACTGCTTCTTTAGCTGGTCATCTTAAATTAAATAACTTAATTGTTTTTTATGATGATAATCATATTACGATAGAAGGACACACACATTTAGCATTTTCTGAAAACATTGAAAAAAGATTTGAAAGCTATGGTTGGCAAGTTTTAAGAACGGATGCTTATAATCATGATGAAATTAGAAAAGCTATAATTAATGCACAAAATGAAAAAGAAAAACCAACGATAATTATTTGCAAATCAACAATTGGTTATGGTTCACCAAATAAAGCAAACACTCACGAAGTTCATGGCGCACCACTTGGCAAAGATGAATTATTAGCTACAAAGAAAAACTTAAACTGGAATTATGATGAAGAATTTTTTGTGCCTAAAGAAGTTAAAGATCTTTATGAACAAAGAAAAAAATATTTAATTGAAGAATACAACAAATGGAATGAGCAATTCACTAAATGGCAAAATGAAAATAAAGAGAAAGCGGAATTACTAAAAAAATATCTTAAAAATTGGCTGCCAGAAAATTTAGAGGAAGAATTATTAAACGCTGCACCAAAAGAAGCAAATGCAACTCGTTCAACTTCAAGTAAAATAATTCAAAAAATTGCACAGCTTGTTCCAAATTTTATTGGTGGTTCAGCAGATTTAGCACCTTCAACAAATACTTTGATGAATGGTTTTGTTTCAATTTCACCCGGAAAATTTAATGGTAGAAATTTTCACTTTGGAATTCGCGAGCATGGAATGGGTGCAATTGTTAATGGAATAATTTTATATGGTGGATTCAAAGTTTTTGGTGCAACATTTTTTGTATTCTCGGATTATATGCGTCCAACAATTAGGCTTGCGGCTTTAATGAAAATTCCAATGATAAATGTTTTTACACACGATTCAATTTTTGTTGGAGAAGATGGACCAACACATCAACCAGTGGAACAACTTGCTGCTCTTCGTGCAATTCCAAATTCTGTTGTAATTCGTCCCGCCGATGGAATTGAAACTGCAATGGCTTGGGCTTATGCATTAAGAAAAACTGATGGGCCTGTTTCTTTAATATTAACTCGTCAAAAAATTGACTCTTTCGAAAGAGAAAAAGATTTTAAACCTGAAGATGCATTAAAAGGTGCTTATATAATTTCAAAAGAAAAAAATGAAAAAATTGATCTTATAATTTCAGCAAGCGGTTCAGAAGTTCCTGTAGCAGTTGAAGCAAAAAAAATATTGGAAAATGAATTTTCAATTAGAGTAGTTTCAATTCCTTCAAAAGAATTATTTGAAAAACAAAATGATGATTACAAACAAAGTGTAATTCCAAATAATGTTCCATTAGTAATTGTTGAAGCAGCAACAATGTTTGGCTGGGGAGATTTGTTCCGACAAAAATTATTGTTAATTGGAATGAACTCATTTGGTTCATCAGCACCATATCAAGTGTTAGCAGAAAAATTTGGCTTTACAGGAAAAGCTGTCGCAGAAAAAATTAAACAATGGATATGAAAGGAGTTTTATGCAAGTACGTTATTCACCAGATCCTAATGGATTTAAGAGATTAACAACTAAAAAAATGTCGACAGAATATTTTTTATGAAAGAAGAGAAATCGGGATAATCAATATTGGTCAAACTGATCTATTATAATTGATAGTAAAGAATTTAGATAAATTAAAGGATGCACAAGAATCCTTATCACTTGCTTGTGAAACAGCAAAGAAGAAAAATGTTACAATTAGTTGTGATTTAAATTTCAGAGCAAAAATGTGGACTGAACAAGAAGCACAATCTGTTATGAAATCTTTGATGAAATATGTTGATGTTTGCATTGCTAATGAAGAAGATTCAGAAAAAAGTTTGGGATTAAAAGCAGAGGCAACTGATATTCATGCTGGTAAATTAAGTGAAGAAGGTTATTCAATGTTGCAAAAAAATTGAAAGAAACTTATGGATTCAAAACAGTCCCAATTACTTTGCGAGAAAGTTATTCAGCTTCTAAAAATGGCTGGAGTGCTTTACTATTAGATGATAAAAATTGCAAAGAACCATATCGTTCCAAAAAATATGATATAGAAATTGTTGATCGTGTAGGTGGTGGCGATTCATTTGCAAGTGGTTTGATTTATGGATTGTTAGAAAAACAAAACACAAAAGATGTACTTGAATTTGCAGTTGCCGCAAGCTGTTTGAAACATTCAATACCAGGTGATTTTAATTTGGTTTCAATTGATGAAGTTGAAAAACTTGTAAAAAGCGGCGGCTCCGGAAGAGTAGAAAGATAATTATAGTTTACAAGCTTTTGATAAATTAGAGATGAATGAATTTATTTCGTTCATCTCTTTTTTTTCTAAAATCATTTTTATCACCGCACTGCCAACTATCACTCCATCACAATAGGGAATAAATGACTTCACATTTTCAGAATTTGATATTCCAAAGCCAATCATCATTTTATTTCTTTCTAATGTTGTATAAGTTCGTTTTAAATTTTTAAACGTTGTTTCATCAAATGTGTTTCGAACTCCCGTTGTTCCTGTTACACTTACGCAGTAAACAAATCCTTCACTCTTTTCATCAATCATTTTTATCCTTTCATTTGATGAAGTTGGTGTGGTTAATAAAATTTTTTGCAGTTGTGAAAAATCCTGATTGTAAAACGAATCAAACTCTTCAAGCGGTACATCGGGAACAATCAATCCGGAAACTCCTGTGTCGACTGAGTTCTTACAAAATTTTTTTGTACCATATTTTATGATTGGATTTGCGTAGCCCATCAGTATTAATGGTTTATCTGTGTAATTACTTATTTCACTGCATATTTCAAAAACGTCATCAAGATTAATTTTATTTTCAAGAGCAACTTGTGATGAATATTGTATTACTGGTCCATCAGCAAGCGGGTCAGAAAATGGAATTCCAATTTCCAACATATCTGCACCGCTGTTCAAAACATTTTTTGCAATGTCAACAAAATCTTTTTTTGTTGGAAAGCCGGCAGTCAAAAAAATTGATAACGCTTTTTTGTTATTGTTGTTTATTTTCTGAATGTAATTTGAAATGTTTATCATAAAATTTTATCACCGATTTGATTAATAATTGTGTTTAAATCTTTATCACCTCTGCCGCTGATATTTACAACAACAATTTCATCTTCATTTGTTTGCGGCATAAGTTTATGCAAATGGGAAACTGCATGTGCACTTTCAAGTGCCGGTAAAATACCTTCATGCTTTGATAAAAATAAAGTTGCTACCAATGCTTCATCGTCAGTTGCTGATTCATATTTAACGCGTTGAATATCTTTTAATAAACTATGTTCAGGACCAACACCGGGATAATCAAGTCCAGCAGAAACAGAATGAACTTCTGCAATCTGTCCATTTTCATCTTGAAGTAAATAAGTTTTCATCCCCTGAAAAATTCCAGGCTCGCCGAGTGTTAATGTTGCGCAATGTTTATTTGTATCAACTCCATAACCAGCGGCTTCAACACCAATTAATTTTACTTTTTCATCATTGATAAATGGATAAAAAATGCCGATTGCATTTGAACCACCGCCAACACATGCAATAATGTAATCGGGCAATTTATTTTCGCGTGATAAAATTTGTTCGCGTGTTTCTTTTCCGATTACAGATTGAAAATCGCGAACAATCATTGGATAAGGATGCGGACCAACAACAGAGCCAATAATGTAATGCGTGTCTGAAACATTCGTAACCCAGTCACGAATTGCTTCGTTTGTTGCATCTTTCAAAGTTTTGCTTCCAGATGAAACTGGAACAACTTCTGCTCCAAGCATTTTCATTCTGAATACATTTAATTTTTGTCTTTCAATATCAACTTCTCCCATGTAAACAATACATTGCAATCCAAACTTTGCACAAACAGTTGCAGTAGCAACTCCATGCTGACCAGCACCGGTCTCAGCAATTATTCTTTTCTTGCCAAGTTTTTTTGCAAGTAAAATTTGTCCAAGTGCATTGTTCAATTTATGTGCACCAGTATGGCAAAGATCTTCACGCTTCAAATAAATTTTTGCTTTGCCAAAATATTCCGTTAATCGTTTTGCAAATGTTAATGGAGTTGGTCTTCCGTTATATTCTTTTTGAAGCGATTCAAGTTCTGATAAAAAGTCAATGTCATTTTTAACATCTAAATAAAGTTGTTCGAGTTCTTGCAGAGCAGAAATTAAAGTTTCAGGAACATACTTTCCGCCGTAAATTCCATATTTGCCAAATTTATCAGGAAAATTGTATTTGAGATTTTTCATAAATTAAAATCCTTTTCAACTATTGGTGCAAGTTGAGAAATTTTATTTAATAGTTTTTTGAATGTTTTAGGAGTTAAAGACTGATAGCCATCAGACAATGCATTTGCAGGATCATTATGAACTTCAACCATTAATCCATCAGCTCCACAGGATATTGCTGCTAAAGCCATTGGAGAAACTTTATCCCAAATACCAACTCCATGAGAAGGATCAACAAACACTGACAAATGAGTTAATTGTTTTAATACTGGAACTGCATTTAAGTCCAAAGTATTTCGTGTGGATATTTCGAAAGTTCTGATTCCTCTTTCGCATAAAATTATATTAAAATTATTTTGAGCAGCAATATATTCTGCTGATAAAAGTAAATCTTCAACAGTTGCAGACATTCCACGTTTTAGGAAAATTGGTTTATGAAGACTTCCTGCCTCCTCAAGCAATGAATAGTTTTGCATATTTCTTGCGCCGATTTGAATAATATCTGCAACTTCTGCAATTGATGGAAGTGTGTTTGAATTCATAACTTCAGTTACAATCTTTAAACTAAGTTTCGATTTTATATCAGCCAGAATTTCTAAACCTTTCTCTTTTAATCCTTGAAAAGTATATGGACTTGATCTTGGCTTGAAAGCTCCAGCACGAAAAAATATTATTCCCATTTCTTTTAATTCATGTGCAATTTCAAATGTTTGATTGTAACTTTCAACTGAACAAGGACCAGCAATAATTTGCAATGATTTACCACCAATTAAATCATCATCAAATTTTATTATTGTATCTTCAGCTTTCATTTCTCGGCTGACTAGCTTGAATTTTTTTGTTACCCGCACAACTTCCAAAACGGATGGCATTAATTGAAAATCTTCTTCTTTAAGTAAATGTGTGTCCCCTGTAATTCCAATTGCAAGTTTCGTGCTTCCAGGAATTTCATGAGGAATACAATTCAATTCTTTTATTTTTGATTTTATATTTTCAATATCATTTCTTGGTGCGTCAAGATTAAGTACAATTAACATTACTATCTCCAATGATTTTTAAATTCTTCAAAAAAGATTTTGATTTTATTGTGATCTTTTTTACCAGGCATTTGTTCAAGCGAAGATGACAAATCGATTGCTGCTGGTTTGATTTCATTTACAATCATAGATAAAGAATTAACATCAATTCCGCCTGAAAGAATTATTCTGTTTCTGATTTCGTTTGGGATTAAATTCCAATCAAACTTTTCTCCGCTCCCGCCATAATTATTTGAATATGTGTCGAGCAAAATATTGCATTCATATTTTGATAAAACATTCCAATCAAAATTTTCATTGACTCCAAAGGCTTTTATAATTGGATAATTAATTTTAGCTAAATATGTCAGGTCTTCATCACCATGCAGTTGAACAGCATTTAATTTTGTTTCACTTGCAATCATGTTAACCTTTTCAGGATTTTCATTAACAAATACACCAACTGAAAATACGAAAGGAGGCAAATGAGAAATTATTTCTTTTGCTTTCTCTGGTTTGATGTATCTTTTGCTGTTTTTATAAAAAACAAATCCTAATGCATCAGCACCGCATTCAACAGCGTAGAGGGCATCTTCAATATTCGTGATTCCGCAAATTTTAACTTTCATGCTTGCACCATTTTTGAAATTCTTTGACTGAACTTTCAATATTTGCAGAGGTCATAAAAAACTCGCCGACTAAAACAGCATTTACTTTTTTATCTTTCAGTTTGTTGATTGCAAGTTGAGAAGTGATTCCACTTTCCGAAACTATTATGCATTCGTTTGGAATTTGCTTCATCAATTCAAAAGTATTGTTTACATCAACAGAAAATGTTTCGAGATTACGGTTGTTGATTCCAATAATTTTGTTGTGTGAAAAATCAATTTTATCAAGTTGATTTACAGAATGAATTTCAAGCAAAACATCAAGATTGATATCGTTGGCAATTGAAGTAAAATCTTTAATCTGATTTGCAGATAAAATTTCAGCAATCAAAAGAATTGCATCAGCGCCATTTGCTTTCGATTCATAAATCTGAACTTCATCAATTATAAATTCTTTTCGAAGCAATGGTACTTTTTTGAAATGTGCAATATCATTTAAATGTTTTATGCTGCCTTGGAAAAATTTTTCATCAGTCAAGACAGAAACTGCTGATGTTGAATTATCAAAATATGTTTTTGCAATTTCTTTATGATTAAAATTTATTCTCAAAACTCCTTTTGATGGACTTGCTTTTTTTATCTCGGCTATCAAATTCAATTGTCCTGATTTAGAAATAGACTTAGCAAAACCAAAACTATTTTTATTGTAAAAAGGTGAATCTTCAAAACTTGATTTTGAATATTTCTTTTTGAGTTCACTTACTTCATTCTTTTTTACTTCAACTATTTGATGCAAAATGTTCATTTGTACTTTTCACCAAATTCTTTTAATTGATTTAATTTATCTAATGTTTTGCCGGATTGAATTGATTCTTCAGCAATTGAAATGCATTCTTTCAAATTATCAGAAACACCAGCAACTTTTAATGCCAATGCTGCGTTGGCAACGATAACTTTATATGCAGAGTTTTTTTCTTTATGTGAAAAAACATCATGGATGATTTTAGCATTTACTTTAGCATCTCCACCCCGTATTTCATTTATATCAATTTTCAAACTGCCAAAATCTTCCGGGTTTAATTCATAAAGATGCATTGAAGATGAACCTTTCGTTTCAATTACTTTTGTTGTTTGAGTTAATGTTATTTCATCATACATATTATTTGTGCAAACAAAGCAAAAACTTTTTGAATCAAGATATTTCATTGCATCAGCCATCAGCTTCGCAGTTTCATAATTGAATGCTCCAATAAGCTGGCGTTTTGTTCCCGCAGGATTTGTTAGTGGTCCGAGTATATTAAATATTGAACGAAACTCAAGTTCCTTTCGGATTGGTGCAACGTGTTTCATTGCAGGATGATAAAGTGGAGCGAATAAAAATGCTATTCCAATTTCATTCAATGCTTTTTCAGAAAGCTCTGGTGAAAGCTGAACATCAACACCAAGTTCATGAAGTACATCGGAACTTCCGCTCTTGCTTGAGATTGAACGGTTGCCATGTTTTGCAACTTTAACTCCAGCACCTGCGACAACAAAAGCAACCGCTGTTGAAATGTTAAATGTTCCGGAACCATCGCCGCCCGTGCCGCAAACGTCTATTAAATTCTCATCATCACATTTTATTGATATAACTTTTTCACGCATTGCTTTTACAAATCCGGCAACCTCTTCCGGAGTTTCTTTTTTCATTTTCAATGCTGTTAACAAAGATGCTATTTGTGAATTGTTAACTTCACCGCTCATTACAGAATACATTACTTTATATGCTTCATCAAATGTCAGATGATTTCCTAAAATGATTTTTTCTAATTGTTCTTTCATAATTCTATCCAGTTTTTAATTATGTTTTTTCCTTCAGTCGTCATTATTGATTCGGGATGAAATTGAATTCCTTCGATTGGAAAAGTTTTATGCCGAATGCTCATTATAATTCCATCTTCAGTTTGGGATGATATTTCGAACGCATCTGGTAAATTTTCTTTGTCAACAATAAGAGAATGATATCTTCCGCCATAAAATTTCTGGGGAATATTTTTGAAGATTGTTTTTCCATCATGAAATATTTCGGATGATTTTCCATGCATTAAAATTGGTGCATTTACAATCTTGCCGCCAAAAACTTCCGCAATTGCCTGATGTCCAAGACAAACACCAAGCAGCGGAATTTTATTTCCAAAATGTTTTATTATATCAAGAGAAATTCCCGAATCTTCCGGACGACCGGGACCGGGTGAAATAATAATCTTGTCCGGTGAAATTAATTTTATTTCTTCAATACTTGTTTTGTCATTCCGTTTGACAATTATGTCATCACAAAAATATCCGACTAACTGAACAAGATTGTATGTGAATGAATCGTAATTATCAATCACTAATATTTTCATCAATCACCTCAGCGAATTTTAATGCATTAACTAATACAGCAGATTTGTTTTTAATTTCTTTCAACTCAAGTTCTGGCTTGCTGTCTGCGACAATTCCGGCGCCAGCCTGCCAATAAATTTTATTTTCAACTGCGAAAAAAGTCCTTATGGAAATACACATATCAAGATTACCTTTGAAATCAATATAACCAACCGCACCGGCATAAATGTTTCTTTTTTGTTTTTCGTAATCATTCAATAATTGAATTGCTCGGATTTTTGGTGCACCGCTTACAGTTCCAGCTGGAAAACTTGCTTTCAATGCATCAATACAATTTTTGTCATCTGATAAAATTCCTTCTACTCTTGAAACAATATGCATAACATGCGAGAAACGATGAATTATCATTTCTTCAGTAACTTCAACTGAACCATGTTTGCAAACTCTTCCTAAATCGTTGCGGGCTAAGTCAACAAGCATTGTGTGTTCTGCAATTTCTTTTGGGTCTGCAAGAAGTTCATTCTCAATTTCAAAATCTTCTTCGATTGTTTTACCTCTTCGGCGTGTGCCTGCAATTGGCAAAATGGTTGCACGTTTGTTTTTTACTTTTAATAAATCTTCGGGAGAAGTTCCGATGACAACAAGTTGTTCAAAGAATTCATTTTTCGGAAATTCCATAAAGTACATGTATGGTGATGGATTAATAATTCTTAAAGCTCTGTAAACATTGATTAAATCACCTTTGTATTCAGTAAAGAATCTTTTTGACAAAACAATTTGAAATACATCGCCGGCCAAAATATTTTGTTTGCATTTATTAACTAAATCGTAAAAAGCATTTTCATCATCATACTCAAAATGATTTGAAGATTTGAAAAACAATTTTGGATTGAATGAGGCAAGCAGTTCTTCTTTTAACTTTTTTATTTCTGCTTTGGCATCATTATATAATTTATCAATATCAGAAGAAGTGACATCGACGTTTTTAATTAATATAATTTGATGTTTGTAATGATCAAATGCGATGAGCAAATCATATACACCAAAGACAGAATCAGGTATACTAATTTTATTTTCGCTGGTGAATTGAATTACATTTTCAATGAGAGAAACATTTTCATATCCAAGATAACCAACAATTCCCCCAGTAAAATCGGGCAGATCATCAATCTTTGGGTCTTTCGTTTTAGAAATTTCGATTGATAAAAAATCAAAAATATTTTGGTTGATTTCACTAACGGAATTCTTTTCAATAATTGTGATATTGTTTCCATTGTTAAAAAATATTTTCGAAGGATTTTTGCTGATAAAAGAATATCTTGCTAATCTTCCAATGCCTTCTACGGATTCAAGTAGAAAGCTGAAAGAATCTTTCTCTTTGATTTTAAGATATGCCAAAACGGGAGTAAGCAAATCGGCTGTAATAATTTCATAAACCGGAATTTTATTGAAATCCTTTGCTAATTCTTTGAATTTATTTATGTCCATTTAATTTCCAAATTAGTTTAAAACAAAAAACCCTTCCCGGTGAATCCAAGAAGGGTTAAAAAATTTAAATATTATTCTAATTCACCGGATGCGATTATTTAAACTCCACCACCACCAATTTTGGTTAAGTGAATTAGAACGATATGTATTATTAAAGGTTATCATTGTAAAAAAATAGGCTGAAAAAATCAGCCTTTAGCTCCGCGGGTAGGGCTCGAACCTACAACCCTGCGGTTAACAGCCGCATGCTCTGCCATTGAGCTACCGCGGAATTCATTCAAAATGTGGGCGTAAAAATATGGCTTTAAATCTATTTTTGTCAAGTATTTTTAAAAAATAATTTTCATATACAAAAAATTATTTCCAATATTTGAGAAGAGATAATTCGACCTATTTTCTGCGTAATTTATATTTGTTCGTTTTAATGCATTATAGTTGGTTTTAAAAATTTTTTACTTTTTAATATATGACGGCACATTACTTGAAAAACAAATTTACTTAAAAGGTGAATCATGGATTTGATTAAACAAAAAGTTCAGCAAGCATTTAAAGATTGGGATGAAAATATTTATCAAAAAAGCATCTCAAAATTTCCTGAACTAAAAAAAGAATTTACAACTCAATCTTTTACAAAAGTAAAACCAATTTATACCCCACTTGAATTTGATAATGAAAACTATATTGAAAAAATTGGTTTTCCAGGTGTTTATCCGTTTACTCGCGGAGTTCAACCAACTATGTATCGTGGAAGATTTTGGACGATGCGCCAGTATGCTGGATTTGGAACTGCAAAAGAATCAAATGAAAGATATAGATATTTATTAAGTCAAGGACAAAGTGGTTTATCTGTTGCATTCGATCTTCCAACTCAAATTGGTTATGATAGCGATGATCCAATGGCTTTGGGTGAAGTTGGAAAAGTTGGTGTTGCTATTGATACTTTAGCTGATATGGAAATTTTATTCGATCAAATTCCTTTGGATAAAGTTTCAACTTCAATGACTATTAATGCACCCGCTTCTGTTTTACTTGCGATGTATATTGTTGTTGCCGAAAAACAAGGTGTAAGCCGCGATAAAATTTCTGGTACTATTCAAAATGATATTCTTAAAGAATATGTTGCAAGAGGAACTTATATCTATCCACCAAAACCTTCAATGCGATTGATTACAAACATTTTTGAATTTTGTTCTAAAGAAGTTCCAAAGTGGAATACAATTTCTATTTCAGGTTATCATATTAGAGAAGCTGGTTCAACAGCTGCACAAGAAGTTGGTTTTACACTTGCAGATGGAATAGCTTACGTTGAAGCTGCAATTAAAGCAGGTTTAAATGTTGATGATTTTGCTGGTCAGCTTTCTTTCTTTTTTAATGCACATAATGATTTATTAGAAGAAGTTGCAAAATATCGTGCGGCACGTCGCCTTTGGGCAAAAATTATGAAAGAAAGATTTGGGGCTAAAAAAGAAAAATCAATGATGTTACGGTTTCATACACAAACTGCTGGTTCAACTTTAACTGCTCAACAGGTTGATAATAATATTGTTCGTGTTACAATTCAAACACTTGCAGCTGTTTTAGGCGGAACACAAAGTTTACATACAAACAGCCGCGACGAAGCTCTTGCTCTACCAAATGAAAACTCTGTTCGTATTGCTTTAAGAACTCAACAAATTGTTGCTTATGAAAGCGGTGTTACAAACACTATTGATCCACTTGCAGGGTCATATTATGTTGAAGCATTAACAGATCAAATTGAAAAAGAAGCGGAAGAGTATATAAAAAAAATTGATGCAATGGGTGGTGTTGCTAATGCTATTGAATCTGGTTACATCCAAACAGAAATACAAAAGTCAGCTTATCGTTATCAACAGGAAGTTGAAAAAGGAGAAAGAGTTATTGTTGGTGTAAATAAATTTAAGATTGATGAACCAGAACCAAAAGATTTATTAAAGATTGATGAAAAAGTTCAAAATGAACAAATTGAATTTCTTAATAAAGTTCGTAACGAAAGAAATAATAGTAAAGTAAAAGAAAAATTGAATGCTTTAAAACTTGCAGCTCAATCTGATGTTAATTTAATGCCTTTCATTATCGATGCTGTTAAAGTTTATGCCTCTATCGGAGAAATTTGTAATGTGATGAGAGATGTTTTTGGAGAATATAAAGAACAGGTTATTATTTGATAATTGCAAATTGCAAATTGATAATTGCTAATTAGAAGGAATAAAAAATGGAATTAAATCATATAGAACATATTGGAATTGCAGTTAAGAATTTAGATGAATCCATCAAATATTATGAAAATGTTCTTGGTTTAAAATGTTATGCAATTGAAGAAGTAAAAGATCAAAAAGTTAAAACTGCTTTTTTCCAAGTTGGACAAACAAAAATTGAATTATTGGAATCAACAGATCCCGAAGGACCAATTAGTAAATTCATTGAAAAAAAAGGTGAAGGTATTCATCATATTGCTTTTGCTGTAAAAAATTTATCAGAAGCTCTGAAAGAAGTTGAAACAAAAGGAATTCAACTAATTGATAAACAACCAAAAAAAGGTGCTGAAGGTTTAAATATTGCATTCCTTCATCCAAAATCAACCGGGGGTGTTTTAACTGAATTATGTGAAAAAAATTCTGAAAGCAAATGATAGAAGAAATTAAAATATTTGAACCCACTAATGAATATAAAAGCACACTGAAACAAAAGTCTTTTAAATTTTCTGTTAGGATTGCCAATTTTTATAAGATTACTTTACAAAGAGATAAATCATTCGAACCACTTTATAAACAGGCATTAAGATCGGGTAAATCGATTGCGGCGAATATATATGAAGCACAAAGTGCATCATCCCAAAATGATATAAATTTAATATTTCATTAAAAGAATCAAGAGAGACAGAATATTGGTTACAATTATTAAAAGAGATAGATATAATAAATCGAAATGAATATCAGAGTTTAAAAACAGATTTAGATGAAATAATAAAAATGTTAGTAAGCAGTCTTAAAACATTAAAGGGTATATAAAACTGAACTCTGCACTCTGAACTCTAAACTATAAAAGGTGCATCATGGCATTAGAAGAAAAAATAAAAGAGTTAAAGGAATTACGTGAAAAAGCAAGATTAGGCGGTGGTGAAAAGCGAATTGAAGCACAACATAAAAAAGGCAAATTAACAGCTCGTGAAAGATTAGAAATATTACTCGATGAAGGAAGCTTTGAAGAATTTGATATGTTCGTTTCGCATCGAACACATGATTTCGGTTTAGAGAAGCAATCTTTTCTCTCTGATGGTGTTGTAACTGGATATGGAACAATTGATGGTAGGCTAGTTTATGTATTTTCACAAGACTTTACAGTTTTTGGTGGTTCGCTTTCTGAAATGTTTGCTCAAAAAATTTGTAAAGTAATGGATAAGGCTATGAAAGTTGGTGCACCGATTATTGGGATAAATGATAGCGGTGGTGCAAGAATACAAGAAGGTGTAAAAAGTTTAGCTGGATATGCGGAAATTTTTCAAAAAAATATTTTAGCAAGTGGAGTTATTCCTCAAATTTCTGCAATCTTTGGTCCTTGTGCTGGTGGTGCTGTTTATTCTCCTGCATTAACAGATTTTACAATCATGAGTAAAAATACAAGTTATATGTTTGTAACCGGTCCAAAAGTAGTTAAAACTGTAACAGGAGAAATTGTTGATGAAGAATCACTTGGCGGTGCAATGGTTCACGGTTCAAAATCTGGTGTTACACATTTTATTGCAGATAATGAGGAAGAAGGAATTTTATTAATAAGAAAATTATTAAGCTACTTACCGCAAAATAATTTAGAAGATCCACCACTTGCAGTTTGTGATGATCCAATTGATAGATTAGAGGATTCATTGAATGAATTGATTCCTGAAAATCCAAATAAACCATATGATGTTAAAGATGTAATTCATGCAATAGTTGACTATAATGAATTTCTTGAAGTACAAAGACATTTTGCACCAAACATTATTACAGGTTTTGCGCGCTTTAATGGAATGTCTGTTGGTATAGTTGCAAATCAACCAAATTATTTAGCTGGGGTATTGGATATAAACTCATCAAGAAAAGCTGCACGCTTTGTAAGATTTTGTGATGCATTTAATATTCCAATTGTAACTTTAGTTGATGTTCCTGGATTTTTACCGGGTACTGCGCAAGAATATGGAGGAATTATTTTACATGGTGCAAAACTTTTATTTGCTTATGGTGAAGCAACTGTTCCAAAAGTTACTGTAATATTAAGAAAAGCTTATGGCGGTGCTTACGATGTTATGGGTTCAAAACATTTGCGTGGTGATATTAATTATGCATGGCCAACAGCAGAAATTGCTGTTATGGGTCCACGTGGTGCAGTTGAAGTATTAAATCAAAAAGAAATTGCATCAATTGAAAATTCAGAAGAGAAAACAAAATTTATTCAACAGAAAGAAGATGATTACAGAAAAAAATTTGCTAATCCTTATGTTGCGGCAAAATATGGTTACATTGATGATGTGATAGAACCAAGAAATACAAGATTTAGAATTATTCGTGCACTTCAATCTTTAGCAACAAAGAAAGAAGTAAATCCACCGAAGAAACATTCTAATATTCCTTTGTGAGGTTAAAATGAATTTTATTTTAGCACAAGTTACACCAACATTAGTTGATTCTCTAACTAAATCAAAAATTCATCAAAACTCTGAAAAATTTATTCAAATTGATCCAATGGGAGTTGGAATGACTTTCATAGGAATGTCGGTTGTATTTCTTTCTTTGCTTTTGTTATACATACTCTTTTTTAATATTACCAAAATTATAAATCTAAAATTATCTTTAGTTAAAAAAGAAAAATCAGAAAAAAAACAAATACCAATTTCAATTAATCCAGATGAAGAAGTTTATGCTTCAATTGGGTTAGCACTTCATTTACATTTTTCTGAATTACACGATAAAGAAAGTACAGTATTAACTATAAATAAAGTTGCAAGAACATATTCTCCATGGAGTTCAAAAATCTATGGCTTAAGACAATTTCCAAGATAAAGGTAGAATTATGAAAAAGTACAAAATGAAAATTAATGGCAATGATTACGAAGTTGAAATTATTAATGTAGATGATGAAACTGCAGAGGTTTCTGTAAATGGTGAAAAATATTCCGTTGAAATTGAAAAGAAAATTCAAGTTTCTAAAACTCCTAAATTAGTTCGATCTGTTGCGGCACCATCAACCGATATTGATAAATCAGTTGCTAAAACAAGTAAACCAACAGAACAAAAAGGAGTTGGGTTTATTAAGTCACCACTGCCGGGAGTTATTCTTGGAGTTGATGTAAATGTTGGAGATAACGTAAAAATTGGTCAACGATTACTTGTTTTAGAAGCAATGAAAATGGAAAACAATATTAACTCAGATAAAAATGGAAAAGTTGTTTCAATAAAAGTAAAACCGGGTGATAATGTATTGGAAGGTGACTTACTTATTGAAATTGGAGTTGAATGATGAGTAACTTTTTAGAATTTACTGGTCACGGGTTCGATCAATTTATGCGGTATACTGCTTTCGCAAATTTTACTATTGGTCATTTAATAATGATTATAGTTGCATTAATTTTTATTTATTTGGCAATAGCTAAAGATTATGAACCGTTGCTGTTAGTTCCAATTGGATTTGGAATTTTAGTCGGAAATATTCCATTTCTCGAAAATGCAAATCTTCAAATTGGTATTTATGAAAAGGGAAGTGTGTTAAATTATTTATACTTTGGCGTTAGTAATGGTATTTATCCACCATTAATTTTTTTAGGAATTGGAGCAATGACAGATTTTTCTTACTTGCTTTCAAATCCAAAATTAATTTTAATTGGTGCTGCTGCACAATTAGGAATTTTTGGTGCTTATGCTATTGCATTAGCATTAGGATTTTTACCACAACAAGCCGCTGCAATTGGAATTATTGGTGGAGCCGATGGTCCTACAGCAATTTTTCTTTCATCAAAATTGGCACCCGAACTTGTTGGTGCAATTGCAGTTTCAGCGTATTCTTATATGGCTTTAGTTCCAGTTATTCAACCACCAATTATGAAATTACTTACTACTGAAACAGAAAGATTAATTAAAATGAAACCTCCTCGACAGGTAAGCAAATTAGAAAAAGTCCTTTTTCCTATAGTTGGACTTTTGCTTACCTGTTTTATTACTCCATCTGCTTTACCTTTGCTTGGAATGTTATTTTTTGGAAATATTTTAAAGGAAAGTGGTGTAACAAAAAGATTGGCAGATACTGCAAAAGGTGCAATGATTGATATTGTTACTATTTTAATTGGATTAACAGTTGGTGCATCAACACAAGCAACAACTTTTTTAACAGCAAAGTCTGTTGGAATTTTTACACTTGGGGCAATATCTTTTATGGTTGCAACATTTGGTGGTGTAATGTTTGCAAAAATTATGAATTTATTTTTGAGTGATGAGAATAAAATAAATCCATTAATTGGCAATGCTGGTGTTTCTGCTGTGCCGGATAGCGCAAGAGTATCGCAAATAATAGGGTTACAATATGATCCTAAAAATCATTTATTAATGCACGCTATGGCTCCTAACGTTGCTGGAGTAATTGGGTCTGCTGTTGCAGCTGGTATTTTACTTTCATTTTTTATGGGTTAATAAAAATATCATAACAACATCTATTATTAACAATTTATATATACTCTCATTATAAATTTTACATTATTCATTCTACATTATCTAAATCTAAATTTCATTTCAAACCATTTGTTTATATCTTTGCATAACAAATGAAAAGGAAAAAATGGAAGTTCATTTTTTGTTTTGGGTAATTTTTGCTGTTTTATTCATTGTTGTCTTTGCTCTTGATATGATGTATGCAAGTCATCATCATGGTGAAATAAATATAAAGGCTGCGGTCATGTGGAGTGTAATTTGGATTGCAGCTGGTTTTGCTTTTGCAATTCTTATCTTTTATTATTTTCCGGATGGTCATACAAAAAGTTTTGAGTATATAGCGGCTTATTTAATAGAAAAATCTTTATCTGTTGATAACCTTTTTGTGTTCCTTTTGATTTTTGGTGCGATGCAAATTCCAGATAATCATCAACATAGAATTCTAATGTGGGGAATTATTGGAGCTGTTGTTTTAAGAATAGCTTTCATTTTAGTTGGCGTTGAACTTTTGAAAATGTTCAGTTTTATGATTTATGTGTTTGGTATTATCCTGGTTGTAACAGCGGTTAAAATGTTACTTTCAAAAGATGAAGAAATTCATCCGGATAATAATTTTTTTGTGAAACTAACTAAAAAATTATTCCCAGTTAAAACAGATGTAAATACTGATCACTTTTTTGTTAAACAGAATGGTAAATTATACGCAACTTTAGCATTCATTACGTTAGTATTAATTGAATCAACAGATGTAATTTTTGCTGTGGATTCTATTCCTGCTGTGCTTGCAATTACTCATGATCCATTTATCGCAATTACATCAAATCTTTTTGCAATTCTTGGATTGCGATCACTTTTCTTTGCCTTGGTTGGTATATTAAATCTGTTTCGTTATTTGAAATATGGAATTTCATTTATACTACTTTTTATTGGTGTGAAAATGTTGATAAGCAACTTTGTTCATATTCATGTTCAAATTTCGTTAATAGTTATTGTAGCAACTTTAGCAATATCAGTTTTTGCCTCAGTTGTAATTAAAGAAGATGAAGAAAGTAAAGCAAAAAGAAAAAAGAAAAAATAAATTATTGTTTTAATTCATATCCTTCAGTTTTTGCAATATAAGCGGCGCATGTAATATCACCGCTAACATTTAAAACTGTTCTGCACATATCGAGTATTCTATCAACACCAAGTATGATTGCAATTCCTTCCGGTGGGACATTAATCATAGCTAAGACCATAACGAGTAATGGAATTGAGCCAGATGGGACACCAGCTGAACCTATAGCAGTTAAAACACTCATTAACACAACAATTAATTGAACTCCAAAAGATAAATGTACACCAAAAACTTGTGCTAAAAAAAGAACTGTTACACCTTCAAATAATGCTGTTCCATTCATGTTCATTGTTGCACCGAGTGGCAAAACAAATCCAGTTATTTGTGTAGGGATTCCTAAATTAGTCTGCGAAACCGAAATTGTTGTTGGTAATGTTGCACTACTTGAACTTGTAGAAAATGCTGTTAAAACAACAGTTTCAATTTTCTTAAAAAATTTTATTGGATTATACTTTGCTAATAATTTTAATAGTAAAGAAAAAGTGCCTAAAAAATGTAAAGTCAAACCAAGTAAAACAGTTAAAACATACATACTCAAGGCAACTAATAAATCAAAACCAAAACGGGAAGTTACACTGAAGATTAAAGCAAAAACTCCATAAGGTGCAAGTTTCATTGCTATGTTAATAACTTTTACAGTTACATCGTTTATGGCTTCAAGAATTTTTATCAGCGTATTTGCTTTTTCTTTGTCTATTAATGTTAAAGAAATGCCAACAATTAAAGAAAAGAAAATTAATGCAAGCATATCAGGATTGGGTTTCGCAATTGCAGCAACAGGGTTTCGTGGAATGATATTCACTAAAGTTTGTATTCCAAATTCAGTTTTTTCTGTTGCTGATTTTATTTCGGTTGCCTGTGTTTTGAAAGAATCCATTAAACTTGTTTTTGTCTCTTGCGGAAGATAATCACCAGGACGAATTACATTTACTAATACTAACCCTATCACAACAGCAAAAGTTGTTACAATAATAAAATATGCAATAGTTCTAAATCCAATTCGTCCAAGTTTTTTCAGATCACCTATTTGTGCTACACCAAGAGATAAACTTGCAAAGACAAGTGGAATTACCATCATTATTAAAAAATTTAAAAATATTTTGCCCAATGGATCTGTAATATATGTTTGGATGAAAGTTGTTACGAATGAATCTTTTGAAGTAAAATTTATAATAACACCAAGTATTGCACCAGAAATTAAACCTATAAAAATTTTTGAGTGTCGGCTCATTTTAATTTCCTTAATTTTGATGGTAACTTTAGATGCAATTATAAAACTTTTAATCTTAAAATGAAGTTTTATTTTTTGAAGTTGAAAAAAAATTTCTTAACAAAAAAATGAATTGATATGAAATCAAAAATGTTACTTATAATTCTCTTGTTAATTGTAGCAAACATATTTCCTCAGGATTTGGGAGAAAATTACTGCTCAAGTATAAAATCAAATTCCTTTAACAGCTTGTTAAAATCATCCAAAGTTGCTTATCCTGGTGATAGTAATATAGATGTTACATATTACAGACTTAATCTTAAAGTAACAGCAAATCCAAACTTTTTAGAAGGTAAAGTTACAGTCAAAGCTAAACCTACTATTAATAGTTTATCTCAGTTTTATCTTGATTTGAAAAACAATATGACAGTTTCTAAAGTATTATCTAATTTTCAAAACATAAGTTTTGTTCAAACAATGGATCACAAATTAGCAATCACACTCGAAAGGAGTTATAGCAAAGGAGAAGAGTTTACTGTTGATGTTTATTACAGCGGGGTGCCAACGGCTGGCACTGGAACAATTAGCAGTGCTTCATTTTCATTTTATGATAATGGTGCTCAAAAAGTTACAATTGCATCTTTAAGTGAACCTTATGGTGCACGTGATTGGTGGCCAAGTAAAGATACACCTGCTGATAAACCAGATTCATCTGAAGTTGTTATAACTTGTGCAAGTAACTTATATGCTGTTTCTAATGGTCAATTAACTGCAGTGATAGATAATTTTAACGGAACAAAAACATATTGGTGGAAAAATAGTTATCCAATTGCAAACTATTTAATTTCTATAGCAGTAAGTAATTATACACTTTTTGAAGATGAGTTTGTTTTTTCTGATGGAAGAAAATTTCCAATTATTCATTACAGCTATCCAGAAAGGCTTACTGATTCAAGAAAATATGTTTTAGGTAGAACAAAAAATATGATGAAATTTTATTCTGATAAATTTGGTGATTATCCTTTCTTGAAAGAAAAATATGCACATGCAGAATTTTCTTGGGGAGGCGGAATGGAACATCAAACTTGTACTTCTATGGGTGGTGGTGCTATGAACAGTGAAAGTACTATTTCTCACGAACTTGCTCATCAATGGTTTGGTGATAAAATCACCTGTAAAGATTGGCAAAACATTTGGCTTAATGAAGGTTTTGCAACTTATCTCGATAAGCTTTATCATGAAGATGCTTACGGCGTTTCTTATTTCAAACAATTAATGAATACTGTGTTTACAAATGCAAAACGAGCAACTGGAACAATATATGTTCAAAACATAAATAGCGAATCAGAAATTTTCAGCAGTACAAGATCATATAATAAAGGTGCTGCTGTTCTTCATTTGCTACGTGGAATTGTTGGGGATGAAAAGTTTTTTCAAATTATGAAAGAATATGCAAATGATCCTGAGCTTGCTTATGGAGTTGCAGTTACAGAAGATTTTCAACGTGTTGCACAAAGAGTAACTCAATCTGATCTCGGTTACTTTTTTCAAGAATGGATTTATGGTGAAAACTATCCTAAATATACTGTTAGTAAAAGTATAAAGAAAATTAGTGATGATTCTTACAACCTAACCTTAAGATTAACACAAAGTGCAAATACAAATCCAGCTTACTTCATTATGCCGGTTAAAGTTAGAGTTACTTTTACAAATGGAATATTAGATACAACACTTTTAAATAATCAACAAGAACAAGTTTGGGTAATGAATTTCAAAGGTAAAATTCCAACTGATGTTGAACTCGATCCAGATAACTGGTTGCTTAAAGATATAATTGCAACAACTGATATTAAAGAAGAAAATATTTTACCCACAGAATTTTATTTATCTCAAAATTATCCAAACCCTTTTAATCCAACTACGATAATAAAATACTCATTACCGGAAAGTGGATATGTAACACTCAAAGTATATGATATTTTGGGAAAAGAAGTTGCGACACTTGTAAATGAATATCAAAAGACTGGGACTTATAGTACTGAGTTCAGAACTCAGAGTTCTGAGTTATCAAGCGGAATATATGTTTACACAATAAATTACAATGGACAAACACTAACGAGGAAAATGATTTTAACAAAATGATGATTAATGTATAATTAATAATGTAGAATGCAAAATTTAGAATTTTTAGTTAGTAGACAAGTGTATAATGAGAAAGTAATACACGGCAGATAGTTTCTAAATTATACATTATACATTTTACATAATAAATTAAAATATACTTTGCAGAGAGAAAGCAAATCTGTGTTATCTGTGGTTAACTTTTTTTACCACAGATTAACACAAATAAAATTTAGAATTAATAATGCATAATTAGTTTAGGTTTATAATGTAAACTTAGTGTTCTTAGTGGTTGATAAAATTATGTAAGAAAAATCATTCAAAAAAAAATAACTGCTGTTGTAAAAAAATATTGACAAAAAAAATCGATATTTTGAAGTAGAAATAAAAACAATAAAAAAACACAGGGGGGGTGATGAAATCCTTCGTAAAATTAACAGTAATCCTTTCAATAGTAACAATAATAAATTCCTGCAACCATTCAACCGAACCTGAACCACAACCCGGAAGAAGAGATTATGTGTGGAAATTTGATACACTAAAACTTAAGAACTATGATTTTTTAATTTTAACAAAAATCTGGGCAAATTCTGCGAATGATGTTTGGACAATTGGATTTGGTAATAACAGTAGAAATTATATCTGGCATTTTGATGGAAATCGCTGGTCAACTGATTCGATCCCAAGAAGTATTTCCCCAACTGGACTTTTTGGTTTTGGAAGTAATATTGTTTGGATTGGAACTACGAACGGAAGTTTTTGGTATTTTAATGGTTACGGCTGGAGTGAAATAAGTAAACATTCAATTTCTGGATTTGATAGAATTGTAATTGAAAATATTTGGGGAACTGCACCAAATAATGTCTACGCTGTGGGATTTGCAGAAAATTACAAAACTTCAAATTTTAAAGCTATATTAATGAAATTTAATGGTACAAAATGGGATTTTATTACGATACCCGATATAAAATTAAGTTTACAAAATATTCGTCAGCAAAAAAACACAGGACTTTTTATTATAAGTGCTTATAACCTTGCAGGGGTAAATAATAACAACAGAATTATCCTTTACAATGGAACTGATTTTACCGAAATATATGCTGGGAATTCTTCAACTACTATTTATGATATGAATGGAGAAGTATATATAACTATGGGTAGAAAAATTTATAAAATATTGAATAAGCAATTAACCTTATAGAAGGATTTATCATCAAGTTTTTTTGGGTATGGTATTTTTGGAAAAAATGAGAAAGACTTTCTTAGTTTTGCCGATGAAGGTATTTCATACAGCAAAGACATGGTAGGACATTATAACGGAACAGATTTTAATATATTATTAAAAACAAATTTACATTTTACTGGTGTCGGTGCTTATACAAATAATAATATTTTTATAACTGCTTTTGATGACCCATCAAACAGTAGTGTAATAATTCATGGGAAACTAAAAGAATAATTAATAGTTATAGGAGGTCAGAGAAAAAATCTTAAAAAAGAGGAAGCAGTGCGGCAACACTGCTTCCAGGTTTTGCAAATAAATGATAGGCTTCTCACCTATGGTATTTACATACCGTTTTTTATTTGCAAAACAATAATAATTGTTTTGCTTAATAAAATAAATATTAAAGGAAGTTTTTATGAAAAATTTTTCAAAATTACTCATAATTGTTTCATTGACTTTATTAATGCTTTCAAAAGCATTTTCTCAATCTGTCTGGTTTGTAAACCCTCAAAATGGTTTAGATATAACAAGCCTTTACTCAGAATCTCAAATATCATTAAATTTTCAATATAATTGGCAGAGGTCATCAGATCCTGATATTATAACTCATTATATAAAATTGTTTGCTGAACCTATTGGAACATATCAATCCAATATAGGAGGAGGAATCCCACAATGGTTTGATTTAACTCCTGGGACATATCAATGGCGTCTTGAATTATGGGAAGGTGATGGAATTCAAGGTTCCATTAAAACCGCTGAACAAACTATCACATTTAATGTTAAGCATACTTTTTATGTTAAAAATAATTTTTATTATGGAATAATAAATGTTGACAATGTTCAAGTGACAAGTCCATATAAATTAAAGAAATTTATAGGTACCTCAGTTATTGGTGGAGCGATAGATCAGATTTTTAATAACGCATCTTATGTTTGGAACGAAAGTGGAATCAATAATAGTGATTGGAGAAGACAAAGTATGCTTGGTACTTATAGCAATAGTCTAAGTCAATCTAGAGATTATACTTATACGATTGTAAGTAATGATAATGGTGCATCACTAATAGCAAACTTGAAAAAAATCTGTAACATATCCTTCCAAAATAACTATATAGGAGTTGGCAATGGTGGAGTAATAACAGTCAATGGAAGTCAATACAATTCACCAACTTCATCATTTCAAGTAGTTGAACAAAATCCAATA
>JARGDL010000003.1 GCA_029210465.1 Stygiobacter electus
AAGCAAGAATGTATGAACACATTAATTATCATAATAACATTACTTGTAATCTTAGGGATTGGATTCATTGATTTGTTCTTAGAAGTAAAAAATTATTCTGATAAGCATTCCTTTGCAATGGATTTCCTTGAGAAATATACAAATTATATCAAGAGCAAAGGTGAGAGTGATGAAGATTATGTTTGGTTAACATTACGTGCCGAACGAATGCAAAATCAACTTGGTAGTTCTGGTGTAATGAATTATAAAATGGCTGGAAGTCTTAAATTTATTTCTAATTATCCAATCATTTTAAATTTTTTACCAGAAATTAGAAATGAATTCAGTGATGGCTACATAAATAAAAGCAATTTTGAATTTACAATAAATACGGTAAGAGACACTCTGTTAAGGCATATTGGTTTTATTGAAGACACTAAGAAAGATTATGATAAACAAATAGTAAATTCTCTTGCTTGGTTTCGTAATGGGGTTCTATTAATTGTTTTATTCCCAATTAAAATTCTTAATCAATTTGGTTTATTGAGCAATTTATCATATTCAAAAGTGAAGTCTTCAAAAATATTTAAAATATTGGCATCATTGATTTCAATTATAGGATTTGTGTCTTCGATTATGTCAATCATTCTTGGCTGGAATGAATTTATCAAAATATTTTAAAAATTATTGTAGTTGCTTTATATCCAGCGTCTCAAGCGGAACGCTGTAGTCAGTCGTGGCATTTGTAGTTATAGTTTGAGTTTGTTTGTCCGGCATTTGTGTAACTGAATTACATAATCAATAAATCAAATAATTGGTAGCGGAAACGGTGGGGCGTCCGCTTAAACGCAACGGTGTTATACTTACTTATGGTTAAGTATGGCGGTAAAAAGGAAAATATTTCTGATTCTTGTTGTGTTATTTCCTGTCGGTTTTATTTAGCAGAATGGATTGGGATTAACGCATTGCAATGTTATTGAAAAGAGAGGAATAATTATGAAGGCATTTTATAAAATGTGGTTTTTGTTAATTACAACTGTAACCATGGTTTATTCTCAGGATTGGCCATTAGCACCTGAGGTATGGAGTAAACCAGTTTTACTTGATAGTGCATTAAACCAAAAATGGAAATGGTATGACACACCATCTTTCACAAGAAATTTCGATACCATTTATTACACTGGTGGAAATGGTGTTTATAGAGCAGTAAGAAAAATAATAAATCAGAATATAGTTTGGGATACGCTTAGACTAAATGAGAAAATAAACATTCCGGGGCAGTATGCACCGTTTTCATGTTCAATTAGTAGAGATGGAAAGCGCTTATATATTGCTCACTGGACAGTTGGAAAAGGAGTAGATATATGGAAAAGTATATGGGATAAGGATAGTAAAGATTGGGGTGCAATGGTGAATATGGGTGATGTTATAAACACTCGCCGCGGAGATGGATATTTATATGAGGTAAGTGAAGATACTGTTTATACAATCAGCAATCATATTGGATTAGCGACAATTTATTATTACATATTTGATAAACAGAAAAATGAATGGGCTATAGCTGACAGCTTTGCTAATATTTTTATGCATCCTTTTCGACGTTCAGACAAATATGGTCTATCATTAACTGCCAATAAAAAGAAGCTTTATTTGGGGCAACAATATGTAAGAGATGACCCCAACTTACCTCTTGATCAGGCAAGCAAACGCAAACAAGAACTAGCGGTTTCATACTGGGATGACAATAAAAAAGAATGGGGAACACCATATTATCTAAATATTAATTCACAGGGTTATTATCCCGATTCAATTAAGTGGCCCGGGTCTATTGCCGGAGGTTCTGATATGTATCCATGGATATCTGAAGATGGCAAAGTTCTAATCTTCAGTTCAGACAGAGATGTTAAAGTTGATTCTTTGGGAAACGGTGATTTTAATCCCAAATTATACATCTCATATTTATTAAAGGATGAGAACGGTGAGCCGGTAGGGGTGGAAACAGATGAAAACAATAATCCGATCGACTATTATCTTTTTCCAAATTATCCTAATCCCTTTAATAGTTCAACTATTATTTCGTATAACTTGCCCAAATCTGAACATGTAACAATAATTATATTTGATTTATTGGGCAAAGAAATAGCTAAGTTAATTGATAAAGAGATGAATGCGGGAATGCACACTATAGTTTTTGCTCCGCAATTGTACAATCTTGCAAGCGGTGTTTATATATACAGATTAAAAACACCAACGCAACAAATTTCAAAACAAATGGTTTATTTAAAATAATAAGGGGAACCTAAGTATGAAAAAGTTAAAATTATTTTCTGCAATGTTTTTTATTATTTCTGCGCAGTTATTTGCGCAAGGTTTTAGTGATATTGTGCATGTTAACCCAAATTATCAACCGGCAAAGAATCTAAATGGAGTTATGACATTAACTCAAGAAACAATAAAGGAGGTTGTAATAATTGCGATGGACCCAGGTTCCAGTTTTGTTTTACCAGACTGGTTTGATCCATTATTTGAGCTTCATCTACCACAATATTTTAGTCAATCAACTCACGCTAATTTTATTTATCAACCCACGGTATTAAAAAGAGATGCAACACACGCATATGAAATGTTGACTGTTCCATCACAACACAGTCATGGCACAAATAACATGCAGTATGTTCTACAAACTGCTGATGCAACTGTAAATTTTGCTCTTTATGATTGGAACAATGACGGAATAGTTGAATTACATTTTACATCTATAGGCCCCGGCAATTGGGGAGTTGCATATGTTGGAGGATGGTACAGTTATGAATATATAACCAATGATCAGGGAAGCAACGGTTTAATAAAAGTTCGTGTTAATCATGAAAGCCGTGGGATAAATCGGGATAATTATTATGGTGTTATAGTTCATGAAGATGGCCATTTTTATTTTGGTTTTGATGACCAAGAACATGAATATCTAACCACATTTAATCATTGGGGGCTTGGCAGTTTTGATGCAATGTCGCATATACTTGGCTTCTATGATGACCAGCGAGTCTTTACTCAACCTTCCCCTTACAATCCAACTTATAGTGCAGTGAAAGGTTGGATTTAACCAACTAATATAACTGGTGACTTGAATAATTTTACTTTGCAAGATTACCAATTTTCAAAAGCTCTATACCGTTACACTCCGCCAAATTTACCATCGAACGCGATACCCAATCAGAAACTTTACATCACTTATATCGTTCCGAACAGAAGTTATGTTTTTAAAAACTTTCCAACAGTAGATAAAGAAAAAGGTGGTATATTAATTTGGCATACAAAAGGAGATGGCTTATTAAATGGTGGAGATTTTACCAATTGGTATAGTAAGGATATTGACATTGAAGCCGCCCACGGTAAAACAAATTGGACAGATGACCAGTATGACACCGGAATTCAAAATCCAATAAGCGGAAGAGATAAACTTGAAGTAAGAAAAGTTGTAAATAATCAACCCAAATTTGTCATTAGGGGAAATCTCTAATGACCACCATTAGGAAATAAAACTCTAAGTTATTTTAATACAATGAGATAGAAATTTAAATAATAAATTTCAGCGATCCATATGTCGCAAGTTTTCCTTACACTTTTTTTATCTTATTTGCCAATTTAGGTCAATGTTTATAAGGGATATTCACAGTCAATCAAGTTCTAATGACAAATCTGGGATCAAATAGTTGGAGGACCATATTATGGTCAAGTAGAAGTTGGAGACTCTAGCATATTTTATTTACCGGGTGATGGCAAAAGCTTTACTTTTTACTCAAATCCCAATAGCAATTGGTACAATCAAAACGAAACTTATGCTCACAACATTGCTTCTGGATTTGTTTTCAAAAATTTTCAATATAACACTGGTATTGCAAAAGCAGATTTTAACATCAATAATTACATTATTGATGTCAATACCACACTACCCAAAGGCACATGGTATTTTAACTCTGACTTAACAATTAACAATGGAGTAACTTTTAATATTCAAGCGGGCTCAATATTGAGGTTTGCTTCAGGCAAAAAAATAATTGTTAATGGCATATTAAATACGTGGGGTACAGCAACCGAAAACGTTACATTTGATAGAATAGGCGCTACCGGTTCATGGGGTGGAATTGTTTATAATTCCGGTAGTAGCGGTACATTAAATTGGAGCATTATAACAAATGTACAAACTTATGGCGGTGCAGCGATAGTTATTAACGGTTCATCACCAACCATTCAAAACTGCACAATAGAAAATAATGTTGGAGCTACGAGCGGCATACAAGTTTTATCTAATGGGCAACCATATATTTATAACAATATAATTCGTAACAATCCTGAACATGGAATTTATATTAGTCATTCTAATCCATACTTAAGATATAACATGATAACCGGTTCTACTTCTGCCAACAAAGCTTCTGTTTATTGTTACAATTTTGCTAGCCCATTATTTGGTGGTGTGGGCGGCGGTTTATCTGAAGGTAAAAACACTTTACAAAGTGGCTATTATGGAATTGTAGCCGATTACTATTCCACACCTAGTGCTGGTGCTTCAGATATTGCATATAATAATCGTTTCATAAATAACAGTTGTGCAAACGCATATGCAAATTATTATTCTACTATTTATGCAAGATATGATTGGTGGGGTTCTTCTATTCCAGACCCCAACAAGATAATATCTGTTAATGGCTCAACTATTTATTGGGATCCTTCCTTAACATCAGACCCCGGTCCTTCAAGAAGTATGCTTAGTACTCCATACTCCAACAATGAAACTTTACCAACAGGTTTAAGCTTTTCAATAAATAATTCTGGTTCGCCGAATAATACTGAGATACAACAATCTGTAGTTTTTGATGATTTGCTCAAAGCTAGAGAATTACGTTTCACAAAGAATTATAATGAAGCTTTTAATATTTATAAATCGATTCTATCTTCTAAAAAAGAGATGTCAGAGGCAAAAATAGCTTTAGTAGAATTAGGCAATATATATGCTGAGACTAAAGATTTAAAAATACTTACCTTTATAAAAGGTTTTATTCAAACGAAATATGACTTTAACGGATTAAAACCAATTGCCATGGAAGCATTATCTAAGATATACACCAGTGAAAACAATATTAACGAGGCAATTGAAATTAACACTCAATTAATAAACGATTATAATGGTACAATTCACGAAAGAAGTGGTGGAATGAATTTGTTCTTCATTTACTACAATTCCGGCAAGTTTGATCTTTCAAAGGAAATGCTTTCTTCCGTAAAAACTAAATTTGAAAATAATACAGAAATGGAGGCTGCGGAATGGCTATTATATGTAGCCGGTGTTTATGATGCTAAGCCGGACCTGAGTAAAGTAATTACAATAAATCAAAATCAAGAATCAATCAAAAACTCAACTGATTGTCAATTATTTGATAACTATCCTAATCCATTTAATCCAACAACTAAAATATCTTATCATTTACCTGAGGCAAGTTTTGTAACATTGAAAGTGTTTGACATTCTTGGAAAAGAAATAGTAACCCTGGTTAATGAAGCAAAACCATCTGGCAAACATGAAGTTGAATTTGATGCATCTAAATTACCAAGTGGTACTTATATCTACCAATTGACTGCTGGAAATAATCAAATAATTAGAAAAATGTTATTGATCAAATAAAGATATTCTTTTAGAGAAGGCAGAATTATTACAGTTCTGCCTTCAGATTATAAGAACGTAAGTATAACAAGCCAATCAAGCGGACGCCGTTTTTCATTTCGGCATTGTTCTAATTTTTATGTTTGGTTATAAAACTAAGTTACTCTATAAAGTAGTATGTTCTAAAAAATATTATTAATAAATAAAAAGTTGTTGGTATTGTTCGGCATCCTTGTTCCTGCCTTCGTTAAAACTTCGACAGGCAAGCTGGGGCGCCGCTTATCGGCAAGTACGTTAGGTTGCTGGGAGAATAATGGAAACATTTTTAATATCAGAAAGAAGTAGGACTTATATATTTGTCAGTTTTGTAGTAACTATTGTCATACTTATTATGGAACAATATGGGTTTATTAATAGGAATATTACTTATTCATCTGTTATTACTTGGTATTTCATTTTAGCGTTAATACAAGAGATTGGTGCTTTGCAATTTAGAAGAATTGGTAAAGTGAAAATATTTCCCAAATCAATAGAACTAATAAATGAAGATGGTATTGTTACCTCAATAAATCTTACGAATGAAATGCATATAATAATTCATGATGAATCGCCTATTCTTAAAAGTTCTTTCAAATTATTCAAAACAAAGCGGCTATATATCTTCCAAAATGAGGATCAAATATTTAATAAGATGTTGATTGTATATAAAAGAAAAAATAAAGAATTAGAAATGATTATAGATTCTTGGAGAAGAGATAAATTATTAATTGAGTACAAAGCAACCTAACCAGTGCCTGCTAATGAACTTACTCATTCAAGAAGCGGAGTAAGCGAGAAGCCGTAACGGACGGCTTGTTTTTGTAATTATTTAACCCAAATTTGTTATTAGTGGAAATCTCTAATGACAACCATAAGGGAAAAAAGCTCTAAGTTATTTTAATACAATGAGATAGAAATTAATTAATAAATTTCAGTGAATCACATGTCGTAAGTTTTCCTTACACTTTTTTTATCTTATTTGCCAATTTAGGTCAATGTTTATAAGGAATATTCACAGTCAATCAAGTTCTAATGACAAATCTGGGTTTATAAAAAATTACACCTTATATTCAAACTCTCTTAAAAAATTCAAAACAAAAAATTGTCTTTAAATTATAATAGATTTTTAATTTTATAATTAACTTAAATTCGTTTGAATTTCCTCAGTTAAGAAAAACAATCTTTATATTTAATGATTTAGGCTTTAATTCGATTAAAATAATTTGGGGAAAAGAAATGAAAATTATAAATGGGAGAAATTATTATTAAATATGACTTTTTAAAAAAAGTAGCGGAGAGTCAGGGATTCGAACCCCGGAAGGACTTGCATCCTTAACGGTTTTCAAGACCGCCGCATTCAACCACTCTGCCAACTCTCCGTTTTTTCTTTGGCTGAATAGTTTTCTAAAACTACTTTGCCAAATCATTATACATTATTTCAAAAAATTGCGATGCAACTATAATAAATTTTTTTGAAAATCTCCATTCCAAATAAACATTTTTTAAATACTTTCATTAATTTTCCAACCAACATTGATGAGCTAATTATGAAAAAATTACTTTTAATTTTATTACTTATTAATTCTACATTTTATTTTCAAACAAAATTTAATGAGCCACCAGCATGGGCTAAAGAAGCTGTTTGGTATCAAATTTTTCCCGAGAGATTTTTTAATGGCGATAAATCAAACGATCCTCATCCAATTGATATGAAAAGTGCGTGGCCATTTTTTGTCCCTGATGGTTGGACAATTACATCATGGACTTGGGATTGGTATAAACTTCAACCTTATGAAAAAAAACTTGGAAAAAACTTTTATGATGTTGTAAATATCCGCCGCTATGGTGGTGATATTCAAGGCATTATTGATAAGCTTGATTATTTACAAGACTTAGGAATTACAGCTATTTACCTGAATCCAATTTTTGAATCACCCTCACTTCATAAATATGATGCAACAATGTATCATCATATTGATAATAATTTCGGCCCAAATCCTGAACGTGACAGAAAAATTTGGGAAGAAGAAAATCCTGCCGATCCAACAACTTGGGAATGGACAACTGCAGATAAACTTTTTCTAAAATTAATAGATGAAGTTCACAAACGTGGAATGAAAATTATAATTGATGGCGTTTTTAATCATATGGGATTAACTTCATGGGCATTTCAAGATGTGGTGAAAAATCAGGAAAATTCTAAATTCAAAAATTGGTTTACAATAAAACGATTTGATAACCCAGCCACTCCAGAAAATGAGTTTGATTATGAAGGTTGGTATGGAATCAAAGATTTGCCGGAAATTAGAGAAGATGAAAATGGAATAGTTGAAGGTCCTCGTGAATATATTCATGCAATTGTCAAAAGATGGATGGACCCAAACAATGATGGCAATCCAAATGATGGAATTGATGGCTGGAGACTTGATGTTGCAGAAATGGTAAATCATAATTTCTGGAAAACTTTCAGACAATGGGTTCGCGAGATTAATTCCAACGCTTACATTGTGGGCGAAGTTTGGTGGCAAGATTGGAAAAATTATAAAATGTTTGATGCAAGTCCATGGTTGAAAGGAGATGAATTTGATGCAGTAATGAATTACAGATTCACACGCGCCAATAAAAATTTTGTTCTTAATAAAAAAGAAAAAGATGATGTTTTCGCTTACATTGATTCAATTAAAACAATGATGAAAAATTATAAAGATAATTATTATGTAATGATGAATCTTTTAGGAAGTCACGATACTGAAAGATTAGCATCCGTTGTTGTAAATCCAGATTATAAATATGATCATGGAGCCAACGCAAGAGACAGCAGAAACTATGATGTAAGAAAGCCAAATGAATCAGAAAGATTAAAACAAAAATTTGTTGTTGCATTACAAATGACACAACCTGGTGCACCCCACATCTATAATGGAGATGAAGCTGGTATGTGGGGCGGCGATGATCCTGATGATAGGAAACCAAATGTCTGGAAAGAATTTAAATATGATGACGAAACTACTCATCCTTTTGGCTTGCCAAGAAAGGTTGATAAAGTAAAGTTCGATGATAACCTGTTTAATTTTTATAAAAAAATGATAAAGATTCGTAAAGAAAATAAAGCTTTATCTTTAGGTTCAATTGACTTTTTCACTAATGAAAATCAAAAAAATTTAATTGTTTATGAAAGAATTTTTAATGGAGAAAAACTTTTTATCGTCGGGAATAATAATACTAAAAAAGAAAAGGTCAACTTAAAAGACTTTGAGATATTTAAAGATTATAAATTGTTAAAAGATCTTGTGACAGAAAAATTATTTGACATACATAAAGTAAAATTTAATTTAACATTAGATCCTTTTCAGTTAATGATTCTAAAAAATGCTGATAAATAAAAATTGTTTTCTGAATGATTTAATTAGTTGTTCTTAAGCAATAAGAATTTTAGAAAATTTATTATAAAAAAATAAATTAGTTAATTCAGGGATTGTAATTATTAGGTTGAGCTTTACTTCAGCATAAAATTCACTCAACCCGATAATGAAATTTGCTAATATTAATTCCAACTACTAAAAAATCGCATAAATAAATGGTGCTAATGCAGAACCTTTAGTCAAGATTATTAATCCACCTAAAAGAATTAAGAAAAATATAATTGGCATCAACCACCATTTTTTATTTTCACGTAAAAATTGAAAAAGTTGTTTTATTGTTGAAAGTTTACTCATACTAATTCATTATTTTTGCACAAAGATAATTCATTTGTAATCAGTTTAACAAATTAATTTTGGTGATTAAGTGGCTCAACAAATAAACAACGACAAAAAAAATGTAAAAGAAAAAACAAAAGTTCCTTTCTATTTTTATTTAATTTTAATTTTTATTCCAATTCTATTTTTCGTTTTACTTGAAATTGGATTAAGAATTTTTGGTTATGGTGAAGATTTATCAATGTGGGTTCAGGCAACTCCGGGTAAAAAAATAATAAATGCAAATGTTGCTAAAAGATATTTTTCAAATGTTAAAAATTTTCCTACAACAATCGAAGATATATTCGATTCATCAAAATCTGAAAACTCATTTAGAGTTTTTGTATTAGGTGAAAGCAGTGCGGCTGGTTATCCTTACATGCCGCTTGGTTCTTTTTCTCGCTACATTAGAAAAAGACTTGAATTAAATTATCCACAAAAAAATATTGAAGTTGTTAATCTTGGATTGACTGCAATTAATACTTACACAATTCGAGATTTTATTCCAGAAGTTTTAAAGCAAAAGCCAGATGTAATTTTAATTTACACTGGGCATAATGAATATTATGGTGCACTTGGTGTTGGTTCTCTTGAGTCACTTGGAAAATCAAGATGGTTGATCAATCTTTATTTAAAGTTAATTCATTTCAAAACTGTTGAATTGATTAAAGATTTTCTGCAATGGAGTGGCAAATTAATTTTTGGTGATGAGAAACAAAAAACCGGAACTTTGATGAGCCGAATGGCAAAAGAACAGTCAATTGAATTTAATTCTGAAAATTACTTAGCCGGTATTGAACAATTTGATGGCAACATGCGTGATATTATTGAAATGTGCAAAGATGAAAATGTTCCATTAATTTTAGGAACGCTTGCAAGTAATTTAAAAGATCAAAAACCATTTATCTCAAAGAGTGAAAATGAAAAATTGTCTGCAATAAAATTATTCAACGAAGCTCAAGTTGAATATCAAAACAAGAATTATAAAAAAGCAGATTCACTTTTTCGTTTAGCAAAAGATTATGACATGTTGCGCTTTCGTGCACCAGAAAAAATTAATCAGTTAATAAAATCTTACCAAAAAGAATATGGTATTGATGTAGTTGACATAGATTCAATTTTTTCATCTGCAAGTCCAAATGGTATCGTTGGGAATAATTTAATGACAGATCATCTTCATCCAACATTGGAAGGCTTTCAAATAATTGGTAAAGCATTTTATGAAAAAATGAATACGAAAAATTTATTACCAAAAGAAAAACCGATTTATGATTTTTCAACTCAGGATGAAATAACAAAGAATGAATTTTTATTTCCACAGCTCGATTCTGTTATGGCTGTGCAAAGAATTGCTTTATTAAAAAATGATTGGCCTTATGTTAAACCTGAAGAAAAGAAATTAGAAAGTGAAATTATTCCTCTTAAAAATATAGTCGATACTCTTTCATATCAGTTTTTAAAAAATATAATTACTTGGCCAGACGCTCACTATAAATTAGCTGAAAGATATTTACTTAAAAAAGATTTTGATAATTTTATCATTAACATGACTGCATTAATTTATCAATATCCAGTAATAGTTGAATACTATAACTATATGGATAATGTTGCAATAGCATTGTTGCAGCAAAAAGATTATACTAACGCAAAGAAAATTTTATCTGCAAGATATAACTTAAGACCAGATGCAATTACAACTAAATGGCTTGGAAATATTGCACTTTCAAATAAAGAAGTTGATAAAGCAATAAAATATTTAGAAGAAAGTTTGAAATACAATCCTGAAGATTTACAAACTTTGTATAATTTATCTGGTGCTTATGCATTAAACAAAGAATTCGACAAAGCAAAAATTACATTGAAGAAAGTTTTGCAAAAGGAACCAAATTATCCTGGGGCACAATCATTAGCACAACAACTTTTTTTGACAAATTGATTTTATAAATGTCTTAAAAATTTTATAATATTTTTTTGAATAATTATATCAACTCAAAAGTCTTTAATATGCCACTCCCAATAAATTTGGGTCAATACAGGTATAATATCAATTTGTGTTGCTAAATTGTCATTAATGTAAATCAGTGAAATCTGTGAAAAACCAAATTTCCGAAAATAAAAGTATCAATAAGAATCAATTTCATTTAACTTTATTGTAAAGACGCAGAATACTGCGCCTTTACAAAAATGATGATTAAATTTCAGAATGCAGAAATAACACCAAAAGCCAACTGACTATATTTTATTTTAAAGTCGTATGTAAACTCACCGATTAATCTAATGTTTCTTCTTAAAAGATAACCTAAACTCAAAGTTCCTGTTTGATAATCATACGTATCAAAGTCGGAATCAATCCAATTGTATAGTGCAACAGCATACCATTTACTTTCATCACCTTTTGGTGTGTAAATCAATTCACCAAATCCACCATTAGTTTTAATTTCTTTGTTTGTTCCAAATGCATTGTCATCTTTTCTTATTCCATATTGAAAATTCAACTCAAGTTGATTTTTTAGTTTTAAAGTTAAATCCGAACCAAACATATTAAAACTATTTGTAAATGAATTGTTAGCACCAACTTTTTCTTTACCAAAATAACCAAAAGCACCTAAGCGAAAATCATCTGATATATCTTGAGAAATTCTACCAAAAATATTTTTGTATTTATCATCATCAAAATTTCTGAAGGCATTTGCTGCACCTATTCCAGTTCCATTTAAAACTTCAAGAATTAAATCTGTTTTTGTTGGTAACCCATAGGTTAACATTAATCCCCTATCATAAGTTAAATTTGCTTTTGTTAATCCTGGTTTTACACGATACAGTTGATAATCTTCAAAAGTTAATCGTAATTCTCTTTTAAAAAGTGGATCAGAAACTTAAAATTGACCGACATATAAATCTAAATCCTGATCAAACAAATTATTAAACATTATGTATGCATCCTCAATTCCAGCAACTTCTCCTCTTTCACTAAAAAAGAAATAAAAGTAATAAGGAACATTTTTAGTTACAGCTCCACCAGAAAGAAATTTTAATAAATAAGGAGCTGTGAAATCAAGTTTTTCGGAATTCTTGTTATTATAAGTAACATAACCTTCTAATCTTAATGCAAGTGGGAATTCTCTAAACACCCAATTGAGTTTGAGCTTTAATTATTGTAAAAAAGAAAAGTAATATGATTAGTAATTTGCCTCTCATAATTCCTCCAACTAGTTTGAAGTTCTATCAAAACGTAAATAAAATTATTTGACTTATCAAGACATATTTATCTTTAGTTGATTTAATCCGTTTTTAATTTTAAGAGCAATTCATTCTTTATTATCTTTGCACGGCAATTTTAAGGTGAATATGGAATTTGATCCAAGAAATATATTTGAATATGAAAAGAAAAAAAGAAGAATAGTTGCGATAGTATTTTATATAATAATTTTAATAATAATTAACGTAGTATTATATTTTTTAACGAAAGTGTAAAATGAAAAATAATGTATATATAGAAACTTACGGTTGTCAGATGAATTTTGCTGACACTGAATTAGTAATGGGAATTTTAAAATCCAAAGGGTATAAATTAGCAAAAGATATTGATGAGGCTAATATCATATTGCTTAATACTTGCAGTATACGTGATAATGCTGAACAAAAAATTTATTCAAGGTTGGATCATCTTAAAGGTGTTAAAAAAAATAATCCAGATGCAGTAATTGGAATTTTAGGTTGCATGGCAGAGCGTCTTCGTAAAAATTTAATAGAAGAAAAGAAAATTGTTGATCTTGTCGTTGGGCCTGATGAATACAGAAGATTACCAGAATTTATTGATCTTGCTTATGGTGGTGAAAAAGGAATTGGTGTAAAACTTTCCCGTACAGAAACTTATGACGATATAATTCCCTATCGCGAAGATGGTTTAAGTGCATGGATTTCTGTAATGCGCGGCTGCGATAAATTTTGTACATATTGTGTTGTTCCATTTACACGCGGCAGAGAAAGAAGCCGCGATTTGAATTCCATTGTAGAAGAAGTAAAATCTTTGGAACTACGTGGATTCAAAGAAGTTACGTTACTTGGACAAAATGTTAATTCATATTCTTTTGAAGAAAAAGATTTTGCAGATTTATTAGCATCATGTGCAAAAGCCGCTCCTTCGATGAGAATTAGATTTACAACTTCACATCCGCAAGATTTATCTGATAAACTACTTAACACTATTGCTGAATATGAAAATATTTGCAACTACATTCATCTTCCAGTGCAATCTGGTTCAAACAGAATTCTTGAATTGATGAACAGAACTTACACAATAGAGCATTATCTGAATTTAATTGACAAAGCAAGAAAGATAATTCCAAACGTTTCATTTTCAACTGATATAATTGCTGGTTTTCCAACTGAAACAGATGAAGATCATTTAGCAACTTTAGAAGTAATGAAAAAAGTTCGTTATGATGGCGCTTATATGTTTAAATATTCACCACGTGAAGGAACAAAAGCATTTCAAATGAAAGATGATGTTGCCGATGAAATTAAAACAAGAAGATTAAATGAAATAATTGACCTTCAGCAAAAAATTTCATGGGAAATAAATCAAAGTTTAATTGGAAAAGAAGAAACTATCTTGATAGAAAGTTTAAGTAAAAAATCTGATGAGTTTTATTCTGGCAGAACTGATTCAAATAAAATTTGTATTGTACCAAGGAATGATAGTTATAATATTGGTGATTACATTAAAGTGAGAATTAACAGAGCAACATCTGCAACATTATTTGGTGAACCAATTTAATTTTATGAGAAATATAATTTTCATTTTAATAATTTTTCCTTTATTCACATTTGCACAAGAAATTGATATTAAAGATGCACTAAAACAAATTGAAGCTGGAAACATAAAAGAAGCAGAAAAATCATTAAAATCTTTTCAAGCAAAAAATCCAATTGATCATTCAGTTAAATTTTTAGATGCTGTTTTAACACAAAACGCTAAAGAAGCTGTAAAAAAATTTGAAGATTACTTTAAAAAGTATCAAACTTCAAAATATGCTGATGCATCTCTATTCAGAATTTTTTCATATTACTATGCTCTTGGTTTTTACAAAAAGGCTGATACTCTTTTAACTCAATTAAAAACAAAATTTCCGAATTCACCTTATCTGAAAACTGCTGATAAAACAATTCCTGACTTTGATGATGTAGAATTTGCAGAAGATAAAAGTTTAGAAAAAGAAAAAACTGATATATCAAAATCTGCTGGAAAATACTCAATTCAAGTTGGAGCTTTTTTAAGTCTTGAAAATGCAACTAAATTAAGTGAACAATTAAAGAAAGAAAATTTTCCATCTGAAATTATCCAAAAAGAAATCGGTGGTTCTGTGTTAAATGTTGTTTATGCTGGAAATTTTCAAAATGAAATTGATGCTAAAAAATATTTAGAAGTAATTAACAAAAAATTTAATGTTTCAGCTCGTATAGTTTTGAAATGAATAAAATAATTTTTTTAGGAACGGCTTCCGGTAAAACTAGTTTAGAAAGAAATCATACCTCAATTTATTTTGACTTTGGCTCAACAAATCTTTTAATTGATTGCGGCGATGGTATATCAAAATCTCTGCTTAAAAATGAGATTAATTTCAATTCGATTAAAAATATTTTCATTTCACATCTTCATGCAGATCATTTTGCTGGTATTGCTTCATTAATAACACAAATGAAACTTGAAAATCGTAATGAAGAATTGAACATTCATGTTTATAAAAGTTTTGTTGATACAATTAAATTTTTTCTTAATTCAACTTATATGTTTGAAGAATCGATTGGTTTTAAAATTAGCTATCACCCATTAGAATTTAACATTGAAAATTCCATTAACGATGAAGTTGGTTTTATAATTAAAAAGAATTCTCATATCAATAAAAAAGAAGAACTAAAGTACTACCCTGATTCACTTTTTAATTCATCTAGTATTTTAATTAAGAATAATATTCAAAACATTTTTTACACATCTGATATTGCATCAAAGGAGGATTTGTTTTTATTCAAAGATGATAAAATTGACATTTTAATTTCAGAAAGTATGCACATTTCTCTCGAAAATATTTATGATGCTGTAAAAATTCACAACCCGCAAAAAACTTTTCTTGTTCATTACAATGATGAAGATAAAACTAAAATTTTTAATTGGATAAAAATTAATCAACTATCTGAAAAAATTATTTTAGCAAAAGATGATTTGAATTATACAATTTAATTATAAATTCTACATTCTACATTATACATTATACATTATAAATTATGCATCAAAGATTTATTATCTTTATATGTATGAAAATTTGAGAATATGACAATAGAAGAATTCCAAAACAAATTTGGCATTATAGGCAAATCAAAAGAAATTAAAGATTTGATAAGCATTATAATGCAAGTTGCTCAGAGTGATATTTCTGTTTTAATTACTGGAGAAAGTGGAGTTGGCAAAGAAGTTTTTGCAAGAGCAATTCATGGTGCAAGTAAGCGTACAGAGAAAGAATTAGTAAGTGTTAATTGTGGCGCAATTCCAGAATCACTTTTAGAGAGTGAATTATTCGGGCATAAAAAAGGATCATTTACTGGTGCAATTGATGACCGCAAAGGTTACTTTGAAATTGCAAATGGCGGCACTTTATTTCTTGATGAAATTGCTGAAATGCCTTTAACAACACAAGTAAAATTATTGCGGGTTTTAGAAACACAAGAGTTTATGAAAATTGGCAGTGAAACTGTAACTAAAGTTGATGTTAGAATTATTGCAGCAACAAATAAAGATCTTCAAAAAGAAGTTGATGCTAAAAGATTTAGACACGATTTATATTTTAGATTGAAAGCTGTTACAATCACAATTCCACCTTTAAGAAACAGAAAAGCAGATATAATTGAATTAGCCAATTATTTTTTAACAAACTTTTCTAAAAACAATAAAACAAAAATTTTTAGATTAACAAAAGACGCCGAAGAAATTTTAATAAATTATTATTGGCCTGGTAATATTCGCGAACTTAAAAATGTAGTTGAAACTGCTGCAGCACTTTCACAAACTGATATTTTAGATGCAAATTCATTTTTACCACTATTGTCAATTGCAGAACAAAATGATGAAAATAGAAATTTGCCTGTGTTTGTAAATAAATCAGCCGAACAAGTTGATCGCGAAATTATTTATCGTGCATTAATTGAAATCAAAAAAGATTTAATGGAGTTAAAATCTCTCGCACTTCAAAATCAAAATGATTTTTCAAAGAATGACTCACAAAACAATTTAACAGAGGTTGTTCCTATTCATAATCTAGAAAAAGAAGCAATAATTAATGCACTTAATTTTACTAAAAATAACAAACGAAAAGCTGCATCGTTATTAGGAATTAGTGAAAGAACTTTATACAGAAAGATTAATGAATATGGAATTAAATAATTTTATTAAAAAAATATTTGCAATCATACTTGTTTCACTTTTGCTATCATGTAGTTATTCATTTACTGGCTCCTCTGTTCCACCACATATTAAAACCGTTTACGTCTCAGTTTTTCAAGATAGAACAAACTCTGGTGAATTTAATTTAGGTGATCGAGTTACAAAACAATTAATTCAAAAATTCTTAGATGATAATTCATTAACTGTTAGCAGTTTGAATAATGCAAATGCGGTCATCAGTGGAACAATTACAACCTTAACTGATTCACCTTCAGCAATTTCTGCTAAAGAACAAGTTTCTTCGAGAAGAATTACAATGGCAATTCAAGTTGTTTATAAAGATGTAGTCAAGAAACAAACTGTTTTTGATAAATCATTTTCTGATTTCACTGAATATATTGTTTCAGGTGATATTAATTCTGCTCGTAAAAAAGCAATTGACGATACAATTAATAAAATAACAGAAAACATTCTGCTAGGTGTAGTTTCAAACTGGTAAAACAAAAGGTAAACTTTATGGAAGTATTAGATGAAATAGTTTTATTCACTTACATTTTTTCTTTAATGATCATATTAATTTATGGAAGTCACGGTTTTGTAATGATGTATTATCATCGTAAATACAGAAAGAATATTCCAAAACCAAAGGAGCTTCAAGATGAGCCAATGGTTACAATTCAACTTCCTATGTATAATGAACTTTATGTTGTTGAAAGATTAATTAATGCCGTTTGCGATTTAGATTATCCAAAAGAAAAATTGGAAATTCAAGTTTTAGATGATTCAACTGATGAAACTGTTGAACTTGTTGCAAAAATTGTAAAAGAAAAACAAGCATTAGGTTATGATATTCAACATATTAGAAGAGAAAACCGTACTGGTTTTAAAGCTGGCGCATTGAAAGAAGGATTAAAATCAGCAAAAGGAAAATACGTTGCAATTTTTGATGCAGATTTTATTCCTAAGAAAAATTTCTTGCGTTACACACTTCCCTATTTCACTGATGAAAAAATTGGTTTAGTTCAAACTCGATGGGAACATTTAAATGAAGATTATTCCATACTAACAAAAATTCAAGCACTTGCACTCAATGGACATTTTGTAATTGAACAAACCGTGAGAAATAAAGCCGGATTTTTTATTCAGTTTAATGGAACTGGTGGTGTTTGGTTAAAAGAATGCATCGAAGATGCCGGCAATTGGCACGCAGATACTTTAACAGAAGATTTGGATTTAAGTTACCGTGCACAACTTAAAGGTTGGAAATTTATTTACTTAAGAGATTTTACAACTCCCGCTGAATTACCTGTTGAAATGAACGCACTCAAAGCACAACAATTTCGTTGGACAAAAGGAGCAATTGAAACAAGTAAAAAACTTTTACCAATGGTTTGGAAAAGTAAAATCCCTTTACGTGTAAAACTGCAAGCTACTTTTAATTTAACAAACAATTTTGTTTTCCCTTTTACTTTACTTGCGGCAATACTAAATGTGCCTTTAATATTCATTAAAAATGCCGGACCTTATTGGAATTTCTTTAACTTCATGGCAATTTTTGTTATTGCTTTCATTTCAACATTTTTGTTTTATCTCTTTGCACAAAAAGACGTTTATGAAGATTGGAGAAAAAGAATTGCTTTATTCCCTCTTTTTATGGCTGGCAGTATGGGATTTACTTTAAACAATACAAGAGCAGTAATTGAAGGATTAATGAGTCGAAAAAGTGAATTTGTTCGCACTCCAAAATATAAAGTTGAAAAAAAATCTGATACTGTTGAAAAAAATAAATACTTAGCAAAAACAAAAATTCAGCCTTCAACTTATATTGAATTACTTTTAGCCGCTTACTGTTTTATTGGAGTTTCAGCGGCTGTTTATTTTATGGAAATTGCTGCAATACCATTTCAGTTTATGTTTTTCTTTGGTTTTGCAACTGTATCATTTATGTCATTAAGACAAACTTATTTAAAACGTCAACAAACAACACAACAAAGTGGATAATTTAACAACAGAAAGAATAAAATTAATATACGAGTTCAACAAAAATTCACCGCTGTTTACAAGAGTTGCTGCAGTTGAAATTCAAAAAGGAAATTTTGTTGAGGCAACAAAAATTTTAGAAGATGGAATAAATATACATTCCTTTTATCCAACTGCTTTTTTGTTGCTTTCACTTTGTAAGGCTTACGAGGGAAAAGAAACTGAAGCAAAAATAGTTGCAAAAATCGGTGCTGATTTAATCAATTCGAAAGAAACACTTGATTATTATTGTAAAAAAATTGATGAAATAATAGAAGAAAGAAAATCAATTTCAGAAGCATCAAGACCAAATTTTGTTGACGAAAAAATTATTGAACAGGATTCAATTGAAAACAAATTAGACCAGCTTGCCGAGAAACTTTCAAAAGCTAAAATAATTCCTAAAGCAATTGATGAAAATATAGAACTTGAAATTCCTGAATTCAAAGGGAAAAAAATTGTCTCAGAAACTTTAGCAGAAATTTACTACTCTCAAAAAAACTATGAAGAAGCTATTTCAGCTTATGAAGAATTAATAAATCAAAAACCTGAGAAAGCAGATTTTTACCTTAATCGAATTGAAGAAATTAAGTTGAAGTTAAATTCATAAAACCAATCATGCAAAAACTTTCCGAATCATTTTATAAAAGAAATGTTCATATAGTTGCAAAAGAATTACTAGGTAAAATTTTTGTCAGAAAAATTTCAGATAAAATTCTTTCTGGAAAAATTGTTGAAGTTGAAGCTTACGACGGCTCTATTGATGAATCTGCTCATTCATTTATCGGAAAGACAAAACGTAACGAAGTTATGTTCAAAGGAGGTGGTTTGCTTTATGTTTATTTTACTTATGGTATGCACTTTTGCGCTAACATTGTTACCGGAAATGAAAATGATGGATGTGCAGTTTTAATTCGTTCGATTGAACCAATAGAAGGAATTGATTTGATGGCAATCAATCGTTTCAATAAAACAATTTTAACACAAAAAGAAAAAATTAATTTGACCAATGGTCCAGCTAAAATTTGTCAGGCATTTAAGATTACAAAAAATGAAAATGGAATATCTCTACTCGATGATGTAATTTTTATCCTAAACTCTCCCACTATCAAAGAAAAGGATATTTCTGTTGCCAAAAGAATTGGAATTAAAAAAAGTGTAGATTTGCCATGGAGATATTTCATCAAGGGTAATCCTTACGTTTCAAAAAAATGAATGATAAAAAAAGAATATTAATTGTCAGAACCGATAGAATTGGCGATGTTATTTTAACTTTGCCATTAGCTTCAATTTTAAAGAAATATTTTCCAAATTCAGAAATTACTTTTCTCGTGCGTGATTACACAAAATCTTTAACAAAAAATAATCTCTTTATTGATAAGACAATTACATTAATTGAAAAGAATAACAAGCCAAAGTTTTTTGAAAATATAAATCAACTTAAAAATAAATTTGATGTTTGTGTTGTTGCTTATCCTACATTTTGGGTTTCACTTATTCTTTTTTTCTCTTCAATTAAAATTAGAATTGGCAGCGGCTATCGATGGTATTCATTTTTGTTCAATAAAAAAATTTATGAACATAGAAAGTATGGAGAACATCATGAACTTGAATATAATGTTAATCTATTAAAACCGCTTGGTATATTCGAAACTCCTCAAAAAGATAAAATTGATTTTGGAATTCAAATAGATAATTCATTTCTTAATAAAATAGAAAACTTTCTGAATGATAATAAAATTTTAAAAGACAAAAAGATAATTATAGTTCATCCCGGCAGTGGCGGTAGTGCTATTGATCTACCAAAAGAGAAAATGAAATATTTAGTTGATGAATTATCTAAAGATAAAAATATTGTGTTAATTATCACCGGAAGTAAAAACGAAAAGGAACTTTGCCAATCAATGATTGTTAATGAAAATGTAATTAACACTGCTGGAGAATTTAATTTGAATGAACTAATTGCATTAATTTCAAAAGCTGAAGTTGTAATCGCGAACTCAACTGGACCAATTCATATTGCCACAGCTTTAGGAAAAAATATAATTGGGTTTTATCCTAAATTTGCTGCTGCATCTCCAAAACGTTGGGGACCTTATACTTCAAAAGCAGTTTTGTTTCAACCATCTGTTTGTGATGGAAACTGCAACAGAAAAAAATGCCAGCAATTTAATTGTATGAACAGTATAGAAATCAATGAAGTTATAAAATCTATCTATAATATTTTACCTAAGGTGAATAATTGAAAATTAAATTTCATAAATACTTTCTATTTTCTTTTTTATTCTGTTTAAGCATTCAATTAAATTTATTTTCCCAATCACCGAATGATAAAAGTTTATATCGTAAAATAGAAAACAAAGCTTTTAAGGAAGGTGAGAAATTAACCTTTGATGTTAATTACGGTTTTATTACTGCAGGAATTGCAGAATATAATATTCCTAAAATTATTAAACTGAATGGAAGAGATGTTTATAAAATTACTTTTGGAGTGAACACAGTTTCTGCTTTTGATGTTTTATACAAAGTTCGAGATAGATATGAAACTTATCTTGATAAAGAAGGATTATTCCCATGGCGATTTGAGCAACATATTCGTGAAGGGAGTTATTCACGAGATTTTTCTGCATATTTCGATCAAAAAAATAAAAAAGCTAAAACTTCTGGCGGCTCTTATGATATTCCTCAATATGTGAATGACATTGTTTCTGCTTTTTATTTAGTTCGTACTTTTGATTTTACGAATATGAAATTTGGAGATAAAATTCATTTGGAAAATTTTTACAAAGATAAAACTTATCCACTTGATGTTGTTTTTAGAGGAAAAGAAACCGTTTCTGTAAAAGCTGGAACTTTTGATTGCATAATTCTTGAACCTGAAATAAAAGAGGGTGGTTTATTTAAAAGTGAAGGTAATGTTGTAATTTGGCTTACAAACGATGAATTAAAAATTCCAGTAAAAGTAAAAACTAAAATCATCATCGGTTCAATTGATGCTGAATTAACAAGCTATAAAGGTTTAGCAGGGGAATTAAAATCAAAAAAGAAATAAATTATGGAAGAGAATAACAATTTTAATTTGCTAAATAAGTTTGATAAAAACTACAAACCATTTTACACAATGAATCCAACTACTGCGGCTTTTATTGCACTAATTGGGATTTTCATTCTTTATCAAGTTGGTGGTGCTCTTTTAACAATTTTAATTTTTGGCTTCAACTTTGAGAATGCTGATATTAATGCAATGCGGCTTTTAACAATGGGGGGACAAATTTTACTTCTTCTTTTGCCAACTTTAATTTTTGCAAGAGCTGTTTATCCAAGCGATATTACACCTGTTTTAAGAGTTAAACTTCCAAAGTTCAAAGAGGTTATCTTTTTTGTCATTGGTTTAATTTTACTTTTACCACTTCTTCAATCTTATTTAATTGTCCAAAATTATTTGCTCGACCAATTAGCAAATATTTTTCCAATTGTTAAAAAAATCATAGAATTATTAGACCAAATGGATAAGCTTGTTGAAAGCACTTATACAAAGCTTTTAAAAGCAAATTCATTCTTTGAAAGCTCTTTTGTAGTTTTTCTCGTTGCTGTTGTACCTGCTATTTGTGAAGAAATTTTATTCCGTGGTTTTGTTCAAAAAAGTTTTGAATTAAAATTTAAAACTTACACAAGTATATTTATTACTTCTTTGTTCTTTGGTTTATATCATTTTAATCCTTATGGATTAATTGCTTTAATTGCACTTGGATTCTATTTTGGTTATGCAGTCTATAAAAGTAATTCTATCGTCGTTTCAATGGTTTTACATTTTCTAAATAATTTTTTAACTGTAATTGCATTTTTAATTTTTGGCTCTGAAGAATTAATTTCCAGTAATGTAAAACAGCAAGATTCTTTTTTATCTAACTTAGGATTGTTCATTTTATTTTTAATTGTATTTACTTCTTTCATTTTTTATTTAAACAAAAACTATGATACACTTTTTATCAGAAAGGATAGTGAACAATGATATGTCCAAAATGCAAAGCTGAATATGTTGATGGAATTTCAATTTGCCCGGATTGTAAAATTGAGTTAATTCCACTTGATGAATTCACTGATTATGATAATTTGGATATTTCTCTTTCTGATTGGAAAGAAGTTTTTAAAACTTCCGATTTTATTGAAGCTGAAATGGTTAAAACAAATTTAACAAGTGCTGGAATTGATGCTGTAATTTTTTCAAAAGAAGATCGTATGCGATTAAATCTTTCTTATGTTGGTTCTGCTCCAATTAAGATTTTTGTAAAAGAAAAAGATGTTGAAACTGCTTTGGAAATTTTAAACGATATAAATAATACCAATTTTGAGGATAATAACGAATGAGTAAAAAATTAAACAATTTAACTTCAAGAGTAATTGTTGCATTAATTGGTATCCCATTAATTGTCGCTTTATGTTTAATTGGTAAAATTCCTTTTTTAATTTTTGTTTTGTTTATCGGATTAATTTCCTTCAATGAATATTCTTCAATGCTCAGGAGTAAAAATTCATTCCCAAATAAATTAATCGGTTTTTTAGCGGTTGCTGTTTTAATTATAAATGAATACAAATTAATTATTGATTACCATTTACTTTTTACTTTAATAATTATTTTTTTATTGTTATTTGAATTGTTTAGAAATAAATCATCGGCAATAAACAATATTGGTTCAACTTTACTTGGAATTTTTTACATTGGAATTTTTTCAGCTTCAATAATTAACTTAAGACAATTTTATGCCGATTCTGTTTTTACATATTCACAAGGTGGTTATTTAATTTTATCAATTTTAATTTCTATTTGGTTGTGCGATTCGGCTGCATATTTCATCGGTAGTGCTTATGGTTTGCATAAATTAATTCCAAGGATAAGTCCAAAAAAAAGTTGGGAAGGAGCAATAGCTGGATTTATTTTTTCTGTTGTTGGAATGGTAGTTTCTAAATCATTCATGCTTGAATTTTTATCTTTAGCTGATGCAATTATAATTGGAATTATAATAGGTGTGTTCGGACAAATCGGTGATTTAGTAGAAAGTTTGATTAAACGTGATACAAATGTTAAAGATTCGTCTTCAATAATTCCTGGACATGGTGGAATTTTAGATCGTTTTGATTCATTACTTTTTACTGCACCAATAGTTTATCTTTATTTGCTTTTAATTAAATGAGATTAGAAAGAAACAAATGAAAGAAAAAAATAAAATATCTGTTATTACTTTAGGCTGTTCTAAAAATACTGTTGATTCAGAAAGATTAATGAATCAACTTAAACTTAATAAATTCGATGTCGTGCATGACTCTGATGATGCCGATTCAATTGTTATTAATACTTGTGGATTTATAGAAGCTGCAAAAGAGGAATCAATCAATACAATTCTTTCTGCAATTGAATTAAAAAAGCAAGGCAAAATTAAAAAAGTTGTTGTTGCTGGATGTTTATCCGAAAGATATATGAATGATCTTAGAAAAGAAATCCCTGAAGTTGATGCATATTTTGGAACGGAAGAATACGATGGGATTGTCAAAGAATTTGGCGGCAATTTAAAATATGAATTGCTTGGAGAAAGATTTTTAACAACTCCTAAACATTACGCTTACTTAAAAATTTCTGAAGGCTGTGATAATCCTTGTTCTTTTTGTGCAATTCCATTAATGCGAGGCAAACATAAATCCAAGCCAATGAATGAATTAATCAACGAAGCATTTTCATTAGCAAAACAGGGAGTCAAAGAATTAATAATTATTGGTCAAGACACAACTGATTATGGAATAGATTTATATGGCAAAAGAAATCTTGCAGAGCTTTTACATAATTTATCTTCAATTGATGGAATTGAATGGATAAGATTACTTTATGTTTATCCTTCACATTTTCCGGAAAATTTAATAGAAGAAATCTCTAACAATCCTAAAATTTGTAAGTACATTGATATTCCACTTCAACATATTTCAGATAACGTCCTTAAAAGTATGCGAAGAGGAATTACTAAAAGAAGAACTATTGAGTTATTAAATACACTGAAAGAAAAAATTCCATATTTAACATTGAGAACTACATTCATTGTTGGCTATCCAGCTGAAACTGAAAAAGATTTTGAAGAGCTTTGTGATTTTGTAAAAGAGGTAAAGTTTGATCGGGTTGGAGTTTTTAATTATTCAGTAGAAGAAAACACAGTCAGTTTTATTTTAGGTGATCCGGTTTCTGAAGAAATTAAAGAAGAAAGAAAATCAACTTTAATGGAAATCCAAAAAGAAATTAGCGAAGAAAAAAACAATCGATTAATTGGTTCAACATTAAAAGTTATTATTGATGAATTTGATGGAAATAATTTTATTGGGAGATCTGAAAAAGATGCACCCGAAGTTGATGGTGAAGTAATAATTGAAAGTGCAAAAGAAACATTAACTATCGGACAATTTTATAATGTTGAAATAGTTGATTGTAATGAATATGATTTATTCGCAAAAACAATTTACAATAAGGAATCTCAATGAAAAAGCTAATAATAATTTTATTGTCAATATATTCATTCTCATTTTCTCAAGTTGAATATTGGAACAACAAAAATCAGTCACTGTTTACAATACCATTTTATTTTGATGTTGCTCAACACAAAAGCAATCAACCCGCAAAAACAAGAATTGATGTTTATGTGCAAGTACCCTATTCAAGTTTATCATTTGTAAAAAGAGAAAATGTTTTCGATGCTAACTATAATATTACTCTAACTTTAATAAATGAAAGCAAAAACAATATCATTTCTGAAAAATCTTGGAAAGAAAAAATCACTACAGATAATTTTGATAAAACCGTCTCGCGTAATAATTACAATATAAGTTTGAAAAATTGGGAATTAACCCCAGGTAAATATTTTCTTAAAACAATTTTTGAAGATGGCAACTCTCGAAGAACCGCTACAAAAGAAATTCCTTTAAATGTAAGAAGCATTAACGATTCTATTGATATTAGTGATTTAATGTTTATTTCTGAAGTAATCAAAGATTCAACTGGTGATAAGATTGTTCCAAATATTTCATGTGTATTTACCAACAAAGACACTTCAATTTCATTTTTCTTTACAGCATATAGCAATAAACATCAAGATGTTTTCTTCGAATATCAATTGAATGATTTAAAGAAAAACGAAACAATCAAACAAATGCACCCTCAATCACTTAAAGCGGGTTCAAACTTTGTTTCATTTACTATCAATAAAATCAACCTAACATTAGGGACTTATAATTTAAAGGTTGTTCTTAAAAATTCTGATTGGAAAGAAGTCAGTTCTACAGACAAAAATTTTATATCAAAGATTTTCGGGATACCAAATTCAATCAATGATTTAGATAAAGCAATCGAACAAATGATTTACATTGCTTCTCCCAAAGAACTCGATTTCATAAAAGATGCAACTGATTATGAAACTAAAATGAATCGTTTTCTTGCTTTTTGGGAATCAAGAAAACCAAATAAACAAAGCGAAGATAATCCAGTGCTTTATGAATATTACAGAAGAATTGAGTATGCCAATAAAAATTTCAAAGGATTTGGTGAAGGCTGGAAAAGTGATATGGGAATGATTTATGTAACTTTTGGTCCACCAAGTTATGTTGAACGTCATCCATTAGATTCTGATTCCAAACCATATGAAATTTGGGATTACTATGATTTAAATAGAAGTTTTACATTTGTTGATGAAACTGGATTTGGTGACTATCGTTTAATTAATCCAGATTATAGTCGTTGGCCAGGATACAGACCATAAAATAATTATGATTCTAACGGTAACTATAAATCCTCTTCTTGAAAGAAGATTATTTTTTAACAATGTTTCTCTTGGAAAATCTCAAAGAGCATTTGATGAAAATTTTTATGCTGGTGGAAAAGGAATAAATGTTTCTCGTCAATTAAATTTTCTTGGTTTAAAAAACCATGCGTTCACTTTTCTTGGAGGCAACAATGGAAAAATTTTACGCCATTGTCTTCAAAAAGATAAAATTGATTTTACCGTTGTTTCAACAAAATCTGAAACAAGAATTGCTGACTTAATTATTGAAAAAGAAAATAAAAGAGTAACAACTTTTTTTGGTTTGAATTCTAAAATTACAAGTGATGAAGTTAGCGACTTTAAATTAAAGCTTGATAAAATGATTCAAAACTGTTCAACTGTTGTTTTTGCAGGTAGCTCACCTTGCGAAGAAACTGATGACATTTTTTCTTTTGGAATTAACTTAGCAAGTGAGTATGATAAAATTTCTATTCTTGATAGTTATGGTTCTCATTTAGAAAAATCGTATCAAGCTAAACCAACAATTGTACACAATAACATTTCAGAAATTGAAAATTCTCTTAACATAGATTTATCGTCAGAAGAAAATAAAATAAACTTTCTTCTCGATTTGAATAAGCAAGGAATTAAGTGGGCTTTTCTCACTGATGGTGAAAATCCTATTTATGCATCAAAGTTCGATTTTATTTACAAAGTTGAATTTCCAAAAGTTGAAGTATTTGACTCAACCGGAAGTGGTGATGCTTTTACAGCTGGTGTTGCATACTCAGTTGACAATTCACTTGTCTTTGAAGATACCTTGAAATTATCCACTAAACTAGGAATGCTTAACGCCACAATGATTGAAACTTGTGAAGTTGAAAGAAATCTTCTTGATGATTTTGATCCTCAAATTACTATCATCCCAATTGGTAAAAAGATGAAGTTAATTAACGATAGTCCAACCACATAAATTTTTAATGAAAAAGATTTTTATTGGTTTATCGTTTAGTAATATTTTCCTTTTAATCTTGCTCATAATTTTAAGCACATCAATTCCTATTAATTCACAAAACATAATTTTAATTAAAGGCAATAAATTTTTTGATGAGAATATTTATTTAAGATGGATTAATTTAAATAACAAAACAAATTTATTTGCCGGGATAAGCGATACAATAAAATCAAGGATTGAAAACAACTTAAGAAATGAAGGTTTTTATTTTCCACATTTTCAAAGTTTAACTGTTGATACATCAAAAAAACTTATTGAAATTTCAATTGATGAAGGTTTTCCTGCTGTTGTTAAAAATATCTTCATTAAAATGAATTTTGAAGATTCAACACGTATTAAAAATTATTTTAAAGTTTTGTATGATGAAAAGTTTTCTGAATTAAATTTACAAAGTGCAATTGATGAATCAATAACTTATTTAGAAAACAATGGATATCCTTTTGCCAAAATTACAATTGAAAGTATCTCATTCGTAAAGCAAGATGATTTTTATTCAACAAATATTTTACTGTCTTTAGAACAGAACACAAAATGTTACGTTAATAAATTTATTATAGAAGGAAATTTTAAAACCAAGGATTATGTTATAATTAGAGAAACCGGAATTGAACCAGATCAATTTTATAGACAAAGTGATATCGATAAAATCAAACACAAATTAAATAGACTTAGATATTTCGAAACTGTTGAAGAACCGATTTATTATTTAACAAATGAAAACAAAGGTGTGTTAAAATTATCAATCAAAGAAAAGGAAACAAATTCTTTTGATGGTATTATTGGTTATGTTCCCTCCTCACAATTTGAGAAAGGCTATTTTACTGGTTTCTTAAACCTGAATTTTGAAAATCTTTTTGGAACTGGAAGATTTTTTAAATTCAAGTGGCAGCAATTAAACAAAACATCTCAAGATTTAGACATAAAATATTTAGAGCCTTGGATATTCAATTATCCTTTCAATATTCAAGTAGGTTTATTTCAAAGGAAGCAAGATTCAACTTATATCCAGCGCAATTTTGAATCATCTTTTGAATATTTATCAAATCGTGATTTTTCAGTTTCATTTGTTTTGACTTCACAATCAACTATTTCTTTAGTAAAATCTAATAGAAATATTTATAATTCATCAACACTTTCATACGGCTTTGCATTAAAAAATGACACACGTGATGAAATTTATTCACCGACGTCAGGAATTTTATTCAATGGCTCTTATAAATATTTTTCAAAGAAATTCAATGATTTCACAATAAGCAAAACTTCATTACAAAAAATTGAGTTCGATTTTTCTTTCTTTACGGAATTATTTTTTAAACAAATTTTAGCTTTATCTATTCATGCAAAAGAATTAAAGGGTAACTTAGCAGATATAAGTGATTTATTTTATTTAGGCGGAACTAATTCATTACGTGGTTACAGAGAAAAACAATTTTTTGGCAACAGAATTTTATGGACAAATCTCGAGTACAGATATTTGTTTTCAAAATATTCTTTTGGATTTCTATTTTTTGATACTGGTTATTATCAATTAAATGAGAATCAAAGTTTTTCAATTCAACTACAAAAAGATTTCAAAATTGGTTATGGCTTTGGATTAAATATTGAAACTGGAGTTGGAATTTTAGGAATAAGTTTTGCTTTGGGTAAAGGTGATTCTTTTACGGATGGAAAAATACATTTTGCAATAATGAATGAATTTTAATGAACTCGCTAAAAAAATTTGACCAAAAATATTACACAAAAAAAATTAAATTAATTGCCGGCGTTGATGAAGCCGGGCGTGGTCCACTCGCCGGACCTGTTGTTGCAGCAGCAGTGATTTTTAATAATAAAAGTTTCCATCCCGAAATTACAGATTCAAAAAAATTATCTGAGCAGAAAAGAAATTACCTATACAAGTGGATTATTGAGAATTCCCTTTCCTATTCAGTTTGCGTCATTGATAACTTTATAATTGATGAAATTAATATTTTGCAAGCATCATTAAAAGCAATGAAAATTGCAGTTGAAAATTTATCCATTGCACCCGACTTAATTTTAATAGATGGAAATAAAACATTTCAGCATAGTACAAAGTTATTTCCAATTGTTAAGGGTGACAGTAAATCTTTTTCAATTGCGGCAGCATCTATTATTGCTAAAGTAACTCGTGATAAAATTATGAACGAGCTATCAAATGATTTTCCAAATTATGATTGGGCTAAAAACAAAGGTTACGCTACAAAAAAACATCGTGAAGCAATTATTAAATTTGGAGAAACAATTTATCATAGAAAAACTTTCTTAAAAAAATTGTATAGCCAAAAACAACAAATAGAAATATTTAATGAATAATCAAACGAACAAAAGAATCAAAGGAAAAGAAGGAGAAGAAATTGCTTCTCTATTTTTAAAAAATCTTGGTTATGAAATTATTGAAATGAATTATCAATATGGTCACGGTGAAATTGATATTATTGCAAAAGACAATGATGAAATAGTGTTCGTTGAAGTAAAAACCAGAAAATCATTACAATTTGGTTCACCAGAATTTGCTTTTACAAAAAGTAAAATTAATCAGGTAAAAAAAATTGCTTTTGCATATCTCACCGAAAACAACCTCGAAAATCTAACTGTAAGAATTGATGCAATAGCAATATTAATTTTGAAAGATTGTGACCCAGTTATAAATCATTATAAAAACATAACTGGTTAATAATACTTTAATTAAAACTTTCTTATCTTTTCAACAAGAATTTTTCCGAAAATGAAAATCCCAAAAATTAAATATGGCAAAAGATTAACCTATTCAGATTATATCTATAATTTTTTTGCAACTATTACTGGATTAACAATTTTTAATATCGAGTTTGCAAAACAAGTTTTCAAACCACCATACGAAATTCGTGAAATAAAAAAACACATGGATGAACTTGGTGTTAAAACTTTCGGCATTGTTAGTATAACAGGATTAATTATAGGAATTGTACTTTCGATGCAAAGCCAGCCTGTTTTGCAAAGATTTGGAGCAACAGATTTTTTGCCAGCAATGGTTTCAATTTCTGTTGTCCGTGAATTAGGTCCGGTAATTACTGCTTTAATTTTTGCTGGAAGAGTTAGCTCTGGTATTGGTGCTGAACTTGGTTCAATGCGTGTTACTGAACAAATCGATGCTATGGAAGTTTCTGCCGTTAACCCTTTTAACTATTTAGTTGTTACTCGTGTAATTGCAACCACAATGATATTACCAATTTTAACTATTTATGTCATATTCATTTCCTTAATTGGGACTTACATTGCAATTATTCTTAATGAAAGTATGACAATAAAATATTTTATTGATTCTGTAATATCAGCTATAGAATTTGGTGATTTTATTCCCGGAATTGGAAAAACTTTTTTCTTTGGATTTATAGTTGGTATTGTAGGCTGCTACAAAGGTTTTACCGCAGAAGGTGGAACTGAAGGTGTAGGAAGAGCTTCTACTACTGCGGTTGTTCTCTCTTCTCTCCTAATTTTAATTTTTGACATGGTACTAGTAAAATTATCTTTATGGTTATGGCCGACACTAGGATAGTTGAAATAAAAAATCTTACAAAAAGATTTGAATCTCATACAATCTTAGATAACATCACTCTAGATGTTCATCGTGGAGAAAATCTTGTCGTTTTTGGAAGAAGCGGACAAGGTAAAAGTGTTTTATTGAAATGTATTATTGGACTTATGCCATTTGATTCTGGTAAAATTTTAATTAACAACAAAGACATATCTAAACTTACAATTAAAGAATTAAATGAAATTAGAAAAAACATCGGATTTCTATTTCAAGGTGCGGCTTTATATGATTCAATGACAGTTAGAGAAAATTTAGAATTTCCACTAAAAAAAATTTTCCCTAATATTTCACAAAGAGAAATTGATGACAAGGTCAAAAACACATTGGAATTGGTTTCTCTTGAAGAAGCAATTGATAAAATGCCCTCAGAACTTTCCGGCGGTATGAAAAAAAGAATTGGATTGGCTCGCTCTATAATTACTGATCCGGAATTAATGCTTTATGATGAACCAACAACAGGTTTAGATCCTATTACAACAAAAGAAATAAGCGAATTAATAATTAATCTTCAAAAAAAATTAAACATGACTTCAATTGCAGTAACTCATGATTTAATTTGTGCTGAAATAATAGCCGACAGAGCAATTTTCTTAAAGGATTCAAAGATAGCTTATGAAGGTAAACTTGATGAATTAACTTCTTCATCTGATCCATTTTTAAGAAATTTCTTTAGTCACGAAATTGTAAAAGAATAGGAGCAATAAATGCTTAAACAATTAGAAGGTGCAAGATTAGGAATATTTATTTTTCTTGGGACCGTATTTCTTGTATTGTCAATTTTTTTACTTGGTAACAAAGAAAAACTTTTTTCACAAACAATTGAAATAAAAACATACTTCAATCAAATTGAAGGATTGAAACCTGGTGCACCTGTTAGATTAAGCGGCTACGATATTGGAAGCGTAAAAAGCATTTCTCTTACAGATGATTCTTCTGGTAGAGTTGAGGTTGTAATGATAATTGATGTTTCACTTAAAAAATTTATTCGTATTGATAGTCAGGCGGCTGTTGAAACTGAAGGATTAGTTGGTAAAAAAATAGTTACTATTACAGCGGGCAGTCCAAATGCCACTGAAATTGTCGATGGCGGAAGAATTCCTTCAAAAAATCCAATTAATATTGCGGCTATTATTGACGAAACTCAAGCAATTATGCACAATATAAATTTATTATCAAAAGATTTTTCTGAAATTTTTAATAGAATAAATAAAGGTGAAGGCTCAATTGGTAAATTAGTTAACGATGAATCACTTTATAATTCAACTGTTTCTGTTACACAATCTGCAGATAAAAGTCTTAACTTGATAACAAACCGAATGGATGAAATTTCTGATATTATAGTTGATGCAACTGATGGAATTAAAAGAATAATTGTAAGCATTGATTCAACAGTATTTGATGTTAAAAAACTTGTTAATAAAATTGAATCGGGGAATGGAGCTTTGGGTAAGTTAGTGGCAGATAAAAATATAGCTGATTCAGTTCAATCAATTTTGACAAATCTTGCAAAGACAAGTGATTATGCAAGAATAGCGACAAATAGTTTTGCTGAAAACATGGAAGCATTAAAGCATAATTGGTTATTCAAAGGATACTTTGAACAACGTGGTTATTGGAATCAAAGTGAATATGAAAAAGCAATTGATGCTCAATTAACCGAACTCAGGAAACAACAGGATATTCTTGATGAAAAAATTAAAGAGTTAAAAGAACTTGAGAATAAGATCAATTCTCAAAATAAAAAATAATTTATGCCATTATGAATAAAAGTATTTCAGTTGTAATTCCTAATTATAATGGTGAAGAATTATTAAAAACTAATATTCCATATTTAATAAATGCTTTAGAAACCTCTGAAATAAAAGATTACGAAATAATTGTTTCCGATGATGCCTCTTCAGATAATTCAGTTAGTTTTATAAAAAATAATTATCCGCAAATAATTTTAATCGAGAATAAAATTAATAAAGGCTTTGCTGGCAATACAAATTCAGGTATAAAAGCAGCTCAAAAAGATTTAGTATTTATTTTAAACTCCGATGTGCAATTAACTGAGAAATATTTTATCCCACTATTAAAATATTTCGACGATGATTTAACTTTTGGCGTGATGTCTAAAATCATTTCTTTGACAAACGAAAAAATTCAAGATGGGGCAAAATTTCCTGACTATTATTTTGCAAACATAACATCAACTAAAAATTATATAGTTGAAAATCGAAAAACACTTTTTACATTTTTTTTATCTGGTGCTAATGCGTTAGTTGACAGAAAAAAACTTATTGAACTTGGTTATTTCAAAGAAATTTTTAATCCATATTATGCTGAAGATGTTGACTTGGGTTTAACAGCCTGGAAATTCGGTTATAAACTTTATTATGATGATTCAACATATTGCAAACATCCAAATTCAGAAACAATAAAAAAAGAATCTTCTGATAAAGTTAAACTTGTTTCTAAACGGAATAAAATCTTTCTACATTATTTACACTTAAATGGATTTGAACTTTTTTTCTATTTACTCGTTACTACTATTAAAACTTTCTTAAAAATTCTTTTTTTAGACATAGTTTATGCAAAAGCATTTTTTCAATTTTTAATCTCTATTAAAAAGTTAAAGGAAATAAAAACCTATTATAACAGGAATAAAAAAAGAAATTTACGAGACATAAAGAAATTAATTTTAGAAGACATTAAAAATGATAAGATAAAAAAATTCTGAAATGGAAAAATTTAGCATAGATACAATATTTAAAGTTCATGTTCCATTATTAATTGTTCAACTTTCATTCGGTGCTTTGCCTCCCATTACAAAGCTTGCATTGGTTTATTTTAATCCAATGAGTGTTGTTTTTTTCAGGATTGTATCAACTGCAATTTTATTTTCATTTATTTTTTTTATTTTCAAAAAAGAACAAATAACTGATAAAAAGCATTTTTACCAATTTGCATTATTTGGATTTTTTGGTGTAGCCGGCAATCAGCTTTTTTATCTTGCTGGTTTGTCAATTACAAACGCTGTCAATGCTGGAATTTTGGTAACAACAATTCCAATATTCACTTTAATTGTTGCTGTCATTCTAAAGAAAGAAGAATTGAGTTTGCTAAAAGTATTAGGGATTGTAATCGCATTTAGTGGCGTTGCATATTTAATTGATTTTGGCAGATTTTCTTTAAACGAAAATTTACTTGGTGATGTTTTTATTATTTTCAATTCATGTTTTTATGCTGTTTATTTAGTCATCTCAAAAAAAATGTTAAAAATTTATAACTCCTTTACCGTTATTACATACGTTTTTATTTTCGCTTCGTTTATGATTTTACCTTTTACAATACCAAGTTTATTTCAAATAGACTATTCTTCAATTCCAATTAATGGTTACATATCTTTATCTTTAGTTTTAATTGTAGGGACATTTATTCCATATATAACAGTAACTTTTGCATTACAAAATACTCAATCAAGTTCAGTAGCAATTTATAGTTATCTTCAACCGTTAATTGCAACAGTTTTATCATCTTTAATTATAGGAGAAAAAGTTTCAATAAAAATAATTATCTCAGCAGCAATAATAATTTCTGGAGTCTCTTTCGTAACCTTTGCAGGAATTATTAAGTTTAATAAAACATTTAGCAAATTGTTCAATCAATTAGATTATAATGGCAAAAAAGAAAAATAGTCTTGATATTAACAAATTAATAATTCAAGGTGCACGTCAGCATAATTTAAAAAACGTCTCACTTGAAATACCTAAAAATAAACTTGTTGTTTTCACAGGTGTTAGTGGTAGTGGAAAATCATCTTTAGTTTTTGACACAATTTATGCTGAAGGACAAAGACGTTATGTTGAAAGTCTTTCTTCCTATACACGTCAATTTTTAGAAAGAATGAACAGACCCGAAGTTGATTTTATTTGGGGTATTTCTCCTGCAGTTGCAATTGAACAAAAAACAAGTTCCCGAAATCCACGTTCAACTGTTGGGACTGTAACTGAAATTTATGATTATTTACGTTTACTTTTTGCACGCATCGGTAAAACTTATTGTGTCATTTGTGGTAATGTTGTTACAAAAGATTCTGTTACAACAGTTTCAAATTGGCTCGAAGAACAAAATGAAGCAGATAAATTTTTATTAGGTTTTCCCCTTCAATCTCATGAAGGAAGATCTGTAAAAGAAGAATTAGACCTGTTAAAGAAAAAGGGACTTTTTAGAGTTTACATTAAAGATCAACTTGTTGACTTAAATACACTTCAAACAATACCAAAATCAAAGCAAAATATTTTTGTTGTAATAGATAGATTCAAAATTAAAAAAGGAAATGTAAGAGAAACCTTAGCCGAATCAATCGAAACAACTTTCAAAGAAGGTGAAGGTAGATTAACAATAATAAATGTTGATACAAAAGAAATTAAAAACTTTACAAAGTTTTATGAATGCTGTGATGTAAAATATGAAGAACCGGAACCAAGATTTTTTTCATTTAACAATCCTTATGGTGCTTGTCCTGTTTGTCAAGGTTTTGGCAAAACAATGGATTATGAAATTGATCTAATTGTACCCAATCAAAATCTAAGTTTAATTGATGGAGCAATTGCACCTTGGAGAACTTTAAAATATAGCAAATATTTGCGCGATCTTGTTAAAAACAACAATGGCAAGATTCCTTTAAACGTTCCATACAAAAATTTAACGGATGAACAGAAAAAATTAATTTGGGATGGTTTTGGTTCTTTTAGTGGCTTGCATGGTTTTTTCAAACATCTTGAAGAAAAAACTTACAAAATGGGCATTAGAATTTTGCTCAGTAAATACAGAGGTTACACAACATGCAATGCTTGTAAAGGTTCTCGTTTAAGAAGAGAAGCATTAAATGTAAAAATAAATTTTAAATCTATCGGCGATATTGTTGCTATGTCAATCGAAAAAGCATTAGATTTTTTTAAGCAATTAAAATTAACAGAATATGAAAAATCTATCGCCAACCAAATTTATCAGGAAATTGTAAAAAGGTTAACCTTCCTAAATGATGTTGGTTTAAGTTATCTAACATTAGATAGATTGAGCAGTACACTTTCGGGAGGTGAAACTCAAAGAATAAATCTCGCTACTTCATTAGGTTCAGCATTGATGGATACACTTTATGTTCTCGATGAACCTTCTGTAGGATTACATCCACGCGATAATTCAAAGTTGATCAATATTTTAAAATCTTTACGAGATATTGGGAACACTGTTTTAGTTGTTGAACATGATCCTGAAATGATGAAAGAAGCAGATTTAATTTTTGATCTTGGTCCAAAAGCTGGTATTCATGGCGGTGAAATTGTAGCATACGGATCTTATGACGAAATAATAAATAATGAAAATTCATTAACAGGAAAATATTTAAGTAAAAAATTTCTAATACCAATTCCTAAAAAAAGAAGAACACAAGAAACAAAATCAATTAAAATATTTGGAGCTCGAGAAAACAACTTAAAAAATATTGATGTAGAAATTCCATTAAAAAAATTTGTTGCAATAACTGGAGTAAGCGGTTCTGGTAAATCTACTTTAATACATGATATACTTTATGGTGGAATCGTAAAATTAAATGGAGGTAATCCACCAAAAATTGGGAAACATGATTCAATCGAAGGTTCAAGGTATATTGATGAAATTGAGATTGTTGATCAAACTCCAATTGGCAAATCATCACGTTCAAATCCTATTAGTTATGTTAAAGGGTATGAAATTATAAGAGAAATTTTTGCAAACACACCTCAAGCACGTGCAAGAGGCTACAAACCAGGTTATTTTTCTTTCAATGTTCCTGGAGGCAGATGCGAAACTTGTGAGGGTGAAGGCTTTGTTACTATCGAAATGCAATTCCTTGCAGATCTTTATCTCGAATGTGAAGATTGCAAAGGTACTCGTTTCAAAAAAGAAACAAGAGAAATTACTTACAAAGGGAAAAACATTGTCGATGTTCTTGATATGACTGTTAATGAAGCACTAATCTTTTTCAAAGGTCATAATAAATTATCAAATATTTTACAGGTTCTTTCAGATGTTGGCTTGGGGTATATAAAACTTGGGCAACCATCAACAACTTTATCTGGTGGCGAAGCACAAAGAGTAAAATTAGCTTATCATTTATCGTTGAGAAAAACAAATCAGCATACACTTTTTATCTTTGATGAACCAACTACTGGATTGCACTTTGATGATATAAAGAAACTTTTAAACTGTTTTGAAATGTTACTACAACAAAATAATTCTATTGTAATAATTGAACATAATCTTGATGTAATTAAATGTGCTGATTGGATAATTGATCTTGGTCCAGAAGCGGGTGAAAAAGGTGGCGAAGTAGTTGCTATTGGAACTCCAGAAGATATTATAAAATGTGAAAATTCTTACACAGGAAAGTATCTGAAACAGTATTTAGTTAATAATTAATATTAATTCTTTGATCATCTCCCTGAACGAACAAACTTAAATTTGATTTAGCTTTAATTTTTAGTAATAAAATATTTAGGAGTAAATATGAAATACTGGTTAATGAAAAGTGAACCAGAAGTTTTTTCAATTGATGATTTAGCAAAATCTAAAAATCAAACAACATATTGGGATGGTGTTAGAAACTATCAAGCAAGAAATTTTTTAAGAGATGAAATTAAAATTGGCGACAAAGTAATTTTTTATCATAGCAATTCAGAACCGCCAGGTGCGGCGGGAATTTGTGAAGTAGTAAAAGAAGGTTATCCAGATTTTACAGCATTCGATCCTGAAAATCATCATTACGATCCAAAAAGCAAAATGGATTCACCAACATGGTTTATGGTTGACATAAAATTAATTAAAAAATTTTTTCATTTTGTATCGATAGATGAAATGAGAGAAAATAAAAAGCTACAAACTATGAAACTACTTCAGCGAGGAAATAGATTATCCGTCATTCCTTTGACAAAACAAGAATATGATGAGATTGTAAGATTGGGTAAATGAACTTAAAAAGATTAAGAATATTAAAAGACGAAAAATTTATTTCTGCACCAGTTGTATATTGGATGCAAAGAGATCAACGTATTCATGATAATTGGGCTTTAATTTATGCACAAGAAAAAACAATTGAATTAAGCAAACCACTTTATGTTGTTTTTAATCTTGTCCCAACTTTTAAAATAGTAATAGACTTACATTCACATGTTCAATTCAAATAACATTCATTATTTTATTTATAACCATTAAACAAATTAATCGTAAATTTCTTTTAATAAATATTACAACAACCATGTCATTTGTAAAAACGAATATTTTTTTATTTATAATTTTATTATGTGTAATGCCATTTTTTTATTCAACAATATTTTCTCAAACATTAAAAGAAAAGATTGCACAAATGGTTTGGGTTGGTTTTTCTGGAACAAGGTTAAATGATACGATAAAAATTGATCTGTCCAAAAGAAATATCGGGGGTGTAATTCTTTTCGCAAACAATATTTCTAATCCTAATCAAATTAAATTATTAAACGATACAATTAAAATGTTTGCTAAAACACCACCATTTATTGCAGTTGATCAGGAAGGTGGAAAAGTTGCAAGATTTAATAGTACTAATGGTTTTGCTAATACTTATACTGCTTATCAATTAGGAACTGTTTTTAATTCAGAAGACTCAACTAGAAAGCAAGCAAAATTAATGGCAAACTGGTTACTGCAATGTGGTTTCAATGTTAATTTAGCACCTGTTGCAGATGTTAATGTTAATCCAAATAGTCCTGCTATTGGAAAGCTTGAAAGAAGTTTTTCATCTAATCCTTTCAATGTTTATTTGCACGATAAAATTTTTATCGAAGAATTTGAGAATAAAAATATAATAACATGCCTGAAACATTTTCCCGGTCATGGTAGTGCATTACAAGATTCACACTTAGGTTTTACAGATATTTCAAATACCTGGCAGCAATACGAATTAACTCCTTATCAAAATTTAATTAATAATGATTATTCTAATATTATTATGCCAGGACATTTATATAATTCAAAATTGGATGAAATTTATCCTGCCTCGCTATCCAAAAAAGTAACAACAGATTTATTGAGAAATAATTTTGGATTTAAAGGTGTAACTATAACAGATGGAATGAACATGCAAGCAATAAGTGCTAATTATTCATTTGAAGATGGGATAACATTAGCTGTTAATGCTGGTAATGATATAATACTTTATACAGGAACTTTACGTTATGGAAGTTCACTTGCTCAACAAGTTATAAATGTAATCTATAATAAAGTGAATGACGGAACTATTCCATTAATTAGAATCGAAGAATCTTACAATAGGATTTTAGAACTGAAAAAGAAATTTAAAATTATCACATCAATTGAGAACATTGCAAAAGAAACTCCTCCTGATTTTATCTTATACCAAAATTATCCCAATCCATTTAATTCAAGTACAACAATAGTTTTTAATCTTCCAGCAAGACAAAATGTTTCTGTAATTATTTACAATCAGCTTGGCGAAAAGATAAAGGAAATCTTAAATAATGAAGAATTACCTGTTGGTGAGAACAAAATTGTTTGGAACGGATTAAATGATGATAATAAACCGGTTAGCTCCGGAGTCTATCTTTACAGAATAAGTTCAGGCAGAAATGCTCTTTATGGTAAAATGATTTTACAGAAATAAATTATTCAACAAGTATTTTTTTTACTTTGCTTTTAAAATATCCATTTTCTAAATAGCGATATAAATTTTTACCCGGACAAACAGTGTGAGAAGAATAATCTTTGTGCCCACGAATAGAATCAACAGGAATTTTATACTTATTAGATAACCAAGCCATTGTTTTTACGACAGCTTCAAGTTGTTTTTCATTTGGTTCAACTTCTTCAAAATTTCCAAGCACTTCAATTAACGCATGGCCAGTTGGATTGTATTCTGTATTTGTATCGCCTGAATAATTTATGTTTCTGCCTTCGTAAACTTTCCCTTCAAGATCAATAATATAGTGATATGGAATATCAATCCAATGTTTTTCTTCACGCGACCACTTTTGAAGATTTCTTAAATATTGAATTGGATCTTTACCTGTCGGGAAAGATTCTCCTTGATGGTGAAGCGTAATATGGGTTAACTTATGTTTTTTAGCTAAAAAATCTTTGGCCGGGATACTTCCCCATTGATTTGCAGTTATAATATTTTTCTCAAAATCATTAATTAAATTTTTATTTGATGAACAGCTTATAATCACAAACAAAAAAATTGATATGTAAAAAAGTTTCATAATTATTTTCATAAATAAATTTTATTGGTTATGGGAAAAATAATCAAGATTCATAGTTTTTCTATAAAATATTTTTATCAATTCAGTGGTTTATATAAATAAAAATAACAACATAAAAATCTTAATAATTATTAAAACTTTTTAACAAAATCGGCAATAGGTTTTCTTGTTCTTGGAGTTAATTCTCTTGTTCTAAATGGTTCTTCTAATTTTTCAGGATCATCTAAATAGCCTAATGCAATAAAAACAACTGGTTCATATTCTTGTGTATCAATGTTAAATAACTCTATAGCTTTTGTTTTTGAATATCCACCCATTAAATGTCCATAAATTTCCATTGAAGCAGCTTGAAGAATCAAAGTTGCATTTGCAGCACCGACATCATGTAAAGCGGCAATATTTTTATTTCCATCGTCATAATTTTTTTTTGCTATAGAAAAAATCAATACAGAAGCATTTTTCGCCCACGGTTTATTTCCTTCTGACAAACAATCAACAAATTTTTCAAAATTAACTTTGTCGGATTTCTTAGAATAAATATATCGCCATGGTTGATAATTCATTGAACTAAATGCCCACGAAGCAGCTTCGAATATTGTATTTAACTCATCATCACTTATTTGTTTATCGGAGAATGATCTTGCACTCCATCTTTTTTTAATTAATTCATTCACTGGATAAATTGTTTTTGCTTCTTTTATCATTTTTACCTTTTTTATATTAATAACTAAAATAAATAATATTGAGTTCCATTTGTTTACTTTAATTTAGTATAAGGTTTTCCTAATTTTCTAATAATAAAATTTCAACGAGAGGTAATAATGAAAAAGTTTGCATATTTATTTCTATTATCAACATTAGTATCATTTTCATTCGCACAAAAAAGAGCTATAACAGTTGATGATTTGTGGAAAATGAAAAGAATTGGTGATTACTCCCTTTCACCTGATGGTAAGCTTATAACTTTTGCATTAACGACTTATGATATGGATAAAAATAAAGGTAACACAGATATTTGGATTATGAATTCAGATGGAAGCAACCTAAAACCATTAAAAAATAGCGAAGCAAATGAAACTTCTCCAAAATTTTCACCTGATGGCAAATCAATTGCTTATGAAATGAAAGATCAAATTTGGTTATGTGATCTAGAGGGAAAAAATGATATTCAACTTACAAATCTTTATACCGGTGCTTCTGGATTAGTTTGGTCGAATGATGGAAAATCAATCCTTTTTGTTTCATCTGTTTATCCAGATTGCAAAAATCAAAAATGCAATGAAGAAAAAGATAAAGCTCAAGAACAAAGTAAAGTAAAAGCAAAAATTTTCACTGAACTTTACTTCAGAAATTTTAATCAATGGCGAGGAGAAAAAGTAAGTCATTTATTTTATATGAATCTTGAAACCAAAGAAGTAAAAGACTTAACTCAAAATTCCTTTGCTGATGTTCCTCCAATTGCCTTAGGTGGAAATACTGATTATACTTTTTCACCTGATGCAAATGAAGTCGCTTTTACAATTAATTGGGATAATTACAAAAAAAATAGTGGAACAAAATTAGCAACAAGCACAAACAATGATGTGGTTTTAATAAATCCTAATTCTGAAACTTCATACAAAACTATTTCAACAAGTAAAGGGAATGACAATCAACCGGTTTATTCTCCAGATGGGAAATACATTGCTTTTCGTTCGATGGAACGTGCTGGTTTTGAAGCAGATAAAGAAAGACTTTTACTTTATGATAGAACAACAGGTAAAACAAAAGATATTACTCTCAAACATGATTTATCTGTTGATAAAGTGATTTTCTCTCCTGACTCAAAATATATTTATTTTGATGCTGATAGAGAATCTTTCCATTCAATTTATAGAATAAATGTTGAAACTTCTGAATTAGAATTACTAGTCAAAGATGCTTACAACAATGATCAAATTATTTCGCCAGATGGAAATACGCTATACTTCAAGCATCAAAAAAGTACAATGCCTGTTGAAATTTTCAGTATTAATCTCCAAACAAAAGAAATAAAACAATTAACTTTTATAAATAAAGAATTACTTGCTCAACTTGAAATGAATCCAACAGAATCATTTTGGACAAAAGCAAAAGATGGTATTCAGGTTCAATCACTTTTAATTAAACCACCATTTTTTGATCCAAATAAAAAATATCCATTACTTGTTGTTATTCATGGTGGACCTCAAGGAACAACAGCAGATCAATTTCATTATCGTTGGAATTTACAATTATTTGCTTCTAAAGGTTATGTTGTAATTGCTCCAAACTTTAGAGGTTCAACTGGATTTGGACAAAAATTTACTGATGCAATAAGTGGTGATTGGGGTGGTAAACCTTATACAGATATTATGAGTTGTGTAGATAATGCAATCAAATCCTATAATTTTATTGATCCCAAAAATCTATTTGCTGCCGGTGGTTCTTATGGCGGATATATGATAGCTTGGATTTCTACACAAACTAATAGATTCAATGCTTTAGTATGTCATGCTGGCGTTTTTAATCTTGAAAGTATGTACGGAACAACAGAACAACTTTGGTTTCCGGAATGGGAAAACAAAGGAACACCTTGGCAAAATCAAAAACTTTATGATAAATTTTCTCCACATAAACATGCAAAAAACGTTAAAACACCTGTGCTTGTAATTCATGGCGCTAATGATTACCGTGTTCCTGAAGAACAAGCATTTCAGCAATTCACATATTTACAAAGAAGAGGTATTCCAAGCAAGTTTTTATATTTTCCTGATGAAACACATTTTGTATTAAAGCCGCAAAACTCAAAATTATGGTACAATACTGTATTTGATTGGTTTGATGAATTTAAAAAATAGGAGAGGAAATTATGAACACAAAACTTGATGAATTTGAGGAACAATTTAACACAGAAGAAGAAGCACAAAAAGGTTCACAATATGTTGAAGAAAATCTTTGGTCAAAAGTAGAAAAAGTTGGAAACAAAATTCGCTTTGCAAAAGATGTAAAAGCTTTATACCGCTACATGCGAGATAAATATGTTCCTTGGTACAGAAAATCAATAGTGATTGGTGCATTAATCTATTTTATTTCTCCAATTGATGCAATTCCAGATTTAGCACCATTAATTGGATACCTTGATGATCTTGGTGTTATTGCCGCAGTAATTAAATTTTTAGGAAGTGAAATTTTACCTTATTATGATTAAAATAATGAAAAATAATTTTGACATAATTAAAACTCAAATAATTAAACAAGATTGTAACTATTAAGGAGAGCTATGAATTTTAAAGTATTAAAAAGTGAAACTGTATTTCATGGAAAAGTATTCGATGTCAAACTTGACGAAATTGAATACAACCGAACTGGGAATAAGGCAATAAGACAAACAGCAATTCATCCAGGTGGTGCAGTTATTATTCCTGTAACTAATGATGGCAAACTAGTTTTTATTTCACAATATAGATTTGCACATAATGAAACATTACTAGAATTACCTGCTGGTAAACTTGAAAAAGGTGAAGATCCCAAACTTTGTGCAGAAAGAGAACTAAAAGAAGAAACGGGTTATTCATCAAGTAAAATCACTAAACTTGGTAAAATCTATACGACTCCTGGCTTTTGCAATGAAGTCCTTTACATTTTTTTAGCAAAAGATTTAATTGATGGAGATCATGCAAGAGAAGAAGGTGAAGAAGGTATTGAATTAAAATATTTTACACTAAAAGAAATAGATGAAAAAATTAAAAGTGGTGAAATTGTTGATGCAAAAACCATAAGTGCAGTTTATATGTACAAAGTAATGTATAATGTATAATGAAGAATGTATAATGTTGAGTGATTTTGGTGCACTCTGCGGGATTCGAACCCGCGACCTGCTGATTAAGAGTCAGATGCTCTACCAACTGAGCTAAGAGTGCGTCGCAAAAATAATCAAATTTGAATACCCTACAAAAAAGTTTTCTTTTCATATATTTTTTCTTTTTTATTGCCATAAATCTATTACTTTCTTAAATTATAATCAGACATTTTTTTCCTTAATAAAAACGAGGTACAAATGAAAAAAATCACTTTCTTTATTTTATTGTTTACGGTTGTTGGATTTATTAATGCTCAAGAATGTGTTGAATGCCATAACAAAGTTACTCCAAAAATTGTTAGTGATTGGGAGTTAAGTAAACACAAAGAAAATCAAATTGGATGCGATAATTGTCATGGTACATCACATTCAACAATGACTGATTATTCAAAAGCAGAAATTCCAACTCCAGAAACATGCAAAGTATGTCACGAAACACAAGTTAATCAATACCGCAAAGGAAAACATGCAATTGCTTGGGCTGCTATGAAAGCAATGCCAACAGCACACATGCAACCAATGGCAATGATGGAAGGACAAAAAGGTTGTGGTGGTTGTCATAAAATTGGAGACAAAGGACCAGAAGAAATCTCTAAATTAAAATCAAATGGTTCTGTCTTTGGTCATGCCTCTTGCGATGCTTGTCATACAAGACATACTTTCCCCAAAAAAGAAGCACAACAACCACAAGCTTGTCAGACCTGTCATATGGGTTTTGATCACCCTCAATGGGAAATGTATTCTGGATCAAAACATGGTGTTAGATTTTTATTAAAACAAAACGGTACATTACCTGCAACTACTGCCGCTCCTACCTGCCAAGATTGTCATATGTCTAATGGTAATCACGAAGTTAGAACTGCTTGGGGATTTTTAGCTGTTCGTTTACCTATGCCCGAAGATAAACAATGGACAAATGACCGTGTTAAAATTTTACAAGCACTCGGTGTTCTTGATCCTAAAGGAAATCCAACAAAATTAGTTGATATTGTAAAAGCAGCTGATGTTGCAAGGTTAACTCAAGATTCATGGCAAGTTGAAAGAGATAAAATGATTTCTGTATGCAGCAATTGTCATTCAGAAAATTTTGCTAAAGGTGAACTAGCTAAAGGTGATGATATGATTAGAAACGCTGATAGATTAATGGCAGAAGCAATTACTATCGTTGAAAATTTATACAAAGATAAAATTATTAAAAAACCTGAAAATTATGCCTATGAATTTCCTCAATTACTAACTTTTCATGATGCTCCAACAGTTATTGAACAAAAACTTTTTGTTATGTTTTTAGAACATCGTATGAGAACATTTCAAGGGACTTTTCACGGCAATCCTGATTATGCATTATGGTATGGTTGGAGTGAAATGCAAAGAGATTTAACTGAGATAAAAGAGCTTGCTGAAGATATGAGATTGAAAGCTAAGATGAAATAAATTTTAAAACGCAGATTTTTATGAATGACTTTAGTTAAATTCATAGAAATCTGCGTTTATTTTTTAAAAAGAAAATGTTAATCCAAATTTAAAATTTTCTAAAGTTAATGGCGCTTCAGAATTAAATGGCCAATTCATTTTATCTTTTTTTAATGTATAAAAAGCATATTGATATGCACCTTTCAAAAGAAAATTTACAAATGGTAAAGAAATTGGTGATGAGTTCGCAATTTCATCGATAAAATTATTTAGAAATCCAGCTCCGACAGATTCAATAATAAAACTACCTATATGTTTCCAAACTAAATAACTTGGAAATATTACTGTAGTTTCATAAGCAACGTTAAAAGAAACACTTGAGGCAAAATCAAAATTGATTCCTGATTCCGAAGTTGTACCAAATTTAATTGTTTGATTTATCCGTTCAAGAAATCTAATATCAGATTCAGCTTTTATCTGCCCTTCAAGTGGTGGATAAACAGCAGGCCAAATTGATGGTGGATAATTTTTCATATCCAATCCAGACCAAACAATTCCACTTGAGTTATATGGTAATAAATAAAAGTTGTTGAATTTGTAACCGTAACCCTTCCTCTTAGAAAAACCAAATTGCCACATTGATGAACGTAACTCTTCAACTTTTGAAATTTTAGAAGTTAAATCAGAACCGTTTCTTGATATGAAAAAATATTTGTTTTGAAAATCAATGACTTTTTCTTCAAAAAAATTTTTTCTTGATGAATAGCCAAGTTTTAATTCAGCAAGTCCAACTTTTGCAAAATCATAATTCATATTTTTTTGATCTAAGGATCCCAAACCATAATTTACTTCAATAAAAGGAACACCTTTTACTTCCCACATTGTCCAATCATCATCCCAATTTTTCCACCAATGTCTTTTTGGTTTTTCTTTAAAGAATTCATCCTCACTATCTGTTGAATCAACTTCTTGTGAATACAAATTAATACTTGTTAAAAGTATTAAAAATGATGTAATAATTTTTCTAAACATATTTACTCCATCTTTTTAAGAAGTTAGACGTAAATCAAATTAGAATGGTTACAAACTTCATTTTTTTGAAAATTTAATGAGTATATTTTTTAAGACAATACCATCAACTGGTTTAGTTAAAAATTCATCAACCCCAGCTTTTAGTGCATTGAGTTTGTCTTTTTGATAAGCGTGTGCAGTTATTGCAATGATCGGTATGTGTGTAAATTTTGGATTTTCTTTAATTTCTTTAGTTAATTGAAGTCCATCTTTTGAACCGTGAATTGTAATATCCATTAAAATGATATTAACATTTTTTGAATTTAGAATAGCTAAACAATCGTCAGAATTATCGCAGGTTTCAATCTGAAAATTATTTCTTAAAAGCAATTTTAAATATTTGACATTTTCAATGTCATCTTCAACTATTAGTAAACAAGGAAGCTTAATGTTTTCCAACATCCCCTCACTTTTTGTGGTAAAAATAAAAATTTTTTTTATTAATTAATATTCATTCCAACTTTTTATTTCTAAATTTAATGGGTCTTTGGTTAGCAACGCTTCGGCTAAGCGCATTGCCAATTGTCTGTTTGTAATTAATGGAATTTTAAAATCAACTGCTGCTCTTCTTATTAAATAATCGTTAGTTAATTCTTCTTCCTGGAAATTTTTGGGAATATTAATTACAAGATCAACAACTTTATTTTTTATTAATTCAACAGCATTTGAATTACTATTTTGAGAAGGCCAATCTACCATTTCAGTTGGAATTCCGTTTGCATTCATAAATTTTGCAGTTCCTTGTGTTGCATAAAATTTAATTCCAATTTTTAATAACTGCTTCATTGGCTCAAGCAATTCAGATTTTGATTCAATTGTTCCTGAAGAAATCAAAATTGATTTTACAGGGAATTTATACCCGACAGATTGCAAAGCTTTTAAGAATGCTTCGTTAAAATCTTCGCCAAGACAAGCGACTTCGCCAGTTGATGCCATTTCAACACCAGTTGTTGGATCTGCACCTTCTAAACGTGTAAAAGAAAACTCAGGTGCTTTTACTCCAACATAATCAAGATTAAAAGTTATATCATTAATTGGTTGAACTTTTTGACCAATAATTATTTTTGTTGCAACTTCAATAAAATTCTTTTTCAATGTTTTTGAAACAAATGGAAAACTACGTGATGCACGAAGATTACATTCAATTACTTTTACATTATTATCTTTTGCCAAATATTGAATGTTAAAAGGGCCATTTATGTTTAATGATTTTGCTATCTGGGCTGAAAATTCTTTTATCTGTCTAATTGTTTCAAGATAAGTTCTTTGAGCAGGAAGAACCAAAGTTGCATCGCCGCTGTGTACGCCAGCATTTTCAACATGTTCTGAAATTGCTGAACAAATAATTTTCCCATTTTGTGCAACAGCATCAAATTCTAATTCTTTTGCATTAACAAGGAATTTAGAAATTACAACTGGATGATCAGATGAAACATCTACTGCCTTTTGTAAAAATTTAGTTAATTCTAAATCATCTGTTGCAATTGCCATTGCGGCACCACTTAAAACATAAGAAGGTCTAACGAGTACTGGATACCCAACTTTGTTTGCAAATTGCAGTGCATCTTGTAATGTAGTTAAACTTTGCCACTCAGGTTGTCCAATTTCTAACTCATCAAGCATAGAAGAAAATTTACTTCTATCTTCTGCTTTATCAATTGATTCGGGTGATGTTCCTAAAATTTTAATTCCAACTTTGTGAAGTTTTAATGCAAGATTATTTGGTGTTTGCCCGCCCATTGAAACAATTACACCTTTAGCTTTAATTGCAGTATAAATTTCCCAAATCGTTTCTGTTGTCAATTCTTCAAAAAATAATGCATCACTTTCATCGTAATCTGTTGAAACAGTTTCAGGATTGCAATTAATCATTACAGATTTAATTCCACAATTACGTAATGTTTTAGATGTATTAACACAGCACCAATCAAATTCAACCGAACTACCAATTCTGTATGGACCACTTCCAATAATTACAATTGAGTTTTTTAACTTAAAATCAAAATCATGTTTTGATGAGTTATAACTTAAATAAAGATAATTTGTTTTAGCTGGATACTCTGCGGCAAGCGTATCTATATGTTGAATATATGGTTTGATATTATATTTTTTTCTGAGCATATAAATATCATGCGCATCTTTATTAAAAACATTTGCTATTTGTCTATCTGAAAATCCATGTTGTTTTGCTTCGAGTAACAATTCATGTGAAATATATTTTGAAGATTCTAATTTCTTTTCCAGTTCAACTATATTTTGAATTTTATACAAGAACCATTTATTTATATGTGTTAATGAGTGTATCCATTCAATAGAATAACCTTGTTTTAACGCTTGAACAATTGCAAACATTCTTTCTTCGGTTGGATTTTCGAGCGCTTCTTTAAGTTCATCAAATTCTACTTTGGTTCTGCTTGCCGTTAAACCTTCAACACCAATATCAAGCATACGCATTGCTTTTTGTATTGCTTCTTCGAACTTGCGACCAATAGCCATTACTTCGCCGACAGATTTCATTGAAGAACCAAGTTTACGTTTAACAAGACGAAACTTTTTCAAATCCCAACGAGGAACTTTAACAACAATATAATCCAAAGCTGGTTCAAAAAATGCTTTTGTAGTTCTTGTAACAGAATTTGGCAATTCATGCAAACCATAACCTAACGCTAATTTTGCCGCAACAAATGCAAGTGGATAACCTGTTGCTTTTGATGCTAAAGCAGAACTTCTTGATAAACGTGCATTAACTTCTATAACTCGATAATCTTTTTCGTTTGGAGAAAGTGCATATTGAATATTGCATTCACCAACAATTCCAAGATGACGAATTGTTTTAATTGCAACTTCACGTAGTAAATGAAATTCTTCATTTGAAAGAGTTTGACTTGGTGCAACAACAATGCTTTCTCCTGTATGAATTCCCATCGGATCAATATTTTCCATATTACAAACTGTAATGCAATTATCATATTTATCTCGCACAACTTCATATTCAATTTCTTTCCAACCTTCAAGATATTCTTCAACTAAAATTTGAGATGAATAGTTAAGAGCTTTTGTTGCAAGTTTTTTAACTTCATTTTTATTTCTGCAAACACCAGAACCAAGTCCACCAAGTGCGTAAGCGATCCTTATTATTACAGGAAATTTTATTTCTTCAGCAAATGCAATTGCATCTTCAACTGTATTAACAGCTTTACTTTTGGGATATTTAACTTTTATTTCATCAAGTTTATTGCAAAACAATTGACGATCTTCTGTGTTTTCAATCGCATCAATTTGAGTTCCTAGAACTTCGACTTTATATTTTTTTAAAATTCCTTTTCGATGTAAATCCAATCCACAGTTTAATGCAGTTTGTCCGCCAAATCCTAAAACGATTCCATCTGGTTTTTCTTTTGCAATTACTTTTTCAACATAGTTTGTGTTGATTGGTAATAGATAAACTTTATCAGCTAAATGATCTGAAGTTTGGTTTGTTGCAATATTTGGATTTATAAGAATTGTATAAATTCCCTCTTCTTTAAAAGCTTTAATTGCCTGTGAACCGGAATAATCAAATTCACCAGCTTCACCTATTTTTAATGCTGAACTTCCAATTATTAAAATTTTTTTAATCTTCATTTATATCCTAAAAATATAATTAAACTTTGTTAATGAATTCATCAAAAATAAAATCGGTATCAATTGGTCCAGGAGTAGCTTCGGGATGAAATTGAACACTCAAAAAGGGTAATCTTTCATGACGCATACCTTCATTGGAATAATCATTTAAATTTTCAAACCATGGCTGCCACCCGCGTGGTAATGATTTAGTTTCAACAGCAAAGCTATGATTTTGTGAAGTGATGTAACATTTATTTGAATCAACAGTTTTTACAGGTTGATTTTGACTTCGATGACCATACTTCAATTTATATGTTTTTCCACCCGCAGCTAACGATAATATTTGATGCCCCATACATATTCCTAATGTTGGAACTTGTTTCTTAATTATTTTTTTCACTGATTCAATAAGTTGTTTATAAACTACAGGATTTCCGGGACCATTTGAAAGAACGACTCCATCAAAATTTTCCTTTTCAATATCATAATCATAAGGAACGCGAAGTACAGAAACGTTTTTGTCGAGTAATTTTCTTATGATATTAAATTTACAACCACAATCAATTAATAAAATTCTTTTCTTTCCATTTTTATATTCTTCAACTTTTTGTGGTGTTACTTTAGAAATTAAATTATCAACATCAGGATTGTAATATTCTACTTTATCATTACCAACCACAATTTTCCCAAGCATTGTTCCATGTTCTCTTAAAATTTTGGTTAGCTCGCGAGTATCAATTCCGTAAATACCCGGAACATCAAATTTTTTCAACCAATTATCAAAACTAAAAATTGAATTCCAATGACTATACTTTTCTGAATATTCAGAAACAATTAATGCTTGAACTTGTATTTTTTCAGATTCCCAATTTTGAAATATATCATCAGTTTCTTCAAGTTGAGGCACACCATAATTCCCTATCAAAGGATATGTAAAAACAAGAATTTGTCCTTTATATGATGGATCAGTTAAAGTTTCAGGATAACCGACCATTCCAGTATTAAAAACAACTTCGCCGGCAACGGATCTTTTTGCACCAAATAATTTTCCCTCAAAAATATGTCCATCTTTTAAGATAAGTTTTACGGTTGGATGTGCAGACTGTTTATTTTTTATCAAATTCAAATTACTCCTTTTTTGGTTAAAAACGGTAGGAAGAGTTTCAAAAATGCTTTGCGAAAGTAAAAAAAAACTTGAAGTCTGCAAAACTAATTTATTACTAAAAACATAATTCCTTCTTAATTGATATTCACTTCAATTAAACATAACCTTATGAAAAATTTTAAAGCTTTTTTAATAAAAAAATCATTTAAGAAAATGGAATATTGAATTAATATTACTTTAAAATTCACGTTTGATATTCTGAAGATTTTGCCGAAATACAGCTTATTTATCTCGATATAAGTGTTAGTAAAAACATCATTAGTTTTTATACATTTGCTTTCGGAATTATATTGTGTGAAACAGATAATGACGTAAAGAAGAGTAAGAATTATAAAATTGAAATGGCACTTTTTCGTTTGTTAATTTTCGATACACATTTAGCTGAATTACTCTTTGCAAAAAACTTTTATAAAATCAAATTACATTTTTATTCTTAGATATAGATTGTGAGCTATTTCATTTTGTTTTCTTTTATAAATATTATATTGCAATACAGATTTGCGTCTACAATTTCTCGGCTGGAATCTTAGGCGCATAAGGGCAACTGGGAGCGGAATTTACGCTCCCTTTTTTATTTTTGACTAAACAAATTCATTAACACATGCATAAAATTAAATTACTCATAACGTTACTTTTAATAATTGAAGCTTGTACTTCTTCACCAAGATTTTTGATTAAAGACAAAAAAACATTATCTGCAGAAAATGATTTAAATAAATATTCAAATTCAGAAGTTTTAGAAACACAAATCGGTACAGCTTCATATTATGCAGATCAGTTCGATGGTAAAATTACTTATAGCGGTGAAGTTTACAATATGTTTGGACTTTCTGCGGCACATCCTTTTTATCAAATGGGTACAATCGTTCGAGTAACAAATTTATCAAATGGGAAAAGTGTTGTTATTCCTATAAATGATAGAATGCCATTTCGTCCAGATAGAATAATTGATCTTTCATTAGGTGTAGCTCAAAAACTGGATATGATTAATGTAGGTATTACTGAAGTAAAAGTTGAAGTTCTTGAATGGGGAAAAGGTAAAAAATAACTAATTAATTTTTGAGATAATTCCAATTACTATAACCCAAGTCTATTCACTGAATCTTTATTAAAATTAATTCATCTCATTAATACAAATTTTTAGGAGAATAAAATGTATTTAGATGAAAACGTAAGAGCGGAATTAGGTAAAAGATTTTCAGTTCTTACAAAAAAAGTAAAAATGATTTTTTTCACTCAAGAACTTGAATGTCAATATTGCCGCGAAACAAGAGCAATTTTAACTGAACTTTCAGAAACTTCTGATAAACTTGAACTTGAAGTTAAAAATTTTATTACCGATAAATCTGATGCTGAAAAATATAGCGTTGATAAAATTCCAGCTACTGTTTTATTAGATGAAAATGGAATTGATTATGGAATAAAATTTTATGGTATACCGAGTGGTTACGAGTTTGCTTCTCTGCTTGAAGATATAGTAATGCTTGGAACTGGGGTAAGCGGGCTTTCTCAAGAAGTTGAAAATCAAGTTAAAGCTGTTGATCAAGATGTGCACATGCAGGTTTTTGTTACTCCAACTTGTCCATATTGCCCACAAGCTGTTTTAACTGCACACAAGTTTGCTTTTGTTAATCCAAAATTCAAAAGTGATATGATTGAAGCAACAGAATTTCCTCATCTTTCAAATAAATATAATGTTCGCGGAGTGCCAAGAACTATTATAAATGAAAATGTGTTTATTGAAGGGGCGGCTCCGGAACAAATGGTATTTGACAAAGTTAAAGAAGCAATAAATAGTTTATAAATATGAAACTCGAAAAAAAATTTATAATAAAAAGAATTTTACCAGTTATAGCTGGTGCAATTTTAGGTTATGCCTACTATTATTTCATTGGTTGTACAACTGGTACTTGTCCAATTACAAGTAATCCATGGATTTCTACTTTTTACGGCGCATTAGCTGGATTAATAATTTCAATACCAGGTAAAAAGAAAAATGATAACCAAACAAATTGAAATAGAAGAACTTGTAAAAATTTTACCCGAAGCTGTTGCTTACTTAAGTGAAAAAGGAATCAGATGTTTAATTTGTGGTGAGCCAATTTGGGGAACTTTAGAAAATGCGGCTCTGGAAAAAGGTTTTAATGAAGATGATATAAATAAATTTGTTGAGGAACTAAATCAAAAACTTATGTGTAAATCTGTTTAATTTTGTTTCAAGAAATATTATTTTTAATTAACCATTAAAGAGGAATAAATGAGCAATCAAACAAAAATGAAAAAAGAAACTCAAGGCTTGAGTAAAAAACATAGAAGCAGAATTTATACTGGAATTTTTATTGCTGTGGTCTTTTTACTTTTTATATTTAATAATTTCGATTATTTATTTGGCGGCAAAGAACCAAATGGTCCTTATCCACCAAATTATGTTCCTTCTGCAATTCAATCATCTTCGCAAGCACCAGATTTTGAATTACCAACAAGCGACGGCAAAACTTTGAAGCTATCAAGTCTCAAAGGTAAAGTAGTTATTTTAGATTTCTGGGCTACTTGGTGTCCTCCTTGTAGAAAAGGAATTCCAGATTTAATTAATCTAAAGAAAAAATATGGAAATAAAGGTTTTGAAATAGTTGGAATTTCTGTTGACACACAAACAAAAAGTGAAGTAGTTCCTTTCATCAAAAATTACGGAATTAATTATCCAGTTGTTTATTTTAATCAAAAAGTAATAATGGATTACGGTGGAATTGAAGCTATACCAACTTCATTTGTATTAGATAAAAATGGGAAAATTATTGCAAGCTATCAAGGTTTACAACCAGTTTCAGTTTATGAAAATCACATCAAAAAATTATTGAACTAAAATCATTTCATACAAAATAAAAAAGCTGTGTTATTCAATTAGCGCAGCTTTTTTTGTGTTTAATTTTTTCTCACTTCTTAAATTTTTCTTTCAATTTCATTTCTACAAAAGGTGGAACAAATCCCGATACATCACCGCCAAATGCTGCTAAGTTTCTAATAATCGTTGAATTTAAATAAGTATAACGTGCATGCGGCATTAATAGAATTGTTGAAATATCACCAGCAAGTTTTCTATTCATTAATGCCATTTGAAATTCATATTCAAAATCACTGACTGCTCGCAATCCACGTATAATTCCCACTGCTCCAACTTGACGAGCATGATCAACTACTAATCCACCAAATGAATCAACAGTAACAGTTGGAAATTCTTTCAAGCTCTCTTTTAGCATTTCAATTCTTTCTTCAACTGTAAATAATTCTGTTTTTGTAGGATTTTTTGCAACCGTTACCACAACTTCATCAAATAACTCGACTGCTCTTCTTACAATATCAATATGTCCATTTGTTACTGGATCAAAAGTTCCGGGGTAAATTACTCTTTTCATTTACAACTCATTTTATTTGAGTGAAAAATAATTATGCTATTTAAAAGAAAAAACTTTATAGTAGTTTTTTTTCTTTATTAAAAATATAAATTAAACTATCCCCAAGTTTTCTAAAGTAGTTTTGTTGAAAAGCTTCCTCATCTTTTCCTTTTGTCTGGATAGATCTTTCCACAAGAAAAATTCCATCATCTTCAAGAAAATTATTATCTAAAATATTTTTAACCACAATATGAACATCATAATTAAAGAAAGGTGGATCGGCTAAAATTAAATTATATTTTTCATGTTCTTTGATTTTAGAAAAACGAATTGCTTCCATTCTGAAAATTTTACATTCATTTTTTGCATTTAAAGAGTTAATATTTTCCTCGAGCATTTTTGAAACATGAAAATCCTTTTCTACAAAATGAACTTCTGACGCACCGCGGCTTAATGCTTCTAAACCAAGTGAGCCAGAGCCAGCATAAATATCGAGAACTCTTATTCCATCAAAGTCAATTTGATTAACTAAAAAATTAAAAATTGATTCTTTATTCTTGTCTGTTGTAGGACGCACCAAATTACTTTTAGGAAATTTTACAGTTCTGCCTTTATATTTTCCAGCTATTATTCTCATTAGATTATTCTAAGTGCAATTCCAGTTGCGGATGTGAATGAGTTGTATTTTATTTTATAAAAAGGATTGTTTTTCATTTCATCATTAATTTTCAATTTTTCAAATGGATTAACTTTTTTTAACGGTAATCCGAAAAATGATTTCAGCTTATTTTCAAATTCTTCTGTAACATCTTGCCCATAAAGCAACACTTTTGAAAAATCTGAAATGTGTAGTCTATAATCTTCCATTTTCTTAACTGCATCGGTAAGTTCTTCAAAAATATTTTGACTATCAGGATTAAGCACTTTGAAGTAAAACGGATAAACTCCTTGAACTCCACTTAAAGAAGAAAATTTTTGGTCTATATAAATTGTAAGACAAACTTCACTTTCAATTGATTGTTTTTCTAAATATAAAAATGCATTCGAAGCAAGATGAACATTATCAATAAATTTTAGTTGTAAGCTGTTTCTATCGCAAAATTTATTAATTGATGCAACATGCTTTTTATCAATTGCAATTATAATTGCTCTTTTTTCTTTTCTTAAAGTACTTTTATCAATTTCAATATGTTGAAGCAAAAAATTATTGGGATCACATTCAGGAAATAAGATTGACATTTCCCAGCGGAAATGTTCTAACAAATCTTTTTTAACTAATGAATCATCATAAGGTATTTCAAAGATCTTAAAGAAGTTGTTTGGTAACGAAAAAGAAATATTTTTTGTTATTAACTGTTTCCTTTTATTTATTTTGTCAAATGAATTTTGAAGGATAGAAATTATTTTTTCCTCTGATAAATTTGGATTAAAACTTTCAGCGTGGATTATTTGATCAACTGTTTCAAGATAGAAAGAATCATCTCTGTAGTTTATTTCAACAACCTGAAGTTTGGTTTCTGTTAAATTTATTCCAGCATGATTATTAAACACAAATCCTCAAAACTATTTATCGAAATTTAATAACATTCTAATTTTTTCCAGCTTAGATTTTCCAATTCCTTTTACATTCAACAATTCTTCGGCTTTGCTAATACTACCTTTTTTATTTCTGTATTCAATAATATTCTTGGCAGTTTTAATTCCAATTCCTGGTAAACTTCCAATTTCATTTTCTGATGCTGTGTTTATTTTAATTATTTTGTTTGTTTTTTCTTTCTTAGGTAAAACTAATTTTTCATTTTTATTTTGTTTTAAATTTATTGAATCATTCTTAACATTACTAATATTATTTTCATTTACCAATGAATCTTCTTTTTCAATTTTATCAATTGATGAATAAAATATACTGTCTTGCTTTGAATAATCGAATTCAAAATATTCTGAATTTTGATTTGTCTTCCATACATTAATTAAAAAACCAATTATTAATGAAAGAAGCAGGAAAAGAAAAATTTTTAATTCAGTTGATGTAAGATTCAGTTTAACGGAAAGTTTTTCAAGAATCTTCATTCTTGCCCTCAAAAAACTTTTTCAAAAAAATTCAATTAAAAAATTCAGTCTCAAAATAAGCAGAGACTGAATTCAAATTAATTACCAATTTTCATGTTAGGTTGTTTCTGAAGTTCTTTCAATAATTCTTTTTCTTTTTGCGTAATAACTTTTGGAACATGAATATTGATTCTAACTAATTGATCACCTGCACCGTGTCCATTTAAATGCTGAATTCCTTTTTCTCTCATTTTCAGATATTTACCCGCAGTTGTGCCAGGTTCAATTTTTAGTTTAGCTCTTCCATTTAAAGTTGGAACTTCAACTTCGGTTCCTAAAACTGCATCGGGATAACTTATGTATAAATCATAAATTATATTATCACCATCACGAGTAAAATATTCATGTGTTAATTCTTCAAACACAACTATAATATCACCAGCAGGACCACCGTTTTTACCAGCATTACCTTCGCCACGCAAGGTCATATAATTTCCATCACTAACGCCAGCAGGCACATTAATTTTTATAGTTGATTCTTCATGAACTCTTCCATCACCTTTACAAGCTGAACATGGTTCAGAAATTATTTTTCCAGTACCACCACAATTATTACAAGGCTGAATATTTACAAACTGGCCAAAAATTGATCTCGATACTTGACGAATTTCTCCAGTTCCGTTACAAGCGCTACAAGTTTTAAATGAGGAACTGCTTTTTGCACCTGTTCCATTACAAGTAGAACATTTATTGTATTTTTTAATTTTTACTTTTTTAGTTGTTCCTTTTGCAATTTCTTCCAAAGTAAGTTTTAATGTAATCTTTAGGTCTGAACCAGGTTGACCAGTAGCTCTTTGTCTTGATCTTCCTGATGAAGAAGTACCGAAGAAATCATCAAAAATTGAAGAGCCGCCAAATGCGCCGCCAAAAATATCAGAGAAGTGACTGAAAATATCATTAACATTTTGATAGCTGTGGAAATCTTCACCGCCACGTAAACCACTGTGACCGTAGCGATCGTACTTAGCTTTCTTTTCCGGATTACTTAAAACTTCATAAGCTTCAGCAGCTTCTTTAAATTTTTCTTCAGCATCTTTATCACCTTGATTTCTATCTGGATGATATTGCATAGCTAATTTTCTATAAGCTTTTTTTATCTCTTCAGGTGAAGCATCTTTACTAACGCCAAGAATTTCGTAATAATCTCTTTTAGCCATTTTATTCTTCCCTATTCATTTGTTTGTTGATTATCATCTTGCGAAGCTGGTTCAGCGCTTACTATTACTTTTGCATGTCGAATAACTTTATCTTTGAACATGTAACCCGGTTCAATTACTTCTAAAACCGTGTGAGGTTCAACTCCATCAACAGGTTGCTGCATTAAAGCTTCGTGAAGATGAACATCAAATGGTTGTCCTTTTGCATCAATTTTTTTAACACCATGTGATTCTAATATTTTATTAAAATTATCGAATACTAATTGCAAACCTTTTTTGGTTGCTTCAAAATTATTTTCATCATCAATATGTTTTAATGATCTTTCAAAATCATCATAAACTAATAAAATACTTTTAATAAAAGGCTCAGCGGCATATTTTATTAAATTGATTTGTTCATTTTCATTTCTGCGTTTGTAATTTTCAAACTCAGCTACTTTTCTTAAAAGTGTATCTTTTAATTCTGCATTCTGTTTTTCTAATTCCAATATTTTTTCCTTTAATAATTTATTTTCTTCTAAATCTCTCTCTTGATTTTGTTCTTGCTTTTGCTCTTGCTCTTGCTCTTTTTCTTGCTCTTGCTCTTGCTCTTGCTCTTTTTCTTTCAATTCTTCATTTTCTTGTTGAAAATTTTGATCTTTTATTTCTTCCATTAAATCAACTCCTAAAAAAATTATCTTTGTTTTGTTAATTCTTCTGTTAACTGCTCTGCAATATAAACAACTGCAGCAATAATTTTAGAGTAATCCATTCGTTTTGGACCCATTATTCCTAAAGTGCCTGTTAGATCACCAATTTTATACTCTTTAGAAATCATACTGTAATCTGAAAGTTTTTCATCTTTATTTTCTTGGCCAATAGAAATGGCCAAATCACTTTTAGCTTCTTCTTTGTTTTTATCTAAAACATGAATAATAATATCTTTATTTTCAACTAACTCAATCACGCTTTGAAATTTTTCATGGTCAAAAAATTCGGGATGAGTCAACATTTTTTTTGTGCCAGCAATAAAAGTCTTATCAACGCTTTTTGTATCAGTAAAAATTTTATCTACACTATCTAGAAATACACGAATTATAGGGCGATATTTTTCAGAGGAAATATCTTTCACTCTTTCTTGAAATGTAGCTCTGATTTCAGAAAATTTTAGTCCACATAATCTTTCATTTAAAATTTGCTGAATTGAAGAAAGTTGTTCTTCTTTAACTTCTGCATCAACTTCCAAAGTGATAGTTTTAATCAAACCAGATTTAACACTCACAACTACTAAAATTCTTTTTGAAGTTAGTTTTACTAATTGAATTTTTTCAAGCTCAGCTTGTTCAAAACGAGGGTAAGTTACTAAAGCAAGTTGATTTGTTAAATCACTTAAAATTGCAGAAGTAATTTTTAGTAATTCTTCAGTTTCATTTTGCAAAGTAAGATTTTCATCAACAATTTTTTTTGCCGAAATATCAATCACAGGTGGATCCATTAAAGAATCGACATAAACACGATAGCCTTTATCAGTCGGAACACGCCCGGCAGAAGTGTGCGGATGATCGAGCAAACCCATTTCTTCTAAATCCGCCATAACGTTTCTAATTGACGCTGGTGAAAGACCCAGATCATATTTTTTAGAAACATTGCGCGATCCTACTGGATTTGCAGTCAAAATAAATTGATGAATAACAAATCTTAAAATCGCCTTTTCTCTATCTTTTAATTGATATTCTGTCATAAATTCTTTTTTTTGTAGTGCAAAGTTATTAAAAAGCATTCTTTTTTGCAGATTAGATGCAAACCCCGATTTAGCGTTGCCTGATACAATTTTTTCTAATTCAAAGTTTCAATTAGTCTTTTCTTATATTTGCATTAAAATTTTAGAGGATGAATTGGAAAGCACATATAAAAATTCTGGAGTTGATATTAAAGCTGGCGAAGAAACTGTTAACAGAATTAAAGGCTTAGCAAAATCAACTTTTAATAAAAATGTACTTTCAGGAATCGGGCATTTTGGAGCTTTTTATCAAATTGATTTATCTCAATGGAAAAACCCTGTTTTAGTTTCAAGTGTAGATGGCGTCGGTACAAAACTTAAAATTGCTTTTGCCTTAGATAAGCATGATACAATTGGGCAAGATTTAGTAAACCATTGTGTGAATGACATTGCTGTTTGTGGAGCTATTCCACAATATTTTATGGATTACATGGCCTTTGGAAAATTAAATCCTGAAAAAGCTGAACAAATTATTAAAGGGTTTTCAATTGCCTGCAAAGAAAATAATGTTGCTTTAATCGGTGGTGAAACTGCAGAAATGCCTGGACTTTATGATGAAACTGAATATGATATTTCCGGAACAATTGTTGGTCTCGTAGAAAAAGATAAAATCATTGATGGTAAAAATGTTTCTTATGGTGATATACTAATTGGATTTAAATCAACAGGATTACATACAAATGGTTATTCACTAGCAAGAAAAGTGTTGTTAGAAAAATTTAACTTAAATGATAAACCGGATTTAATTAAAAATTCTATTGGTGAAGAACTTTTACAAATTCATAAATCATATTTAAAACTAATAACTAAACTCAATGAGAAAGTTTCTATTAACGCTTTTTCTCATATTACTGGCGGTGGAATTATTGGTAACACAAAAAGAGTTGTACCTGATCATTTACAAATTAAAATTGATTGGAATTCTTGGGAACAATTATCAATCTTTAAATTGATTCAGGAAGTTGGAAAAATTTCTGATGATGAAATGAGAAATGTTTTTAATCTTGGTATTGGTTTAATTGCTATTGTAAATAAAAATGATGTTGATAAAGTTATTGAAATTTCAAAAGAAGTTATCGAAGAAGGAATTATAATTGGAGAAATAGTTAAATAAGAAAGGGATTCATTAATGTTCATAGATACACACGCACATTTATTTTATGCAAACTTTGAAAATGATGTTGATAAAGTAATTGAAAAAGCAAAACAATCTGGTGTTGATTATATCTTAGTTCCAGGAACAGATGTTGAAACCTCAAAGAAAGCAATTGAACTTTCAGATAAATATGAAATAATTTATGCCGCTGTTGGTGTCCATCCACACGATACAAAAGATTGGAATGAATCATTACTTGATCAAATTGAAATTTTATCAAAACATCCAAAAGTAGTTGCAATCGGTGAAATCGGTTTAGATTATTTTTACGATTTTTCTCCCAAAGAAAAACAAATTGAAGCATTCACTTCTCAAATTGAACTTGCATTAAAAGTTAATAAACCAATCATCGTTCATAACAGAGATGCAAATTTTGATATGATGAATATTATACGTTCATTCAAAGGAAGTAATTTAAAAGCACAGTTTCATTGCTTTGCCGGCTCACTGGAAGATGCAAGAGAATTAATTGAATTACATCATTACATTTCTTTTACTGGAAATATAACGTTCAAAAAAATGGATTCGTTAAGAAATATATTAAGTCGAATTTCAGTTGAAAATTTATTACTTGAAACTGATTCTCCATTTATGACTCCTGTTCCACATCGTGGTGAAAGAAACGATCCAGCTTTTGTAAAATTAGTCGCAGAAAAAATTGCTGAAGTACACCATTTAAGAGTTGAAGATGTTGCTCGCACAACTTCTTATAATGCTTATAAATTATTTGGAATTGGCATGAAACCAAAAGTAAGTTTTACATATCAAATTGGAAATTCACTATACATTAATGTTACCAATCGTTGCAATGCTGATTGTGTTTTTTGTGATAGAAAAGGTGATGCAGTGATTAATGGTTATAATTTAAAAATGTCAAAAGCTGAAGAACCTGATGCTGAAGTTTATATTAAAGAAATTGGTGACCCAACAAATTATAAAGAAATTGTGTTTTGTGGCTATGGTGAACCAACGATTCGTTGGGATGTAGTAAAGCAAGTAGCTAAATATGTAAAAGAAAATGGCGGCAAAACAAGAATGAACACTGATGGCCACGGCAATTTTATTAACAAGCGTGATATTACTCCTGAACTCAAAGATTTAATTGATACAGTTTCAATAAGTCTTAATTCAACTGATCCAGAACAATATTCTAAATTAATGAGAGTCGATCCAGCACTTCACAGAGAGATGATTGAGTTCGCAAAGAAAGCAAAAAATTATACTCATGTAGTTATGTCGATTGTTGGATTAAATGAAGTTGATAAAGAATCAGCTAAAAAATTTGTTACTGAAGAAATTGGTGTTGATTTTAGAGAAAGAGAGTATTTCTAATGAAAAAATTTTCATTGTTTTTATTGTTTGCAATTTTATTTTCTGCTTGTTCAACCTTCAAGCAAGAAAGATCATATTTTGAAAAAAGAATTGATAGTTTACTTGTATCTGATTTTTTTCAAAAATCAAACATCTCACTTAAGTTAGTTGAACCAAAGAAAGATTCAACATTATTCTCTGTCAATTCACAAAAATTAATGAGGCCTGCATCAAACCAAAAAATTTTAACGACCGCCACAGCACTTTATTTCCTTGGTAATGATTATAATTTTAACACTTCACTTTATTATGATGGCGAAATAAAAGATTCAATATTAAATGGAAATTTTTTTGTTGTTGGTTCGTTTGATCCAGATTTTAAAGTAAAAGATTTAGATAGTTTTGTTATTGCAATTAAAAATTCTGGTATAAAAAAAATTAATGGGAACCTTTACACAGATATATCAAAAAGTGATTCACTTTATTTTGGCAATGGATGGATTTGGAGCGATGAGCCAGAAACATATATGCCTTATTTATCTCAATTAGCAATTAACAAAAATTCATTAACAATTATTTATGAACCAGATTCTATAAATAAACCAGTTAAAATTACTTTCAATCCTAAAAATAATTTTATCGCGTTGACAAATAATTCTACAACCATCGAAAAAGGTAAATCAACATTTGAAATATCACGTGATTGGCTGAATCATAACAATAAAATAATTGCAAAAGGAAATTTGCCTTTTAGTTATAAAAAAGATTCAGTTGAAGTTAGCATTCGTGAACCGTATTTATATTTTCTTCAATTGTTAAAAGAAAAATTAATATCTGCAGGAATTGAATTAAATGGTTTAACAGACACAAATAAAATTTCAAGTAATGCAAAATTTTTAACTTCTGTTAAAAGAAATATTGTTCCTGTCATAAAATACACGAACAAAGTAAGTGATAATTTAAATGCCGAAATGTTATTACGGGCTGTCGCTGGAATTAAATTTCAAAAGCAATCAGCAGAAAATGGAAAATTTTTTGTTGACAGCTTGATTACACTTTCAGGAGCAAATCCAAAAGATTACAGAATTTCTGATGGTTCAGGTTTATCATATTATAATTTAATCTCGGCAGATTTATTAGCTAAAATTTTGACATTCATCAAAAAACAAAAAGAACCATTCCCAACAATATTTATCAATTCATTACCAATTGGTGGAGTCGATGGAACACTTTCAAATAGATTTAAAAATTCAACAGCTAAAGGTCATGTTTTTGCAAAAACAGGAACAATAAGCGGCGTATCTTCTTTAAGCGGTTATATTGAAACAAAAAGGAAAAATTATTTAGTCTTCTCAATTCTAATTCAAAACTTTGTTGGTTCATCTAAACAAGCACGTGATATTCAAGATAAAATTTGTGAAATTATTTATGAAGAGTTATGAAAACATATAAAGAAATTAAAATAAAAACCGAGCCATTTGATGTAGATTTATTATCTGGATTTTTGTGGCAACTTGATATTGACGGTATTAATGAATTTGATGATTATCTATTAGTATTTATCTCAGAAAACAAAAGTGTGTCATTAGAAGAAATAAATTTATTAATGGAAAAACTTGTTGAAGATAAATTCATCAATTCATTTGACATAGAATTTCAAACACTTGAAGAAAAAAACTGGAATGAAGAATACGAAAAAAATGTTAAGGTTGTTGAAGTAACAGAAAAAATTGTAATCAAACCTTCATTTAAAGAATATAATCCCAAACCAAATCAGTTAGTGATTACAATAGATCCCAAAATGTCTTTTGGCACTGGTGATCATGCAACAACAAAATTAATTTTATCACACTTAGAAAAAATTGTTAAAGGGAATGAATTTGTTTTAGATGTTGGTTCTGGAACTGGAATTTTAGGAATCACCGCCGTAAAACTTGGTGCAGCAAAAGCAATCTGCATTGATAATGACGAATGGTGTTATTTAAATGGGAATGAAAATGTTAAAATGAACGAACTAAATGAAAAAGTAGATGTTCGTTTATGCGAAATAAAAGATGTTGAAGAAAAAGATTTTGATTTAATACTTGCAAACATTAATAAACCAATTTTAATAAACATTGTAGATGATTTAAAAATCAAGTTTAAAAAAGAAGGAACGTTAATTTTATCTGGCTTATTGAATATTGATGAAATTGATATTATTAGTCTATATGAATCAAAAGGATTTGTTCTTAACGACAAATCTCAACTTGAAGAATGGATTGCTCTTGTTTTCAAAACAAACAGCTAAATTATCTTATAAAATCTTACTAAGAAATGTTATCAATTCTTTTTGTTCCGCTTCAGTTAATCCTGAAAAATTCTCAGCTATTTTTTTTTCATATTCAGGATAAATAGATTCAATTTTGTTTTTTCCATTGGTTGTTAATTCAACATTAACAAGTCTTCTATCCGTCGAAGATGGTATTCTTTTAACTAGCTCTTCTTTTTCAAGGTTATCAACTACACAAGTAATATTTGCTCCTGTAACCATTAATTCTTCACTTATTTTTTTTAAAGGGAGTAAACCATGTTTGTATATTACTTCCATAACCCTAAACTGTGGCGCTGTTAATTTTTGTTCAAACATTATTTTTGCTTGAACCTTGTTTATTTTGTCTGCAACCTTTGATAACTTTTCATAAAGTTCAAGTGCCAATTTAGTGTTGTTACTCATTTTAAACTCCTTTCATTAGTGTTAATTTTTTAACACCTTAAAAGTTAATTCTTTAATTTAACTTAATTTTAAAATAACCATTTAATCTAAATTAACAAACGCGTTTTTATAGTGAACCATTAAATGTATTTTTTATGAAACTTTTTAGATATAAAACGTAGTATATTTGAGTAATAAATTTTCCAAATTTCATGAGTACAATTACAAATTATTTAAAAAATGAAAACTTTAACAGCAACACTTTAATATCATTCTTTCAGAGAATTGAACCAATTAATATTAATGCAATAATTAATCATTCATCAGAATTTGAGAATACTTTTACATTTTTTAATTCAAGAAATAAGATAAACTTTATAGCAATAGAGGAAGTTGAGTCTAAAAACATTTTTTTTAATTCTCATAATAGAATTTCAAACGTTGACAAAAACACGCTCGAAAAATTTCCTTTATTTGTTGGATATAAAAAGTTCATCAGTAAAAGTAAAACAAACTTATGGGATGATTTTTCTGACAATAAATGGTATATACCAAAATTTATAATTGCACAAAATGATAATGATTATTTCTTAATTCATAATTTTTTGGGGAATATGTATGATGAAGAAAAATTTAACTATTTAAATTCATTAACAAATAAAAAGTCATCTATAAAATTTGTTGAACAGAGAGTTAGAATAAACAAATCTGACATCGATGAACTCAACTGGAAGGAAAAAGTTAAATCTGCTTTAAATAAGATTAATAAAAACGAATTAGAGAAAGTTGTAATTGCAAGAAAAGTTGAACTTGAATTATCAAATGAATTTAATTTATTAACCACATTCAATCAATTATTAAATAATTGTAATGATTGTATAATTTTTTCAGTTAAAGAATCAAATTCTATTTTTTTTGGAGCTACACCCGAAAAACTATTTTCAATTAACAAAAATATTATCAACACAGAGGCATTAGCTGGTTCAATAGAACGAAGCAAAAATGAAACAGAAGATGCATATCTTGGGAATCAATTATTAAGGGATCCAAAAGAATTAAATGAACAAAAAAAAGTTTTAGATTATATCTTGTCTATCCTTTCAAATTATTCATCTGATATTAAGTTTAATGAAATACCTTTTATTAAAAAATTAAATTCTGTTCAACATCTACAAACAAAAATCAATGCAACAATAAGTTCCGAATTTGAAATACTAAAATTTCTAAATGAAATACATCCTACTCCTGCAGTTTGTGGTTTACCAAAAGAGGGTGCATTAGAATTCATTTACGAAACAGAAGATTTTGATCGCGGTTTGTATGCTGGTGTAATTGGTTGGTATAATAATTTTAATATTGGCGAATTTTATGTTGGAATAAGAAGTGCGTTACAAAAAGAAAATAAATTAAATGTTTTTGCAGGGTGTGGAATTGTTGAAGGCTCAATTCCCGAAAAAGAATTTTTTGAAACTGAAATTAAATTAAAACCTATTTTATCATTATTCTCATTATGAAAATTAAAATAAACAGAAACATTCTTTGGTGTGATGTTTTTACAAATCGTTTATCGCAACTTGGAGTAAAAGATGTTTGTATTTCTGCTGGTTCAAGAAGTACACCTTTGACATTATCCTTTAATATGAATAAAAATTTTTCAATCTATAGATTTGTTGATGAACGCTCATCTGCTTTTTTTGCATTGGGAATGGCAAAAAAAACAAGAAATCCAATTGCTATTATTACCACATCTGGAACTGCAGTTGCTGAACTTTATCCTGCAATAATTGAAGCTTATTATCAAAGAATTCCATTAATAATTTGCACAGCCGATAGACCAAATTATTTAAAAAACATTGGAGCTAATCAAACTATAAACCAAAATAATATTTATAGTAATCATATAAGATTTTTTTCTGATGCTGGTTTACCCGATATAAATAAATTAGGTATTATTAGAAAAATTGCTGAAGATGCTTTTATAATTGCTAATCAAAAAAATCGTGGACCTGTTCACATAAATTTCCCTTTTGAAAAACCATTTGAACCAGATTCATTTACAGATTCCATTAATGAAAATTCAATTAAAAAATATTTCTTGAGTGCAAAAGTTCAATTGAAAGATAATTTAAAATTGCCCGATTTTGATTTGATTGCTAAAAACTTAGATAACAAAAAAGGAATAATATTAGTTGGTTCAAATGGATTTGACAAAGACTTTCCTGATCTGTTAATGAGATTATCAAATAAATTAAATTTTCCAATTGTTGTTGATGGAGCTTCTTCTTTAAGATTTGGTAAACATGTTAATAAAAACATAATTGATAATTTCACTACAATTGTACGTTCAAAAATTTTCGTGGAAAATTTTCAACCAGAAGTAATTTTGCAATTTGGTGCTGCACCGACTTCTAATGTTGTATTAGAATATTTCAAAAATTCAACAGCACAGAAAATCATTGTTAATCAATTTGGCGATTTATTAGATCCATCACGAACAGCAAACAAAATAATTAAAATTAAACCTTCAATTTTTTGTACAGAATTATTAAAAAAAGCCGGGAACAATTTAAGTCAAAAATCATGGAAGAACTTTTTTATTCACTCAAATGAAGTGATTGAAAAAGAAAAAGAAAAATTTTTTTCTAAAAATAATTTTCCATTTGAAAGTAAAATAATTTACGAACTACTTAGGAACATACCGAATAAATCGAACCTGTTTGTATCCAATTCATTACCAATTAGAGATTTTGATTTCTTTGCTTCAAAATCAAAAAAGGAAATAAAAATTTTTACAAATCGTGGTGCAAGTGGAATTGATGGAATAAATTCGACTGCATTAGCAATTGCTCATAAATCAAATGGACCAACATTTTTAGTTACTGGCGATTTAGCATTCTTCCATGATTTAAATGGTTTATTTGCTTCTTATAAATATAAAATTCCAATCACAATCGTTTTAATTAACAATAATGGCGGTGGAATTTTTGAATCGCTTCCAATTTCAAATTACAAAGAATATTTCGAAGAAAATTTTTTAATGCCGTTAAATCTTAATTTTAAAAAGATTGTTGAATCATACAACGGTATTCACAAAGTAATTAAAAATTGGAAACGGTTTACTTTGGAACTTAATAATTCACAACAAAGTGGAAAACTTACAGTTCTTGAAATTAAAACCGATGCAAAAAAATCTAAAGATTTGCGTAATAATTTTTGGCATATTGCCGTTGAACATTTGAACAATTATATAAATGAAATTAAATCTTGATGGAATTAATTTTCATATTTTAATTGATGAATCCAAAATCTCACAAAAGAAAATTCCAATTTTGTTTCTTCATGGATTTACAGGATCTTCAGAAGATTGGGAATTTATCTTCGATTTTATTCCACAAAATTATTTGCCATTCGCAATTGATTTAATCGGACATGGAAAAACTGATTCACCAAATGACCCCAAATTCTATACTTGCACTTCAATAGTTAATCAAATCAACTCAATACTTAACTTCTTCAATTTTGATAAGATTATTCTTGTTGGATATTCAATGGGTGGAAGAATTGCACTTTCTTATTCTTTAAAAAATATAGACAAAATATTAGCTTTAGTTTTAGAAAGTACTACTGCCGGCATTGAAAGTATTGAAGAAAAGAAAAAACGCGTTGAGCAAGATTTTCTTCTTTCAGAATTTATTATTAATGAAGGTGTTGAAAAATTTATTGAATATTGGTTCAACACACCTTTGTTTTCTGAACTGAAGCAGTTGGAAAATTTTAATCAGATAATTGAAAAAAGAAAATTAAATAATCCGATTGGTTTGGCTAATACACTAAAATCTTTTTCAACAGGCTTGATGAATAGTTATTGGGACAAACTGAATTTAATTAATTTTCCTGTACTTTTAATAACTGGGGGAAAAGATGAGAAATATACTTCTCAAAATTTTTTGATGAACAATCTAATACCAAATTCTCGACACAAAATAATTCCAAATGCAAATCATAACACACACTTAGAAAAACCTGAGCTTTTTACTAATTTTGTTTTAGAATTTTTAAACAAATTTAAAGGCTCTAATGAAATTCAATTGGATTAAAGCAAAAGAATATAAAGATATCATCTATGAAAAGATGGATGGTATTGCAAAGATTACTATTAACCGACCAGAAAAAAGAAACGCTTTTCGACCAGAAACAACAATGGAAATGTATGATGCTTTCGCCGATGCAAGAGAAGATTCAAACATTGGTGTAATTCTTTTAACTGGTGCTGGCCCATCGAAAGATGGTAAATATGCATTTTGTTCAGGTGGCGATCAATCAATTCGTGGTAATAAAGGTTACGTTGGAAAAGATGGCGTTCCACGTTTAAATATACTTGACGTTCAAAAACAAATTAGAAGCATTCCAAAACCTGTAATTGCGTTAGTAGCCGGATATGCAATTGGCGGAGGCCATGTTCTGCATGTTGTATGCGATTTAACTATTGCGGCAGATAATGCAATCTTTGGGCAAACTGGTCCTATGGTTGGAAGTTTCGACGGTGGTTTTGGTGCAAGTTACCTTGCAAGAATTGTTGGCCAAAAAAAAGCAAGAGAAATTTGGTATTTGTGTCATCAATATAATGCACAAGAAGCTTATGAAATGGGATTGGTAAATAAAGTTGTATCGATTGATCAATTGGAAGAAGAAGGCGTTAAATGGGCTTATGAAATTTTAGAAAAAAGTCCACTTGCAATTCGCTTGCTTAAATCTGCATTCAATGCTGAACTTGATGGTCAAGCTGGAATTCAGGAACTTGCCGGAAATGCAACTTTGTTATATTACATGACTGACGAAGCGCAAGAAGGAAAAAATGCATATAATGAAAAACGTAAACCTGATTTTAAAAAATTTCCAAGAGTCCCTTAGATGATTAAACAACAAGAAATTACAATTTCAAAATTTGATGCATGGATTTTAGCAAGTCGTCCTAAAACATTACCAGCTGCTGTAATGCCTGTTTTAGTTGGTTCTGCTATTGCAATTCATGATAATAAATACAAGCCACTAGCGGCAATTGTAGCTTTAATTTGTTCTTTATTAATCCAAATAGGGACTAATTTAGTCAATGATTTATATGATTACTTAAAAGGAACAGATAAAAAAGAAAGACTTGGACCACAAAGAGCCGCTGCTTCTGGTTTGCTTTCTATAAAAGAATTAAAAGTTGGCATCTACATTGTTTTTGGATTTAGTTTTTTACTCGGAATTTATTTAATTGCTTTAGCTGGTTGGTTGGTTTTGTTAATCGGAGTTCTATCAATTATTGCTGGTGTAGTTTATACAGCAGGACCTTTTCCATTAGCTTATAATGCACTTGGTGATATTGCTTCATTTTTATTTTTCGGTTTTATTGGTACTATTGGAACATATTATGTACAGGCTTATGAAATTACCGCTTTTGTATTTTGGGCATCAATTCCTGTTGGTTCTTTAATTACAAATATTTTAGTTGTTAACAATTACCGTGATAAAGATGAAGATAAACTTAATGGGAAAAAAACTTTAGCAGTTTTATTCGGTGAAAATTTTGTAAGAATTCAATACATAATTTTTATGATTGCTTCTTATTCAATTTTGTTTGTGGTTTATTTTACATTCAAAAAAAGTATTTGGGTTTTTTTACCAATTTTGTCTTTACCTATTTCATTAAAACTAATTAGAATGATTTACACACTAAAAGGTAAAGAACTAAATAAAACTCTTGAGCTTACAGCAAAATTATCCGCCATTTATGGATTACTTTTTGCAATTGGAATTTTAATATGATTATTAAAGAAGCATCATTAATTCCTTTCTCCCTTAAGTTAAATTCAACATTCAAAAATTCTAAATCAAACTTCTCAAATAGAAATGGATTAATTCTAAAATTAGTCGATGAATCTGGAAATAGTGCATACGGTGAATGTTCCCCTCTCGAAGGTTTTAGCAAAGAATCTCTTCAAGATGCTGAAAAAGAACTTCATGATTTTTGTAAAGATGTAATTAATAAATCCAATGAAAATTTTTTTAATCTTTCATATTCTACGAGTGTTAATTTTTGCATTGAACAAGCTTTCCATTCTTTATTATTACAACATAATTTCGAACTCAAAAGTTATTATCAACAATCCAAAAAGATAAAAGTCAATGCGGTTATTGGGCTTACAAACATTGAAGAAGCTATCAATTTAATTTCCCAAAAGATAAATCTTGGATATGATACAATTAAATTAAAAGTTGGAAGAGAAAATCCTTATGATGATTTTTTATTAATTGAAAAAGTAAGAGAAATTTTTGGGAATGAAATAAAAATCAGATTAGATGCAAACCAAAAATGGAACTGTGATGAAGCAATTGAATACTTATTAAATCTTGAACAATTTAATATTGAGTATATTGAAGAACCATCTTCCTCTTTTTGCAGTAACTTAAAGACTGCGGACTCAACTAACATTCAAGTAGCATTGGATGAATCATTAACTGATTTTCAAACCGCACAAGAATTTATAACTGATTCATCAATTAATTTTTTTGTTTTAAAACCAATGATGTTTGGTTTTGAAAAAACATTAAAACTTATTGAATTAACTGAATCAATAAATAAATTTGTAATCATTTCATCATCTTTCGAAAGTGCAATTGGAAAAAGTGGCTTAGTTTTTTTAGCAGCTCAAACAAAACATAATTATGCACATGGATTAGATACTTCAGAATATTTTGTTAATGATAATTGTGAAGATTTTTATAAACCAAATAATTCATTCATTAATTTTGACATTAATAAATATCCGCCGAAATTTATTTTATGATAGCTAACTCAAATCATTGGATAATTGAACAAACTAAAGTTAATTCAAGTAAACCAGCGATTGTTTGTGAACAAAAAACACTTTCCTATTTTGATTTTTTTGAAGAATGTAAAAATCTAACTTACTATCTAATAGAATCCGGTATTAAAGAAAATACACATGTTGGGATTCTTTTAAATCATTCATTTGAATTTTACATTGCTATTAATTCAATTTGGTTAATTGGAGCAGTTGTAATTCCGCTAAATCCTAAAAGCAAAAGAGAAGAATTAAAATTTCAAATTGAAAAAGCTGATATAAATTTTATTATCACAAATTTAGAAAATGAAACAAATCAAATATTTAATGCAAAAATTATTTCTATAAAAAATATAGATAGAACGACTAATGATAAAAAATTAATTTTTAATGATTACAAATCTGATAGTAATGCATTAATAATGTTCACTTCAGGTTCAACTGGAAAACCAAAAGCAGTTGTTCATACTTTTAATTCATTATTCAATCATGTTAAAAATCTCAATGAGAAAATAATTTTAACATCAGAAGACAAATGGTTGGCATCATTGCCTCTTTTTCATATCGGAGGTTACATGATTTTAATTCGTGCATTATTATCTGGTGGTGTTGTAATTTTTCCAAAATCATTAAAAGTAGAAGACATGTCAAAATCTTTTAAATATTCACCAACTCATGCTTCATTTGTAACAACCATGCTGAATAATTTTTTAGAAAAAAATATTTCTTTACCTGAAAGTTTAAAATATATTTTTGTTGGAGGTGGACCAATTGATTTTAATCTATATAAAATTTATAAAGAAAAATTTGGCGTTGTTATAAAAGTATATGGTTCAACTGAAACATGTTCGATGGTTTCTGCTTTATTTCCAAAAGATGATTTTGAAAATTCGCTTGGTAAACCAATTTCAAACTCAATTGCTATTTCAATTTTGAAAAATAGTAATGACAAATCAGGAGAAATTTTAGTCAAATCCGATTCACTATTCAAAGAATATTATAATGATCAAACTACAACATCAGAGAAATTCACAAGTGGTTTTTATAAAACTGGCGATTATGGCTACGTAAACGAAAATGGCTTTCTTTTTTTAGAAAACAGAAGAGAAGATATAATTATAAGTGGGGGCGAAAACATTAGTAAAATTGAAGTTGAAAATGAAATAAAAAACATCAGTGGTGTTGAAGATGTATTTGTTTTTGGGATAAATGATAATTATTGGGGTGAAATTGTTTGTGCATTAATTCAATCTAAAACATTGACTCAAGATGAAATAAATTTTGCTTTAAAGAAAAATTTATCTTCTTATAAAATGCCGAAAAAGATATTTTTTACAGAAAAAATTCCACGAACCGATTTGGGTAAAATTTCAAAAAAAGAAATTTTAGATTTACTTAATCTAAGTGATGAGTAAGTTGCTCGTAAAAATCTTGAGGCAATTCTATTTTTTCAAACTTTTCTTTGTAGACACAAACATGTACAGTTTTTGCCATTGCAGTAAATTCTTTTCCTCTGTAAAATCTGTAAGTAATTTCGAATGAAGATTTTTTTAGCATACTGACTACAACTTCAACTTTTAATTCATCACCAACTTTTATAGGTCTCACAAAATCAGCTTCTGCATGCATAATTGGCAAAATGTAATCTTGATCAAAGAAGAAATTTCTTTTGGTAGAAAGACTTCTTAAAAAATCTTCATAAGCCGCATGAACATATTTAAAAATGCTTGCGTAAAAAATTATTCCAGCTGGGTCAGCATCATAAAAATAAACTTTTATATTTGATGTGAACATATTTCTCTTTTTTTTGATTTCAAATTTACTTAACTATTTTACATTTTACATTATCAAATAAATATTTTTATAGAAATTGAAAATAAGCATTGTAATAATAATCATAGTCTTATCAAGCGTAGCTTTCTCTCAAGAGATTAAAAGAGAATTCTATCCAAACGGTAAACTTAAATCCGAAGGCACGTATATTAATAACCAGAAACATGGTGTTTATAAAGAATATTTTCAGAACGGCAAACTTTGGAAAGAATGGAATTTTGTTAACGGGAAAGAAAACGGCCTTTCAATCTGGTATTTTGAAGATGGCACAAAAAGTATGGAATGGAATTATGTTAATGGTAAACTTGAGGGAATTTCAAAATGGTATTATGAAACTGGCGAACTTTGGGCTGAAGCTAATTATGAAAATAACTTTCAAGAAGGTTTTACAAAAACATATTATAAAAGTGGTAAGTTGTTAGCCATTTGGAGTTATAAAAATGGCAAGTTAAATGGCTTATCAAAAATATTTTTCGAAAATGGAAAAGTAGAAGTTGAAAGAAATTATGTTGACGATAAACTTGAAGGAATAAGTAAAGTATATTATGATTTTGGCAATCTTGCTCTCGAAGCTAAATATAAAAATGATAAACTCGATGGTGAATCATATTTATATTATCCCGATGGCTCAATTAAAGTGATTGATACTTATAAAGATGGACAGATTGTTAAACGTGTTCGTTATGATATTAGAGGAAAATTTGACAAAGTTGAAGAAGATTTTGAAGAGTTTTATGACGAAGGAACTTTCAAAAAATCTTTACATTTCAGAGAAGGCAAATTAGAAGGTGAAATTAAAGAATATTATTCAAACGGATTTTTAAAAGCTGTTTTGAATTATAAAAATGATTTACTTAACGGACCAGCAAAATTTTACAATGCTAACGGAACACTAAATGAAGAAGTGAATTTCATAAATAATTTAAGAGAGGGCAATTCAATCCAATACAACAATTATGGAATTAAAATCGCTGAAGTAAATTATAGTTTCGATAAGAAAAATGGTGAAGCAAAAACTTTTTATCCCACGGGTGAAATTGAATCAATCAGATTTTTTAAAAATGATAAATTAAATGGTACTATAAAATGGTTTTCAAAAAATGGAAATCTTATTGCTGAAGAAAATTACGTTGATAATTTGAAAGATGGAATTACAAAATATTACTTTGAAAATGGATCTATTTCAGATTTTATGGTTTACAAAAATAATTTACTAAATGGTAAAGTTATTTCTTACGATATTAATGGAAATGTAATTCAGTCAAAGGAATTTCAAAACGGTGAAATAATTAAATAAAGGAAACCTTATGAAATCTCTCTTAAATTTATTTTTTCTTTACATTGTTATTACTTCAATTATTTATGGCAAATTTGAATTCGCAGGAAAAATAAAATCATATTCTGTTGAAAAAAATAGAGTTGAGTTTAATCTCACAAATGCAAAGTTTAATATTTACATTTTAGAAAATAACATCATACGATTCAGATTCACCAACCAAAAAGAATTTGACAGAGCTCCATCTTATGCTGTTATTTACAAGCAAGAAGAAAAAACTAATTTTTCATTCAAAGAAGAAAAAGAAAATTTTACTATCTCAACAGATGAATTAGTAATTCAAATAAAAAAAGATCCTTGCCGCGTTTCAATTTTTGACAAACAAATGAATTTAATAAATCAAGATGAAGAAAGTTTTGGTGTTGCTTTCGATGGTGATGAAGTTCGTTGCCATAAAAAATTATTTACTGATGAAAAATTTATTGGTCTTGGAGAAAAATCAAAAGAGAACTTGATAAAAAATGGTGACCAATACACAATGTGGAATACTGACTTCCCTGCATATACCTCTACAAAAGATGAACTTTACATGTCAATTCCATTTTTTATGGGAGTAAGAAATTTTAAAGCTTATGGAATTTATTTTGACAACACACATAAATCACAATTTAATTTAGGTGCAGCAAATAATCGTTTTTATTGGTTTGGTGCTGCTCGCGGTGAAATGGATTATTATTTTATCTACGGTCCTGAAATGAAACGTGTAATTTCTGATTACACAAAACTTACAGGAAGAATGGAACTTCCACCTTTGTGGGCAATTGGTTATCAACAAAGCCGTTGGAGTTATTACCCCGAATCTAAAGTAAGAGAAATTGCTAATGGTTTCAGAAGCCGAAACATTCCTTGTGATGTTATTTATCTTGATATTCATTACATGGATGAATATCGTGTTTTTACCTGGAATAAAAATCGTTTCCCAGATCCACCAAAAATGTTATCTGATTTAAAGGAAGATGGTTTTAAAATTATTACAATTATTGATCCCGGGGTTAAAGCCGATCCAAATTATCATGCAGCTAAAGAAGGTCTTGAAAAAAATTTATTTGTAAAATATCCTGATGGTATTCCATATCAAGGAGAAGTTTGGCCAAGCTGGTCTTACTTTCCAGATTTTACAAAAAAAGAAACTCGCGATTGGTGGGGTTTTAAACTTTCATCCTTAATGAAAGATGGTGTTGAAGGATTTTGGAATGATATGAATGAACCAGCAACTTGGGGTGGTGGAAATATTCCAGATATTGTTCAGTTTTATGACAATGGTTTTGTTTCAGATCATAAAAAAATTAGAAATGTTTATGCACTTGAAATGGCTCATGCAACTCGCGATGGCTTAAAAAAATATTCTGATAAAAGACATTTTATTTTAAGTCGCGCTGGTTTTGCAGGCATTCAACGTTATGCCGCAAATTGGACTGGCGACAATGCGGTTACTGAAGAACATTTAAGATTAGCCTTAATTATGCCTGTAAATATTGGCTTAAGCGGTCAACCATTCATTGGCTCCGATGTTGGTGGATTTATGAATGGTGAACCTTCAAATGAAATGTATATTCGTTGGATGCAACTTGGTTCATTTACACCTTTCTTCCGCGGGCATTCTTCAATTGATACAAAAGCTCGTGAACCTTGGGCTTTCAATGAATTCACAGAAGAAAATGCTCGTCAGGCTATTCAACTTCGTTATAAACTTCTTCCATTTTGGTATAATGAATTTTTTAATTCATCAAAAACCGGTTTACCAATTATGCGAGCTATGTTCTTAAATTATCAGGATGATCAGAATTGTTACAATCTCGATGCTCAATATCAATTTATGATTGGAGAAAATCTTTTAGTTGCTCCTGTTGTTACATCAACCGATAAAACAAAAAAATTCTATTTACCAAAAGGTAAATGGTATGATTGGATGAACAATAAAGTTGAAACTGGCGGTGAATATAAAATAATTGAAGTGCCGATAAATAAAATTCCACTTTTCATAAAAGAAGGTGGAATGATTCCCATGCAAGAAGTTCAAAATTATGTTGGTGAAAAAAACATTGAACAGTTGGAATTAGTAATCTTTCCATCACAAAAATCCACTTTTTCTTTATATGAAGATGATGGTATTACTTACGAATATGAAAAGGGTATTTATTCTGTTACCAATTTTACTTGTGAATCAGCACAAAATAAACTTACTTTTTCTGTTTCTAAAGAAAAAAATTCATACAATCAAAATAGAAAATATTACATGTTGACTATCTTAAATTCTGAACAACCAAAAGAAATTTATTCCGATAAAATTGAAAAAAAATCAATTGAAACAAATTATGATTCATCGAAGAAAATTTTAAAAATAAAAGTACCCGATAAGACTGAATTCACTTTAACTATTAATTTTTAACAAATGTGGAATAAAATGAAAAATCATTCGATAATAACGTTAGCAATAATAATTTTACTAAATCAATTAAATTTCGGAGAAACATTGTACCGCGATACTTTTTTATTTAAGTCATACAAAGACACAACAGAGTTTTACCAACATTATAAAGAATTAGACAAATATTACTCCGAAAAAAAATTAGGTTCATGGGTAACCAATGGTAAAACATATTTTAGAATTTTTGCACCATCGGCTAATCTTGTAAAGCTTTGTGTTTTTCAAAAAGTTAAAGATAAAAAACCAAAAGAATTTTTCATGATACGAGATGAACAAGGTGTTTGGGAAGTTGCCGTTGAAGAAGAATTATACGGCAAATTTTATGGTTATAAAGTTTATCACAAAGGTGATGATTTTACAAACACTAACATGCCAATTTGTATTGATCCTTATGCAAAGGCAAATGCAACATTTACAAATTATATGAATCCACGTTTATCAATTGTTGTGAAGGATGAAAATTATAATTGGGAAGATGATAAATGGATACAAAGAGATTGGCGTGATTTAATTATTTATGAAATGCATATTCGCGATATGACTGCTCACAAATCAAGCGGAGCTAAAAAAGCCGGAAGTTATCAGGGATTAGTTGAACCCAACATTAAAGGTGGTCTAGAATACATTAAAAAACTTGGTGTAAATACAGTTGAGCTTTTACCTTCACAAGAATTTGCCTACTGTGAAATTCCTTACAAAAAAAGTTTTGCCGGAAAATTTAATTCTTGGAATCCTTATGAAAGAAATCATTGGGGTTATATGACTGCATCTTTTTTTGCACCCGCTTCATATTACAGTACTGATTGGAAAAAATTTAAATGGAAAAAATGGATTGGCACTGATGCAAAACAAATTCATGATTTTAAAGATATGGTAAAAGCTTTTCATAAAAATAACATTGCTGTAGTAATGGATGTCGTTTACAATCATCTTTCCGAATATGAAGTTGGAAATCTCAAGCAAATAGATAAAGAATATTATTTCAGGTTAGATAAAAAAGGAAACTACATTGCTGAAAGTTATTGTGGCAATGATTTGAAAACAGAAAGACCAATGGTTCGCCGTTTAATATTAGAAAGTTTAATTTACTGGATGAAAGAATATCATGTTGATGGCTTTCGATTTGATTTAGGAAAATTAATTGATTGGAAAACTGTTGAAGAAATTTCTGCAAAGTTAAGAGAAATAAATCCAAATGTTATTTTGGTTTGTGAACCTTGGGGCGGCGGATATGATCCAACAGGGTTTTCGAAAAGAAATTGGGGTGCATGGAATGATCAAATTAGAAATGGCATTAAAGGTGAAAATCCTTATAACGGTTTAGGCTGGATTTTTGGTCACTGGTATGGAAATAATTCTCCACAAAGAATTAAAAGTTATGTTAATGGAACACTTACAAAAGATTCACTTGGTTTATTTTTAAAGAAAGATCATTCGGTTAATTACCTTGAATCTCACGATGGTTACACTCTCGGTGATTTTATTAGAATTGCAACAAAAGAAGTTGATCCTCATAAAATAATTAAAGATGTTGATAGACATGTTCGCTTAACACCATCGCAAGAAAAAATTAATCGGCTTGCTGCTTTATTTCTCTTTACATCGCAAGGAATAACAATGATTCATAGTGGACAAGAATTTGCACGTTCTAAAGTTATTCCTTACAACATTTCTGTTAAAGACACTAACAAAGGAAGAATTGATCACAACTCTTACGAAAAAGATAATGAAACAAATTACATTAATTTTAAGCATGCGGAAATTAACAGCGGTTTGTTGAATTATTACAAAGGTTTAATTGCATTAAGAACAAAATATGAAGCATTTAGAAGAGCTAATTATGATGATATTACTTTTTATGAACATCCAAATAGTAAATTCGGATTAAGCTATTTAATGAATTACAAAAATGAAAAATTTGTCGTTTTATTTAATTCAGATCAAAATCAAAAATTAGATTTTCCTTTGCCTGAAGGAATTTGGGAAGTTATAGTTGATAAAGACCATGCCGGGACAAAAACTCTTTATGTAACAGGTGGAATTTTTACACTTGAACCTATAACGGGTGCGGTTCTAAAATTAAAGGAATAAAATGATTAAAAAAATTTTATTTACATTTTTAATTGCCTTATCATTTTCAAACGCACAAAATGATAGCTCGATTGTTTCATTGAAAACTATTGATTCAACTATTATTCAAGATGTTCGTTACGCAACTACAAATAATTTTACTGGAAAGGTTTTATATCCATCTGCCATTGTTTTTTTAAGAAAAGTTGTAGCCGATAGTTTATCAAAAGCAAATAAATATTTTTTAGAAAAGTATAATTACAGAATAAAAATTTTTGATGGCTTTAGACCATTACACATTCAGAAATTAATGTGGCAAATCATGCCAGATGAAAGATACGTTGCAAATCCAACAAAAGGTTCACGGCATAATCGTGGTGCGGCTGTTGATATTACTTTAGTTGATTTAAATGGTAATGAATTAGATTTTGGAACTCAATATGATGATTTCTCCGAAAAAGCAAGTCCTAACTATTTAGATTTTCCAAATCCAATTTTAGAAAACAGAAAACTCTTAAAAGAAGTGATGAACAAATTTGGATTTATACAGCTTGATAGCGAATGGTGGCATTTTGATTTTAAAGACTGGAAAAGGTTTTCAATTCCAGTTGAAGATGGTATTGATTAATTTATTTCTAAAATTCAATATTATTTAAGAATAAATTGCTTTCTTTAATGATTTTTCGATTGCATCTTTGAATTTTGCAAGATTGACAGGTTTAGTAAAAATATATTCAACATCAAATTCTTTATATTCTGACTCAACTGCTTTGTTTACATCACCGCTTAAAACAATTACAGGTGGTTTATATTTTAGTTCTGTAACACTTAACTGTTTAACAAAATCGTAACCATTCATAACAGGCATATTGTGATCAGTTATAACCAAAGCTGGTAAATTTTCTTTAATAACATCAAGAGCTTTTTTCCCATTTTCTGCTTCGAGTATATTATAATTTGGCATCAAGCTTTTAATCAATTTTGCGTAAAGCAATCTATCAGTTTTACTATCGTCAACTAAAAGAATATATGATGAAGCAACAGGAATTGAAAAAGTAAATTGAGAACCTTTTCCCACTTCACTTTTTACCCAAATATCTCCACCATGCTTTTTAATAATTTCATAAACTAAAGATAAACCAAGTCCGCTTCCCTTTTCTCCTTCTGTGCCGGGTGTAGTAAACTTTGTATCAACTTTGAAAAGTTTATTAATATCTTCTTTTTTAATTCCAACACCTTCATCTTTAACACTAAATTCAACTTGTTTTTGTTCAACATTTAATTGTGCAGAAATAGAAATTTTTCCATTTTGTTTTGTAAACTTAATTGCATTTGAAACTAAATTATTAAAAACCTGTAGTAATAAATTTTCATCAGCATGTATAAAAAAATCTTTGTCTACTTCATTTATCAGTTTAATTTTCTTTTGAATTGCAACACCGGAAAGTATTTGCAAAGTTTTTTCAATAACATGTTTAGCATTAATACGATCGGGTTCAAATTTTATTCTTCCAGTTTGCAGTCTTGTCCAATCGAGTAATGAATTAACTAAACTCAACATGCTTTTGGATGAATCTTTTATGAACTGAATATATTGTATTCTTTTTTCTTCATCCATTGATTTATCATTAAGCAGTAAATCAGCAAATCCAATAATTGAACTAAATGGAGTTCTTAAATCGTGTGAAATAATTGAAATGAATCTATCTTTTGTTTCATTCAATTCGCGTAATTCTTTTGTTGAACGTTTTAATTCTTCTTCTGCTTTTTTAGAAAGAGTAATATCGCTTATAATTCCAAAAACTTTTTGAATTTTACCACGTTCATCACGAACACATGATATTTTATTTTCAATCCAAATAACATTTCCAAGTTTATCAATGATTCTATATTCAAGGTTCTCCATTTTTCTAATCGGATCTTCATAAAGCAAATCCATTTTTTCGCCAACTATATCAACATCATCGGGATGAATTATTTTACCCCATAATTCTTCATCATCTAAAAATTCCTGAGCTTCGTAGCTGGTGATTTTTTTTATTGCATTGGTGTAGAAAACTGCTTTTAATTCATTGTTCTTTTTTTCGGCTGCCCAAATACATTCATTAATACTTTCAGTGATTGTCCTATATTTTGCTTCACTTTCAAGAAGTGCTTGACGAGCTTTAAATTCTTCTGTTTGATCTCTCAAAACCCAAACTATAAAACGATCCAGTTCAAACTCATAAAATGAGACTGAATTTTCAGCTTCGAAAGTTGAACCATCTTTTCGAACAGCAGTAAAACTATATCTTGAAGGTGATTCTTTACCTTCAACGGCTAAATCAATGAAATTTGAAATGCGCCATTTATCCTTTTCGCTAACTAATTCAATTGGTTCAATATCAAGCAATTCCGAAAAACTATCGTAAGCAAACATTTTTACAAATGAATCATTAATTAATGCAAATTTCTTTTTATGTATTAATGCTATTCCATCAACTGATGCTTCGAATACTGAACGAATTAGCATCATATCTTTTTCTGATTCTTTTCTTAAAGTTATATCAGTAAGAATTATATTGTATGAAATAGTTTTGTTTTTGTTAGCAGATGAAGTAATACTAGCTAATGCGAAAATTCTATGTCCAGATTTATTTATTAAAGGCAGTTCGTAATTTATATTTTTATTAATGGCATATTCTTCTAAATCGAATGAATTGTTTAATAAAAATTCCGGATCGATTAATTCTCTAAAATTAATTTTATTAATTTCATTTTGAGTGTATTGAAAAGCTTCAATGAATTTTTTGTTTGCGTATGTTATAAAACCGCGTGAGTTTGTAGTAATGATATAATCAGGTGAATTTGCAACAATATTCTTAAATTTTTCTTCTGATTCTTTTAATTCCTTTTCCTGTTTAACTTTTTCAGTAACATTTTGACAAATGAAAAATAGTAATTCATTATCATCTTGATTTAATATGCTTGCTTCTATTTCAAAATAACTACTTGATTCTTCATCAAAACCTATTGATAGAATTTCTTTCCATTGACCTTTTAAATTTATTCCACTTTTAATTTTAGAAATGTATTCATCAGATAATTGAGGAAAAATTTTATTTATAGGTTTGCCAAATATTTCACTTTTTGTTAAGCCAAAAATTCTGGAAGCATTTTCATTCCAAAATACTATGCGATTATTTTTATTTAACCCAATTAAACCGCCAGCTAATGATGATACTATGTGTTGATATGTTAAAAGTTCCTTTAATTCATCTTCATGAAATTTATTTTCTTCTTTTTCTAATATTTCTTTAAATAAAACATATACTTTAGGATTAAACTCACTTTCATCATGCAGTATGAACGTTATGTTATATTCAATTTCTTTTTTGTCAACTAAAAATGGAATCTTAATTGTTTTTACCTTTTTTGTTTGAACAATTTCTTCGATGTGTTCTCTAAATATAAGCGTGGTTAATTTTTTGATCTCGGATTTTATTGAATCTGGATCAAATAAAAAGTAATATTTTGAATAATCTTTTATCGAAGACTTTTCAATATTACCATCATAATCAACAAGTAAATAAAAATCAGAAAGTTTTGATAACAATATTCCTACTTCATCATTAACGGTAGTTTCAGCAAAGTCATTTTGGGGAGTAATTTTTAGATCTTCAAGAATTAAAATTCCGCCAGCTTGTTCATTCGAAAATTTAATTGGTGTACCTTTTAGAAGAAGTGAAACTTTTCCGCCTGTAATTGTTTTTGCTGAAGAAATTTCTTTTTCGAAAGGTTCACCATTGATAAGTAAATCAAGCTCGGGACGAATATCGATATTACTAAATATTCTATTTGAATAAATACTTTTTCCTATAACATTTTCTGGTTTTCCACCAAGCACACCAGGGAATAAGAAAAAATTTTCGTTCACAAATTTGATAGTCCAATCTCGTTGGAAAATCATAATTCCAATTGGTGCATATTCTAAAATTTCTTTAAAAGAAATCTCTGATTTTGGTAATTCGTTTGTTTTATCGGAAAAAGTTGTCATTCAATTAGTTATTTATTCAATTATAATTTATTAAATAGAATTTACATTTCACAAATAATTATCTATTTCATTTATGATTTTATCAGTTGCTCCAATGTTATTCAATACAAAATTATAGTTTATTTTACCCTTTTCAACTCTAAACTTATCATCAACAAAAAGTTTTCTTAATGTTTTATAAGCTTCTTTTTTGTTTTTAACCTCGAATGCACCACCAATTTTTTTCAATTCTTGAGCTTCCTGACTGTTTTCATTTTTAGGACCAAACAGTATAGGGATTGAATAAACAGCTGGTTCCAAAACATTATGAATCCCCTGCTTAAAGCTTCCACCGACGTAAGCTACATCTGCATAGTAATAAAGTGTAAGCAAAATTCCAATTGTATCAATTAGTATAATTCTTTCTTCTTGATAATCATTCAGTAAAGAAAATCTTATTGTCTTTTCAATATTCAAAAACTGATTTTCTAAGTTTTCAATATGTAATACTGTTGGTTCATGCGGGACAATTATTACCACTAAGTCCTTCTCATATTTCATCAATTTAACAATTGCTGGTATTAATACTTCTTCATCACTTTCCCATGAACTGCCTACAACAAAAACTTTTTTGTTATCAAAAAAATTATCCTTGAATATTTTCTTTTCTTTTGCTTGTAAACTTTTTTGATAAACTCTGTCAAATCGTGTATCACCAACCGATTTTAATTTTTCAGGTTTTATATTAAACTCTAAAAAATTATTAACATCGTTTTCAGACACACATAAAATTTTGGTAAATGAATTAAATAATGATTTATGAAAACTTTTAGCAAATAGCCATTTGCGTGCTGTTCTTTTTCGCATTGTAGCATCAACTATAACAAATGGAATATGATTTTCTTCTAATTTCCAAATCATATTAGGCCAAATATCATACCGCATGAAAATTGCAATATTTGGTTGAACAAGGTTTATAAATCTTTCCGATGCAATTGCTGTATCGAATGGGAAATATACAATCACATCTGCATAAGGATATTTTAAAGAATTATTATAACCTGAAGGAGAAAAAAATGAAACAATAATGTTTACATCTTTTTGTAACCTTATTTTTTCAATTATAGGCTTTGCTTGTTCAAATTCGCCCATTGACGCTGAATGGAACCAAATCATTTTTTTACTTCTATCCAAACCAGCAAGATTAATTATTAAATTTTCAAAAAGTTTTTTTCTGCCAGTGATTCCAGACTTAATTTTAGGATTAATTAATTGTGCGAATATTAAAATTATTTTTGCTAAAGGAATAAAAATAAGATTGTAAAATAAGTACCAAAATTTTTTCATAATTCTTTCAAGAAGTTTTGTATTTGAGCGAGCACATGCGACGGTGTTATATCTTGCATACATTTAAAATGCCTTTTTGGACAACTATTTTTACCAATATGACTGCAAGGTCTGCAATGAATTAAATTATTTTCAACAATTGTATTTTTTACACCATGTGGTGTAAACCCAAAACTTTTAACTGTCGATCCAAATATAGCAACAATAGGAATTTTAATTGCTGAGGCTAAATGCATTAATCCAGAATCATTTGTTACAATCAAAGAACAGTTTTTCATATTTAATGCAGTTTGAAATAAATCGTTTTCATTTTGATAATTAATTGAGTTGGGAATTTCTTTGGAAATTTCATTACATAATTTTCTTTCTGCACTGCCACCAAACAACGATATAGTAAATCCAAGTTTTGTTATTTCTTTTCCAAGTAAAATAAAATATTCTTTCAGCCATTGCTTTGTAAAATGTTTTGCACCAGGACAAAACCCTATTATTTTTCCATTAGTCTTTACTTTTTCTATTATTCCATCCTGATTAAAAAGTTCAAGACCATAATTATCAAGTTCTACTTTTGCTGTTTCAGCATAACGCTCAACAATTGTTTTTGAATTTTTTAGCAAATCAATTTTGAATTTAACTAAAAATAATTTTTTAAAAGTAGGTTTTTGAAATCTATAAATTTTTGATTGAACATTAAATGTCAATCTTTTACTATATAAATTATTTTGCAAATCAATAATTAGATCATAATTATTATCACTTACTTTTTTTCTTATCTCAAAAAGATCATCCTTATTAAATTCAATTATTCGATTTATGTTTGGATTATATTTATAAACATCTAAAAATTCTTTTTTAACTAAAAAGTCTATTTCCGAATCAACATATTTCTTTTTTAACGCCCGAATAATTGGAGTAGTGAGTAAAACATCACCAAGTGAACTCAAGCGTATAATTAATATTTTAACAGCCGTTTCGATATAAAATCCATTGTTGTTAGTACAAAATTAGACATTTAATAAATTGCTTTCCATTAAGATTGGAAGAAAGATTGCTCTTATTTATTTTTGCATAAAACAATTTGGATTAATTATGACAACTTTACCACCTCCTGCAGTTAAATATTTTCCTGAAGATTCAATAGAAAAGAAATGTTATACTTTTGCAGAGTCACTAAAACAATATGTTCCTGTACCAAATGACAGGAATAGATTAGCATTCAATATTTATAGATACGTAAAAGGTGAAGGCGATATTCCGGAAGTGATTGTTAAAAATACCAAAATTAAAATTGAAGGAATATCTTCAACTGAATTAGCTAAAATGATTGAAGAAGAAGTAATAAAAATAAAAAGTTAGAAAATTTTTAAACACAGATTTTTATGGCTATCAAAAAATTTATTTTTACATAAAAATCTGTGTTTTAATTTAATAAGCTTCTCGCGACTCTCTTAAAAACTTTTCAACTAATAAAACATCTTCTTCACTTCCAATATAAATCGGAGTTCTTTCGTGGAGTGCTTCAGGTTTCTTTTCTAAAATTCTTTGCTTACCATCTGTTGCTCTGCCGCCGGCTGCTTCTACGATAAATGCCATTGGATTGCATTCATAACACAATCTTAATTTTCCTTTTGGATTTCTTCTATCACCGGGATAAATAAAAATTCCACCATATAATAAAGTGCGATGAATATCTGCTACCATCGAGCCAACATATCTTGCTTGATAAGGTTTTCCATCATAATAATTCGATTGTAAATATTTGATATAATCTTTTAAACCTTTTGGCCATGAAAAATAATTTCCTTCATTTAAACTATATATTCTGCCATTTTTTGGAATTTTAATATTATCATGAGAAAGTAAAAATTCTCCAAATGCAGGATCGAGTGTAAATCCATAAACACCATGACCAGTTGTATAAACAAAAATTGTACTTGAGCCATAAACAATATATCCAGCAACTTCTTGTTTGTAGCCGGGTTGTAAACAATCTTCAAGAGTGCCTGGACCATTGCCTGTACTAATTCTTTTGTAAATCGAAAAAATTGTTCCTATCGAAATATTAGCATCAATATTCGAAGAACCATCAAGTGGATCAAAAAGCAAAACATATTTACCAATTTTTTTATTCGGCGGAAGATGTATAATATCTTCTTCTTCTTCGCTTGCCATTACACAAAAATGACCACCATGATCCATTGCTTTAATCAACATTTCATGAGCAAATATATCAAGTTTTTTTACTTGCTCACCGTGAACATTTTCTTGTCCGGTAAATCCAATAATATTTGCCAGACCAGCTTTGTTTACTTCAAGGGAAATTAATTTTGCCGCTAATCCTAATTGAAGCAGAATAGATGATAATTCACCGGTAGCTTCGGGATGTGCTTTTTCGCCCTCGAGAATATGGCGTGGTAACGTCATAAAACGTTTAGTTGCCATTGTGCCTCCTAATTTGTTTTTATTTTTTCCTGATCTTTGTATTGAAGTTGATATAATCTATAATAGATTCCTTTCTTTGCTAGTAATTCTTGATGATTACCAACTTCTTTTAGTTCACCCTTATGCATTACAAGAATTTTATCAGCATTTTGAATTGTTGATAATCTATGTGCAATTACAATTGAAGTTCTTCCCTTAAGTAATTTTTCAATTGCATTTTGAATAAGTTTTTCTGTCTCGGTATCAACGCTTGATGTTGCTTCGTCCAAAATTAATATTTGTGGATTATATGACAAAGCCCGTGCAAATGAAATTAATTGTCTTTGACCAACACTTAAAGTTGCACCTTTTTCTTTTACCTCTTCATTATATTTATTAGGAAGTTGATTAATAAATTTGTCAGCACCAACAATTTTAGCCGCTTCAATTATTTTTTCTTCTGATATATTTTCATTTCCTAAATTGATATTGGTTTTAACATCCCCGCTAAAAAGGAAAACATCTTGTAATACAACGGCAATATATTTTCTTAACTCTTTTTCGTGAAAGTTTTTAATATCAATACCATCAATAGTTATACTTCCCTTTTCAATATCATAAAATCTTGTTAGAATATTAATGATACTTGTTTTTCCTGCACCGGTGGCACCAACAATAGCAACTGTTTCACCAGGTTTTAATTTGAATGAAATATTCTTTAAAACATATTCACCAGGATTATAAGCAAACCAAACATTTTTAAATTCAATTTCTCCTTTGAAATTTTTGAGAGAGATTGGTTTTGCAGGATTTTCAATAAATGTATTATCATCAAGTAATTTAAATATTCTTTCAGAAGCAGCCATTGCACCTTGCAATATGTTATATTTTTCAGATAAATCCCTCACCGGCCGCCAAAACATTTCCACAAATTGAATGAAAGCAAATAAAACTCCAATTGAAAGATGCTTCTGAATAACTTCGCCGCCACCGTACCAAATGATTAATCCAATTGCGATTGAATTTAATAATTCAACAAAAGGATAAAACACAGCGTAATAAAAAATGGAACGTATGTTCGCATCTTTATGATCTTTATTTATCGAAGAAAATCTTTTGAGTTCATCTTTTTCTTTTGCAAATATTTGGACTACATTCATGCCCGTTATATGTTCCTGCATGTATGAGTTTAATCTTGCAAGATGTTTTCGTACATCGCGATAAGTCTCTCTAACTTTTCTTCTAAATAAAAATGTAGCAAAAATTAAAATTGGGAAAACAGCTAACGTAATAAGTGCTAAACTCCATGACATCCAAAACATAAAAACTAAAATCCAAATTATCATAAATAGATCACTAAATATTTCGACTATTCCACTTGAAAACATTTCATTTAAAGCATCAACATCATTAGTAACTCTGGTAACAGTTCTTCCTATTGGAACTTTATCAAAATATTTTAATGATAATTTTTGAACATGTGCAAAAAGTTGTGTTCGTAAATCATAAATTGTTTTCTGACCAATTAATTCAGTAAAATAAGTAAGAAAGTATTGAACAATGGATTGAAAAATTAGTATTCCAAACAAAGCTACAATTATTAATAATAATCCATTGTAATCATGATTAGTTATTTTATCATCAACAGCTATTTTAGTTAAAACAGGTCTAAGAGAAGGAAGAGCGGCAACAACAATATTCATAAAAATTGCAAGGAAAACATACTTGCGATATGGTTTAATGTAGGTTAAAAGACGCTTCATTAATTTTGAATCGTATGCTTTTCCTATTATTTCATCTTCTTTTTGTACTGACATATCAATTCAATTCGGAAAGTTCTTCTTCGAGTAATTGTTTATTGTGTAAATCTGCATAAATACCATTTAACTCAATTAATTCATCATGATTTCCTTCTTCAGCGATTTTTCCATTTTCTAACACAAATATTTTATCGCAATCTTTTACTGTTGAAATTCTATGACTTATAATAATGCTGGTTCTATCTTTCATAAAAGATTTTAATCTTTTAAGTATTTCTTCTTCTGTGTGAGTATCAACGGCAGAGAATGAATCGTCAAGTATTAAAATTTTAGGATTAATTGCTAAAGCACGTGCTAATGATGCTCTTTGTTTTTGACCACCACTTAATGTAATTCCTCTTTCGCCAAGAATTGTTTCAAATCCATTTGGAAAACTTTCAACATCTTTTTTTAATTGTGAAACTTCGGATACAAAATCAATTAATTCTTGGCTTGGATTTGAAACGCCATACATTAAATTGTTTGCTAAAGTATCTGAAAATAAAAATGAATCTTGAGGAACAAGTCCAATATTTTTTCTTACTACTTCTAAGGGAATTGATTTAACATTTTTTCCATCAATCAAAACTTCTCCTTCAGTAACATCATAAAGACGAGCAATTAGATTTATCAGTGAAGTTTTTCCAACTCCAGTATTACCAATAAAAGCAACTGTAGAACCTTTTGGAATTTTAAGTGATATATCATTTAATACCAATGGAAGATTTTCTCTGTAGCGAAATTTTACATTTCTAAATTCAATTTCGCCATCAATGGTTTTAATATTAAAATCAGTTTTTTCTGAATCAGAAATTTCATAAGGTTCATTAAATATTTTTAACAGACGTTTCATGCTTGCATCAGCTTGTTGAATCATATTTGCGACCCAACCAAAAGCAATCATTGGCCAAATTAACATTAAAAGATAAGTTAGAAATGCAAACATCGTTCCTAATGAAAGTTGGTTATTCATAATCATTGTTCCACCTTTCCAAAGAACAATGATTGAAGACAAACCAGCAATCAAATAAAATATTGGTTGAAAAAGAGATCGAACTTTTACCAAATCCATGTTTCGTTTCAAGTATTCATTACTTTCTTTTTCGAATTGTGAAATTTCGAAATCTTCGCGTAAATATGATTTTACAACTCTAATTCCACTGAAATTTTCTTGTGCTTTTGTTGTTAAATCCGAAAATTTCTCCTGGATTTTTGTATATCGAACATGAATTTTTTTCATTACCAGATAAACAGCAAAGCTCAAAAGTGGAAGTGGAAGCAATGCAAATAATGTCAGTGTGGTGTTCATCCAAAGCATGATTGGTAGTATTAAAAAAAATCTCATTCCAGTATCTGTTGAATACATAACAGCTGGACCAACAAACATTCTTACGGCACTAATATCGCTGGTTGCGTGTGCCATTATATTTCCGGTTGAATTGTTTTGGAAAAATCTTAATGGCAGTTTTTGAATGTGCTGCCAAAAATCCTGACGAAGATCAAATTCAATTTCTCTCGAAACAACAATAATAGTTTGACGAATCATAAATCTAAAAACACCTGCAACAGCAGAAGTAACTACAACAAGAATTGTATTTTTAATTACAAGATTAAAATCCAAATTGTTTTTAAGCTCATCAATACTATTTCTTAAAAGAATAGGTATGTAAACGCCACCGATATTAGAAAGGATAATAAAAAGTATTCCAAGCATAATTTTGTTTTTATATTTCCTGAAATACTTTTTAAGATGAGATAAATTTTTGAACAAGCAAAAACCCTTTTGATAATGTATAATTTAGAATTTAGAATGTAGAATGTAGAATGTAGAATGTATAATGGAAAATGGTTTTTTAAAATAAATAGTTCAATTTATAAGCATTTTAATTTTACATTATTCACTATACACCTGTCTACCGACAGGTAGATTATACATTGATTTAATCAATAACTTCAAAACCAGTATATTTTTGTAAAACTTTTGGAACTATAACTTTTCCTTCTGGAGTTTGATTGTTTTCAAGTAATGAAACCATTAATCTACTTGTTGCTAAACCAGAGCCATTTAAAGTATGAACGAATTCGACTTTTTTAGAATCTTCTCTTCTGAAACGAATATTAGCACGACGAGCTTGAAATGTTTCGAAGTTACTGCATGATGAAGCTTCGAGCCATTTGTTTTCTGCAGGAGACCATGTTTCAATGTCATAACATTTAGCGGCAGAAAAACTTAAATCGCCTGTGCAAAGCATTAAAATTCTATAAGGAATGTTTAACGCCTTCAAAATATTTTCTGCATCGTTTGTCATCGATTCAAGTTCATCATAAGAATTTTCTGGTTTAGAAAATTTAACCATTTCAACTTTATTAAACTGATGCACACGCAAAAATCCTTTCGATTCTTTTCCGTAAGAACCAGCTTCTCTTCTGAAACATGGTGAATATCCAACATATTTAATTGTTAAATCTTTTTCAGATAAAATTTCATCGCGATGAATATTTGTAATTGGAACTTCGGCAGTTGGAATTGGATAAAGTCCATCTTTTTCAATGAAATACATGTCTTCTTCCATTTTAGGAATTTGTCCTGTTCCTTTCATAGATTCACGATTAACTAAAACAGGTGGAAGTATTTCTGTGTAACCATGATTTTTAAGATGTGTGTCAAGCATAAAATTAATTAATGCTCTTTCAAGTGTTGCACCTTTGCCAGTGTAAAGTGGAAAACCACTACCAGAAATTTTTGTGCCTCTTTCAAAATCAAGTATGTGTAATTTTTTTCCTAATTCAATGTGGTCTAAAATTTTAAAATCATATTCAAAAGAAAATCCATCCGGCAGCCAACGACGAACTTCGACATTATCTTCTGCACTTTTTCCAACTGGAACAGAATGATGAGCAATGTTTGGTGTATTTCTTAAAATATTTTCTAACGATTCTTCAACTTCTTTTAATTCATTATCAAGTTTTGCAATTTCATCACCAACTTGTTTCATTTCGGCAAATATTGCCGTTGTATCTTGTCCTGCTTTTTTAAGTTTGGGTATTTCTGCTGATACTTTATTTTTCTTTGCTTTCAGCTCTTCAACATTTGCAATCAAAGATCTTCTTTTATCATCAAGCTGAAGAATTTCATCAACAACATCTTTAGCATTTTTATTTAACAATCCTTGTCTTACAAGTTCAGGATTTTCACGAATAAATTTTACATCTAACATATTTTCTCCAATTTTATTTAACTACAATGTTCAAAATTTTATTTGGGACATAAATTTCTTTTACCAATTCTTTTCCTTCAACATAAGATTTTACTTTTGCATCTTGATAAATAATTTTTTTCACTTCAGTTTCATTTGTGTCGAATGGTACTTCTATTTTTGCTCTTACTTTACCATTAATTTGAACAACAACTAAAGCAACATCTTTTGTTAAAGCAGATTTATCAACTTCATACCATTTTGCATTTTCAAAAATCAAATCATCATTTCCAAGTAATTGCCAGCATTCTTCTCCAAGGTGTGGAGCTAAAGGAGAAATCATAATTGCAAATCTTTCTAAAGTATATGTGATTAAATCTTTTCTGCATTCATTGAAAGATTTGAACTCGTTAATTAGTTCCATTAATGAAGCAACAGCAGTGTTAAATCGAAAATGTTCTAATTCCACTGAAAATTTATCGAGTGTTTGATTTACTTTTCTATAAATATTTTTTTCAGCTTCATTTAATTCGTTCAATTCATATTTATCTTTTGATGGGAATTCTCTTTTGTAGTTTTTATAATTTTCAAATAATGTGAAAGTTCTTTGGACAAAACGATCGACACCAACAATTCCTTTATCGCTCCAATCGCCGCCAAGTTCATAAGGACCCATAAACATTAAATACATTCTGAAAACATCGGCGCCATATTGTTCTGTAAAAACAGTAGGATCAACAACATTTCCTTTTGATTTGGACATCTTAGCACCTTGATTTGTAATTGTGCCTTGATGTATTAATCTTTGAAAAGGTTCATCAGAATTAACTAATCCAATATCGCGTAAAAATTTATGAATGAATCGTGCATAGAGAAGATGCATTACAGCATGTTCAGCACCACCAACATAAACATCAACTGGAGTCCAAGCATTAGCAAGTTCTGTATCAAACATTCCTTTATCATATTTGGGATTTAAATAGCGTAAATAATACCAAGATGAATCAACAAAAGTATCCATTGTATCAACATCTCTTTTTGCTTTTGAACCACATTTGGGACAAGTAGTATTTACGAATTCTTCGTTACTTGCAAGAGGTGAACCACCATCGGGTTTGAAATTTACATTGTAAGGAAGAACGACAGGTAATTGATCTTCAGGAACTGGAACTTCGCCACAATGCTCGCAATGAATTATCGGAATTGGTGTTCCCCAATATCTTTGTCGTGAAATTAACCAGTCGCGTAATCTGTAATTTATAGTTCGTCTTCCAATTCCCTTTTTCTCTAAATCATCAGAAATTTTTTTAATTCCTTCATCGGATCTCAATCCAGTGTAGTTGCCAGAATTTATCATTGTGCCAACTTCTGTAAAAGCTTCTTTCAATTCATCGTTTTCATTAGTTCCATCTTGAAGAATAACTTTTTTTATTGGAAGATTAAATTTTTTAGCAAACTCAAAATCTCTTTCATCATGTGCAGGAACAGCCATAACATAACCGGTACCATAAGTTCCCAAAACATAATCAGCAATCCAAATCGGGACTCTTTCACCATTAACTGGATTAATAGCATAAGCTCCAGTTGGAACACCAGTTTTTTCTTTAACTGTTGATGTTCTATCAACTTCGGTTAAAAGTTTTGTTTGTTCAATATATTTATCAACTGCTTCTTTGAATTCTGGTTTAGTAATTCTTTGAACTATTTCTTTTTCAGGTGCAAGAACAACATAAGTAACGCCAAATAAAGTATCGGGTCTTGTTGTGAATACTGTTAATTTTTCGTCGTGTCCTTCAATAGAAAAATCAACTTCGGTTCCATAACTTTTACCAATCCAATTTGTTTGCATTATTTTAGTTTTTTCAGGCCAATCAATTTTATTTAATCCATCGAGTAATTCATCTGCATAATCAGTTATTTTAAAGAACCATTGAGTCAGAGCTTTTTGAATTACAGTAGTTCCACATCTTTCGCATGAACCATCAGTTAAAACTTGCTCACGTGCCAAAACAGTTTGACAAGAAGGACACCAATTAACCGGTGCATTTTTTCTGTAAGCTTTTCCTTTTTTATAAAGTTGTAAGAATAACCATTGATTCCATTTATAGTATTCAGGAACACAAGTCATTAATTCAGCATTCCAATCATACATCGCACCCATTTTAAGAACCATTTCTTTTATGTCAGCAATGTTTTTCAAAGTTGAATCTTGTGGGTGTACGCCAGTTTTAATTGCATAATTTTCTGCTGGTAAGCCAAATGCATCATAACCGAGTGGTTCAAAAACATTAAAACCATTTAGCTTTTTAAATCTCGCCCATGAATCTGTAGGACCATAATTATACCAGTGTCCAATATGCATTTTTGCAGCTGATGGATATGGCAACATTACCAAGCAGTAAAGTTTTTTATCGGTTTTTGTCAAGTCGGTTTTATAAACTTTTTTTTCGTCCCAAATTTTTTGCCATTTGGATTCAATTTCTTTAAATGGATATTTCATAATTATTTCTTAATAGTTGAAAAATTTGAGTGTAAACTTACAAAAAATCGAGGTGGGTTTAAATGTTTGAAAATGTTAATCAACAATAGTTTTTCGTGTTTTTGAATTTTGAATAAGACTATTAATTTCGCTCATCAATTTTGAAGACTCAATAGGTTTTCTTAAAAACTTATTTGCTCCAGCTTCCAATGTAACTCTTTCATCTCTTGAAAATGCATGAGCCGTTACAACAATAATTGGTGTATTAGAATATTTTTCACTTGCCCTTAATTCTTTAATTAGTATTAACCCACTTTTTTGTAACCCAAGAGAAAGATCAATTAAGAACAAGTCAATTTTGTTTTCGGTTGATAATTGATAAAATTTATTCACATCTGATGTAAAAAGGAAATTGTATTCTTTGCTTAAAATTCTACGAAAAATATCGAGAGTCATTTCATCGTCTTCAATTAATAAAATTGTTAAATCATTTTTCATGTTTATCTATTTATTTTGTGTTAAATATATTTGTATTTAAGTATCTTTGACCTTGAAATATTACACAAATAAATTAAGACAAATAATGAAATTCAACAAATTTAAAAATGAAATCATTGAAATTGGCAAACTTCTTTATCAAAAGAATTTTATTGCTTCTAATGATGGTAATTTAAGTATTAGAGCAAATGAGATTGTCTTAATTACTCCAACCTGCATGAGCAAAGGTTTTATGACTAAAGATGATATTGTATTAGTAGATTTAGATGGAAATGTAATTGAAGGGATTAAAAAACCAACATCAGAAATTTTAATGCATTTAACAGTTTATAAAAACAGATCAGATATAAATGCTATATGTCACGCTCATCCGATTTATTCAACAGCTTTTGCTTCGGCTGGTAAATCACTTACAAAAAAAGTTTTACCAGAAGTAATAATTTCGCTCGACGAGATTCCTCTTGTTAAATATGCTACACCTGGTACAAAAGAATTATCAAAGGAATTGCTTCCTTTTATAAAAAAATATGATGCGATGTTATTAGAAAACCATGGTGTTCTTACTTTAGGAAAAAATTTATGGGATGCATTTTTCAAGATGGAAACAGTTGAACATTTTGCTCAAATATGTTTTATCGCTGAACAAATTGGTATGATTAATCAACTGGACAAAAAAGAAGTGAAAAAATTAATTCAGCAAAGAAAAAAATTTGGAATAAGAGAGAATTTGGCTAAATAAGCTAAACCATTCAATTACTAATTCGATAATTCATTAAAAAAGATGGCTAAATATGCTTTTTTCTAAAAAAGAAAAAATAAAAGTACTTATAAATGAAAATGACCGTTCAAGATTTGAATACATGCTTGAACAATTTCAATATATAATAAGCAGTATTGAAGCTGATCCAATTGAATTTATGCCAGACAAAAAAAATTTCTTTTGTTTAATTACAGTTGGCAAATCAAATCAACTTGAAATGGTGATAGAAATACTTAAATTAAATGGATTTGAAATTTCTACCAATGATAAAAAGATTCAACAAATTTTAGAAAAGATAAATCAAAAATATTTAGAGGAATTAGCTGAATTTGCAAAGAATGTTGAGATAAAAAAAAGAGCTAACAAAACTCATCCATCTTTAGATAAATTAATTATAGAAGGAAACTACCAAGAACTTGCTAGGATAGCAAAAGATGTAACATATTCTCCAGAAACTATTCAAAAAGCAAGAGCGGGTTTATCACGAGCAGTTACAAATACAATTATTAAAACAATTGAAAATGTAAGCAAATACAGAATCTCTGTCGACAAAGGAATAGAAAAATTATTAGATATAGCCACTGATAATGATTTAAAATTTCTTAAACAGCATGAATTAATGCTTCAAGCCGCAAATGTTGCTTTTGAATTATGCTTAAAAAATAATGAATCCATAACAAATTTGATTAGAATAAGCAATCTTAAAAATGTTGACATAATTATTAATTTAAAAGCCGCAGCAAAATTTTCTGAAATTGCACTTGCTGATGAAGAGAAATATCAAAATCAAATTAAACAGGCGACTAAAGAATTAAATATTCGTTGGTTAACAAACTTAGTAGAACCTTTTCGCGATAAACTTTCAGATGAAGAGAACCAAAATATTGATAAACTAATTGAACATATAAAAAGTTACTTCAATTAAAATTATCTTTTCTTTTTTGTTAAATACTTATCTTTGTACCAAAAATTTATGGTAGCTAAATGATTAAAAAATTTATTGTCGCTGGAATACAATTATCATTTACTGAACAGCCGAAAGAAAATTTGAAGAAAACAATTTCATGGGTAAAAAAAGCAGCCAAACAAGGTGCAAATGTAATTTGCTTACCCGAACTTTATCGCTCTCAATATTTTTGTCAAAAGGAAGATTCAAAAACTTTTGATTTAGCAGAAACAATTCCAGGTGTTTCAACTAATGTTTTTCAAAAAATCGCAAAAGAAAATAAAGTTTCAATTGCAGTTCCAATATTTGAAAAAAGAACCGCTGGAGTTTATCACAATTCTTTAGTAATGATTGATGCCGACGGAAAAATTTTAGGAACATATCGCAAAATGCACATTCCAGATGATCCGGCTTATTATGAAAAATATTATTTCACTCCAGGTGATTTAGGATTTAAAACTTTTAAAACAAAATTCGGAAAAATTGGTACATTAATTTGTTGGGATCAATGGTTTCCAGAAGGTGCAAGACTAACTACTTTACAAGGTGCTTCTGTTTTATTTTATCCTACAGCAATCGGTTGGCATCCATCAGAAATTGAAAGATTTGGTGAAGCTCAAAGAGATTCTTGGATTACCATTCAGCGTTCTCATGCAATTGCAAATGGAGTTTACGTTTGTTCAGTTAATAGAACTGGATTTGAACAACCCGTAAAAGAACAAGCAGGAATTCAATTTTGGGGTTCATCATTTATTTGCGATCCTCAAGGAGTTATTCTTGCAAAAGCATCAACAGATAAAGAAGAAATAATTATGGCTGAAATAAATTTAGATCATCTTGAAAACATCAGAAGAAACTGGCCTTTCCTTCGTGATAGAAGAATTGATGCTTACAACGATTTAACAAAAAGATTTTTGGATTAATTATGAAAGTTAGAATACCAGCCGAATGGGAAGAACATAAATCGACTATCATCTGTTGGCCTCATCAAAAAGAAGATTGGCCTGGAAAATTCTCTCCAATTCCTTGGGTTTATACAGAAATTGTAAAACATATTTTAGAAGGTGAATTAGTAAGAATAATTGTTCAAAAAGAAAATGATGTATTAAAAGTTAAAAAATATTTTGAGCGAGCTCATGTTGATTTATCGAATATAGAATTTATAATTACCGAAACTGATCGTGGCTGGATGAGAGACACGTCACCAGCATTCATTAAAAAGGGTGAAGAAAAAATTGCTGTTAAATTTAAATTTAATGGTTGGTCAAAATATTCTAATTGGAAAAAAGATAAGAACATTCCTAAAGTTCTGTCCGATGTTTTAGAAATCAAATTAATAGATACAATTTATAACAACAAAGAAATTGTGCTTGAAGGTGGTGCTGTTGATTACAATGGAAATAATACTTTAATAACAACTGAAGAATGTTTATTAGATCAACAAATTCAAGCAAGAAATCCAGGTCTTACAAAAAAAGATTATGAAAAAATATTCAAAGAATATTTAGGAATTGAAAAAGTGATTTGGCTTGGGAAAGGAATTGCAGGTGATGACACACATGGACATGTAGATGATCTTTGCCGTTTTGTGAATGAAAACACAGTTCTTCTTGTTCGTGAAAAAAATAAAAATGATGAAAACTACTATCCACTTGAAGAAAATTTTGAAAGACTAAAGAATGAAACTACAGCAAATGGTAATAAACTTAATATTGTAGAATTACCTATGCCAACACCACTTCATTTTGAAGATTTAAGATTACCAGCAAGTTATGCAAATTTTTACATTTCAAACAATGCTGTTTTAGTTCCGACTTTTAATGATCTAAATGATCGAATTGCACTTGGAATAATTTCTGATTTATTTCCACATAGAAAGGTTGTTGGAATACACGCTGTTGACTTAGTTTGGGGTTTGGGAACAATTCATTGCTTAACACATGAAGAGCCGTTATAAATTGTTATTGAGCGCTTCATCAATGTATCTCATTAATAATTTTTGATCAACTGGTTTAGACAAAAATTTATCAGCACCTGCAGCTTCTGCATTTCTCTTTTCAGCTGTTGTATTAAATGCTGTCAAAACAAATATTGGTACATTTTTATAAATAGAACTACTTTTTAATTCTTTCGTTAATTGGATACCATCTTTAGAATCTTTCAGTGATACATCCATTAAAATCAAATCAAATCTGACAGTATTAATAATGTTATAAAATGAATTTACACTACCAACAGAATAAACATCATATTTTTTTGAAAGGAAGAAGCGAAGGAAATCTTGAGCTAATTCCTCATCATCCACAATAAGAACCTTTTTTTTGTCGTCCATGACTAGATAACCTGATTAATGAGAAAATTTAAGTGCTTATTTTTCATTTAGTTATGAAATCCATTTCAATGTTTGGTATATGTCCAAACATTATACCAAAAGAAAAGGCCATAAATTTTGAAGTATTTTAACTTATTATCGAAATGAAAATGAAAAGATGTGAGAAAGCTGTATCAAAACAGGTCAGTAAAAACAACTACCTCACAAAAAAACAATGCGGGTATATATTTATTTTTTTATATCAACTAAAATTTTATCAGCAACTTTATTAAGAACCTCATCAGACTTATAAAATCCTGATTTGATTTTACTTCTTATATCTTCAATTTTTTGCTGATCAAGATCAGCTTTTGCTAAATCGCGAGCTTCTGTAGAAATTTCAATAGTATCTCGCTTCTTAGCATTATTATCACCAACTTTTTGATTCTTAGTTTGATTAACAAAGAAAGAACCGTTTGTTACCCCTTTTATTTCCACAGTTTCACCTTTTATATGCTGTTAATTTTTTCTTAGTCAATGTGGCTGAAAGTTCTGTTTCCAGCCTTTTTTCTTCTTCAGTAAAAATCTCAACTATATTATCGAATTTTCTTTCGATTTGTTTAGCCCAATTAAACATTTCTGGATCATATTTTTTAATATTTTCAGTACCATAATTTTTAATCATTTCATCACGTAGTTTTTTTATAACTGAAACATCTTCCACTAGTGAAGGAAAAACAACATCAAAATTTTCGAAAGTTAATTTATCTATATTTATATAAACTTTCTTTAAAAGTTGATTTGATAATTCAATTTTTTGTTGTAATGTACTCATTATACTGTTGTATTAAATGTTGATAAATAACTTGAAAAACTGTTTTGTAAATTCAATACCGCTACAAGCTGCATCTGCATTTTTATGTAACTGCTCCTTAAAGCTTCAGATTGTTTATCAATTAAAGTTTGTGCACTTGTAATTCTATCGTTTATTGAAGTTATAGAAGTGTTTAAATTATTTCTACTTGTTTGAATATAACCTGTTGAGCCTAAATATCCACTTATATTATCATAAAGTGAAGTTGCAATTCCATTTGTTGAATTAAAAAGTGCAGCAACTTGATCTGGTTTTTCAGATAAAGATGTTTCAAGTAGTGATGAATTATTAATACTTAATCCTGTATCAATATTAAAAGTTATACCTATTTTAGTCAGTGTATTAATTTTATCAGTATCAATTCCATCGACAATTTTATAAGCAGCATTACTTAGCAAATTTCTTAATGATGAAGCAGTTGCGTCTCCGACTAAACCACCACGAGTTGTTTTAGTATTCGATAAATTTGTTTTTAAGTATGAATATAAATCGTTGAACTTACTTATAAAATCTTCAATTTTAGTTTTAGCGGAAGTTGTATCTTTATTAACAGCAATGTTTACATCTGTATCAGTTGATTGCATTACAGATTTAAGTGAAATAGTAACACCGGAAATCAAATCTGAAATTGTGTTAGAATTTCTTTCAACCTGAACCCCATTAAATTCAAATTTTGAATTAAGCTGGGAAGTTGCATAAACATAACCCGCAGTATCTGTCCCACTTGTGTTTTGAACAAATGAAGTTCTTGTACTTCCTAAATTCAAGCCGATTGCAGTTAATGCAGAACTGCCAGTATTGTCTGCCAAAGAAGTTATTCTATAATCATAACCAGAATTTTTAGCAGTAATTGAAAATTGAGATAATCCTGATGCTGGAGAAAATGTTGACGCATTGAAAAATCCTGAAGCACCAACTTCTTTAACGCCACCTGAAGATATTCCAAGGTCTGTAATTAAAGTTCCAGAAACATCATTCCCAATTGTAATATATTTTGAAGAATCTGTAACTGTAATTTTTAATTTATAATTATCAGTACCATCTGCAACTTTTTCTGCAGTTATTCCAGATAAACTATTAATTTGTGAAACAACACTATCTAAAACTTGATCATAAGTTCCAGCTGAATATGAAATTGTTGTTTCGGTTCCATTTAAATTAAGTATAAATGAACCGGCAGATATTGAAGAATTTTTATTAACAGAAGTAGAATTGATAATTGCTTTATCAGAGTTAATTGCATTTTGAATTTTTGTCATTAAAGCTTGATTTGTAATTGTTCCACTTGTAAAGTCGCTAGCATCAAATGTAACATCAACTTTGCTTGTGTAACTACCACCATTTCCATCACCGCTTGTAATTACAAAACTATGCGTACCAGCAGTTGTAATTACAGTAGATGCTGAAGATGAGGATAAATCTTGAGATAAAACTAAATCACTTTTAGCTAATTGATTAACACGAATTGAATTACTGCTAACAGCAGCTGTACTACTTGCTGCAACATCAACAAATGAAGTATTTGATGAAGTTGCTTTCATTGCAGAAAATACCGATGATGAATCAGTACTTTTCAAAGATGACAAAACAGAAGAAAGTGAAGATAGTTTAGTTGATATTACTGAATACGCATTATCTATTGATTGATAATAAGATTTTTTTGATGAAAGTGGATTTATTCTTTTTTGATATTCAGAGGACTTAAAGTTATTGACTAAATTATTTATTCCGCTTGTTGTTAAAAGATCATAAGCCATAACATTTACCTATTTGTTAAAGCTTGTTTCCATGCATCCCTTAATTCAGTTAAAATTCTTTGTGTTTCATCAAAATTATTTTTTCTGGCTTGATCCTGACAATAGTGATATAATCTCAATAAACCTATAGAAATTTCGCGAGCACCATCAATATCAAAATTCAAAGAATTAATAAGAACCTGAATTGCTTCATTAGTTTTAAGCATATTTTTTCTTTGACAATTCAAAATAGCAAAATCATAAACTTTCAAAATCAATTGTACAGGAGATGCTTGATTTATTTCATTATTTAAGTACTGATTAATTCTTTTATTATAAGCATAAGATGTTGCTGCTTGCATAATAGTCTCAATATTATTTTAGTTATCAATGAGAAAAAGAACATGAGAGCCCATCAAAGATGGACTCTCAATATCATTATCAATTAACGGAATAAAGATAAGAGCTGTTGTGGCGCTGTATTCATTTGAGAAAGCATTGCTGTAGCAACTTGAGAACTTATTTGACCTTTTGTTGCATTCAATTGTTCGGCTGCCATATCTGCATCAAAGATCCCGGAGATTGTTGCTGTGTTATTAGCAATTGCAGAAACTAAATATTCTTCTCTTGAATTTACTGCTTGAGTTTGATTACCAATATAGCCAAGTGCGTCTCTTACTTTACCAACTGCTGCATCAAGTTTTGTATTGAACCCTGTAAATGTGCTTGAAGAAGTAGCAGCTTTTAATTCATCTGTAGATGCTTTAATTGTTGAAAGTGATAATTTACTATCAATATCAATAGCAAATGAAGCACCGCCAATATCAAATGTTTGACTACCAACAGCTGTACTCATAGTTCCAGTACTTGTTAATAAATAAACACCATTGATATTGGTTGAAGTTAATACAGATTCAATTTCGTTAGCTAAAGTAACGATATCAGCAGCAAGACTTGCTTTATCCTTTAATGGATCTTGTGTATCAACGATTTTTGCTGAAATTTGATTGAATTTGTCATTAACTTGTTGTAAAGCAGATTCTGCAGTTGCTAAATAGTTTTTAGCAGAAGCTATATTGTTTAATTGTGCTTTTTGCTTCAATGTTTGAGCTTCCAATTTTTTACCAACGTTGTAACCAGAAGTATCATCTGCAACTTGGTTAATTCTTTTTGTGGTTGCCAAACGAAGCTGTGCTTTTTGTGTTTCTGCATTAACTTTTGCTAATGCGTTGTAAGCTTGTAAAGCGCCAAGATTTGTGTTAACTGAGAATGACATAACTACCTCCTTGTTTTGTTTTTTGTTTAACTAGGCTTCCTTGCCTAGCTTTGTTATTATTTTGTTTTACTTATGAGATTTATTTCTCAGTTATATTATCGAAAGGCATTTCGAAAAGTTTAGTTTTTTCTTGTGGTGTATTCTACAATGGAACAGTAGTGAGCATTAATAATTTTCTTTTTAATGTTCTTACTCTCGACATTACTTCTGGTATGTTAGAGAAGTTTTTTTCTAATTTTTGAACGACAGGTTTTATTTTATCTTGTGAACCTTGTTTTAAATAATATGTAATTAAATAAAAATAAATTGACGGATCTTTTTGATCTTCAACTATTACACTTTCTAAAATTTTTATTGCTTCATCAACTCTTCCAAATTCATCTAATAATTTTGCTAATAGTTTTTTTACATCAACACTTTCAGGAAATTTTTTTAATAGTTTCTCTGCAAGTAATAAAATTTGCTGCTTATAAGGATTATTACCAAACATAAAAATAAAAAAGTTGATGTTGCTATTATTTATCATATTAATTATTGTATCAGCTTCGTCAATTGTAAACGAAGAATTTAAAAATACTTTCTGCATTGCAGATGCACGTAATGAATTTTTCCCATCACGTGAAGTATAAAGTTGATATAATTCTTTTTGATAGAATTGATAATTTGGAGTATTTCTATTTTGTAATGCTAATGTTAATCCGTAAAATATTACCTCTTCCGGATCCAAATGTATAACTTGAGTTTGATTAAATTCTTTTAATAATTGATCTTGATTTAATAAATATGCCCGCTTGCATTTTTCTTCTGCAAGTGTTAATTCATTTTTTCTTAATGATATTTTTGAGGCTAAGTAATATGAATATGGCTGACGTTCATCAAGTTTTGTAGCAAGCAAAATGTTTTTTTCAGCTTCTTGAACTTTATGTGATTGATGTAAAATGAATGCCATCTGTGTGTAACAAATAGCTCTTAAGTTTCTCTCGAGCTTTATATTTTCACCTGCTATTTTTAAGTAATTTATTGCATTGTCATAATCATTAAGTATTTGATAAGTTAAACCAAGTTGATATGCAATATATGGCGATTTGTTTGTTGAATATTCTTGTAATAATAATGCTAAATTCCTTTCGGCTTTTTTTCTTTTTTCTTCAGTTGAGATATTATAACCAATATGAATAATTAATATGCTGGAATTTTTAATTTCAATTTCGTTTTCTATTAATGAATTTGATATTTGCTCATGTACTTTTCCTTCAAATTTGATCCCTTCATTATTTGGGAAAAGTCTTGGATATCGATTAGAATTATCATGACCATATGTAGAATCAATATTTCTAACAACACAATTATATACGACTTTTTGTTTTGTTGAGGTTAACCTTTTTAATTCTGTGATTGATGAAGAATCTAATCTTTCATCCGCATCTAAATATAAAATCCAATCGCCAGTTGCTTGTTCGATTGAATAATTTCTTGCGGCTGAAAAATCATTTATCCATTCGAATTGAAAAATTTTGGCACCATAATTTTTTGCAATATCAATGGAGTTATCAGTTGAACCAGTATCAACTACAATAATTTCATCAACAGCATTTTTAACTGATTCAAGACATTCAGATAAATATTTTTCTTCATTTTTAATAATCATGCAAAGTGAAATTTTCGACATTTTTACATCTCCACTAATGAGTTATGATTAACATCCAAGCCAAGAATTTCATTTACATTTTGTAAAGCTTCTTTTGCTTTTAAGTTTGCTTCATCATTTTTAATTGCCCACTCATACATTGTTTTAGCAGCTTCGTAATTTTCTTGAGCAAAAAATATCTGTCCTAAGCCAAAACAAGCAGATGATGACTGTGGGTTTGTTTGCAATTCCTGTTCAAAATAATTTTGTGCTTTTGACAAATCACCAACAGCAAGAAAAATATTTGCAGCTAAATTTAGTAACTCATCAAATTGAATTATTTGTGTATTACTTTCATTAAAATTATCAATCGCTTGAACTATTGATTCCTGTGCAAGATTTAATTCATTATCAGCTAAATAAATTCTTGTCCTTTCAAAATATTGTTTGAATAAATCATCATGAATTGGGAAGTAAACATTACGATTTTTAATTGATTTGTTTTCAAGCCAAATTTCTTCTGGAGTGGCTCCCCATTTTTCCACAAATTTTTGTCTGTTAATATCAAGTCTTTTTTGATACTCATTTAGACCATTAGCTTTAAAACTTTTCGATCCGTAGTGATGAATGAAAACATCATTAGCAATTACAGTTTTGAAACCAGCAAGTTGAGCACGAAGACAAAAATCATCATCTTCAAAATTACCGGGAGAAAATCTTTCATCAAGCCCGCCGATTTTATCAATTACTTCTTTTTTAATTAAAGTACATAAAAATGCAACTCTCGGAAAATGTAATATCTTACCATTATTTTTTTCTCTGACCTTATCAGCATAACGATGCATTTCATCAATAGTTTTATAATTGGCTTCTTTATCTCTTTGTACGCCACTAACTTCATTGCTGATTGGACCAACAATGCCAATTCTTTCATCTGATTCTGCAACATCAAGCATCCTATTAATGCATTTATCAGTAAATATTATATCGTTGTTTGCAATTATTATGAACTTGCCTGACGATTCCAAAATCCCTCTGTTTACAGCTTTTGGAAAACCATGATTCTCTTCATTCCTTAATATTATCAATTTCAGTTTGTCATTTTTATAAGTCTTAAGATAAAGTGGTGTTCTATCTGTACTTGCATTATCAACGATTATTAATTCAACTTTCTTTTCAATTGTTGAGACTAAACTTTCAATACATTTTTTTGTGTACTCCAACTGGTTAAAAACAGGAATAATAATACTGACTAATGGTTTATCAATTCTTAATTCTTTGCTAAGTTTTTCATTTGTTGTTAAATCATTGAAGACATATTCATTTATTAATTTTTCTTTTATTTGAGTATTAAATTTTATGCTTAACAATTCTTCAATAACATTTATAAAATGATTAACAGAGTTATATTCTGAATATTCCAAAGAAGTTTTATAAGCATTTATTATGATATTACTTATGTCTATTGATGAAAATAAAATATTCAGGATGGTTTGTGCCAGATGGTTTACATCACCGTATTTTACATTAAAAGAATTGAATCCCTCCTTACAAAAGCTTTGAGCTCCTAAATTATAAGTGGTGATTACAGGAGTACCTGTAGCCATAGCTTCCAAAAGCGGCATTGAAAAACCTTCGTACCAGGAGGTACATACAACAAGTCCAACACTTCTCATGAGTTCGGCGATTTCTTTGCTCGATAATTTATATTTAATCTCAACAGTACAATCCAGCTGTTCAGAAATATGAGAGATAATTTTTTCAATGTTATCAGGTTTAAAGCCCATTACTATTATTAGTTTCAGGTTTTCAATTTTAAATGATGAGCTCTGAATTCTCTTAATGGAAGAACCAAGAAAATCAAAACCCTTTAGCGGATGAAATGGATTTCCCACAAAAAGAACTGACTTTTCTCTTTTGATATTTTCATCTGGCGAAAACACATTATTATCAATACCATTGGGTACGTAAAAAGTTTCTCTGCTAAATTTATCCCTAAACAATTCAACAAGATGAGTTGAAACAGTAATATTCTTAACCGGAATCGCATGCATCTTTGTTAAAATATGTTTGTCGCTTCGTAATTCTTCATAATCTCTTCCGAAATGATAACCCTCGTAACCCTGACAAATGTGAACAACTTTTGAAATAGGAATTCTGTTAAGAACAAGAGGAACATCAAAAATGCTAAACACAAAAAGAAGTTTGTAAATTGTCTTAATTTCAAGTTCACTTTGAATCTGAATGTAATTTAACTTGGTTTCAATCCAATCTGGTTTCTTTGCGAAAGAGTAAACTGTAATGTTAGTCCCAAGTTTAGAAAGCCAATCGATATACTTAAATAAAATTTTAGTGCCACCTCCAACTACAGAAACGTCGCGTATAAAAAATGCAACTTTAGATGAATCTGAAATCGAACTATCAGAAGCAGAAACCTTGCGATTGTGAAATTCTATAAAATCCAGATCAAAGTTTTCATCATCGAATTTGTAACCATTTTTACACTTTGGACAAATAAATTCCTGAACAGTTGAATCCTTTCCCATTTCATATTCAAGATTGATATTGAAATTACTTTTGCAGTTTTTGCAAGTAATATTTAAGCGTTGTTTAATAGAGTTTGTTTCTATTCGTCCAGGTTCTATTGTCCAATGATTTATATCACTCGGTTCTATCTTCTTGAATTTATTATCATTCGGATAACCAAGCAAAATAGGTTCATAAGAACCATCACTATTTTCATGCTTAGTATTAAGATTTAAAATTCTTAAAAGATATTTCTCAATTGCCTTTGCTTGATTTTGATCTCCAGTCAAAATAAGTTTATTCACAAACTGTTTAGTCTCGAATATAAAATTGTGTTGTTTGTAAGTTACTCTATCTTTATTAAGAAACAGTTTTAGTACATTTTTAATATCTTCCCTTAGTGGTTGTTCAAAATAGCCTTTTACAATAGTTTTTAATATCGGGAATAACTTATTAGAAAATTGAATTGGAATTTCGTTTGTCAACCATTCCATAGTTTTTTCTGCTAAAGCAGTTGTAAATCCACAGCGGTAAATGAAAGCATTTTCTTTAGTTGATATAAAAATGATTTCATTCAAGACTTTAATAATATTATTAGGATTTTGTAAATCAGTGAAAGGAAAGAGTTCTCTAAAACTTACTTCATTTAAGAATTTAATTAATGCTCTTGTAGAATCGAGAACGCCACCTTCAACAAACGAATTTGTTGTTTGACCTTTATGTATTCTTGTTACACAAGTTCTTTTGTCAATGTAAAATGAAACATATTTAGAAGAAATCCTTAACCACATTTCAAAATCTTGACCTTGTCTAAGCGATTCATCAAATAGTCCTACTTCTTCAAATACTGTTCGATTAACAGCTATTGCATTTCCGTGCACATAATTTGCCCAAAAGAATCTTGTAACCTGAAATTCGGTAGGGGGAATAGTAAGCCAAAGTGGTGGAGCTATTTTTTGTTTTGATTCATCAAGTAATAAATACCAATGAGTATGAAAGAATTTGATTTCTGGGTTTTTGTTTATTGCTTCGAAGTGTGTTTCAAGTTTATCCGGTTCAAACAGATCATCTGACGAAAGCCAGCAGATCCAATCACCTTTTGCATTTTGTATACCTACATTAAGTGCAGAAGCCACACCGCCATTTTCTTTATGAAAAGCTTTAAATCTTTTATCTATCGATAAATATTTATCAATTACCTCTTTTGTGTTATCGCTGCTTCCATCATTTACAATTATTGCCTCCCAATTTCTAAATGTTTGATTTAGCAAAGAATCTAATGCTTCTCCTAAAAATTCTGCTTGATTAAAAGTCGGAACAATAACCGAAAAGAATGGATGTCTTTCTTCATTATGTCTTAGAATTTTTTGTTCTGAATTTAATCTGGCTTTTGAAATTAGTTTTTTCCATTTCTCTACCATTCCATAAATCGTAAGATTTTTTTGATACATTATTTCACGCGGTGAAAATTGCTGGTTAAGTACTTTCTTTAAACCTGCTTCAAAGTCTTCTCCGAAATAACCAATTTTCTCTTTTTCTTCGTCTGAAAAATCTGCAAAAATTCCTGTATTATTCATTATGATAGGCAGATTACAAAAACATGCTTCCAATGCAGATAGACATTGCGTTTCAACAGGCGACCCAAGAATAAAAAAATCAGCGCAATTTAATAGCTTAACTAATTTTTCCTGGCTTATTCTATTAAATACTTTTGTGTTTTTTCGTTCATAAGTATTTTCATCTTTTGAAACAATAATCCAAAAAATTTCATCATGATTTTCAATCAAACTTTTTACCTTAGACCATCCTTTCACCTCACTGAAATCACCCACAAAAATTCCCACTGATTGATTTGGTATATCAAATTCTTTTCTTACATATTTTTTATCCATTGGTTTAAATAAATTATCATCAATACCGATTGGAATAATTTCAAAATTATATTCTGGGTACGAAGCAGCAGTTATATTAGAATTTGTTACTAAAATATCTGCTTGTTTAAGATTAGCTTCCTGTTGCAATGACTTGCGTCCCATAGCTCGCAGATTATCTTGTAAATACAATATATTAAATCGGTCTCTATCAATAAGATCCATGAAAGTAGCATTTTGTATGATAACATCGCTTTCGGGATAATTTTTTTTAATATATAGTTTTGCTTCCTGCTCAAAATCTTTATCAGCATTTAAAGAGTCTTTATCAACACCTACAGAGTTGGGTAAATTAGAAAGTAAAAAGTTCCACATTGTTCTTTCTCCCATTCTGCCTGACAAGTAATCATTACAAATAATCACTCTAATTTTTTCATTTACATTATTTGGTAAAGTCGAATGGGAATCCATTTCGCCGCATTGAAAATGGTAAATAATTGAATCATAAGAAGTAGTATGATTTATTCCTATCTCCTTAAGTTTTTGCATCAAAACTACGTCTCCGCTAATACATGGAGTTCCTTTAAGTGCAATTTGTGGAGTAAATATATTTGTCCCCGGAACAATATTACCTTCAGGATATCCACCAACACTTAAAAAATCATCCTTCTTAATGAGAAGAGGCATAAACAAGCCACCATCTTTCAACTCATCAACTTTAATTTCCTCTGCAAAAGTATTAAATGCAGTTTCATCAAAGTCTTCTATAAATCTTCCAAAGTTTTTACTTATTGCATGCTCACCAGATAATAACTTCCCTGATTCAACTAAACGAGATGCAACACAATTTTTTCCATTTAGTTTATTAAATAAATTCTCAACCCAGCCATGCGAAAAAGCCATGTCACTATTAATAAATAATAAGTAATCACCTTTCGCTTTTTGAGCAGCAAAATTCCAAGCTCTATAAACATTGTTAATATACCATTCTTTCTTCTGCTCATCAGAATTATTCCAGACATAGTGCGGGATGTAATTATTATTTAAATATTGCAATACTGATTCATTTGCATCGTTAGCAACAAAATAAAACTCTTTGTCATTTAGATCTGTGTACTTTAAAACTTGCTCATATACGAATTGAAGCCAATCAGTGCTTTTATATATTAAGCATACAATTGATATTCTTGGTTTAAATACCTCATCCTTGTAAGCGTCTAAACTTGAAATTGCCTGAATAAAACTTCTTGGAATTGGTTTGTCATCATTTATATACAAATCTTCAGGAAATAATTTTTTATCAACTTTTTCTAATGTTAATGTACTCTCATCTAAAAGTCTTTCTAAAGCCCAGCCACTTTGACCATGTGAACGATAAGTTAAATATTTAAAGGCCAAGGATTTTTCAGTTGCGAAGCCATAATGTATAACTCCTACACAGTCCGTTTTTTCGATTTCCTTAATTGAATGAGGATATTGTTGCTGATGTAATCCAGGGGTTGTTTCTTTGAACATTAAATTAGGTGTAACCCGCCATAGACGTACAAACCAACCCAGATCGTAAGAATTATCAATTCGTTTCCATGAATAACTTCTCCATAAATTAATTTCATGAAAACTAATGCCATCAATATTGTTTTCGTCAGCATATTTGCACAACTTTGGAAGTTCTTCCTTGGCATTCGCAGTTAAAACTTCATCTGCATCCAACCATAAAATAAAATCCGGTTGAAGTTTGAGTGCATATTGGAGTAATATTTTTTTATGATTAACTTCATTTTTGAAATCATTTTCTCCTGCTCTTATAATAAGTGTAGCTTTATCAAGCATATATTCATAACTTCCGTCTGTACTGCCATCGTCATAAACAAAGATTGCATCACAAATTGAATTTATATGTTCCCAAAATCTTTCGAGATTTTGTTTTCTGATTTCATTATAAATTTGTGTTATACAAACTATTTTATATGACTTTTCGCTACAATCTAATTTATTCACTTTTATGGCCCTGGTATTAATTTTTCGTTGAAATAATTTTCATTAATCCAAATGGAATCATACTGAAGTTTCCCAAGCTAATTGAGTTTTCCTTTTTCTAATAATTGTCAAACCCGGATGAATTGGAATTGTTACAAATTCAAATTCATCAAAGTGATTTTTTAATTCATCAATTACTAGATATGCATTACCACAATAACCTTTATCTGTGTATTGACTATTTTTTGGGTAAGTGTCATGTAATAAAATTAAACCTTGTTCTTTCACAAAAGGAAAGTAATTCCAAAAATCCTTTAAAACTGATTCTTTAGTATGATCAGCATCAATAAACAATAAATCTATGGATACAGGATGTTTTTTTAATAATTCGGCAAATTCATCTGTGGTCATATTCATAAACATAACTTTTTCGGATTGAATCATATATTTACCGGCTTCGGCAGATATATCTACTCCTATCAGTGTTTCTGAGTAAGGAATCATTGCATTGAAAAGTTCACAATGGTATAACCCAAGCTCAACATAAATTTGAGGCATTAACTGAGCTGCTAAATTTACAATAAAGTCTTCGTGCCAGTTTTCTTTCTTTTCAATATGGTCAATCATTTTAAAATTTTCTTCCATTGAAAAAATTTTTCATTCCAATTATTTGTTCTTTCAAACTTTTAGAACAAACAACTTTTGTTAAATCATAAATGCTGCTCAATGTTCTGTCAACAGCTTCTTTTGCTTCCACTGAATTAATTTTAGCATATTTCAATTCATATACTTCATCGAATATTTGAAGTAATTCATATTTATTAACTGTGTTTGGTGAATGAATATGAAATATTCCATTTTGATATAAATTCTGCTTCAAAGTATTTTCTATTATCTCTGCCAAGTATAATGTTGTTACTCCATTCCATAAATGATTGGCAAATCCGTTTACTTCTTTACCAGCTTGACTTTTTGCCCATTCCAAAAGTGATCTGCTGTTTTCTTTTTCTTCACCGATTATTGAAGTTCTTAAAACCATACAATCTTTATTTTCACCGGCATTTTTTGTCATCCCATATAAATCTTCTGCATCGAATAAATCTAATTCATTATAATTTCCTTTTTTACCAGAGTAAACACAATCTGTTGTTATATGAAAGCATTTAATTCCCCGCGCTTTTGTCATTAATGCTAAGTTTCTTGGAAAGATTGAATTTACTCTTATTGCCTGTTCAATCGGATATTTTCCAATTGTTGGTTTTATTAATCCTGCACAATTAATAACAACATCAATTCCATCTAAATACTTCTCAAACTTTTCATGTGGTTCAACTCCAATATCGAAATCATTTCTGGTAAGTTTAACTACATCGTATTGATTGCTTAAAAAATATTCAGATACAGCATAACCGAGCATTCCAGTTGAACCAATGACTAAAATTCTTTTCATTATCTTTCCTCCACGTGCCAAGGATTCCAATAATGAGATTCAAATCTGATATCATCTTTAAGTCCAACATCAATTGTTTGATTTGAAAAAACCATAATTAGAGTATCGTCATTTAAAGACATATGACCATTTGCATAACCTTCAGGAATATAAAGTATTGATGGTTGTGTATCACTTAAAACAAATCTCCAAACTTTTGCATCTTTCGACGGACTATTCCAATCATCGATTTTAACACAGCATACTAATGATGCACCTTTTACGGCTAAAACATATTTTGCTTCAACTTTGTGACCATGCCATGCACGGATGAAACCTTTGTTGTGGTTTTCAATAAAATAAAATCGCTTGATTTCTTCATTCATAAAATTAAATTCATTAACAAAGCCAACCCGACCTCTGTCATCAACAGATAAACCACCTTTAATCAGTTTGGGAATTTTTTCGTCACTCATGCTGCATCTACCTCTTTAAATTTTTCATTTAAGATTTCAAAATAATGTTCTTTTAGATAAGCTTGATTTGAATAACGTGGACTCTTTAAATCTTTTATGCGTTTTGTTTCAACAAGATATTTTAATTCTTCTATTCCTTCATCAATCGAGTGAATTGATTTAAAGCCAAACACTTCATTAGCTTTTTTTGCAGACACACGATAATTTCTTGTATCCTGAAAAGGCATGTCTGTTGTTTCAATCAAGAGATCGGGAAAATGCATTCTAACTTGGTAAGCAAGATCGCTTATGCGAACATTTTGACGTGCTAAATTAAAAATTCCTTTGTGCTCGCTTTCAAGATTCATCAATACTGCTCTTGCTACATCTTTTACATGAAGTAATGGTCTAAATTGATCGCCGCCGAATACACTTATTTTTCCTTCAATATAAGCCCGCACAGTTAAAATATTAACAACAAGATCCAAACGAATTCTTGAATAAAGATCCCCAACTCCAAACAGTGTTCCTAATCTGAATATAACAGCATTTTTATGTTTAAGATATTTTTCAGATTCAAGTTTTGTTTGTGCATAGAGCGATAATGGATTTGTAGGCGAAGTTTCATCCAATTCCTTATCCTGAGCACCATATACTGAACAGGTTGACATGAAAACAATTCTTCCGTCATAATTATCTGCAAGCCATGCAACTGAATCTTGATTGATGGCTTTAGTCAAGTTGGGATTAATTTGACAAGCACCATCACCGACAATTGCAGCCAACCATACAACCGCATCCGCCCATTTAAGTTGTTGCTTTAATTTCTCTTCCTCACGAACATCTCCATAAACAAAATCAACTGGTTTACGAAATGAATCTTCATATAACAATGCATCGTAAACTCTAACATTATAATTAGACTGCTGAATTAAATCCGTAATTGCACCGCCAACATAACCAGCACCACCAACGATTAATATGTTTTTCATATTAAAGTTCCTTATTAAGTATTTTTATAATTTTTTCTGAAGTTTTACCATTGCCAAGCCATTTTAATTTTTCTTTTGAGATGGAATATGATTCAAAGAAATTAAGTGTATCAGTTACCATCTTTTCGACAGGATTATTTTCTCCAATTAAAATGCTGTTTCCATTCTCAACAGATTCAGGTCTTTCTGTAAAATTTCTTGGAACAGCAACAGGAACACCTAATAGTGGACATTCTTCCTGGCTTGTACCAGAATCTGATACAACTCCAAAAGCATTGTATTGAAGATTTAAGTAATCCAGGAAACCATAAGGACCGACAAGTTTAATGTTCTTTTTATCGTTAAGTAATTTGTATTTGTTAATTAATTTTAATGCCCTGTTGAATTTAACAAGCCGAACTTCAAGTTTGGTTTTGCTTCCTAATTCATCTAAAAATTTTAGAATATGATTGTATTGCTCGGGTGATTTCAAGTTTTCATTTCGATGAATATCTGCTACAATAAAATCTTTGCTTCTATTTCCAGTGGGCATAAACTTTTTAACTACTTCAACAATTGTATTTCCAACAACAAAAATTTGATTTGGGTTTTTATTTTCTTGAATTAATCGTTCTTTATATAATGGCGTATAAACAAAAACCAAATCCGATACATAATCACAAATAACACGATTAACTTCTTCAGGCATTCGTCTATCATAAGAACGCATTCCACCTTCGATGTGTCCGATTTTGTATCCTTCCTTAAATAGCGGTGCACTAACCAAAGCAGAATTTGAATCGCCAAGGAATAAAATAATGTCGGGATTTATTTTTTTTCGCTTGAGAAGATAAATGACTTCTTTTGAGAGATATGAAAGCTGTTCGTAATGGTTTGAACTGCTCTTGCCGGTTGCTAAAGTAAAATCTGGTTTTCTGATTTTAAGTTGATTAAAAAATACTCTGCTGAGTTCATCATCATAATGCTGACCAGTATGAATCATTATATGTTCAAAGTTTTCATCTAATTTCGAGAAAACTTCACTCATTCTGATGAAATCAGGACGAATACCTGTAATAGTAACAACAGTTTTCAATATTAATTCTCTTTTTCTTGAGAAGATTACAAATTTTGTTCCATCTTTATAATTAAGTTGAACTTATTTTTGAATTAAATATTAAATGAGTAATTTAAATAGTGGTGGATATTAGCCAATTGTTGATTATCCAATACTTGTAAGAAAGTAAATATTAAGAAATGATATTAATCAGAGTTTTAGTTTCTTCTTCTATTTTTTGATTGGCCTTTTCGTAAAGTTCTTTTTCTGCTAATGCTTTTTGCTCTTTAATTTCAGCGACTCTTTTTCTATGAAGTTCAATGCTGCTGTTGATGCTTTCGATCATTATTTTTTGTTTGTGATTATTCATTTCTTTTGCTTCTACTATTTCTTTTTCTTTTTCAATCTTTAAAAGATTTAATTTTCTGTGCAACTTTGATAAGACATCATATTTTTCAATTGCTATACCAACAGCCATTAGTAAGGTAATTATTAATCCAATAATAAAACTTATTGCTCCCCATTTAGATCCCGAAATTAGAACCGAAACAAATATTGAATTAAATTCGTTAACATTTTCTATAATTTTGTTTGAATAACCTGTAATTCCTCCAATTAAAAAAACTATAAATGCAATAAAAATATTGTATGTTAAATTATTTACTAAGGCAGCTCTTGGATTGTATCTATCAATTTCAGGTATTTCATTTATCTTCAATTCTATTTCTTTTGCTTCTAAGTCATAATTTTCTGTTATTTGTTGAATCGTTTCTTTTAATGTTTCTTGCGATTTTTTCTTAAACATTTCTAATTCTTCAATTAGATGTTTTTCAGCACTTAAATTATTATTTATTACAACATCATAAGTATTTAAGTACGTTTTAACTTCATTGTAGTATTTCTCTTTAACATTGAAAGTAATCCTTTCGATAATTTGTTTTATTTTGTTTTGAAATTCAGGATAAGTTGCATGAAGCAATGTTGAATTTGAAGTTGAATATTGAATATATAATTTTTCAAAAAAATCGAACGACTTTTTTATTTCTTCATCATAATATTCATCTAATTTACATTTTTTAATATTATCAATTTTTTCTCTATAACTATTAAAAATGGAATCATCACTTACTCTAAATTCTTTAAACAAAATTTGAATTGCATCAGAAACTTTGGAAAAACCCTTTTCATGAAAAATATTATATATAAAAGCATTTCGGAAAAAGTAATTAAACATGCCTAGGTTATTAAATTTCAGTGCAATTGATAATCTTTTAATATCATAATTAAAAACTTCTTTAAGATAATACATAGCAACATCTTCATTGCCAAGCATTATTTCGGATAGTGAAGAATAAATTCTTGCAGAACATCCCTGTGGTTTAATTTCAAGTGCTTGTTTGAATGTTTCGTTCGCTTTGATGTATTCATTTTCTTTTAAATAAACAAAGCCGATATATAATTTAAGTAAATAGTTTAATTCTGATTTTGTATTATCATTTAAACGTAATGATTTGATCAAACCAATTGTATTTTCAAATATTTCAAGTGCCTTTTCAGAATTATAAAAAGTTGGTTGATAAGTTAATATTAGTCCTTTAAGAATTGACTTAAAAAAATTATGTTTATTAATATCCCGTTCAATAAAATTTATTGTTGTTGTTGAATAATATTCTTTTTCACTTTTTAATTTAGTAGTTGCCCAGCGAGCATAATTTTCTTTTATCTGTTTATGAAGTTCACTAAAAGCCAAACCTTTGAAGTTGAACTTCATAAATTCTTCAATTTGGTTTAGTAATGATGATTCGTAAATCCAGAATAATGGTGCGTCATTAAATGAAATAAATATTTCTTTTAGTTCCGTAGGAAGTTCAAGAGAAAAGAATCTTACACTTTCCTTAATTGTATTAATCTGATCAGTTTGAGAATCGACATTTATCTGGAAATGTTCTTTGGCTAATTTATAGAATTTAGCAATTTGAGCTTCACTGTTTATAACATTATCACGATATTTTTCCGTAATTAAAGTCATTACAATTCTCAACTAACTAGAAAGTGGAAAAGTTAATATAATTCTTGTTCCTTTATTTTTTTCACTTTTGATTTCAAATTTACCATCCATCAGTTGAGTGAGTTTATAAGCAATTGTTAAACCAAGACCAGCCCCTTCAAATGGACGAGTATAGCCTTCAATTTCCTGTGTAAATGGTTTCAGTAATCTTTCAATTTGACTTTGTTCAATACCAACACCACTATCCTCAATTACAATCACGACAAATTTATTTTCAATTCTTGAACCTACATAGACATATCCTTTATCAGTATATTTAATTGCATTATCAAGTAAAGATGAAACTATTTTTTCAAACTTAACCCAATCTACTTCGATTACACAATCATCATTGGAAAGTTCAAGTATAAAATCAATGTCCTTTTTTTGAATATCTTCTTCGAATTTTTTTGAAAGGTTTCTAATGATATGATTACAATTTAAGTCAACTTTTTCTAATTCTATTTCACCACTTTCAATTTGGGATACTTCAATAATGTTAGTAAATAAATTTAATGCCCTGCCTAAAACTTCTTTCATCGAATTCATCAATTCACGTAATATTTCAGTTTCACCCGATTCAATACTTTCATCTATTATTTCTGAAAAGCCAACAACGGCATTAAAAGGGGTTCTGATTTCGTGAGACATGTTTGCAAGGAAATCAGATTTCATTTTGTTCAGTTGCATTTCTTTGTGATATGCTTTCTTGAGTTGTTCACGATAGCGAATTTCTTCTGTAATATCTTTTAATGTAATAATAAAATATGTTAAGTTACTTCCGCTTTCAGGTACACTTGTAACCTTGCAGTTAAATTCATGATTGTCAAAATGTTTGTAAATAAATTCATGAAATGAAACATTTTTTGTTGTCAAAATGAAAATTGCTTCATAAATTTCTTTTGAAAGGTTTTGTGGAATAAAATCATCAATCTTAAGTGAATATATTTTATTTTTATCCAAACCAAATGATTTACAAAAATTATCATTTGCATTTTCAAACAAAGCAAAGTTACCGACCTTTTCAACAATTAATAATAAATCACTTATGTTATCTATAATAAGTTTTTGTTTTTTTTCTGAACGTTCAATTGCTATAGTTTGATTAATATGTTCAGTTAAATTATTTGCAAATAAAATAAAATTAGGTTTTTCAAACTCGTTTTCGTAAACAGGATTTAGTTTGAATTCCCAATATTCTGCTGGTGCTTTTTTATAAAAACAAACAAGTTTTTTCCAAGGTGTATAATTATTCAATGAATTTTTAAGATCATCAAGTTCTGCGAGATTAAGATAGTCTGATAACACTTCATCAATTTGTTTATTAAAAATATTTTCCAAATCACGATTTAATACGATTTCAAAAGTTTTAGAAACGTAAGTAATTTTTTTATCGTTATCTAAAATCATTAATGGAAAATTGCCCTGATCAAGAGCATTATGAATAGAATTAATTTTATTTTCAAGTTTGTTTCGCTGTTCAAGCGATTCAATTGAAAGCACAAAATACTGCTGTAGTTTTATAAATACTCTTTCAATTCGTACGAAATAATTTTTAACTAATGTATCATTTTCAAAAGAAAGAGTTATATCAACAGAAATGTTTTTATAATGACTTTCATTAAATCCTTTAACCAAATAAACGAATTCCGGGTTAGAATTCATTTTGGATATTTCTTCGCCTATACCAAGACCGAAATTACTTTTGAAAGCCTCGTTGCAATAAACTATTTTTAGCTCAACATCAACAATAGCTAAAGGATTATTATTTGGTAACTCGATATAGTTACTGAAATCTGTTTCTGTTTCTACTAAAACTGCCCGCTGATTTTTTAGATTATTCATAATTATTATTTAATTAACTGAACTCTCCGAAGTAAGATTTTGTCTTCAACGGGTTCAGCGTTAGAAATTGGTCTTAATTTAATTGATAGATACTTTTCAATAAAATGAAAGAGATTTTCATTAATCATATTAAATTCATGCTTCAGATTGTTTTCTCTTGAATTAAATAATTTAATTAATTCATAATTATTCTCGTTTAGTTCATAAACTTTTTCATTTAGTTCCAGTATATCATTAATAAAAAGATTGAGATAAAATAAATCAACCTCATTCTGATTTTCTTGCAATTCTCTATTATAAGGTGGTGTTTCTAAACTTAAATTCATTTCAATTCTGCTCGAAAGTTTTTCAATGAATTTTTTAATAAAATAATCAATATGATTATTTAGAGCTGTTTCAGGATAACCAACATTGGCCGTAAATTCATATCCATTCAATTCAAAAATTACAATAAGATTTTCTTTAAACTTGTTAATTTTTTTTAATTTCCAATTTAATGAATTAAGGTAAGACACTGCTGGAGACAAAGAAATAGAATCTGTCATTGAAGAGTTCAATGCATTAATAAATTGTGAAGTTCGATTATATCTTCCAGTTTTAGAAGTTGCGTTTTTATAATCCGAACCGGCGGAAATATTTGTAATTTTTTCAAGCATAGCCTCTCCTCCAGCTTATTATCGAAGAAAAGGCAAAAAACTTAAATTAATTTGTACGAATCATTTTTTGGTCTGATGTATAATCTTCTGTTTCAGCAGATTTTAAGTGAATTAATTCTTCTACAAATTTGCGAATTCTTTCAATTGATTCATTAATTGTAGAAAAATCTTCTTGAAGTTTTTCTTTTTCGGTAGGTAAAATTTCATTTTCAATATTTTTTAATGAAAGCAGTAAACTGCTTAATGGATTGTTAATTTTATGTCCAATTGTTGCGGCCATTTCAAGTACAGCTTTTGAATGCTCAATATTTTTTAATTCATTTTGCAAATTGTAAATTCTTATGCCAGAACGAATACGAGCAAGTAATTCCTGATTTTCAACAGGTTTTACTAAAAAATCATCCGCACCAACATCTAATCCCATTATTCTATCACGCAAAGAAGAACGAGCAGTTAAAATAATAAAGTAAGTTAGTTTATGTTTTGGATCTCCTTTCAACACATTACACAATGATAAGCCATCCATAACAGGCATTGTCCAATCAGCAACAATTACTTTTGGGGAAAAAGTTTTCAATACTTCTAAAGCTTCTTCACCATTTACAGCAGTTACAACTTCATAATTATTTCTTGAAAGTAATTTTTCAAGAATAAATCGGGTATCTTTTTCATCTTCAACGATTAAAATTTTATCTTTCATTTTGAACAAACACCAGTTTATTTATTTTTTCAATTAGTTGATTATAATCTACAATCGGTTTTACTAAAATATCATCTGCCAAACTATCCTTTAAATACTCACTATTCATCATTTGATTTGAATAAGCAGTAACCAACAATATTGGAATATTAAAGCTTGGAAAATTTATTTTTATGTAACGTGAAAGTTTAATTCCATCAACTTTATTATTATTTAAATAAGTATTACGCAAACTAATATCCATTATAATTAAGTTAATTTCACCTTTCTCAATTTCCTGAATTATTTTATTACCGTCTTCGAGAATAATTATTTCTCTACCTATTTTGCTAAAGAACAGCCTATAAAAATCTTGCAAAAAAGTATCATCTTCTACTATTAAAATTTTACCTAACATAAATACTCTATTTTTTATTGAATTTAACAGTAATACTAATTCTTCTGTTTTTGAAGCTAAACGGATCATTTGGTTCACGTAAACGAGTATCGGCATAGCCACGAACTTCATCAATTTGTTTTTCTGATAAACCACCAGCAACTAAAGCCCTTTTTGCAGAAAGAGCACGTTCAGAACTAAGTTCAAAATTTGTAAAACCTGTTCCTTTATTGCTAAATTGACGTGCATCAGTATGACCTTCTACAACTATTTTATTTGGTAATTTAGAAATTTCCTGTCCTATTTTACTAATTAATTTTTCAGCTTTCGGTTTTAATGATGAAGTACCGAGTTCAAAAAAAACATCATTTGCATCATCGTTTAATTCTATTTTTAAACCATCATTAACTATTTCAATTTTTACTTGTTCGGCTAAACCTTTTAAGTCTGTATCGTTTGACAAAGATGTCATCAATTCTTCTTGCATTTTTTCAAATTGTTTTTTTTCTAATTCTTTTAATTTCTCTTCTTCATTTAAAACAATTTTATTATCAGGAACTTGAGATGGACCCATCCCACGACCTTCAATTAAGCTTTTGCTTTTAGTAGAAAAGCCGACAGGATCTTTAAAGTAACCAGCCACAGCTTCTTTTACTTCCTGGCTTTGAGAAAGAACCCAAAGCACAATAAAAAGAGCCATCATTGAAGTAACAAAATCGGCATAAGCTACTTTCCAAGCTCCGCCATGATGACCGCCATGTCCTTTCTTAATTTTTTTTATGATGATAGGAGATTCGTTTCCACCTTCCATTATTTTTTACCTCTTAATGCACCTTCAAGTTCTTGGAATGTTGGTCTTTGATCTAAGAAAATAGATCTTCTTGCAATTTCAGCGGCAACAAAAGGCGGATTACCTTTTGCATAAGCTAAAATGTAAGCTTTAATTACTTGTAAATCTTGAACTTTTTCTTCAAAAGAATGTGCAATATTAGCAGCAAGTGGATTAACAAAACCATAAGCCAAAAGCACACCAAGAAAAGTTCCAACAAGAGCTGCGGCAACGTGATGACCAACTGCTTCAGCACCTTCATTTACAGATGACATTGTTACGATAATTCCTAATACAGCTGCGACAATGCCTAATCCAGGTAATGAATCACCAACACGATTTAAGCCTTCGGCTACTGGTTTATTTTCTTTTTCATAAGTTTCAATTTCTGCATCCATTAAACTTTCAAGTTCGTGTGGAGGTACTGAACCAGCGAGCATAACTTTCATAGTATCACAGAAAAAACTTTTTCTGTAACTATCATGAATAAATGCCTTTGCTTTGATTAGAATATCACTTTTGTCTGGAGCTTCAATATGTTTTTCAATTGCCAATAAACCTTCACGCTGAGCAATAAGGAACAAATCTGAAAAAGCTTTCAGCATTTGAATATAATCTTCCTTTGAAGTCCCATGATTGCCAAATGATTTAGAGACAGCTCCAGTAATTTTTTTAATTAAAGATAAAGGAGAAGCGATTAATAGGCTTCCAATTGCTGCACCACCGATTGTAATAAATTCTGAAATTTGAATAAGAGCAGCTAAGTTTCCACCTGCCATTGTAAAACCAGCTACTACCGCGACGGTTACCACAACAATTCCTATAATTACAAACATAGTTTTTCCTTAATTCAATACTTTTTGTTCTATTTGAGTTAATGTTGAAATTAAATTTTGGCTTTTAATATTTAACTCTTCCCAAGTAAGATTTGGTTGAGTAAACACTTCTTCAAACTCTTTGCATAGTTCTGATATTTGATTAAAACCTGCCGTTCCAGCTGAACCTTTTAATTCATGTATAATTAGTTTAAGTAGATCTTTGTTTTTGTTTTGAATTGAATCTTTGATTGTTTGTTTTCTCTGAGATAATGAATTAATAAAATATTTTTTTAATTCCTTATTCATTTTTTCTTTTTCTGCCTGCGAAAAACTTGCAAGTTTTTTTGTAGCTGCAAGAAAACCATTGCCAAGTACTTCATCGATTGCTTTTATTAAAGCTTCTTTCGTCAATGGTTTTGAGATAATTTTTTCAGCACCTGCTTCCATTGCTGCAAGTACATTCGTTTTATCAGTGTGTCCACTAATAATTATTACCGGAATGCTTTTTAAATCTTCTAATACTTTCATCACTTTAAGCAACCTTAAACCATCAAGGTTTGGCATTAATAAATCTAAAAAAATTAATTGAGGTTTTGTTTCAACTGCACATTGAAGACCTTCGAGGCCGTCAATACAAGTTAATACTTCAACATCATATTCAGAAAGAAATTTTGACATTGAAGTTCTGATTATATCTGAATCATCAATAACGAGTATTTTTGTTTTATCAGTAAAATTCATAGTTATACTTTTTTGTTTAATTTGTATTTGTTCAAGTCAAAGTTAGAATTAGTTATAGCTTTTGAAGCTTCGATAGTGCTTTCTTTTATTTTTTCATAAACTTCTCCACGAAGAATCTGAATATTTTTTGGTGCTTCGAAACCAATCTTAACTTGATTATCTGATGTGGTTATGATCTTGATTGTTATATCAGATCCAATTTTTATTTCTTCATTTATTTTTCTTGTTAGCACTAGCATAATTTCACTCTGTAAATAAATTATAATAAACAGGATACTTATCAGTATCAATTATTTTTTGAAATCCACTTTTTGTTTCCTGATTAATATAAACAGGAGCCTTAAGATTAGCAGTAATTTTAAGTGGATCGGGATTAAGAACAACAATTGCAAATGCTTCGTGATTTACTTCTTGAGGATAGTTTTCATCAATAACACGAATTCCAAACATTGGAAAAGCAATATCTGTATCCTCAATTGAAGTAAGCCAATAAAAAAGGCTATCGTCTGGTTTAATGAATAAAAATTTTGTTAAATGTTCAAAACCAAGAAGACCTTTTTCGAAAGTTATTATTTTGTCTTCGGTGAATTCTACTTCACCAAAATGTGTTGTGTTAATTTTCATAATTACTCACTTTAGTATTACTAAATCTACTCTTCTATTTTTTGTTCGGGATTCTGGAGTATCATTTGGAGCAATGGGATGATACTCTGCATATCCAACTATAGAAACTTTATCCGGATCAACTCCTTCATTTTGAATCAAATAATAAGCAGTATTTAATGCTCTGTCAACAGATAAGTGCCAATTAGATGGATAACGGGGAGTATTAATTGGTGTATTATCTGTATGACCTTCAATTCTTATATCATTTGGAATTGATCTAATAACTGATGCCAATCTGTTAAGAACAACTTTTGAACCTTCGTTTAAAACTGCTTGTCCTGGAGCAAATAAAATATCATCTAGAATATGAATTGTAATTCCACGTTCACTTTCTTCTAATTGAATAGAACTTGTATAATCATAATTTTCAATTAATTTAGAAAGTTGATCAATCAATTTGTTTTTAGGACTTTCAAGAACATTATTGGAAATATCATTAGTTACAACTTTATTAATATTTTCTTTTCCAAAAATACTACCAAGTGCTTGAGCAACGTTTTTATATTTTACAGCATCAATATTAGAAATTGTATACAAAATAATAAATAATCCTAAAAGTAAAGTAATTAAATCAGCATAAGTAATTAAATACCTATCTTTATCATTGCCTTCTTCAGCGTGAAAATTCTCTTCTGGGATTAAGCGGCTAATTTCTCTTGCTGAACTTTTTGAGGAAGCATTCCTATCAACCTTGCTTTCATTATTGAAGGTATTTCTCCCGCTTGTAAAGTCAGCACCGCTTCCAAAGAGATTTCCATCATATTTTTCTCTTCCAGATGACATCTTTTTAATCTATCGCTTATTGGTAACCAAATTATGTTTGCACTAAAAACTCCCCAAAGAGTTGCAATAAAAGCAGTTGCAATATTTTTTATCAAATGGTTTGGATCTTGACCAGCATTTGCTAAAGTCATAATTAAACCCATTACAGTTCCTATGATTCCCATTGTTGGTGCGTAACCACCCATTTTAGAAAAAATTGACATATTGGAATAATGTCTTTCTTGCATTGCTCTCATTTCTAATTGTGCTAAAAGTTGTAATGAATCTGAATCTGTTCCATCTAAAACATATTTAACCATTTTCTTTGGAAAAAGGTCGTCAAATTTGACTAAATCTTTTTCAATGGCTAATAAACCTTCTTTTCGAGCTTTAACTGAAAGTTCAACAAAAGTATTAATCATTTTTTCAATGTTATATGATTTTGGGAAATAAGCCATTTTTATTAATTGAGGAATTTGCAAAAATTTATCAAGACCAAATCCCATTATTGTTGCAGCAAATGTTCCTCCAAATACAATCAATATTGATGTAAAAAGAAATAGAGCATGGAACGATCCCCCTTCGATAAAGAAGGAACCAAAAATTGAGAAAATACCAATAAATAATCCGATTAATGTTCCAAATTTTTTAATCATAAGTAATCAAAAACTGATTTTGAAAAAGTATTAGATAATAATTTATATGAAACTTGCAATAAATAATCTTGCTGTTGAAGTTCAACCATAATTTGTGCTGGATCAATAGATTGAACATTTACCAGCATTTCGTTGTATTGAGTTTTATATGTTGTTAGCAATTCTTGCATGTTTGTAAACTTATTATATTTTTCACCAGCTAAAGATTGAACATTTAAAATATTTTTATATGCGTTATCAAGATCATCTAATTGCGCTTTAGTAGGAGCATTACCACTTTCTAGTTGATCAATTACATTGTTTATTGATTCAAAAATTCCGCTGTCTAAAATTTGATTTCCCGAAATATTAATTGATTCTTTTGCGTTGTTGGAAATTCTTACTTTAATTTCACCTGAACGGTTTGCTGTTGATTTCACAGCTTTTCCATTTGAATCAATTGTTGCTACATCTTCTGAAAAATTTGTTCCACCGAATAAGTACATGTCATTATGTTTTTCATTAACAAGTTGAACAATCGCTGAAAGAGAACTTTTTATAGATTGAGCAATTGTTGTGTAACTATCTTTATTTAAAGGATTACCTGCATCAGTAGCTAATTTCATTACATTTTGAATTTGATTTGTCATTTGATCAAGTGAACTTATCGAAGCTTGCAAAAACTCAATTCCATTTTTTGTATTAACTATAAAAGTATCAGTTTTTTTAATTAAAGAATCAAGTTTTATTGCTTTTAATGACCCAGCAATGTCATCACTCATATTTTCAAATTTGCTGTTTGTTGTTAGTTGAGTTTGAAGTTTTAATTTCTTCTCAGCAATCTTTGAATTAGTGAATAAATATTTATCAGTAATTAAACCTTCTGTTACTCTCATAATTCACCTAAATCAAGTTAATAATGGTATCTAAAATTTGATCAGCTATTTTAATTAATTTAGCTGAAGCTTCGTAGGATCGTTGATATTTCATTACGTTTGTCATTTCCTCATCAAGCGAGACCCCAGAATAAGATTGTTTTTGACTATTTAAGTTTTGTACAACCAACTCATTAGAAGCAATTGAGTTATCTGCATTAACTTTTTCTTGTGCAATTGAATTTATAATTGAAGTATAATATTCATTGACTGTTTGATTATCTAATCCCGATATTTTTGTTTTTGATAACTCAGCAATTTGAACTGCTATTTGATTATCACCTTCATAGCCAGCAACTGAAGATGCAGCAATATATTTTGAATCGCTCAAAATTGCTGGATTAATTTTTATTTCTCCATCAACAAAAGCATTTATAACATCACCACTTGAATTTAATTCACCAAAGAATGGAATATTTGTTTGCGATGCGCCACTAATTGGTAATGTATAACCATTAAGATGAATTGAATTAACTTGTTCAACAAAATTCTTAGCTAAATTTTCATAAGATGTTTTGTATGAAGTGATTTTATTAGAAAGTAAATCTGAAACGGCATAAAATTCACCGGCATTTATGTAAGCCAATGTATTCGGATCATTTTTAGCAACTAACCTTAATTTCCCGTCAACCATTTTAGCTTCAAATTCATTGAAATTATTTTGATCTGCCCCAAATATTCCACCTACATTTATACTAACTGCACCGTAATCAGATTTTTGAACTGTTATGTTAATAATTTTACTTAGTTTATCTATTAAAGCATCACGTTGATCTTTCAATTCATTTGCTTTTGTGCCACGAGCTTCTGCATCATAAACTTTTTGATTTAATTCATAAATCCCTTTTAAGTAACCATTAATTGTGTCTACTTGAGAATTTGCATCTTGCTGAAGCATGTATTGAATTTCACTAAATCCATCAATTGTATCTTTGAAACGAGTACTCAAAGCTTGTGCTTTTTGAATTACCGTTAATCTTAATTGTTGAGAGTTTGGATTTGCAGAAAGTGCATCCCAAGAATTAAAAAACTCATTAATATAGTTTGATAATCCATTAGAAGAGGGTTCAGAAATTACAGCTTCAATTTGTTTTAGAACTTCAGACCTTTTTTCGGAATCGGAAAGTGAAGATTGATATTTTCTTAATTGCATATCAAGAATGTCATTTCTAATTCTTAAAACATCTTGAATTTTAATGCCCATTCCATTTCCTTTTTCACCAATTTCATTAGCGAATAAAACTTTTTGGCGTGTATAATCTGGATTACCAGCGTTAGAAATATTTTGAGCGGCAACATCAATTGCTCTTTGATAAGTACTCATTGTTCTAACTGATATATCCAGTAATCTTCCAATTCCCATTTTTATACTCTTTTATTTACAATGCCTTTTTTGTTTTTCTGAGCAACTATCATCATAGTTTCTTTGATTAAGTTGCGGGAAAATTCTATTACATCTTTAAGTTGTGAATTTATTCTTTTAACCTTTTCAGCTTTAGTTTTCAATGATTTTCTTAACTGTTGAATTTCCTTTAAATCTTTTTCAAATAGTTTAGGCGAGCTTTTAATAATTTCATCCAATGAAAAATTTTTTATAGAAAGATTATTTTCTTTAATTAGCTCACCAACTATTTTCTTTCTATTTGCTTCTTCTTTTTCAACTTTACTTAAAGATTTTTGTTCTTCACTTATTGAAGTTTCTATCAAAATAAAATCATTATTAATAATAGCTTCTTTTTGTTTTTCAAGTGAGTTTAATAATTCAGTTAAATTATTGTTTTGTGTTTTTAATGATTCTATTAGCTCTTTTACTTTCATGATTGATTCTCGCTAAAATGTTCTAAGTAACTTAGTACTTTATTTATGTAAGATTTAGTTTCAGCAAAAGGTGGAACACCGTTATATTTTTCCACATTTTGCGGACCAGCATTATAAGCAGCAAGAGCAAGCTTCAAATCTCCACTATATTGTCGAAGCAATTGGGCAAAATATTTAGTCCCTCCGAAAATATTTTCTTTTGGATTGAAAACATTTTTTACACCCATATCAACTGCTGTTGAATCCATTAATTGCATTAATCCTTTTGCTTTAGCAGTTGAAACAGCTTTATGATTTCCGGCAGATTCAGCAAGAATTATTGATTTTATTATAGCTTTATCAACTCCAAAAGTTTTACTTGCTTCTTCAATATGACTATTAAATTTATCTATTCTTTCAAGTGATGAATTACTTGGCTTTACTTTTGTTGCATCAGCAGGCACTTGAGTATTATTAACTTTTATTGGATTTAGTTTTGATGATAATCTAAATTTAAATTCATCCGGCATATTTTCACCGGTAATTTTACGATATAATATTTCAGCTATTCCTAAACTTTTTGTAGCAGACATTTTTTGAGCGATTTCCTGTTCAAAAATTGTATCGAACATATCATTTCCGTAACCATCTTCATCACCAAATAAACCACCTGTTGTTTTATTCATACTTTTCAACATCATAGCAGTTAAAACACTTTCAAATTGTTTTGATGCGGAAGCAATTTTTTCTTTTTGTTTTTCATCGTAACGCGATTTTATATCAATCGGTTTTGTGAAGTGCTTATCATTACTTGCTTTTAATGTTATTTCTTCCATATGAATATTTATATTTTTATAAAATTATTTTTAGTATCAACTATTACATTAAGCATTTTACATTATAATAAGTTCTGCCATTAAAGCACCGGCTTCTTTCAAAGCTTGAAAAATTGAAATAATATCACGCGGTGAAACTTTAAGAGAATTTAATGCTGCCGCAACTTCTTGAACATTGCTTGCACCTTGAATCGCAATTGTTTTTGTTGAGTCTTGTTGTGCATAAGGAATTTGATTATTCATTGCAACCGTATTACCACGCGAGAATGCACCCGGTTGTGAAATAATTGGATAATTTCTAATTGTAATATTTAAGCTACCGTGTGTAATAGTAACTGGAAGAATCTTAACATTTTGACCAGAGACGACTGTACCAGTTCTTTCATTCAATACAACTTTAGCAACTTCATCAACAGCTACTGTTAAATTTTCTACTTCACTTAAAAATGCAATGATATTATTTTGACGATCTTGAGGAACATTAATTTTAACGGAAGCAGCATCTTCAGCTTTTGCAACTTCATTACCAAATTTTGTATTTAATGCTGTTGCTACATTTTGAGCTGTAGTAAAATCTGGTTCTTTTAAAAAGATAGAAATTTCATTTGTATCAATCGTATTATTTGGGATTGAAATCTTCAAAGTTCCACCACGCGGAACACGGCCAGCAAGTGTATGATTTTTTGCAATTCTGCTTCCAGTAAATGTATTAATATCATATCCGCCAACCGAAATAGCACCTTGAGCAAAACCATAAACTTCACCGTTCATGCCTGAAAGTGGAGTCATTAATAAAGTTCCACCTTGAAGACTCGTAGCATCCCCCATTGAAGAAACAACTACATCGAATTCTGCACCTGCTTTTAAGTTCCCATTCAAGGTTGCTGTAACAATAACTGCAGCAACATTTTTTGTTTTCAAATCTGTTTGAGGAACGGTTATTCCAAATCTCTGCAGCATACTTGTAACTGATTGAATAGTAAAAGCAGAGCGATAACTATCACCTGTTCCGGCTAAACCAACAACTAAACCATAGCCAATAATTTGTTCTGAATTTTTTCCACCAATGTATGCAACATCTTTAATGCGTTGAGCGTTTGATGTTACAAAACAAAGTAATAAAACTGATATTAAAATTTTTGCTTTCATAATAAACCTCAGAATAACCAATGAAATAATTTGGTTAACCAACCAGGTTTTTGAGAGCTATCAATTAATCCACTTCCTTCAAAAGTAATTTCAGCATCAGAAATATTGTAAGAATAAACAGAATTATCCGGCATTATATCAATTGGTCGAACAACACCTTTAATGTTTACAATTTGATCTTCACCATTTATTGAAATTTTCTTGCTTCCATGAATAACTAAATTCCCATTTGCTAAAACTGTATCAACAACAGCACTAATTTTAGTTCGAATCATTCCATTTGTACTTGTTGTTCCACTTCCTTTAAAGTCATTTTTTGTCCCAAGAGAAATATCAGTTTTGGGAACAGATGAAGTACCCACAGTACCACTAGCACTTAAACCAAGATCGCTCGTCCTTCCACTTGAAGTTTGAGAACTATTTGATGCTTGAGTAGATTCGATAACAATTATTGTTACTGCATCACCCGGCATTGCTGCTTTGTTATCTGAGAAAAGTGAAAACTGAGAGTTTTTTCTCATAACTTGACTGAATATTGATGCGTTAATTAAAAGGCTAATTAATAAAAACTTTTTCATTGGTTCACCAATTCTAAATTTTGTTTATCAATAACTTTTGCTTTGTAAATTTTATTCATTGCTTGAATAGAAATGATATCGCCTAAATAACCATCTTGTCTTGATACTGCTTCTATTGAAATATTAACACCATTACTTCCAGTATTAAGAATAATTTTATTTCCTTTGCTTACTAAAGGGATTTTCTTTAAGTGCTCATATAATAAAACTGAATTTTCCTTTAAATTTACTTTCGATTTGAACTCATTAATATTTTCTGTTACTGAAAAAGTATTACCGTTTAATTGAGAAACATCAAGTAATTTTTCTACTAAATTTTTTTCGTTTAATAATTCATCAGATTGTATATTTTTTTTAGTTACAAATACTTTTTTAAAGAGTTTTAATTTTAGTGTAATAACTGAATTTTGAAAATTATTATTCGCACTACGCACGACAACCGGTACATATCCAAAATTTTTAACTAGTTGAAAACTTTTCTCTTCATCGATTTTAATCTCAAGATATTTTTTAGGAAGAGAGACAATTTCAAATTCATATTTTTCGAAGTTTGAAAGTTTTTTATCTAAATAATTTTTCACCTTTAATTCTAAATCATTTGAACTAAATAGAATAATTAACAATATGTTAATTAAATTGATCATCGCTAACCGCGTTTTAAGTTATTAGCCATTGTCATCATTTCTTCAACAGTTTTTACAGTTTTAGAATTAATTTCATATGCGCGTTGAGCTGCAATCATTGCAATCATTTCTTCAACAATATCAACATTAGAAGCTTCAAGATAGCCTTGATTAATAGTTCCAAAACCTTGATCGCCTGCTGTTCCGATAATTGGCTGACCACTTGCAGGAGTTTCAACGTAAAGGTTATCACCAATCGCCATCAAGCCAGCGTTATTCATAAATCTTGCTAGTTCGATTGTACCAAGAACATTATTTCCACCGCCAACAAGATTAGCAACAACACTTCCATCTTTACCTATTTGCAAACTCTCAATGTCTTGCGGAAGGACAAACCCAGGCTCAAGTTGAAAACCACTTGAAGTAACAATTTTACCATCAGCGTTTAATTTGAACGAACCATCGCGTGTATAAGCAAAAGTTCCATCTGCTCTTCTAACTTGAAAAAAACCATCACCTTGAATTGCAAGATCAAGTTGATTATTTGTTTGAGTAATGTCACCTTGAATAAATATTTTTGAAGAAGCAGCGGGTTTAACACCATTACCTATTTGAATTTTAGAAGTTGTTGTTTGTTCTACACCAGGTGTTTCAGAAGTTAAAGGATTAATATTAACTTCTTGATACATTAAATCTTGAAAGTCGGCTTTATTTTTTTTAAAGCCTGTTGTATTAATGTTTGCAATGTTGTTTGAAACAACTTCTATATTTAATTGTTGAGCATACATTCCTGAAGCGGCGGTTCTTAAAGCTCTAGTTGACATTTTTAACTCCTTTTTCTATTAAACTTTTCCCATTTCATTTGCTTGACCTAAAGAAGTATCCAAAGCAGAAATTACTTTTTGAGCAGTTTCATATTCTTTATTTAATTGAATCATTGATTCCATTTCTAAAATTGGATTTGTGTTTGCTGATTCCAAAAATCCTTGTGAAATTGAATATGTATCATCAAGTGCATCTTTGTAACCATTTTCATCTGGTAAAAAATTTGAGGAACCACTTCTTTGTAATTCATTATCGTTTTCAACTTGTACAATTCGAATTGAGTCAATAATTTTATCGCCGACTTTAATTTCACCAGATCGAGAAACAATAATCTTAGGGTCTTTGCCAAGTAAAGATTCAACAATTGAAATTTCACCATTTTTACCTAAAACTTTTTTGTTATCATAATTAACCAAAAACCCTTCGTCGTTAAGTTTAAACCTACCATCACGAGTTAATTCAATTTTTTCATCTTCACCTTTTATTAAGAAAAAACCTTTCCCTGAAATTGCAAGATCAAGTTGATTTGAAGTTTGAAGAATTTCCCCTTGCTGCTGACTCGTAATCTTTCTTACATAAACTTCACCATATTGATTAATGATCTCTGAAAATGGAATTTCTCTTTTGAATCCAGTCGTATTCAAGTTTGCAAGGTTATTTGCAATAACGTCAATGTTTTTTATACGATGGTCCAAACTTCTTCCGGCAGTGTAAATTCCTTTTATCATAACGACCTCTGTGCTTTACTTACTTCTAATAATTTTAATCGTGCGGCAAGCAGTAATTCACCTTTTGAAATATTTAATTGTTTTGAACTAAGTGCAATTTCTTTTTCGTTTTGTTTCAATGTAATTGGATTGTCTTTTAGTTTTAATCTTATTTGTTTTTTCTTTTTATTAACAATCGAGCCGCCTATTTTTTCTTCTCTTAAAAGAACAATTCTTTCTTTGAATTTTTTAGTTGATTTTCTTTTCAACTGAAATAAGGTTCTCCTTAATAGAACAAATAATATAATTATCAGAGATAAAGAGAGATATATTTTATATTGTAATGGCAACGAAGCAAAAATTTTTGCAAACAAATCAACTTTTGCTGTGGGAGCATTTTTTGTATTTGCTTTTTCTATTTTTAATGAATTATTTTTATTTTCAATAGGTAATGCAATTTGTTGAATATATGATTTTTTCTTTATTGCTTCTTTAATTTGTTGCTGTACTATTGCTTTTATATCAACCGAATCAGTTGGTGCAAAATTCAATGTATCAATCGTTTGGGCAAAAGTAGATAATGTTAAAAACAAAATTATTATTAAGTACTTTTTCATAATGCTAATTTCCTTTTAAGTGGAAATATTAAATGTATAATTGTTCCCTTTAAAGGTAATGATGATATTTCTGCAACACCTTCATTCTTTTTCATTAATTCATTAATTAAGTTGACAGTAACATTAGTTTTAGCATCGTTTCCAATTGTTTCTGTTGTAAAAACTGAGAGTACAACTTTTTCTTTAATTAATTTCGTTTGAATTATAAATCCACCACCATTTTTGGAAACTGATTTAAGTAGCGAGAAAATGCTGGTTAACATTTGTTTTATTTCATTAGCGTCAGCAAGAATCGGAGGAAGATTGTCTTCTAAATCGAGTTCGCAATCAAGACCAAGATTTTGAAGCGTCATATTGATAATATTTCTAAACTCTTTTACAATTTTATTTATATAACAAGGTTGAACAGCACTATTTTTAGGTTTATTTAAACTTGCAAACTTCGTTAGACGATTTGTTAATTCGTTTACTTTGCCAACTTGTTTTTTAATTTTTTGAGTTATTTCTTTATCAACATTTTGATAATCAGTTTCGATTAATTCAGATAAAGAAAGTATTACTTGTAATGGTTCGCCAATTTCTTCCAAAATTCCTTCGGCTAAATTTCCAATTGCATAAGTATCAAAATCATTTTGAATCTTCGATTGATAAACTTGTAACTCTTGATAAAGTTTATTGATAGAATTTTTTTGTCTCAAAGAAATTATAATTGGAACTACAATTCCAAGAATAATTTGAATAGCTTTATTTTCAATTGAATCTTCCTGGATTTTTACCAATGAAGAATAAACCGAAAGTACACCAAAGTTTGATCTTGAATCATAAACTGGAAAAATTATTTGATTGATTTTACTTCCATTAATTGTGTATGAAGATAAATCCGGAATTATTGTGGCTTTCTTTGTTTCAAAAATCCAATCAAGAATTCCATCCTTATAAGCTTTATTTACAGAATTAATGTGAACAGGATTTGCTTCTTTATTAATTGGAATTAAGTGCCTGTTGTTTTCATTAAAAATAAATAACTCAACTTCTTTAGAATTAATAATTCGTTTTACAAAATCTTTTGTTACGGTATGGATTTCCAAAAGATTTTTTGCATTCTGAATTTTTCTCTGAAAAGAGGAAATGTTTTGAATAAAGAAACTATACTTTTCTAAGATTTGATTTTGTGTCCGATGATCTTCAAAGCTAATTAATCTCAAATCTCCTTTTGTTTCAGAGTTTTTCGTAAAATATTGAAGCGATTTATGAAACGATTCAAATCTTTGTGTATTTTCTTTTATTAGTCTCATACTAAATACTTTAATGATTCCATTTGTTGTTTTAATGGTTCACGATAATTTTCAATAAATTGAGAAAGCTCAGTTAAATCTTTTACATGTAAAATTGAAAGCACATTATTACTAATTGAAGTTTTGTCATCAAGTTTAAGTTCGCCCATTTTTAGCATTTGTGTCATATAATCAGCAAGATGAACAACAGAAGTAAGTGTTGGAACTGTATTAGATTTTTCGGGAGTGTGATGATACTTTACAATTTCAGTGATTGTATCAGGAATATTCCATGACTTTAATAAAATTTCTCCCACATCTCCATGTGTTAAGCCAAGAACTTGAAGTTCGGCTTCACCATAACTGGCTCCAGAATTTACTAAATCATGAATTGCAACTAAATCTGAATGCATAAAGCGATGAACAACTGAAATTCCCAGATCGTGTAGTAATCCTGCAATGAATGCTTCGCTATGTTTTTCAAGACCAATATCCATTGCAAGTTTTTTTGCAATAGTTGCAGTAAGATAAGAATGCATCCAAAATTCTTTTTGATCAAGATATTGATCACTTTTATTTTTCATAGATTCCATCATAGAAAGTGCCGAAACAATATTTCTAATTTCATCGTAGCCTAATATCATTATTGCAAATTCAATTGATGAAACTCTTTTTGACAAGCCGTAAAAAGGTGAGTTAGCTATTGTCAAAATTTTTAGAACAACACTTTGATCTTTTGCAATTGCTTTTGCAAGTGAATGTGGACTTGTATTAATGTCATTCAATAACTGAAGAACTTCTTGTAATATTTTGGGAAGAGGGGCAAGAGTATTTACTTTTTTAAGTATTAACTCTGTTCTTTCTCTTTTGGGGTTTAAGTCTGTAATTATTGCTGTCATAACAACTCACATTAATTTGTTTTCAATTAAATTTTCTAAGTTACTTTTGAAAAGCGGTTCATAAGATTGAATAAATCCTTCAAGATAATCTATATTACCAAAGCCAAGAATATCAATAACGTTTTCATCAAACTCATAATTGTTATCCCATTCGAAAGAACCAATCTGTAATTTTTGTGTCATGTAATCTGCTAAATGAATTAAAGATGATAACACTTTTCCATTTTCTGCTAATGATGGTTTATGGTGATATAAAACGGCTTCAATTATGTATGGAGGAAAATTCCACTTTTCTAGTAAAAACTCTGCAATATCCTGATGAGTAAATTCTAAAATTTGTTCTTCAGCATTTATATGTCTTAGTTGTTGTTCATTTACTAAATTATAAATTTTTAAGAAGTCGCTGTTCATATATCTATTTAGAACTGCCAAACCCAAATCATGTAATAAACCTGCTGTAAAAACTTCTCCAGATTTTGGGTAGCGTAAATCATCAGCAATTCTTTTTGCGGCAGTTGCAGTAATTAAGGAATGAAGCCAATAATTCGTATGATTCCAAGTTGAGGTATTTCTATTTTTAAAAGCATCAACTAATGAAAGTGCTACAAGTATATTTTTTATATGCTCAAAACCAATTATTACAACAGCAAATTCAATTGTAGAAACTCTTCGTGGTAATCCATAAAGAGGTGAATTAGCAACAGCAAGAATTTTTGCTACAATTGCTTGATCCTTTGAAATTACTTTACAAAGATCATTTGCACTTGTTCTTTCATTATCTAAAAGAGCTGATACTTCTGTTATAATTTGTGGAACTGATGGTAGTGTTCCAATTGCAGAGAGTTGTTTTTTAATTCTCTCTTTGGTTTCAGGATTTTTTATTTCAAGCATTATACTTAGCCAATTTATGTTTTAAATTTTCAATTATTTGTGAATGAATTTGCGAAACACGTGAGACTGTAATATTTAATACTTGAGCTATTTCTTTATAATTCAAATCTTCATAATAATACAAGCTGAGTACTGTTTTTTCTTTTTCACCAAGCTCTTTAATAAGTTCAAGAAGTTTTTCCTTTAAATCTTTTTTTTCTAAAACTGTACTTGGTTCATCTTCGTCATTAGGAAGCATTTCATACAACTGCATTCCTTCATCATCACCCAAAGAATGATTGACAGATAAATTTGAAGTTGGAAACATTGTACTCATTTCACCTTCTAAAACTGGTTCCGGTTTTTCGGTGTACTTTCGAAGTTCATCATAAATTTTTCCACGTATTCTTTGAATAGCATAAGTCTCAAACTTAGTACCATAGTCCGGATCAAAACGATCAATTGCTTCGCTCAATCCTTCAATTCCGAATTGAAAATAATCGCGGCGATCTAATAATCCATTATTAAGTAAATTTGTTCTATGAATTACATAATGAACAAGATTTACATAGTTCATCACAATTTGTTTTTTCAATTCCGGAGTAGGATTTTTTTTATACGAAGCCCAAAGATTTGAATTATTCATGTTTCTTATTTCCTACTGTTTGTTCTGTCATACTTTCTAATCGATCGAGTGAATTTTTATTTATTGCTTTAATTAATCCAATAACTATCAAACTCAACATTGTTGTAAGCAGTATAAAAATGGCAAATGAATTGAGCAGAACTTTTTCAATGGGTAACCCTTTTTGAGTGAAAAATATTATAGAAAAGAAAAACACTAAAAGACCAAAGTTTAAGATTATTTTGTTCATTTCTGTCAATTTTTTTTATAGAATATTGCAAACCTTATACCACTGAAAAACTTCAATAATTGCTTGTAAATAATTGATTTTTAGAACTTTTTTTTAGGAGTAATTTCAGCGTGAAATTTTGGATTGGTTATTATTAGCCACTTGAGCGAATTCAATAAATTTTTTGGATATGTCTATAATTTCGTTTGCTGCTTTTGATTCAGAACTATTTTCGATAAGTAGCTCTTGATTAACTATTGATTGGTGAACTAAAATATCAAAAGAAATAGTTCCAAGTTTTGTTGGTTCATCATTAAGAAAGTGTTTACAAGCGGCAGATAAATTTTGGAATGAATTTTCACCTTCATCTTTACTTGTACATTTATTTACTACAACAAATTTTTGTATAGAAAAATTTTCTGAAATTAATAGCTTAGTTAGAACGTAAGCATCCATTATAGCTGTTGGTTCTGGTGTTGTAATTAAAATTAAAAAATCAGAATTAATTAATTGACGCAATGTTAATTCATTAGCACCCGCCGCAGAATCAATTACTATGAAATCATACTGACTTGTTATTTTGTTTAATGAGACAAAGAAATAATCAATAATTTCTTTACTTAGTTTTGGGAAGAATTCATTACCTGAATCTCCATAAATCAAATGTAAGTTTTGCGAATATAGTTGAATTATTTCTTCAATAGATTTCTTTTGTTCAAAAAATTCTGATAACGCATTTTCACTTTTTTGATTTAATACAATATTTAAATTGGATAAATTAAAATCGAAATCAATTAATAAAATTTTTTTCCCTTCTTTTGAAAGTGAATATGCAAAATTAGAGGCGAAAAAAGTTTTCCCTGTTCCTCCTTTTCCAGAGGCTACAGAAATTACTTTTGCGTTGTTAGTTCTCTTCTCTTTCTTTTCAAGTTGCAAAAGTTCAATTAGTCTTGCTGTTTGATTATTCATTTATAAAGTTTACCACTATAAATTAAATTTGCAAGAAATGATGGATTAACACTCAATATATCATCAGGAATAACTTGCCCATTTGTTAAAAACATTATTGGCATATCATGGTTTACCGAGATATTCAAAATGTTACCATATGCAACTGCTTCATCAACTTTTGAAAATATTACAGAATTATAATTTAACGGCTTAAATTTTTCCGCAACGTCATTAAGCGTTTTTGTAGAACTAGTTGAATTAAGGACTAAAATAGTTTCATCAATTTCAGCCGCATCTAAAAATTTTTTAATCGAGTCCAGACTTTCTTTTGCTTTTTGGTTTCTGCCAACTGTATCAATGAATACTAAATCTTTGCCTTTAAATTTTTTAAGTAGTTTTGGCATTTCTTCAGGTTGATAAGCAACCGCCATTTCAATATCACTTATTTCAGAAAATATTCTTAATTGATCTATTGCGCCAAGTCGATAAGTATCAATTGAAATTAATCCAACTTTTAGCTTGTGAATTATTTTTGATACAATAGCAAGTTTTGCAATACAGGTTGTTTTTCCAACGCCGGTTGGTCCAACTAAAGCAATTTTTGTCAATTTATTTTTACTTACTTTGAAATTTGTAGTTTTAATCATCGAGGCTATAGTTGATAGCAAATAGTTTTCAAGAGTTGAACTTTCAATAAAACTTACCGAATCATTCAGATGTTTTGACAATGTTTTAATTATACTTTTTTGTACTTCATTTTCCCGAAGCTTTTCTAAAATTTCTTCAATTTCTTTTTCAAATTTATTTGATAAAAAAGGTTCTGGTTTTTTCTTCTCATTTTGTTTTTTGAATTCATTTTTAGGTTCTTCGTAAATTTTTTTTGAGATTTTTTCTAATTCAGTTTTATAATCTTCAATTGTAGATTTCGATTGTTCTTTAGTTAACTTTTCTTTTAATGGTTGATCAATACCAGCTGTTATTTCATACATTTTTTTCATTCCAAATCTTTTATCACCTTCAATAACGCGAGTACCTAAAATAATAGCTTCGCCGCCAAGCTCATTTTTCATTTGTTGTGTTGCTTCTTTTAAAGTTGGAGCCACATATTTTTTAATTTGCATTTTGAACCTCGATCTTTCCAATAAATTCTAATTCAACATTTGCTGGTAATTCCGAAAATGAAAGAATTACCAATTCAGGGAAACTGCTATTTATTAACCTATAAAAATATGGACGAATGGTTGCCGATGTAACAATTATTGGTTGATAACCTAATGAGTTAAATTTTTCTATTGTGTTTTTAAGTTGTGTATTTAATTCTCGTAAAACATTTGGATGAAGACCAAGTGTAACAATATTATCTTTTTGAGCTTGCAAAGATTTGGTTATAGCCATTTCAAGATTTTCACTTAATGCTGCTGCGTGGATTATTCCATTATGATCTTTGTAAAGATTTGCAATTGTTTCACCAATTGTATGACGAACATATTCAGTTAATACATCAACATTTTTAGTTGTCTTTGAATAATCAATTAACGCTTCACAAATTTGAACAAAATCTTTAATTGGTATTCCTTCTCTCAACAAATTTTGTAATACTTTTTGAATTGTTCCTAAACTCAAAATATCTGGATTAATTTCTTCAACAACAGCGGGATATTCTTTTTTAAGATTTTCTAATAATTGTTTCACATCTTGACGAGTTAAAATTTTATCAAAATTTCTTTTCAAAACTTCTTGAAGATGAGTAGTCATAACAGAAATAGAATCAACTACAGTAAAACCGAGCATTTCTGCTTTTTCTTTTTCTTCGAATGTAATCCAATAACTTTGCATTCCAAAAGCCGGGTCTGTCGTTGGTAATCCATCTATTTGTTGGTCAGATATGTTTGGATTCATTGCAAGTAATCTATCAGGATAAATTTCATAACTTGCGACTACATTCCCCTTAATTTTAATAATATATTCATTAGGAGAAAGTTGAAGATTATCTCTAACACGAACCGGTGGAATTAAAACACCATATTCTAATGCAATTAATTTTCTAGTTGAAGCTATTTTCTGGAATAAATTTCCTCCCTGTTTTTCATCAACTAAACTAATTAATCCATATCCAATTTCAACTTCAATTGGATCAACTTGTAAATATTGTTCAACTTTTTCTTCTGGTTGTTCTGGTGTTTCAGATTCTTCTGTTATAGTAGTTTCAGTTGGAGGCAAAATTTGTTTATTCTTTTTAACAAAATATGAAATTGTACCAAGTGCTAAACTTAAAAATATAAATGGAAAAGTTGGCATTCCGGGAATAAAAGCAAACATGAAAGATGCACCTGAAACTGTTCCTAACACTCTTGGATTAGAAAACAATTGAGTTCTCATTTGCATATCCAAAGCAGTTCCAGAAGCACTTCTTGTAACTACTAAACCAGCCGCAGTTGAAATCAACAAAGCAGGAATTTGAGAAACAAGTCCATCACCAATTGTTAATATCGTATAATTTTGAAGAGCATCACTAAAGGACATTCCTTTTTGAGCAACACCAATTATAAATCCACCTAAAATATTTATGCCATTAATAACTAAACCAGCGATTGCATCACCTTTTACAAATTTACTTGCACCATCCATTGCACCGTAAAATTCTGCTTCGCGTGAAATTAGTTCTCTTCTTTTTCTTGCTTCAGATTCCGTTATTAATCCGGTGTTTAAATCAGCATCAATTGCCATTTGTTTACCGGGCATTGCATCAAGAGTAAAGCGAGCGGCAACTTCTGAAATTCTACCTGAACCTTTTACAATTACTATGAATTGAATAACAACAAGAATTATAAATACGATAAATCCTACGACATAATTTCCGCCAACGACAAACGTTCCAAATGCTTCGATTACATGACCAGCATAACCTTCAATTAAAATTAATCTTGTTGAACTTATATTTAATCCAAGACGGAATAATGTTGTAACCAACAGTAAACCGGGGAAAACTGAAATATCCAAAGGCGTGTTAATATAAAGTGAAACGATTAAAATAAGAACCGAGAGTGTTATGTTTAAAGCTAAAAGAAAATCTAAAATAGTTGCTGGTAGAGGAATTAACATTAATCCCAACATTAATATTAAACCAACAGCTAAAATTACGTCACTATTTCTACCGAATGTTTTCATCTTTTATACAATGCTTTTTCTTTTTTTAATTCTTTTCATTTGATAAATGTAAGCTAAAATTTGTGCAACAGCTTTAAATAGTTTTGCTGGAATCTCATCACCGACATCACATGCTTTGTAAAGTGTTCGAGCAAGTTGAATATCTTCATGTAGTGGTACATTATTTTCTTTTGCAATTTTTTTAATTCTTTGAGCTAATTCATCCATTCCTTTTGCAACAACTTTTGGTGCAGCATCTTTTGTCATATCATACTTCAAAGCAACAGCAAAGTGAGTTGGATTTGTAACAACTACATCGGCAGTTGGAACATCCTTCATCATTCTCTTGCTGGAAATTTTAAACATTTCTTTTCTTATTCTTTGCTTAACAACTGGATCTCCTTCCGTTTGCTTTAATTCTTCTTTTACTTCTTCTTTTGTCATCATCATATCTTGTTTGAATTTGAATCGCTGAAAAATCATATCAGCTCCAGCAATTACACCAAATAAAAGAACAATTTTCCAGATTAATGAAATTGCCGCATCAAGCATAAAGGAAACTGTTTCTTCAATTGTTAGTTGAACAAGTTCCATTGATTTTTCAACTAAATCTGTTAGAATGTAATAAGTGAATATTGAAATTACAGCAAGCTTTGCTAATGATTTTAATGTTTCGACTAAAGATCGAGTTGAGAATAAAATATCCTTTGCATTTTTTACAAAATTAAATTTAGAAAGTTTTGGTTGAAACACTTCCGGTGAAAATTTAAATCCAACTTGTGCAACATTACTTAGAAACGAGAAAACAAAAACAGCTAATAAAATTGGTGCAGTAATAGCAAAGAAGAATAGTGCCCATTTTAAAAAATACTCTTGCACCATATCTGAATTTATTTTTAATGTATTAAGTCTTGAGAAAGTATCATTTGCTAATTCAAAAAATTTATTTCCGAAATAACTTCGTGTTAAATAAATCATAATTAATCCACTACCAAAAACAGCGAGTGAATTAATTTCCATACTTTTCGCAACTTGTCCTTTCTTTCTGGCATCAGAAAGTTTTTTCGACGTTGGCTGTTCGGTCTTTTCTTGGCCATCTACTTCTGCCATATTACACACTCATCGTTTTTATTATTTCTGTTAATTGTGTTTCGTAACTATTTAATAAATATTTTATTGTCATTACATACAATGGAACCAATGCTGCTAAAAGTGCAAATCCTAATCCAAGTTTTAAAGGTTGTGAAATAAAAAATATTTGTACTTGTGGTAAAACTCTTGCAATAATTCCTTCTGCAATATGAATTAAAAAATACGATACTAAAATTGGAGCGGAAATTTTCAATGCAATTGTAAAAACAGCACCGGACATATAGATTGTTAAATCAATCAATGGTTTATTAATTACATATTTCCCAATTGGTATCACACCGAATGATGAGACTAAAGCTGTAATTAAATGATGATGACCATTTATAAGAATAAAAATTATTGTGCTTGCATAAAATAAAACTTCGCCAACAACGTTATTGCTTAATTCTTGCATTGGGTTTAAAACTTCTGCAAACATTAAACCCATATCATAACCGATAATATGACTTGCATACGAAATTCCATAAAAAATAAAATTCAGTGAATAACCCATAATTAAACCAGCTATAATTTCTTTTATTCCAAACACAAAAATTGAAATTAAATTAACTTCGACTGTAATTTTTCCTTTATCAATTGTTAAGAAAACGATATACGCCAGTACAAAAGACAAAAATATTTTTGCAACTGAAGGAACTGCTTGATTTCCAAGAACTGGTGCTGTAAAAATTAAAGCTACAATTCTTAAAAAAATAAAAAGCAGAACTAAAAAATCACCAATTAATATTTCTGTCATTTTATAACTGTTTGATACATTGTGAACATCTTTATAGTAATTGAAATCATCTTATCAATTATCCATGGTAATAAAAAAATTACGACAACAATCGTTACAATTAATTTTGGGACAAATGTTAAAGTCATCTCCTGAATTGAAGTTGCTGCTTGAAAAATTGAAATAAAAACTCCAACGATTAAAGATACACCAAGTATTGGTAGCAATATTATAAACGTTGTATAAAAAACATCCTTCAAAATTTCTATAATTAATTCTTCAGTCATTAGTTAAAACTCCTAATTAAAGAACCGGCAATTAAATTCCAGCCATCAACTAAAATGAATAATAATATTTTAAATGGAAGTGAAATCATCATCGGAGGCATCATCACCATACCCATAGACATCAAGATACTTGAGATAATCATATCAACCATAATAAAAGGAATGAAAAGGAAAAATCCCATAATAAATCCAGCACGCATTTCACTTAAAACAAAAGCTGGAATTAAAACATAAGTTGAAACTTCATTCCTGTTTTTTGGTTTTGATTGATTTGAAAGAGAAATAAAAAGTTCTAAATCTTCTTCGCGGACATTCTTAAACATAAATTGACGAATTGGTTCAATTCCTTTATCATAAGCTTGTTGCATTGTAAGTTTATTATCAATTAATGGTTTTAGAGCTTCGTCATTAACTTTTGTCCAAGTTGGTGCCATAATAAAGAAAGTTATGAAGAGCGCCACTCCAGCCAGGAGTTGTGAAGGAGGCATTTGCTGCGTTCCTAAAGCGCTCTTCAAAAAATGAAATACTATTATTATTCTTAAATAGGAAGTTGTCATTATTACTATTGATGGCGCTAATGAAAGCACGGTCATCAAAAGTAAAATTTGTAACGTTACAGAAATATCACTGCCATTTTGTGCTGTTCCAACATCTAAGTTAATTTTGGGAAAAGGAATTGTATTTGTTGATTGCTGTGCTAAAAGATTTGTTCCAACAATTAAAAACAAAACAATCGCAAGTAATGAAATTTTTTTTGCATTCATTTCATCCCCAAATTTTGTTTCAACAAATCAACAAAGTTTGGCTTTAACTCTTTACCATCAAATTCATTTTCAAAATTCTCATCGTAATCAAATTCTTTTATTAATGTAATATTGTTTTCACTTATACCAAGAACAAATACTTTATCTTTTACTCTAACAAGTGATAAGTATTTTTTAGGAATAATCATTTGATTATGTAGGATATCAACGTGAAGATTTTGAAATTTTTTATCGGCTAAAGAAAATGAATATTTTCTAACTAAAACTAAAACACCAAACAATAATAAAATAATTGTAATTAATGGTATTAATGATTTAATTATATCAAAAAATGTCATTATAAGATGTCCTTCATTCTATTTGCTGGATCTACAAGATTTGTGATTCTAATGCCGAAATGTTTATCAATAACAACAACTTCTCCTTCTGCAATTTTTTTATTGTTTACAAAAACATCAACAGGTTCACTTGCAAGTTTATCTAGTTCAATTACATAACCACGTTCAAGTTCAAGAATATCTTTTATTTGCATTTGAGTTCTGCCGAGTTCGATATAAATGTTCATTGGTAAATCTTTAAGAAAATGCAGTTTATCATTATAAATTCCCGTTGTTTGAACAGTGGAATCGTCAAACTCTTCAAACTGCGCCATTGAACCTAAAGCTTTTTCTAAAGATTCATTTTCATTCATGTTTAATTCATTGTTATCCATTTGCAACCTCTAAAAGATTTATTTTTCTTCTAATAATTTTTTTGTAACCTTAATTGCTTTTTTATTATTTGAAACACCAATTCTACCTAAAAACAAAATATGTTTTCCTGTTCTTACTTTTTGATCATCACTTAATTTTGTATCAAGTCGAATGATATCTCCTATTTCCATTTCCATAATTTCTTTAACTGAAAGTTTTGTTGTTCCTAGTTCGACTTGAATAGGAAGAGCAACTGCTGATAGATTTTGTGAAACAACTTCACGTGCTGTTTTACCATAATGTTTTACTGCACGAATTGACGAAAGTTTTTGTGAAGATAATCTTGCAAGAATATTGTCGAAAGCAAAAGTGGCAAAACAAATGTTCATTAAGTATGATTGTTCTCCAATCAGTATTTCAAATGAAATTAAAAGCACAGATTCACTTTGAGATGTTATTTGTGCAAAATCAATATCTGGTTCAAATCTTTCAACTTCAAATTCCATGTTGTCAATTGTTTGCCAAGCTTTTTTCAAATCTTGCATTACACGTTCAACTACAACATTCAAAACTTTTTGTTCAATTGGAGTTATAATTTTAGTCTGCTTTGTTCCTAATCCATTTCCACCGAGTAATTTGTCAACCAGAGAAAGTGCAAGATCATTGTTTAATTCTAAAATACCTTTTACATCTGTATCTTTAATTTGAAATGTAAATAAGCAAGCAGGATTTGCAACAGAAAGAACATATTCGGAATAATAAATTTGATCAACCGAAGTAACATTTATATTAACTACGGTTTGCAACTTTGTAACAAGAAAAGAACTAAAGCTTTCGGCAAAGTTTTCGAAAATACTTCTTAAAACACGTAATTGATTCTTCGAAATTCTGTTAGGCAACCTAAAGTCATAAAGAATTGCCTCTTTTTCGCTTGAAGATTCTATCTTTTGTTCTGTACCGCTTTTAATGTTATTAAGCAGTGCATCTATTTCTTGTTGTGAAAGTATTTCTGCCATATTTATTGTAAAATATATTTACTGAAATAAATTGTGTTGATTTTAACTTTTGGCATTAATTGCTGAATCTTGCCGGTGATTTCCATTCTTAAAGTATCGCGATAAGCCATATTTGCAAGTTGAGGTAAACTTTTACTACTCATTACAGAAATTATTGCATCTTTTAACAAAACATCTTTTGCTTTCAGCTCTTCTTCATTTTCTTTTGAAGCAACATCAAACCCCAAAGATGATAGAAGTAACCTCTTGCCATCTGTGTTTGCAGGATTTATAATTAAATCATCAACTACATAAATAAACTTACCGAACTCAACTTTTTTGTTTTCACCTTCTGAATTTTCAGATTTAACTTCTTCTGATTTTGCTTTTTCTTGATTCGAGCTTGATTGCATCTTACTCAAAAGAAAATTTGCTGTAATGAAATAAACTGCAACAAGCTGTATGATAAATAACGGAATTCCTATTATTAAAACTTTTATGTTAAACCCGGATTTTTTACCGCTAGTTGTTTCAACTTGTTTTTCTTGTTCATCAGCCATTTTATTTTCTCGTTTTTTTTACAAGCTGATAAATTCAATTGTTATGCCACTGAAAACAATTTATAAATCAAGTTTCTTTATTATTCGGTAAAAACAGATTGGCTAATATTGAACAGGTGTTTAATTGTGTTTTAATTTTGCTTATAAAAGGAATAGAACATGGACGACACGAACAACACAGAATTACACAGATAAAAAATTCTCATCAAGTCATTGCGAATGAATGTTGTAAGTGAAGCAATCTCTTTTGTTTCAAAGTAAGGGCTTGATAAAACATGACCAGTTAACAAAAAATATTTTTTCAATTTTTATTTTTCACTTGACAAAAAAAAAAAAAAACGTATTATATTACTAGTGTTAAATTAAAAACTTAACTAGGAGGGGGAATGAAACCCGCTTTAATCTTAACTTCACTTCTAATTGTTTTAACTTCTTTATCTTGCAAACATTCAACTGAACCTGAACCACAACCCGGTAGAAGAGATTATACTTGGACGGTGGATGAATTAAAACCTGGTAACGAGTCTCTTTATTTAATGCGGATATGGGGAAGTTCCCCGTCGGATGTTTGGGCTGTGGGCATAAGCAGCTGGACAGCAACAAGTCTTTGGCATTATAATGGTTTGAATTGGAGGTGTGATTCTATCCCAAGAAATATAAATCCCACCGGGCTTTTTGGAATAAACGGCAATGAAATTTGGCTAGGTAATGGTAACAGTACAATTTGGAGGTATGATGGAAGTAAATGGCTGCAATATGGTGAATATAAGATTAATGGTTTTGATGCAGTTCACATAAATTGTTTTGATGGAACTTCAAGGGACAATATTTATGGAGTTGGATTTGCCGATGCTTATAATAGTAACAATTATAAAGCAGTAATAATACATTTCAACGGTGTGGCATGGAGTTTTATAAATATACCCGATACAAAAGTTAGCTTCGAATCTGCGCAAATCGATCCTAAAAGTAGTGCATTGATAATTAGCGGGATGATATACGACCCATCTGGATTTGTTCCAAAAGCTTATTGCTGGGACGGAAAAAATTTAATTGATTTACCACTTAATAGTACTGGCGATACATTTGTTACAAGACTTGGGGATGAAATATTTGTCTCTGCAGGTTCAAAGGTTTACAAATATTCCAACAAAAGACTTTCACTATGGAAAGATAACACTAATACCTCCATAGGAGGAAGATTATGGTGCGGAAGAAGCAGAAACGATTTTTTTATTAGAGATGTAAACGGAATAAGTCACTATAACGGTACAGATTATTCATTGTTGTATAAAACTAATCTTTATGTAGGATTGGGCACCATCTTTGAGAAAGATGTATTCTTCATCGCCTATGATTATACCACAGGCAAAGATTATGTAATACATGGCAAATTGAAATAGGAGGCAAGAGTACAAAAAAAAGTAAAGGAGAATGTCGCTCTCCTTTACTTATTACAAATAAAATAGTAAGACTGCTCATCTTATACTTCTTCCTATTCAAATGATTTATTATGGTATGATGTAAGAGCATACTATTCTTCTGCAAATAGTTTTGCAGATCCTGTTTGGTTTTCTGTTTATGGTCAAATGAGTTTAGCTAATTTGAAAGAATCCTCTCAGAATTTATCTGTTGAAAATGAAATTCCATTTAATTTTTCTATTTCAAATTATCCTAATCCTTTTAACCCTACTACAAAAATTAAATATGAATTACCAAAAGATGGTTTTATTTCTATTAAAATTTATGATGCTCTTGGAAAAGAAATTACTACATTAGTCAATGATTATAAAAAAGCTGGCATTTACACAACTGAGTTCAGAGCTCAGAGTTCTGAGTTATCTAGCGGAATTTATTTTTGTAGATTAGTTGGTGATAATGTTAATATTACTAGTAAATTAATTTTAGCGAAGTAACCTTAAAAACAATAGAACACGGATGACACGGACTACACAGAATTACACAGATAAAAAATTTTCATCAAGTCATTGCAAATAAACGGAGTGAGTGAAGCAATCTACAATCTTTTCTTTTGAGACTGTGTCGGGATCGCAATTACAGCTATAAAAAAATAGGGGTTTGATGAATCAAACCCCTACGATGTAATTTTAAAAATAAAATCAAATTTTATTATCTAATCAAGTTTGTAATTTCTTGTAACAAGTTATCTGCTGTTGTAATAACACGTGCGTTTGCTTGGAATCCTCTTTGTGATACAATCATTCTTGTAAATTCTTCACTTAAATCTACGTTGCTTTGTTCTAATGCACCAGATTGAACTGTTGTGTTTGTATCTTCACCTAAACTGCCAATTCTTGGTTCACCACTATTTGCATATGCTAAATACATATTATCGCCAACACTAATTAATCCGTTTAAGTTGTTGAAAGTAGCGACCATAATTTGAGCTAAATTTTTAGAACTTCCATTTGAGAAAATTCCAACTATGTTTCCATATTGGTCAATATTCAAGTTTGTTAAAGAAGCAGAAGGTGAACCATCTTGTGATAATGCACTAATAACAGAACTTGCAGATGTTTGAGTTACTCCGCCAAAACCACTTCCAAAATCTAATGAGATATTAACTGGTGCTGCACCGCCTTTTGGACTGAATGAAAATGTTGGATTGTTCGGAGATATTTTAGCTGGATCTAAAGTTCCATCTGCATTAAATTCAATTGTTCCAATAGCAGTAGCAGTTTTACCATCTGCTGTGCTTGTTCCAGGAACTGAAACTGTCCATGTCCAAATGTTATCATCAATCTTTGTCATTTTTAATGTTGCCTGATGAGCTGTACCTAATGAATCATAAATAGTAACAGAGCCGCTTACAATATTTGGAATTTTATTATTATCTGCAGAAGCACTTAAAGTTGTAGTACTCGAATTTTGTGTTACAATTGTAGAGTCAAAAGTAAAATCTATATTAGAACTTGCAACATTAACTCTGTTATTAACTCCATCAAATTTAGCTTTTGAAGCTGCATCTAATACATAGTTACCTGTTCCATCATCCGCAAATGTTAAACCTGTAATTGAGCCATTTACTGGAGTTGGTAAATCATTTCCATCAGCATCTTTTAATGACCAATTTAATGTATAAACATTTGCAGCTGTTTTTTCCCAATTGGTTACAAATCTGAAAGCCTCACCATATTCATTATAAACAGTTACTGTGTAATCAGCAGTTTTATCTCCAACAGCAAGCGCAGAAGAGTTTATGTTACCGCGTTGTACAACTTGTAAAGTTCTTGTTAAATCACTGTTGCTTTTTAAGTTACCGCCCCATTTAATTAATGTTGTTGAAACTGCTGGTAATTTTAAGTTAGTATCAATTACAATATCTTCAAGATTATTGCCTGGAGGTATAACGCCATCTGAGTTTGCAACTTTACCTTGAACCACAGCGCCATTTTGTGGACTAACTAATTTTCCACCTGCATCAAAAACAAATGCTCCAGCACGTGAAAAGAATTTTTGTCCATTATTTTTAAGAACAAACATTCCTTGTCCTTGAAGTGCTAAATCAGTTGTTATTCCAGTTCTTTCGAAAGTACCTTGATTCCAGTTGCGGTCAATTGAATTTACTTTCATACCAAGACCAACTTGATATGAGTTTGTTCCACCAGTAACTTCAGTAGGATTTGTTCCAGCTTTTACGAATTGATTAAATGCGTCGCTAAAGGTTACGCGAGAACCTTTAAAACCAATTGTGTTAACATTAGAAATGTTATTGCCAATTACGTCCATCATAGTTTGATGATTACGTAACCCAGAAACACCAGCGAAAAGAGATGTTAAAAGTGCCATTTTGATCCTCCTTGGTTTTGATTTAGCTTCAGTCAGTCGGCTAAACCTTGGAGCGCCCTTGGAAGGTCCCGCTCCGTTGTTTTTATTCTTTGTTAATTAAATTGCAAAAACTACGCTGTCTATATTTGTAAAAACATTTTCATTTGAATTAGCAACTTCAATTGCTGTAACTACTGTTCTATTTGGAATATTTATTATGAATGCTGTTTTATCCATAAGAACTAATGAATCTTTACTTCCTTTTGCCTCTGCTTTTTCAATTGCATCTTGAATTTTTGAAAGTTCATTTTCGCCAAGCTGAATATTTCTTGATTCAAGTCTTTTCAATGCATGATTTGAAAATTTTACTTTTTCTAATTCTTCTTTAAATATTGCATCAAATTGATTGGTTGATTCTCTCCCAATTCTTTTTTGGGTTAATTCATCATTACCAACAATTGGAATAAATGGAACCGAGATGCCATTAATTTCTGCCATTAGTTATCTCCTCCATTGTGATTTATAATTTCTAAAACATCAGAGAATGAATATTCAGCACCATCAACAACTAATACAGCACCGTTTGATGTAAAACGTATGCTGTTGATTAATCCTTGTTTGAAAACTGATGTTGTTAAATTTTTATTATTCATATCCAATGCTTCAATTTCAAAAGTATAATTACCATTTGGTAATTTTCCACCACTATTATCGGAGAAATCGTAAGAAAGTTTATTCGTTCCCAAATTTTTTGGAACATCATAAATTGTTCTTACCAATGCACCTTGTTCATTGTAAATTTTTACGTTTACTGATGCAACACCATTTGGCAAATTATAACCGATTGTTACATTTTCTTGACCATTATTTTGAATTGTGTTTCCATTAATTTTAACTTCTTTACCAATTAATGTTGCTGCTAATGTATTGTTGATTGATTGAGTCAAAACGTAATTAGTATCAATACTTTTTGAAACATTTGCATTCAGGTTTGTTAGTTGTTCAAGAGAAGTAAATTGAGCAAGTTGTGCTGCATATTCAGTTCCATTCATTGGATTTAGTGGATCCTGATTTTTTAATTGTGCAATCATAAGTTTGAGGAAATCATCTTTACCTAATGTGCCATTTTTAACATTTGCACTTTGATTTGTTGTTGTTGCACTTTGACTTGTTATTCCATCAACCATTTTATTTTCCTCATGCTAAAAATTCTAATGTGTTGTAACCTAAATTCTTTTTTAAAATTGGTGAAGCTGTTTCTTTTACCGGCTCTTCTTTTTCTATTCTTGAACTATTTTTTCTTTTTTCATTGTAAACTTTTTGATTTTGTTTTTGGCTGTAATCTGCAAGACTAATATTTATATTATTTAATTGAATGCCGTTTGATTGTAAGTTTGCTTTCAATTGTTCAATGTTTGATTGAATAAATTGTTTTACTTGTTCATTTTCAACTTCAATTTTTGTTGTGATGAAGTTGTCAACTAAATCAATGGTTAAATTTACTTTACCTAAATTTTCAGGTGTAAGCTGGAAACTAATTGTTTGCTTTTCGCCTTGTTGAATAAACTTTGTAAACTCTGGAATAATTTCTTCTTGTCTTAAATTTTTTGTTGATTCATAAAAAGGTTTGGTTTCGATATTTTGTTTTACCTTTTCATATTCAAGATTATTTGAAGTATATAGTTGGTTTAATTCATTTTTAGATTGTTCATTGTTAGATTGGAAATGGTTTTTGTTTTCATTACCATTTTTTTCATTTGATAAATTAGCTTTTTCTTCCGGATTTAACTTCGAAATTTTTTCTTGTTCATTTTGCGAAGTTTGAATTTGTTTATCTGTTTCTGATTTTATGTTTTCATTTACGATTTTATTATTAGTTGTTTTTTGAGATAGTGTTTCATCGGTTTCTGGTCCATTTTTAAGATTTATTTTTTTATCAAGATTATCATTTAATACTTCTTTACCTTTTTCCAGTTGTTTTTCATTTAATTGAGAATGAACATTTTCTGCAACTTCATTTGTATTACTAATATTGTTTTCATTTACAACTGATTTTACATTTTTAACATTAATTACATTACTTACTTTTGTAAATATTTTTTCAACATCTAAATTTTTAGCTTTTGATTTGTCTTCAATAACTTCATTTTCTTTTTTGTCGTTATCTTCAATTTGGTTTGCTTTTACATTTGGTTCAGTACTGTTATCATTTTTTTCAATTTTAATCTTTGCTTGTTGATCAATTGCAATTTCATTGCTTTCATCAATGCTTGATTTAGTATCACTCTTTGATATTATGTTTGGTGACTTATTGCTTTCTAATTTTTTATCTACATTTTCATTTGAATTTTTTATTTGACTTATGATTTCATCTTTACTAGTTGTTGTATTTGATTCATTTATATCTGTGTTGCTCAACTCGATATTATAATCACCTTTTGGGTTCTCAACTAAAAGTTTATCTACAGCAAGATTTGAATTTACTTTTTTAAATGTTATTGATTTAAGTTCATTGGTTTGTTGAAGATTTTTAAATACTGACTTTTCTTCCTCTGTCAGATCACCAATCAGATCATTAAAAGTGATAAAATTTAGATTTGTTTCATTTTTATAATCGTTGCTGACATTCTTAATTAAATTATTGTTTGTAATTTCAGAAAATTCTTGTGGTTTTTCTGTAATTATTTTATTGCTGCTAAAATTTTCTTGCTGAGGTTTTTTATTCGTTTGTTCGATTACATTATTGTTTAACGTATTTTTTTCAGCATTAGATAATAATGAACTGATCTTTACGACTTCAACTTTGAAATATTTTTCATTTTGTATTTCTAAATTTTTGTTTGCATCAAAATTTAAAACATTTTGACTAACTTGATAAGAATTACTTTGTTCAACAACTATATTGTTTTCTTTTTGTGAATTTTCTAAAATCTTTTCAGATGAATTTTTTATTTCTGCTTTTTCACTAACGTTTTTATTTTCTTCATTTTGAATATTGCTTTCTATTTTTTCATTCAAGTAAGGATTATCTGTTAATATTTTGCTTGCAATCAATAATTCTTCTGTTTCTTTAAGTTTTGTCTCAGTTGAAATTTGTATTGGATTAATTGAGATTGAAATTTTGTTTAAGTCACTCTTAAATGAGAGAATGATTGGATTATTATTTGCTAATTTATTTTCAATATCTTCAGCCGGTTTAATTTCTTTCTCGTTGAAAATAGAAGAAATTAAAGAAACCAAATTCTCCTGATTTACAATAAAATGCTCTTTTGAAATCTCTGTATCTTCTATTTTATATATATTTGCTTCGACTTCAATATTATTTTTTTCATTGATAATAGATTCAATAAGGTTGGAAATTAATTTAAACTCTTCATTTGAAAGTGATATAACTTTTTCATTTGGAGAATAAATTTCATTTGAATCATTTAAGGGAATATTAGGGATGTCATTTGAAGAAGTATTTTCATCTTCAAAGACTTTGATTAAATCGTGGAAAAAGAAATTAGCCTCAATGCTTTTTTTCCCATTTATTGCCAAGTTCGAATCCGTTCTACTCAGCCTATCAAAAAATAAAGTACTTAAATTCATTAGTTCACACTTATTATTCTTGATACAACTTCGGGCTTTAACTCAGCAAGAATTTCAGCCGCTTTTTTCTTTTTCATCTTAAGAAGAATATCTCTGGCTATATTATCGGAATAATTTATAATAACTTTAGCAGCTTTTTTTGAGTCCATAGATTCATAAATCTTAACAGTTTGTTTAACCCATTCCTTGTAAATAGAATCTTTCTTTGCTTTTGTTTTATCGCTTGCTGGTAATCTAAATGGAACTTCTGTTGTTAAAGCTGTATTTGTTACTTGTGGAATGCTTTTATTTTTTATTTCAGATGATGCAACAATTTTTTCATTGTTTTTTAATTCATTTGTTTTAAGTGTGTCTTTTTCAGTTTTTAAAGAATCAACTTTTAAGGAATTTGTTTTTAAAGAATCTGTCTTTAAAGTATTTGTTTTTAAAGTATCCGCTTTTGCAAGATCCTTTTTTAATTGTTCTTTATTAATTCGTGGAGAAAAATCAAAAGCGAAAATATTTTTATACTTAGAGTTGAAATAAATCATTCCCGCTGATACTATTGCAAAAAGCAATGTAAAAATTAAACCGTAAACTATTTTCTCTTTCATTATTTATCACCATCAAAATTTCTAATTGCAATTTCATTTAATGTTTTTAGTTCTCTTCTTTTTTCTTCTATCAAAAAATTTTCTTTATCATTTTCTTTTAGGATTTCAAAAGATTTAACTTCTTTTTTCTTTTCAATTAATTCTTTTTGTTTTTTCTCAAGTGTTTTATATGCTTCAACAATTTTTTTTTCAATATGAATTAATTCTTGTTCAAGGTGATTGTCATACATTTTTATACTTTGATAATCAGAAACTTTAAGCATCTGTTCAGTCATTTTTGATAACACTTTATTTCTTTCCTGTATTAAAAATTCTTTTTGTTTCTTAAGGTTTTCTATTTCAAGATTGATTATAGATATTTCTTCTTTAGTTTTTTTCTCAAGTACTTCTTTTATTCTTAAGATCGACTCAAATTTAAATTTATACTTAGCCATGAATAACCTATAACAAAGGACTATCAATTATTTGATTTAATCTATCTACAGATTGATCATAAAGTGCTTTTTCAAAAACATCTTGTTTTAAATAAGATCTAAGCTGATTGATTTTAGATAATGCATGATCAATTTGCGGATTACTTCCTTTTACATAAGCACCGATATTTATTAAATCTTCTGCTTCGCGGTAAGTTGCAAGTATTTCATTAAATCGCATTGCCCGCTGATAATGATCTCGATCAATAATATCGGGCATAACACGACTAACACTTTGTAAAGTATCAATAGCCGGATAATGATTTTTATTTGCAAGTTTTCTTGAAAGGACAATATGACCATCAAGAATTGATCTTGCGGCATCAGCAATTGGTTCGGTCATATCATCGCCATCAACTAAAACTGTGTATAAACCTGTTATAGATCCTTTTTCGGTGTTGCCAGCACGTTCAAGTAATTTTGGAAGCAAAGCAAAAACAGAAGGAGTATAACCTTTTGTAGTTGGCGGTTCGCCAATTGTTAAACCAATTTCTCTTTGAGCCATTGCAAATCTTGTAACAGAATCCATCATCAACATTACATCCAGACCTAAATCGCGAAAATATTCGGCAATAGTTGTTGCGACGTAAGCACCTTTCATTCTAATTAATGGCGATTTATCACTTGTAGCACAAACAACAACAGAGCGAGCTAAACCTTCTTCACCAAGATCTCGTTCAATAAATTCACGAACTTCACGACCACGTTCACCAATTAATGCAATTACATTTACATCGGCACTTGTATTACGAGCAATCATACCAAGAGTTACGCTTTTTCCGACACCACTTCCAGCAAAAATTCCAATTCGTTGACCTTTACCAATTGTTAATAAACCATCAATTGCACGAATGCCTGTTTGTATTGGTTGTGATATTCTTTTTCTTTCAAGTGGATTTGGAGGTTCACGGTGTGATTCACGAAATGATGAGTAATTTATTTCTCCTTTTCCATCTATTGGAGTTCCTAAACCATCAATAACACGGCCTAATAAATCTTTACCAACTCCAACAGAAAAACTTTTACCGCTCGCTTTTATTTCGCATGCTGGAGATATATTATGAACTTCTCCAATAGAAATTGATAACACTTTACCATTTTTAAAACCAACAACTTCTGCTTTACAAATTTCTGTTCCATTTTGATCGAAGATAGTACAAATTTCACCGAGAACTGCATTTGGCCCAACTGAAACTATAACTAATCCAATTACATCAATGACTTTACCATTTACACGAATTGTTTCAGTGTTTTCAATTATCCTTTTATATTTTTCAATTATCTGTTCCATAAAAATTATTCAAGACTATCTTCAAGTTTTTTTCTCAATTCATTTAATTGAGTAGTAATTCTTGCATCTACATTTCCAATTTCAGTTTCAATGAAACAGCCGCCCCGTTCAATTCTTTCATCGGGTTCAATTTTAATTTTTGTAAATGAACTTGAATGAATTAAATTTTTACTTGCCTCAGTCAATTCTTCTAAATCTTTTGGATTCAGTTTTAATTTGACATTATTTGCACCAACAATTTTGTTGATAGCTTGCCTTACATTTTCATTTATAATATTTTCTCTTTCAACTTCGCGTCCAATAATTTTCTTTGCTAACTCATAAGCTGTTTCAATTACAAGGTATTCAAAACCTTTCTCCATTTCAATTAAATGTTCATCATACTGAGTTAAAATGTTATATACTTCATCATACTTTTTGAATAACTTATTTGTGAAATCCTGTTCTAATTCTCGTCTTGTTTTTTCCTGACCATCATTAAATCCAAGTTTATAATAATCTTCAAGTTGTTTTTTGAATATATCACCTTCATCATCTTTGAAAGATGTATTTCCAATTTTAGCTACTTTAACAGAGCTATTATTTTTTTTTGAAGAAAGTTTAATTACATCAGACATATACTTCTTCTGGACCGCCTCTCATATTGAGTGAAATTTCACCTTGTTCTTCAAGTGCTTTAATTACATCAATTATTTTTGCTTGAGCGTTTTCAACTTCTTTTAGTTTTACCATACCCATGTATTGTAATTCTTCTTTCAGTAAATCAGCAGCACGCTCGGACATATTTTTGAATATTTTTTCTCTTAATTTTTCATCAGCTGTTTTAAGTGCAAGAGCAAGATCTTTTCTATCAATTTCACGAAGAATTTTTTGAATGTCTTTATCATTAATGTTAATAATTTCATCAAAGATGAACATCAATCTTTTTACTTCATAAGATGTTTCAGGATCAAGATCTTCAAGCTTTGTTAAAATTTCTTTAGCCATTGAAACATTTGCCCGATTAAGAATTGAAGCTAAAACTTTTGGACCACCAAGTTTACCAACAGATTGACTCATTGATGCGCCGGCAATTTCATCAACTACATGTTCTATTTGCTTTAAAGTTTGCGGTGCAATTTTACCAAGTGTAGCAATTCTAAAAGCAACATCAACACGAAGGTCTTCAGGCAATTCTTTTAAAGCATTTGCAGTTTGATCTGGAGAAAGTTGAGATAAAATTAAAGCCATAGTTTGCGGATGTTCTTTATTTAAAAAATTTACAAGTTGAGCTGGTTCAGCTTTTTTAAGAACATCAAAACCTTTAAGAGTTGTTAAACGTTTTATTTTTTCAATTATTTCATTTGCTTTTGCAGGCCCATAAGTTTTTTCAAGAACAGCTTGAGCATAATCCAAACCACCTTCTAAAACATATTCGCGTGCCGTAACCATGTTATAAAAATCATAAATAACACTATCAACTGTTTTTGAAGATACATTTTTAACTCTTGAAATCTCGGCTGTTATCATTTCAACATCAACCGGATCTAAATGTTTAAGGACTGCAGATGCTGCTTCAACATTTAAGGCAACCATAAGCATGGCTGCTTTTTGCAATCCTGTAACTTCTTCTTTAATATCTTTAGTTAATACTTTACCGTTAGATTTCATCTTCGTGCATCCAAGCGTTTATTAGTTTTGCTGCATCCATTGGATTTTTAGTTACGTAGTTAATAATTCTTTCTTGTTGTTGTTTTTTAACCAAAGCGTCTTCACTTATTTCATCTTCAATATCACCCATTGGTACTAACATTTTCTTTTTCTTAGCGGCGGCAATAGCGGCTGTAGCTTTTGGTTCTTGATTGGAACCGCTCGTTATAGACCCAACAGGCATTGATTCCATTGCATAATTTCCAGTGTTAACAGTTCCAATTACAATTCTTTCTGTTTTTAATTTTTTCATTAAACTTTTAAGTACGAACAAAGATGCAACAATAGCAACAACAATAAATATTAGATTTATCATTTCGTTTGTATTTGGCATTGATGCTGTTCCAGCTTCTTCAATTGTGTTTTCGAGTGTTTTTGTTTCAAATGGAATGTTAACTATTGAAAATTGGTCATTACGAATTGGATCAACACCAACAGCATTTTTAACTATTTCTTCTAATTTTTTCACTTGATCTGTTGGTCGTGGCTCATAAATAATTTCTGTTTTATCACCTTTCTTTACTTCTTTCGGAATGTCATTTATTACAACAGCAACACTTAATCTTTTAATATTGCCGCTTCCTTCAACTACTCGTTGAATAGTTTTGCTTGTTTCATAATTAGTTATTGAATTTTCATTTGAAGCTGCCGTCGAATCTGCGTTTTGTTTTCCTGTATTATTTACCTTTACTGTATTTTCACTTACAACTACTTGAGATTCAGGGTCATACTGCTCCATTGTTTTTTCAACCTGATCAAAATTTAAATCGGCATTTACTTGAACCATTGCATTTCCATATCCAACTACGTTATCAAGAATTGCTTGAGCTTTTTCAACCAAATATTTTTCAACTGATTTTTTTATTTCATATTGTTTTGAAGATGCTAATGCAAGTGGTCCATCATCTGTTTCTGTGTTTAATATTCTTCCTTTAGTATCAATAATTGAAACCTTTGAAGCTTGTAATCCTTCAACACTTCCAGTTAAAAGATTAACTATTGCTTCAATATTTTCTTTTGGCGGCGTTGAATTGTTTTTTAATTTCAAAACTACAGAAGCAGTTGGTTGTTTTTCTTCTTCTTTGAATAAAGATTTTTGAGGAATAACAATATGAACACGCGCCGCAAGAACTCCATCCTGTTGTTGAATTGTTCTTGAAAGTTCACCTTCTAATGCGCGTTTATAATTCAATTTTTGCATGAACTCTGACATTCCCATAGTGGATTTATCAAATATTTCGTAACCAATTACACCACTGCTTGGAATCCCTTTCGATGCGAGTGCTAATCTTAGTTCATAAACTTTTTCTCTTTGGACTTTAATTGTTTGTCCATTATCATCAAGTTTATAAACAATTTTTTGGCCGCTTAAATATTCAACAACTTTAGCTGCGTCTTCTTGTGATAGATTTGAATAAAGTGTTGAATATGTTGGTTCGTTAAGAACAAAGATTAACAATGTAAGTAAAGCAAGTGTTGTTATAACACTGACGCCTAGCATTATTTTTTGTTTGGGATTCAATTTTCCCAAAATACCAAAGAATGCTTGTAATGGATTTGTGTTCATAATTAAACTGGAATCCTTGTTAATTCTTTAAACATATCAATTGCTTTGTTTCTTATTTCCATTAAAAGTTCAAGATTAGTTTTGGCTTTTTCGCCAGCTATCATTACTTCATGAAGTTCAACTCCATTTCCGCTTACAAAATCCTGAATTGCTTTTTGAGATTCTTGTTGAGAATCATTAACTGTTTTAATTAATTCTGTTAAAGCATTTCCAAAATTTTCTGTCCCCACATTTTTATTTTTTTCGGGTTGAAGCGGTGATGGTAATTGAATTCCAAATCCTTCTATTTTCATATTAACCTCTTTTGTCAAAAAGTGAACCTACATGCAAGCCGGAAACTTTACCTTTTGCATTGTAAAATTGATAATTCATTACTTCTTCTTTTTTAGCTGGATATAAATCTGAGAAAAATTTTTTTTCATCATTTGTTATTACTTTGTTTTCAACTTGACGGTTTTCATTACTTACATGTTTTACATAAGGTGTAGAATAGTTACCAATTACATTTGTATTAATTTTCATTTTATATCTCCAAAGAATCTTTTGCCAATTGTTTAGCAGAGTTTAATGCTTGAAGGTTTGCTTCGTAGCTTCTTGTTGCAGCAATCATTTCAACCATTTCATTAATTACATTAACGTTAGACATTTCAACATAACCATCTTTGTTTGCATCTGGATGTTCGGGCATGTAAATAATATCGCCGGGTTTATCATCAACCAATTCGTTTAATTTTGCTTTTCCTTGATCAGCTTCAATTTTAAGCTCTTCAGGTAATTGAATATTTGAAATGTGATTTGGATTTGTTGTGTTGAGTCTTATTGTTTTTGCTTCAAGGGAAAGATTGTTTGCAAAGTTATTTTTTTCAACTTCAACTTTTAAGAATTTTCTTCTATAAGGTTCACCATTTTCTGTACGAACACTATCAGCATTTGCAATATTTTGGGAAATGAGATCCATTTTTTTTCGTTGGATGCTCATTCCTTTTGCACTAAAATTTAAACCAAAAAGACTTCCACCAATTTTCATCCTACACCTCCACCTTTTATTACCTTTTGAAGAGTTTTGTAATAATCTCCAACTTTACGAGAAGCAAATTTGAAGCGTAAAGTGTTTTCAGCAAGTTCACTCATTTCTCTTTCTATATTAACATTGTTAATTCCAGAATCCATTTCTTCAGTTTTATCTTCTATGTATTCAAACTTTTTTGATTCTTCAGGATCAATTTGTATATCAAGATGTTTCTCATTTGTTTTTTTAAGAAGTGAGCCGGTAGATTCTTGTAAAATATCTTTGAACACAACATCTTGACGTCGATAATTTTCAGTACCGATGTTGGCAATATTTTTTGCAATTACTTTGTTTTTCTCTGTGCAATAATCAAGAAGATTAGTTAATAATTTTATTGATGATGGCATTTTAACCTTTCACTTTTGTGAAATTAATTGCCAAATTAATGCCATTAAAAAAGTGTTAGAAAACTGATTGATTAAGAATTTAAGATGATAAAATTTGGCTAAAATTAGCCAGATGTTTAACAAAAAACCCCGACAAGATTTGTCGAGGTTAATTTTTTCACATTTTGTTATTTTATTAGTTATTCAGAATAGTCTAGAATGATTGATTTAGTTTGTCCGCAAGAGCAAACGAATTTAATTTCCTTGAGATTATCATTAGCGTCTTTTTTAAGAAGTATACGAACACCATCGAGATCATCTTCGCAGGAAATTTTTGCTTTGCCTGTTACTTCAATATCTTCAGCTTTTAAGAGATTCCCTGTTTTTGATTTGTTTTTTGTAAAAATATCTTTAAAGAGCGCATCTTCAAATTGATTAGCCATTTTACACCACCACTTTGTTTATAACTTCTGATATTTTTTCAGCTGGTAAAATAACATCTGCTAAACCAGCTTCAACTATTGTTTTTGGCATTCCATAAACAACACAAGATTCTTCATCTTGTGCTATTGAATAGCCATTTAAACTTTTTAATTTTTTAACTGCTTCGTAACCATCTTTTCCCATCCCGGTCATTATTACTCCAAGTGTGTACTTACCATAAACATCAATTGCTGAACTCATCATAACATCCACTGAAGGACGGTGAAGAGTATCGCTTGGTTCTGGTGTTATTTTTATGGATACATTATTTGGATTTACTCCTTTGAATTTCATGTGCAATCCACCGGGTGCAATGTAAATAGTTCCATTTTTTACTTGTTCTCCATCTTCAGCTTCTTTAACAGGAATTTTACACAATCCATTTAATCTATCAGCAAGAGATTTTGTAAACTTAGGCGGCATGTGTTGAACAATAAAAATTGGAATGTTAATATTTTCCGAAAGTAAAGGTAAAACTTTTTGAAGTGTAAAAGGTCCACCAGTTGAAATTCCAATTGCAATTGCACGATAACCAATTTTTGGTAAATCTGATAAATATGAAGTTACCCTTGGTTTAACTTCTGGTTTTGAGCTAATTGCTCTTATTCTATCAAGACGATTTTTAAGCAGTTTGGTTTTTGCAATTTCTTTTACTTTAGAAATTAAGTCATCTTTTATTTTAGTAATATTGACACTAACGAATGACATTTCTTTTGGAATAAAATCAACTGCACCATATTCCAAAGCTTTTAAAGTTGCTTGAGCTCCTTCGGTTGTTAGTGAAGAAACCATAATAACAGAAGTTGGACATTCTACCATAATTTTTTTAAGAGCAGTTAGTCCATCCATTATTGGCATTTCTATATCAAGTGTTATAATATCGGGACGTAATTTATCCGCAAGTTCAACACCCTCTTGCCCATTACGTGCAGTACCAATAACAGAAATTCCTGGATCACTTTCTAACATTATAGAAAGAGATTTTCTCATAAATGCAGAATCGTCAACTATTAAAACAGAAATTTTGTCTTTCAAGAATATTGTTCCAATTTATTGAATAATTCATGTAAATCTAAAATCATTACTACTGTTCCATCTCCCATAATTGTAGAACCAGCTATACCATTAATTTTACCTAGATAAGAACCAAGAGACTTAATTACAACTTCTTGTTGCCCGATTAATTCGTCAACTTTAATTCCATATCTTTTTTCTGCAATACCAACTTCAACTACATATTGCCATCCATTATTACTTTCTCGTCTTCCATTCATTTTACCTTTTAATAATTCATTTATTGACACTAATGGAAGAACTGAATCTCGAACTTGAATTACTTCCCTTCCTTTGATTGAATAAATTTGTTCAGCATCAACTCGTAAAACCTCTACTACTGAGCCAAGTGGAATGACTAATGTTTCTTGATTTGCCTTTACAATCATACCTGAAATTATTGCAAGAGTTAAAGGAAGTTTAATTTCAATTTTTGTCCCTTGTCCTACTTCAGATTCAATGTTAATAATGCCTCGAAGTTTTGTAACATTAGTTTTTACTACATCCATTCCAACGCCGCGTCCAGAAACATTAGAAACTTTTTCTGCGGTTGAAAATCCTGGAAGGAAAATCAAATTCATTGCTTCTTGCTTTGATAATTCTTTTGCTTTCTCTTTTGTAATTAATCCTTTTGAAATTGCTTTTTCTTTTATGAAATCTACGTTTAATCCTTTACCATCATCTTGTATTGTAATTACAATATTGTTACCCAATTGTTCAGCAGAAAGGATTACTGTTCCTTTTGGATTTTTGCCAGCTTTAATTCTTACTTCTGGCTTTTCAACCCCATGATCCACAGCGTTTCTAATTAAATGCACTAATGGATCATTTATTTCTTCAATTAAGTTTTTATCAACTTCTGTATCTTCACCACGAATTATTAGTTCGACTTCTTTATTTAAATCTTTGCAAAGGTCACGTACTAATCTTGGATAACGATTAAAAATTTTTGCAATTTTAATCATTCTTAATTTCATTGAAACTAATTGTAACTCAGTTGTCATCAAATCAATTTGCTTTGTAACCTCTTCAAAGTCTTTTGTGAATTTATTGCCTTCAAATTCACGGGCAAATTGTGTATTAATTTGTGATAAACGATTTCTACCAAGAACTAATTCAGAAACAATATCTAAAAGTGAATCAAGTCTATCTACATCAACACGGATTGTATTTTCTTTTGTCGCACTAGTTGATGCAGCTTTTTCTATTTTATCAACATTTTTAGCTTCAGATTTTAATTCTTGATTTTGCTCATTATGTTTTTCATCAGTTTCATTTTCTGCAATAAATTCATCTGTTTTTCTTATATCTTTTTTTTCTTCGGATTCATTTAAATTTTTTAGTTCAATTTCTTTTTCTGCAATGTTATGAGTTTCTAAAATTGTATTTTGTTCTTCTACTTGCAGAATTTCTGTTTTAGCTTTTTGAGTTGATTCGAGATTATTTAATAAGTTTTGCAAAACAGAACAAACATTTTCGGTATCAACATTTTCATTTTGTTCAGTTTCAATTTTTACAACTAATTCTTTGATTGTATCAAAAGCAAGTAAAATTCCATCCATCAATTCTGAATTAAGATTTGCTTCACCTTTACGAAGTTTATTTAGAATATCTTCACATTTGTGAGTAACTTCCGGCAAAGCTTCTAAACCAAGGAAACCGGATGTTCCTTTAATTGTATGAAAAGAACGGAAAATTTGGTTGAGAAGATCTTTATCATCAGGTTTTTTTTCTAATTCAATAAGATCTGTATCAAGTTTATCTAAAATTTCTTTTGTTTCTACGATAAAACTCTCAACAATTTCCTTCATTTCAGGATCAACGAGAGTTGGATTTTTTTCTGCTCTATTCATTTTTATTCGAAAATAATTGATCAATTTCTTTTTGAGATTTTACTCCATTTGTTTGAGCGACTAATGAATCTGCTAATTTTTGAGATTGATTATCTTTTACATAACGGGCATTTTCATTAAATGTTATCGATTCATGTTGCGAAGATGATTTATCAGATTCTCTTTCTTTCCCATTTAAGTCAAGTAATAAACCAGAAAGTTTTTCTTGTATTGAATTTATTAAATGATTAACAGATGCTAGTTGTTGTGCGGTTATATCTTGAACTTGAAGAGCAATAGTAATATTCATTATACTTTCTTGAATTTTATTAGAGCTTGCATCAACAAAACATAATTCATCATCGAAGAGTGAATAAGAAAGGAACTCATCAATTTCATTATCGTTTTGATATTTTGATTTTAGCTTTTCAGCAAGTTCTTTTTGTTTTTGTAATCTATTTTTTAATTCGCTTGTTTTTGAGAAGATTGAATTAAGTTCATTGGAAATTCCGTCAACAAGATCTAAAATTTCTGTAGTTGCCAATTCAGTAGCGTTTGAAACACTATGTAATTGATTCGTTGCTTTTGGAATTTTTGATGTACTTTCTGCAATTGATTTATTAACTGATTCAAGAAGAGGAACAGTATCTTGCATAAAGTTTAATATTTTTTGCAAAGTGGGAATTAGTTTCTGACCATATATAAAAAATGATTTAAGGTCGCCAAGTTTTTCAAAAAGTTTTTCCATGCTGTTTGTAAGCTCCATAATTGCCCTCGTTAAACATTTACTGTTGAAATTATTTGTTCAATTTTTTCTCTTAACACCTGTGGCGTAAATGGTTTTACAATGTAATTGTTTACTTTAGCATTAAGAGCTTCAATTATATCTTCTTTCATTCCACGAGTTGTAACCATAAGAACGGGCAGATTGGCAGTTTTGGGATTTGCACGAACTTGTTTAACTAATTCTAAGCCTGAAACATCAGGCATATTCCAATCTGTAATAATAAAATTTATCGAATCATCACTATTTAATTTGATAAGAGCATCTCGACCATCGGCAGCTTCAACAAAATTTTCATGGCCAATTTGTTTAAGTGAATTCATTACAATTCTTCTCATTGTAACCGAATCATCAACTACTAAAAATTTTAACGCCATATTAATACCTCTAATTTAAATATTTAGAAACTTCGTAAACTACTCTCTTAGGATCGAATGGTTTGACCAAGTAAGAATTTGCACCACTCTCCAATCCTTTTTGAATATCTTCAGTTGCACCCAAAGATGAGAGAACAATAATTGGTAAATCTTTATATGCATCATTTTTTCTTATTGACGAGATTAATTCAAATCCATCAACATTTGGCATGTTCAAATCTGTAATGACAAGATCAACTTTATTTTTAGGAAGTAATTCCATTGCCTCCATGCCGTCTGAGCAGGAAATAATTTCAAATCCTTTAACTGAAAGAGCAACTGAAACAAATTTTCTAATAGTAGGAGAATCCTCTGCTACAAGTATTACCTTCTTCATTTTTGTTTTACTCCTTTTTATACCCAACAGTATTTGGGAAACTTATTAGTTTAAAAGCTTTTGAAATTCCATGTAAAGTTTCTGAATATCCTATAAATAAATATCCACCTTTATTGAGTGCATTATATAAATGAGAAACGACTTTAATCTTAGATGCTAAATCAAAATAGATTAAAACATTTGCACAGAATATAACATCGAAGTTGTTCATTATTTTCATGGCAACATCATCATATAAGTTCATTACTTTAAATGAAGCCATTTTTTTTATTTCGGGGATAACTTCATAATTACCATTTTGAACTACTTTGAAATATTTCTTTAAGTAATAAGGGGGAGTGTTTCTAATTGAATAATCTCTATAAACTGCTTGACTAGCTGTTTCAATAACTGCCGCATTAATATCGGTTCCTATTACTTCCAATTCAAAATTTGGGTAACGAGGTTTTATCAGATCCTGGAAAATCATTGCTGTTGAATATGCTTCTTCTCCAGATGAACTTGCAGCACTCCAAATTCTAATTTTATTTTTCCCCAAAGCTTGTTTTTGTTGAATTATTTCAGGTAAAATAGTTTGTGCAAGTGCATCTAACTGCGGTTGATTTCTAAAGAAGAATGTTTCGTTTATTGTAATTGCTTCATAGAAATATTTTTTCTCGTTTTGTCCATTAGTGCCTAAACGAATTAAATCAAAATATTCTTCAAATGTTTTTAGTCCTAAGTAATTCATTCTTTTTTGTAGTCTGCTTTCAAGAAAATATTTTTTGTTATCCTGAAAATAAATTCCTGTATTTTCATAAATATATTTCCTAATATTTTCAAACAAGGAAGCAGACATTACCACTGGTTTTGAACCAACAGCACTTGAACCTTGAATTGCCCCAGCCAAATTGAAATTAAAAGTTGGATTCATTTTTTCTATAAATTTAATTAGCTGATACGTTATTAATTTTTAAGTTATATATAAATTGCGCACGATCGCGCACCATTTCATCTTCATCTTTTGTCAATTTTTCTAAAACTTCAATCACTTTATCATTTTGAACATTTTCTAATAGTTCGACTAATCTCAGTCTATTCCAAACATTTTCATCTGCTAACATTGTATCTGTAAATAACAATGCCGTTTCCGAATCCAGATAGAATAAAATTTCCATTGAAGATTTACGAATCTCTTCATCTGGATTTTCAAGCAATCCGCTTACAGCTTGTGTGATTGAACGAATTTCAACCATTGTAATATTCAGTGATATTTGGTATTCAACAATGTAGGTAATTGATTGTATTAAAAGATTTAAAAGATAACGTAAATTTTTTGGATTGTTAGAAATTACTTTGGCAATTTCTTTATAAACATATTCAATATTCCTAAAAAGTTTTGATTTTATTAATTCATCAAGTTCTGGATCTTCTCCATAAAGTGATAAACTCGCAACTAAAATATCTTTATCATCAAATGATTCAATTAAATCAAAAGCAACTTTTTTATTTTCTAAAGTTCCTTCATTAATTGTGTAAACAAGCAAACTTTTCATTTTGTTGTCGAAAGGTATATCGAGAGAAAATCTATCTTTAAGTTTAGCTAAAGATGTAATTAAAGGAATAACTAACGGTCCTGAAACATTATTTACTTGTTCTAATAAAAAGAAAAATGTTTCAATGTTACCTAAAAAACCAAGACTTTCTAATATTGAATACTGAGTTAATTCATCTTCTTGAGAAAATTTTGAAGTTAGAAAACCAAGTGCTTCTGTTGAACCAATTTTTCCAAGTGCTTCAACTATCGTTGGTTTGTATAGTTCGTTTCTATCGTAGAAAAGCATTAATACTTCAACTGAATTTTCATAACGTAAATTTCCAAGCGCTTCTATACACGCAAGTATTACATTATCATTTTCGGATGCACTTAAAATTCCCATTACAAAAAGAGAAGCACGTTGATCACCAATTAGTCCTAAAATATCTACAATAAATTTTAATGTATCATCATCATTTTGATGATCAAATTCAATCATTGCATCAACTGCATTAGAACCAAGTTTTAACAGCACTTCACCGGCTAAATTTCTAACTGAAATATCATTAGAGGCAATAAATGGAACTACGTATTTAGATAATTTTGAATCTTGAGAATTTATTATAAACATTGACGCGGCGTTTCTTACACCTTTATCATTATCAGAAAGTAAATTTGGAATTGTTTTGATTAATTCATCATCAAGCTCAGTATAATTTAAATTAGTTATTATTTCATATTTTTCTTCTGAAGTTGCATTAAGTAGTTTTTCTAAAATTCTATTTTTAGATTCGTTTGACATTTTAAATCCAATTTTTTATCAATTTGACAATTATTGTGCCTTTAAATTCTCTTCTTAATTAACATTAAATTTGTTTTAAAGTGTTGAATATTAGCCAACTGACAAGCTACCAACAATTAATATATGGCAGTGGAATTATCGAAATATTTTTTAAAAAGATTAGTAAAAAGATTTGCCTAAGGAATAAAATTAACCAATATTTTTTGTTACTTCTATTCCTAATTGCTCCATTCTATAACGAAGTTTTGAGCGAGATAATCCAAGAACTTTTGCGGCTTTAACTTGATTTCCATTTGTGATTTTAAGTGTTTTTAAAATTAATGCTTTTAGTACAACATCTATTTTAATTCCCTTTTGTGGTATTTGCAAAATGAATTTTTCTTCTTCAGTTTCAACTCCAGCTTTATTTTCCATCAAAAAAGCAAAATGGTTGTCATTTAATTCTTCTTCTTCAGCAAGAAGCATAACTCTTTCCATTACATTCCTAAGTTCACGTACGTTTCCTTTCCAATTGTATGATTTTAAAATTTCAATTCCAGATTGATCAATACCATGAACATGTTTATTAAATTTTTGTGAAAACTCATTTAAAAATGAATATGCTATGTAAACAATGTCTTCTTTTCTTTCGCGAAGTGGTGGAATTGTAATTTTAGCAACATTCAAACGGTAAAATAAATCTTCTCGAAATGTGCCTTTTGAAACTTCTTCTTCAAGATTACGATTGGTAGCGGCAAGAACGCGAACATTAACTGAAACTTCTTTTTCGCCGCCAAGTCGGTAAAACTTTTTTTCCTGAAGCACACGTAATAATTTAACTTGTAAATCCAAACTTAGTTCACCAATTTCATCTAAAAGTATAGTTCCGCCATCAGCAAGTTCAAATTTCCCTAATTTTGTTTTTGAAGAAGCACCGGTGAAAGCACCTTTTTCGTGACCAAATAATTCACTTTCTGCAAGTTCACGTGGAATTGTTGCACAGTTTATTGTTATAAATGGTGCATTTGCTCGCGGACTTTTTTGATGTATATATTTTGCAAAAACTTCTTTACCTGTTCCACTTTCTCCTTCAAGTAAAATTGTAGTATCACCGCTTTTAGCAAGTTTTTCAACTGAAGCAACTATTCTTTGAATTTTTGAACTTTTGCCAAAAAATTCTCTTGTTAATTCATTTTCTTCAAGTAGTGTATGAAGTTTATTTACTTCACTTTTTAATTTTAAATTTTCTACAGCTTTATCGAGAACAATTTTTAATTGCTCAAGGTCAATCGGTTTAAGAAGAAAATCGAAAGCACCACTTTTAATTGCAGTTACAGCCATTTTAACATCAGCATAACCTGTTATCATAACAACAGGAATAGTTACAAATTTTTTCTTGATTTGTTTTAAAAGATCAATTCCATTGTGAGTGGTTAAATAAATATCCAATAAAATTATATCAGGTTGAAAGTTATTTATTTTTTCTTCGGCTTCACCAGCTTTTAAGCATGTTTCAACTTCGTAGTTTAGTTTTGTTAATACTTTTTTTAGTGAACCGGATACAAGATCGTCATCATCTATAATTAAAATTTTAGGAGACATAAAAACCTATTCCTTATTTAAAAAGAATTTTACTGAAAAAGTTGTTCCTTCATTTTCTTCTGAATCAAAATATAATTCAGAATTTAATTCTTCTGCTATTTTTTTACAGACAGAAAGACCAATTCCATGGCCATTTGATTTTGTAGTATGAAATCCATTAAGAATTTTTTCTTTATCTTCATCTTTTATCCCACAACCAAAATCTTGTACTTGCCAAAGTATGGAATTTTCATTTTGAAGTTCAAAAGAACGAATTATGATTTTATCTTTATCTTTTGATGCATCAATAGCGTTGTTAATAAGATTCAAAAATATTTGCATTGTTTTATTTTTATTTAAATGCAAAACAGGAAGATTATTTGAAATTTCTTTTTGAATTGTAATGCCTTTCATTCTTGCATTGATGGAAATTATTTTAATGCATCTATCAGTTAATTGTTCAATGTTAACGTCATGCATTTTTGATGTTGGCCTTCTTGTAAAATCAAGGACATCTTCAATTAAAAAAGTTACTTGTTCAAATGCTTCTAAAGACTCTTTTACAATATCTTGAATATCTTGTGGAAGATCATCTTTAGCCAAATTCATATAATCTAAATTAAGCTTAATTGCAGAAAGTGGATTTCTGATTTCATGAACCAAGCTTGCTGTAAGCTTGCCTAATAATAATAATTTATTGGCTTGTACAAAATCTTCCATAACTTCCAATTGGTGGGAAATTTTTATACAAACGTAATAATTAGAGATGGAATTGGCAAGATTTTACTTTTAGAGTTATGAAAAAATGTCATCCTTCGACTACTCCGAAAAAGTCGGGCTCAGGATGACATTTATTAATCATAATTTAGATGTTTAATTAAAATATTATATAACAGGTAACACTAATTATACATTTTACATCATGCATCAAATCAATTTTCAATCAAAAATTCTTGTTTAGAAATTAAATTATAATTTGAATTATTTAATTGAAATTTAGAAATCATATTTTGTAATCCAACTGTAAGGCGGCTTAAATCTTCAGCCGCTTTAGCAATTTGATTAATACCACTACTTGATTCTTTAGTTACATTATTAATGCTTTCAATATTTCGGCTGATTTGTTCTGAAGAACTTGATTGTTCTTCACTGGCGGCGGCAACTTGGTAAGCGGCATCTCGTACTTTTTCTGCAACATTAATAATATCATTTAATACATTACCAGCTTCATTAGCTAATTGTTTTCCTTTATTTACTTCTTCAGTTCCCTTTTTAATTGAACTAACTGCTTCCGATGTATCCTTTTGAATTTCTTTAATCATACCAGCAATTTCTTTAGTTGCCTTTGTTGTTCTTTCTGCTAATTTACGAACTTCATCAGCAACGACTGCAAATCCACGACCTTGTTCACCAGCACGAGCAGCTTCGATTGCCGCATTTAATGCAAGTAAATTTGTTTGATCTGCAATTTCATCTATAACTTGAATTATTTCGCCAATTTTATTGCTGTTTTTGCCTAAGGTAAAAATCGTTTCAGCAGATGATTCGACAACTATAGCAATTCTTTCAATACCTTCTATTGTTTGATTAACGACTTTACCGCCATGTTTAGCTCTTTCACCTGCTTCTTTAGCTGTTTCAGCGGCATAAGATGCATTTTTTGTGTTTTCTAAAATTGTTCTTGTCATTTCATCAACTGAATTTGCCACTTCTGATGTTTGCATATTTAATTCTGATGCACCAGCTGCCATTTCTTCTGAGCTTGATGAAATTTGATTTGCTGCACTTGCCGTAGAAGATATTAACTCTGAAACTTCCTGCAACGCTAATGATAATGATTCGGCAACTTTATTTATGCTCTCTGAAATTAATTTAAGATCTCCCTTATAATTTCCTTCGACTCGTTTTGTCAAATCTCCATCAGCCATATGCGATAATACATTTGCCCCTTCACGAATTGGTAATATTACAGAATCTAATGTATTATTTATTCCTTCCAAAATAGTTTTAAAGCCACCGCTAAATTTTAAGCTGTTACCACGTATCGATAGATCACCAATTTTTGTGGCTTCTGTTATACGGTTAATTTCATTTGTAATATCTTCAAGAGCATTAACTTCTTTATTAAAACAATTTGCTAATTCATCTTTATCTGATGCTGGAGTTACTTTTTCAAAAACTCCATTTGCAATATTTTCTGCAGCCTTAATTTTTTCAATTTGTGCGTGTTTTAATAAACTAAGTTTTTCTTTCATTTCACCAAATTCATCTTTAGTTTCTGATTTTAATTCAATATCATAATTTCCTAAAGAGAATTGATGAATTACTTCTTTAAATTCTTCGACAGGTTTTGTAATTGATGGGGCAACTTTAAATAGTGATACAAATAGCACTAACGAACCAAAAGTCATACCTATGATTATAATCCATCTTGAATTTGATAAGTTTAAATCTATGCTGTTATTTAATTCTAATCCATAATCATTTAAATATTTTTCAATATCAGTAAAATTCTTCATCATTTTGTTTGCAAGTTCTTCTCCTGAAGTTGTAGTTATAACCGTTGCCATTTCGTGGTCATTCATCATTCCAGCACTTAAAATTGCATCGACAACAACAGATTTATATTCTTTCCAAATTTTTTCAGTTTCGGAAAACGATTTTTTAATGTTTACATTAAAATCAACATCTTTTAATTTGGTTAAAGTTGAATCTACATCTTTTTTCAAAGCTTCAATATTTTTAATATTGTTTTGAGATTCCCCTTCAAACCCAGAAATGGAAAATTTCATACAAATAAATTGAATTGAACGAAAATTACTTGTTAGTTTTTGAATTTCATTTAATGGTTTAAAATATGAATGGTTTAATCGCTCTTTTTTAAAACTAACTTGATAAGTAGTTATTAAAGCTGTTACAGCAATAATTGTAGAAACAGCAGCAATTGCAAAAACAGCAACCTGAATCTTTCTAACTAGCCTCAGGTTTTTAAACTCAAACTTTTTCAAGATATATCACCATTAATTTAGTTTGAAAATCACAGGTATAGAAACTTTTGTTTTAACAGCAACACCACCGTTCATACCGGGTGTAAATTTAGTTTTCTTTACAGCATTTGCGGCAGCTTCATCACAACCGCCTCCAATTCCTTTTACAACCTTTACTTCATCAACATCACCGGATTCATTTACATATACAAGAAGATAGACTTTACCTTCAACACGCATTTTCATTGCCACTTCAGGATAAGTAACTTTTCTCATCAATGATTCAAAACCACCAACTGGAGTGGGGGCTTTATCAACAACAACTGTATACTGTTCATCATTTGGTAATATGTTATTAGCATAAATGTTTATTAAACATGAAAACATAACGACTACTGTAAGCAAAAAAATAAATTTTAAGATTTTCATAGTGTCTCCTATAATTTAAAGTTTTTCTAAGATGGGATTTTAAATTGTATTGCTATAGCTAACTTTGTTTTTACATTTACTCCTTTATCAACACCGGGAGAAAATTTTGTTTTTTTCACAGCTCTTATAGTTTCTTCATCACAGCCAGCGCCTATGCCTTTAACTACTTTGACATCATCAACTTCACCATTTTCATTTATGAAAACAAGAACATAAACTTTTCCTTCAGTTCTTGTTTTGATTGCCATATCTGGATATGTTATTTTTTTTACGATAGCTTCAAGACCGCCAATAGGTGCAGGTGCTTTTTCTACTGCAATTGCATATGCTTCATCCCCGGGGTATATATTATTGCCTTTTGTTTCACTGATTGTTAAAAATAAAATGGAAGCAACAAGCAACAACATATAAATTGTTCGAAAACTAATTAAAGTTTTCATAGTACCTCCGTGTATTTCTTAAAAATCCATTTATTATGTATAGTTTTTTACAATTGATTATCGAATAGTTTTTTGAAAAGTTTAGAGGGGTGTATTAAATTTATTTAGCTATCCCTTTATGTTGATTATAATATTAAGGGATAGCTAATTTTTTCTTTAAATACTTCTTGAAATTAACTTGCCATTCGATCTCACGGCAAGATTATTCATGCTGATTTGATTTATGTTAAATTTTGAAACCATTTCTTGAAGGTTTACAGTTAATCTGCTTAAATCTTCAGAAGCACGAGCAATTTGTTGAATACCTTGAGCACTTTCACGAGCAACGTTATTAATTCCTTCAACATTTTTACTGATTTGTTCAGCTGCGCTTGATTGTTCTTCGCTGGCAGCAGCAACTTGAGTAATCATATCAACTACTTCCTGAGTCCCTTTAATAATTTCATCGAGAGCATTTCCAGCTTTATCAGCAAGTTGTTTTCCTTTTTCTACTTCAACTGTACCGGAAGTCATTGCAAGAACCGCTTCGGAAGTATCTTTTTGGATTTGTTTTATCATGTTTGCAATTTCTTTTGTTGCTTTTGTTGTGCGTTCTGCAAGTTTGCGGACTTCATCGGCAACAACTGCAAAACCGCGTCCTTGCTCGCCAGCACGTGCGGCTTCGATTGCTGCATTCAATGCAAGTAAATTAGTTTGATCTGCTATATCATCAATCACTTGAACTATTTCACCAATCTGGTCACTGCTCTTTCCAAGTTCTTGAACTGTTTCAGCTGATTTTTTAACTACTGCCGCAATTTTATTCATTCCTTCAACAGTTTCTTTAACAGAATTACCACCTTCAACTGCAATTTTACCCGCATTTTTTGCAGCTTCAGCTGCTTGTGAAGCATTTCTTGTTGTATCTAAAATTGTTCTTGTCATTTCATCTACTGCAATTGCAACTTCGCTTGTTTGTGATGATTGTTCCTGAGCTCCTGCGGCCATTTCTTCAGCGCTTGATGATATTTGTGTTCCAGCACTTGCTGTGGCCGATACTGCATTTGCAACTTCTGATAATGCACTTGAAAATGATTCAGCTAAGTTGTTTACACTATCTTTTATTATTTTATAATCACCCTTATATTCACCCACCATTCTTGCTGTTAGATCACCATGTGCGATTTTTTCTAATACAATTTTGGATTCTTCAATTGGCTTAGCAACAGCATCAACTGTTTTATTAAAACCTTCTATTATTTCTTTATAACCACCAGAAAATTTTAATTCATTGCCACGATAGTTTAAATCACCTTCAGAAGCACGTTTAGCTAGTTCAACAGATTCTTGTACCAATCCCTTCAAAGATTCAATTACTTTATTAAATGATTTAGAAAGCAGATCTTTTTCAGAACGAACATTTACGGAAACGTTTAAATTACCATCAGCAATTTTTTCAGCAACTTCTGCTTGTGTTTTAGCAGATTCAATTAATGTTGCAAATGCTTGTTGTAGTTTTCCTATTTCATCATTTGTTCTTACAGTTATTTCAAGATCAGTCTCACCAAGCGCTATTCTTTCGGCTCGCATTGTAATTCTTTTAATTGGATCTGCTATTATTGACGATATCCAATAACCTAATCCAACTGATAATAAAATAGCTACAATAGTAAAGATTAAAAGTTTAGCTTTATCATAGTTAGCTGCTGTTACAACATTTTCATATAAAGTTGAAGAACGTTGTTTGTTTAATTCAAATAATTTATTTAGTGTATTTGTCCAATTCTGCAAATCAATATCCATATCACCTTGGGTCATAACTATAGCGTCTTCTATTGCTCCCATATTTATAAAACTAACTGCCGTTTCAAGTTTTTCTCTATATGATTTAAATGCTTTTTCAAATTCATTAGCAATTTTTAATTCTTCTTCATCTATAATTTTATTTTTATATTTTTTCCAAATTTCATCCCCCTTTTTATAGTTTGAGGTTGATTCTATCAAAAGTTCATCAATCTCTTTTTTAGTTGTTCGATGTAATGCTTTTTCAACAGATAATGTTGCTTTTAAGAATGAAGCTCTAACTGTAGCTAATTCTATGTTATCATTACTTTGGTTGCTTATTTTAAAAGAACCTTCTTTTGCATTTGTTAAAGCATTCCAACCAACAAACGCTACAATAAAAGTAATAATAGAGACCAAAATAAATGATGAAATTAATTTGAAACGAATATTCTTATTTAAAAACCATTTCATGTTAACCTCTAATTAATTTTCTACACTTTTAAGTTGTTCTTTGTCTTGTTCAGTCAAAACTTTTTCTAAATCAATAAGTATTAAAAGCCGGTCCTCTAATTTTCCCACAGCGCGGATAAAATCTGAATCGATGCCTGTTGCTATTTGTGGTGGTGGTTCAATAATACTTGTGGGAATTCTTAAAACTTCTTTAACAGCATCAACAATAAAACCGACTGTTTTACCTGCAATTTCAACGACGATAATTCTTGTGTCTTTATCATGTTCTTTTTTTTCAATTTTTAAACGTGTTCTTAAATCAATAATTGGAATTACACGGCCACGAAGATTAATTACACCTTCGACGAAGTCGGGTGCGTTTGGCACTTTTGTTATTTGTGTCATCTTATTAATTTCTTGAACGTTTAAAATATCAACCCCGAATTCTTCGTTAGCTATTTTGAAACTAACTAATTGAAGAATTTCATTAGTATCAGCTTTCATTTGAGTTGAATTGCTCATAATTACTCCACTAAAAAATTTTTTCCCAATTTGATATTCGATTTAAAATCTGATTTGTTTAGCAGGTATGAAAATTATTTTGTAAAATTTTTGGCAGATAGTAAAAAAAGTCCTTTTAAGATTGACATAAATATTGAAATGTTATGCTTGGTTGTTGGTTTAATTTCTTTTATAAGATTAACCGTTTTAATTTTATTCGTTAAGCTAATCTTATAAAATTTTTCTTCGCTATTTATCGTTATTAATATCATAATAATTTTATATCAATAATTACTCCAACTCCATGTTCATTATCGTATATAAATTTCAAAAGTTTAATGGCTAATATTCATCACTTTTGTAAATATCTACATTTACTTTTTACATACTATTAATAAAAGCATCAAAATTAATTTTATAACTCAAAAAACAAGTAACCTTATGATTTGAATTTAACTACAACATGGCACTTTGTTTGTTATTTGTCTAATTCATAAAGTAATATTTCTTAATGAATGGAAACGAAATAAATCATTTAAAAAGTATTGATAATGCCGTAATTGAAAATCTTGAGTTTGGTTTTTTTAGAATTGATCACTACGGTACATTGATTTATGCTAATAAATCCTTATTAAAACTATTAGAATATGAAAATGTATATGAGCTAAACTCAGATTTACAAACAAATTTGTTACTTCAATCTTGCTTCAACTTTAACCGCCTTTCAAAAATTAACAAGAATGAAAACGAATACGTTTGGGTGACTAAAAACAAAATAAAAAAATACTTTAAAGAAATTATTCAACCTATTAGAGATAATAATAAAATTGTTTATATTGATTGCATAATTCAAGATGTAACCGACCAAATGTTTTTGGAAAAATTAATTAAAGATATTGATTCAAACGAAGCATCAATCCTAAAAGCTATCCCTGATTACATTATTGTTGTTTCAAAAAATTTTGAAATTTTAGAATGTAAGAACAACATATCAAAAATTTTTCCAGACTTTGCAAGTATTAAAGGATTATTTATAAAAGATGTTTTTGATGAAAAAACTTCTATTGATTTACAAAACTTAATTCTTAATGTTGTCGAAACAGGTGAACAATCGGATTATGAATTTGAAATTTCTAACTTGATTTTTACTAATTATTTTGAAGCAAGAATTGTTCAAAGAAATTTTGAAGAAGCAATTATTATTATTCGTGACATTTCACGAGAAAAAATTGCCGAACAGCAGTTAAAAAAATTCGCTGAAGAGTTAAAACAAATCAACGCAACAAAAGATAAATTCTTTTCAATTATAGCTCACGATTTAAGGACTCCATTGAATGGTATTTTAAATTATGCTGAAATTTTATCTAACGAGTATAATGAATTAAGCAAAGAAGAAATTAAAGAATTTGCAGATTACATTTTGGAAATTTCGCGGACCACTAACAATTTATTAAACAATTTACTTGAATGGGCAAGAATTCAAAATGGTAAAATCAATTTCGAACCTGAATTGAACAATCTTTATAACACTGTAGAAAAAGTTTTAGATATGTTAAAATTAGTTTCGTCAAATAAAGGTGTTATAATTTTTAATAATATTAATAAAAATCTCGAACTTGTCTTCGACAAAAATATGCTTAATTCAATTTTGTTAAACTTAGTTAACAATGCAATTAAATTTTCTAACAAAGGAAATAAAATTGAAATTCTTTCAAATGAATTCGATAATTATTATAAAATTTCTGTTAAGGATGAAGGGGTTGGAATGAGTGAAGAAATTTCTTCTAAATTATTTAATTCAAATAATTCTTTTACTACTCTTGGAACTGCCAAAGAAAAAGGAACAGGTTTAGGATTAATACTTTGCAAAGAATTTGTAAAAAGACACAAAGGAAATATTTGGGTTGAAAGCAAAATAGGTGAAGGTTCAACTTTTAGTTTTACAATTTCAAAAGATTTACAAGGATAAGCATGTTAAAATTTTTAGTCGTTGATGATGATGAATCAATCCGTGAATTACTCAAAATAACTTTAAAGAAAAATTATGTCTGCACAATTTTAGAAGCAGAAAATGGTGAAAAAGCTTTAGAAATTTTGAAATCGGAATTACCAACCATAGTCTTTTTAGATTTAAGTATGCCTATTTTAGATGGTAAAGAAACACTTGCACAAATACGTAACGATGTTATTACGAAAAATATTCCGGTTATTATTATAACAGCGTTAAATGAAAAAGAAATTATTTCAGATTTAGTGAAAAAAGGAATTTGTGATTACATCTTAAAACCATTTGATAAATCTGATACAGTTAAAAGAATTAATAAAGTATTAGCCCAAAGAACAACTGTAATAAATAAATCCTCTTTTGAAAATAATATTGTTGGTTTACCACGATTAATGTTAGTTGAAAATGATAATAAACTACGTGCTCAATTTCATGAACTTTTTAGCGATAAATTTATTATTATTGATGCAAAAAATGGCACTGAAGCTTTAACTTTGTTTAATCAACATTTTCCACGTTTTATTCTTGTAAGTGATAACTTAAGTATATTAGATAAAAAAATTGTTATGCTTAGAATTTTAGAGCAAGTTAAAAAAGATGAAGTTTCTATCTATCTTTTATTGCAAGATAAAAAAAGTCTAACCGCAAAAGTTTTTCAGTTTGATGGTGTAATTACAAGAGATGAAAACATTCAAAACTTTAAACAAGAATTGCTTTCAAGTCTTTTAAAAGATGAGGCTACTAATTGATTTTGATTCTATTAAGCTTAATTTTAAAACTAAAAATTAAATATATTTTGTAGAGGGCTTTAAGTTAATATGACAACTAAAAAAAGAAATATCGTAGAAAATAATTCTAACACATTAGATTTATTCAATTTAATGATTGAAAACTCTCCTATTTTAATTTTAAGAGATAAAGTAGATGCTACTATTACTTATATCAATAAATCGGTTGAAAAATTTTTTAATGTCGATAGAAAAGATATAATAGGTAAAAAATGGTTATCCGACATAAGCCAAAAACAGAAAGAAGGAATTAAAAAGAAATTAAAAGAAGCCGCAGAAAATCTTACTTCATTTCAGAACACTGTATCTTACAAGTTAAAAAATGATGAAACTAAATTTATCAAATGGATTACAACTCCATTAGTTGATGATGAAGGTAAATTTTTAAATGAATTTCAAGCTTTTGGAATTGATGTTACAGATAAAAAATATTACCAAGAACAATTGGGTCAAACTCAAGAATACCTTTCTCTTTTTTTCAAACAATCACTGTACGGTTTCTTTATTATGGAAGCTGATGAACCAATTGAATGGAGTGATAATTGCAATAAAGAAAATTCTTTGAGAAAGTTTTATCATAATTTAAAATTGACCAAAGTTAACAAAGCTTTTCTTGATCAATACAATGCAAAAGAAAATGAAGTGGTTGGACTTTCACCCGCAGATTTTTTTGTTCATAATTATAATTATGGACTGGAAGTTTGTAAAAAAATTCTTGATGCCGAATATATTACCTTAATAACTGATGAAAGAAAATTTAATGGCAAACAAATGTGGGTTGAAGCACAATATTTTTTAATAAAAAATGAGAATAGTCTTGTTACGGGTTTATTTGGTATCCAAAGCGATGTTACAGAAAAAGTTAATTTAGAAAATGAGCTTAAGGAAAATGAATTTATCTTTAGAAATTCCTTCGATAATAATCCATTTCCAATTTGGATTTATGATATTGATTCAACTGAAATTCTTGCTGTTAATAAAGCGGCAATTGAACATTATGGTTATTCTAAATCAGAATTTCTAAAAATGAAATTACATGATTTGAATACACCTGATACTTTTCCACTTTTAGAAAACACCCTTAAAAATCTCAGAATAAATATTGATCAAAAGACTTCAACTAATTGGAAACATGTTAAAAAAGATGGAACTGTAATTGATGTTGAAATACATGCCCAAAGTTTGCCTTACAAGAAAAGAAGAGCAAGGATTAATTTAATTATTGATTTAACAGAAACACTACGAATTCAACATTCCCTAAAAGAAAGCGAAGAGAGCTACAAAGGTTTGTTTAATTCTATCAGTGATGCTATTTACATTCAAGATAAAAATGGTGTTTTCTTAAACGTTAATAATGGCGCAGAAAAAATGTACGGATATAATAAAGATGAATTCATTGGTAGAACCCCTTTGTTTTTATCGGCGCCTGGAAGAAATGATTTTGAACATGTAATTAATTGTATAAATGAAACTTACTCTACTGGCAAAACAAACGTTTTTGAATTTTGGGGATTAAGAAAAAATGGAGAAGTTTTTCCAAAAGATGTTACAATAAATAAAACAAAATACTTCGGGCAAGATGTTATAATTGCAGTTGCTCGCGATATTACTGAGAGAAAAAATTTTGAAGCATTTCTTGAAACTTCAGAAGAAAATTTTAAATCTATTTTTAATCAATTTCATGAAGCAATTATTATTCATGATTTTGATGGCAAAATATTAGAAGCGAATGAAAAGATATCCCAACTATATGGATATTCATTAAATGAAATTAAAAACATTTCTATTTACGATATCTCTTCTGATATAAATATGCAGCAAATTCGTTTAAAAAAAATTTGGCAAAAAGTTAAAACTGGTGAAAAACTAAATTTTGGATGGGTGGCTAAAAAGAAAAATGGTGAAACTTTTGATGTAGAAGTTTCACTCCAAAAAAATTTTTGGTCAGGTAACGAAGTTGTTTTTGCCTTTATAAATGATATAACAGAAAAAAAGAAAATTGAAAAAGAATTACAAGATACCGAAGAAAGTTATATCGGTTTATTTAACTCAATAACAGATTTTATTTTTATACTAAATGTTGATGGTATTATTGTTGACGTTAATAATTCTGTTATCTCAACTTTAAATACTACCAAAGATGAAATTATCAATCATTCAATTTCATCTATTTCTGTTTCGAATAAAAATAATTTTGCTGAAATCTTAAATAAAATTAATCATACTTATTATACAGCAACTCCATCAAACTTTGAATTTTGGATTCAAAAAAAAGATGGCGGAGAAATTTTATCAGAAGTTAAACTAACTCAAACAAAATATAAAGATAAAACCGTAGTAATTGCTCTTGCACGTGATATAACTGAAAAAGATAATTATCAACAACAACTAAAAGAAAGTGAAAAGTTATTAAGTAGTTTATATGAAAATGCATCTATTGGTATTTTTAGATCTACATTAAATGGGGAAATATTGTTTGCAAATCCAGCTTTAGTAAAAATGTTTGGTTACGAATCATTTGATGAGTTTAAGAATATTAAAGTTCAAGAACAATTTTATATTGATAAAGAACTACGTAAAAAGTATATAGATGAATTGATGGAAAAGAAACAACTCAATGGCGTTGAATATGATTTATACAAAAAAGATAAATCAATAATTACAGTAAGAGAACATTCAAGAATTATTAAAAATGAAAAAGGTGAATTTGAATATATTGAAGGTACTTTAGAAGATATTACAGATAAAAGAAAAGCTGAAATAGCATTAAGAAAATCTGAATCTTACCTTAAAGAACTTAACGCAACTAAAGATAAATTCTTTTCAATTATTGCCCATGATTTAAGAAGTCCATTTCAAGGTTTGCTTGGTATTTCAAGTATTTTAGTTGATGAAGAAATGGATCAATCCGAAAAAGAATTTTATTTCAAAAGATTGCAACAGGGAATTAAAAATTTACACGCTTTAATTGAAGATCTATTGACATGGAGTAGAGTTCAGCGTGGAGTTCTTGAATATTATCCTGAAAAAAGTAATTTAAAATTTGATATTGAAGATGTTTTAAATGTAATGAATGAACTTGCTGTTAAAAAGAATATTAATCTTACATCAGAAATTGAAGATCAATTGATTTGCTCTTACGATAAATACATGATTAATACTGTTTTACGAAATTTAATTTCCAATGCAATTAAGTTTACCCCTTCATTTGGAAGTATTTCAGTTAATGCTTATAAATCTGAAAATGAAATAATTGTTACCGTAAAAGATAGTGGTGTCGGAATCACGAAAGAAGATATTCAAAAAATATTTAGATTAGATACACCATTTACAAGACGCGGAACTGATGATGAGCCCGGAACTGGTTTGGGCTTAATTTTATGTCAGGAATTTATTAAAAAACACAATAGTAAATTGTGGGTTGAAAGTGAAGTTAACAAAGGAAGCACGTTTAGTTTTTCGCTGCCATTAAATTTAAATGAGTAAAAAGAAATTAAATATTGAAAAAGTAAAATCTTCTGCTAAAAAAAGTAGAAAATTTGTTGCTCATAAAACAACGAAGAAAAAAAATACAGTTAAAACAACAGCTGATAAATTTCTTAAAAAATTAGAAAAAGAAATTAAGCTAAAAGAATCTTTTCAAGAAAAATTAATTGAAAACGAAGAGCGCTACAGAATTATTTCTCAAATTACATCTGATTATATGTTTGCGGCTTCCTTTGATAAAAAATATATTTCCCTTGATTGGCATTCAAAAAGCTTTGAACAAGATATTGGTTATCCATTAGAAAATATATTCAACTTCAAATATATAAAGCGTTATTTTTATCCCGATGATTTAAAATTAATAATTCCATTAAGAAACAAATTATTAAAAGGCGAAATTGTTGAACGAGAGATTCGAATCTTCAACTTCGATGGTGAAATTGTTTGGATTAATGCAAAACTTTTCCCTCTTTATGATAAGAAGAAAAAAAGAGTTACAAAATTTTATTGTGCCGCTCAAAATATTACAAGAAGAAAAAAAGCTGAAATAGAATTAAAAGAATTAAACTATGAACTTGAACTTAGAATTCAAGAAAGAACTTCACAACTTGAAAATGCCGTTAAAAATCTTCAACAAGAAATTGAAAACAGAACTGAAACAGAGAAAAAACTTCTTGAAACTCAAAGACAACTAAAAGAATTAATTGACGGACTTGATAAAAAACTTCAAGAGTCTGAATACAAACATTTATGGAACGTTTTTGAAAGCTCTGAAATTCCAACATTTACTTTTTTAAAAGATGGCACTATTCTTAATTTCAACAAAGCAATCGAAAATTTAACCAGCTATACACAGGATGAACTTAAAACCATAACTCAATTTGCTGATCTTTTATTGGAATCGGAAAATAAATCTAAATTTTTTGAATCCGTTCATAAACTAAATGGTTCCGAAATTAAAAACATTAGCAAAGAATGCACTATAATAACTAAACAAAAAAAGAAAAAAGAAATTTTCGGTTTGATTAGTAAATTGCTTCATGAAGGGAATGATACAGGAATTGTTATCGTACAATTTCTTGATATCAGCGAACAAAAAAGAATCTCAGGAATAATAAATATAATAACAGAAAGTATATCCTCAAAAACAGGTCAATATTTTTTTGATTCATTAGTTGAAGAAATTGCTAAATCAATTGAAGCTGATTATGTTTTAATTGGTGTTAGCGATGAAAAGAATAAAAATTTAATAAATACAATTTCAGTTTACGGTGAAGGTAAATTATTACCAAATTTTAGTTATTATCTCGAAAGTACACCATGCCAAAATGTTTATGGAAAAAATCTTTGTGTTTATAATGAAAATTGTTCCTCCCTTTTCCCAAAAGATCAAATGTTAAAAGATTTAGAAATTGAAGCTTATGTTGGCATGCCGCTTTTTGATAAAAATAATAACCCCAATGGAATTCTTGTTGCCTTAAAAAAATCTCCATTTGAAAATGTTGAGTTTGTTAAAAAAATATTAACAATTTATGGATCAAGAGCATCAAGTGAAATAGAAATTAATAACACATTTGAAAGATTAAAAAAATCTGAAGATAAATTTTCAAAAGCTTTTTATACATCACCCGATTCAATAAGTATTAGTAGGCTAAAAGATGGTTTATTTATCGAAGTAAATGAAGGATTTACAAATTTAACTGGTTGGTCAAAAAATGAGGTTATCGGTAGAAATTCAAGTGAAATTAATGTTTGGTTTGATTTAAATGATAGAAAAAAATTTGTTGAAGAATTGCTTTCAAAAGGTTATTTCGAAAATTTATTTGCAACCTTTAGAATGAAAAATGGTGAATTACGGCAATGTTTAATGTCCGCTTCTATAATCGAAATTAATAATGAAAAATGTATTCTTTCTATCACAAGGGATATAACAGAATTAAAACAAAAAGAAAAATTACTAACCGAAAGCGAAGAACGTTTTAGAATTTTAATGGAAGTTTCTCCATACTCACACTTAGTACAAATTGATGGAATTGTTTTATATGCAAATCAAGCGACTGTAAAAATGTTTAAAGCAGCTTCGCTTAATGATATAATTGGTAACAATCTATTTAATTATATTCATCCTCGCTACAAGTCTTTCGGAATTAGAAAACTTGAACAAATTAAAAATGGAATTGAAAAGAATGGAGCTTTAGAATTAAAATACATTTGTTTTGATGGTTCAGTTATAGATGTAGAAGTTTATGCAAGACAAATAAATTATAAAAATCAAAATGCAATTTTAATTGTAGCAAATGATATAACCGAGAAGAGAAAAGCAAAACTAAAGTTAAAAGAAAGTGAACAACGTTTTAAAAAGCTTTTTGAATTTTCACCTGAAGCACTTTATTTAGTGGAAAATGATAAAATAATTATTGCAAATAAAGCATTCTTAAATTTAGTCGGGGCAAAAACTTTTAATGAAGTAAAAGATAAGAACATAATCGACTTTGTTCATCCCGATTATAAAAAACTCTACATAACTCGTAAAGAAGCATTAAAAAATGCAGATGAGGTGCTTCCTTTTGTAGAGTATAAACTTATTAAACTCGATGGCTCTATAGTTTATGCTGAAATATCTTCAGTAGAAATAACTTTTGAAGGAAGAGCTGTAATTCAAAGCGTTGCAAGAAATATTACAGAAAAAATTGAAATAAATAATGCATTAAAAGAATCTCAGGAAAGATTTAAAATTATCGTTGAGAATTCACCTTACGCTTATGTTATTCATCAAAATGGTAAATTAGTTTATGCAAATCCAGCCACTTTAAAATTGATTAATGCTCAAAGTCTTGATGAAATAATTGGTAAACCAATAATTGACTTTGTTCATCCCGAATATAGAAAAATAGCAATCGAAAGAATTAAACAAGGGGCTAAAAATTTAAAACCATTACCTCCACTTGAAGAAAGACTTTTAACACTTGATGGCAAGGAATTTATTGCAGAAGTAGCTTCAATACCATTTTACTTAAATGGAGCTATTGCCTATCAGTTAATTATAAATGATATAACAAACATTAAAAAAGCTAACGAACAAATATTAAAATTATCAAATGCGGTTGAGTTTAGTTCAACTGGTGTGGTAATAACTGATAAAAATGGAAACATTGAATATGTAAATAAAAGATTTGAAGAAATTACAGGCTATACTTCAGATGAAGTAATTGGAAAAACTCTACATATTTTAAAATCAGGCAATCAAAATTTAGAATTTTATAAAAATCTTTGGGATACAATTTTAAAAGGAGAAAATTTTTCTTCAATTATTGTTAATAAAAGGAAAAATGGAGAACTTTATTGGGAATTAAACTCAATATCATCAATAAAAGATAATAATGGCAATATCACACACTTTGTTGCAATTAAAGAAGACGTAACCGAACAAAAATTAATTGAACAACAATTATTAAAAGCTAAAGAAGAAGCTGAAGAAGCGGCAAAAGTAAGAACACATTTACTTGCAAATTTATCTCACGAATTTAGAACACCGCTTGGAAGTATTGTTGGATATTCATCTTTATTAAAAAGTGATACTGAAGATGAAGAAGTTAAAAAAATTGCGACGCAAATTGAACTCTCAGGTAAAAGGTTATTAAAAACTTTCAATGAATTATTAACATTAACAGAATTGGAAACTGATGAATTTGCAATCAATCATAGTGAATTAGACTTACCACTTTTCTGCAGTCAACTAAAAATTCTCTACGAAACATTTGCAAGTTCAAAAGGAATTGAAATAAAAACAAACTTATTGACAGAAGAACTTACAGTCTATACTGATGAAAATATATTAACAAAAATTTTATCATACATTATTGACAATGCAATTAAGTTCACCGAAAATGGCGAAGTAATAATTCAACTTGATGAACCAATAGAAAAAGAAAATAATAAATATGCTGTAATTAAAGTTATTGATACAGGCAGAGGAATTAAAAACGAAGAACTTGAAATTATATTTAAAGAATTTAGACAGATAAGTGAAGGAATTCGCCGTGATTTTGAAGGACTTGGTTTAGGTTTGACATTGGCAAGCCGCCTGGCAAAACTAATTAATGCAGAAATTCAAATTGAAAGTGAATTTAATAAAGGTTCTATTTTTTCTATTGTAATTCCATTAAAAAATGATACAACAAAAGACAATTTATTTGCCTACCCTATAAAAAGTGATGACCAAGAACAAAACGAAGTTAAACCAATTAATATTTTAATTGTTGAAGATAATCCATTAAATATGGATATTCTTCATAGAACACTAATAAAATTTGGGGAAATACATTCAGCGAGAGACGGCATAAGTGCAATTAAACTTGCAAAAGAAAATAACTTTGACATTATGCTAATTGATATAAACCTTGGTTATGGAATGGATGGAATTGAAGTACTAAACCAAATTAGAAAATTTGAACATCACAAAAATACATCTGCAATCGCATTAACAGCTTACGTAACAAATATGAGCAGAAAAGAATTTATCCAAAAAGGTTTTAACGAATACATAGCTAAACCATTTGAAAAGAAAGTATTAATAGATTTAGTAGTAAAACTTACTCAAAAATAATCTTGAAAATAATCTTGATCTTACTCTTAATCTTACGCTTACTCTTAATCTTACACTTACTCTTAATCTTACGCTTGATCTTAATCTTACACTTACTCTTAATCTTACGCTTGATCTTAATCTTACACTTGATCTTGATCTTACGCTTACTCTTGATCTTATCTTCACCACTTAGCCACTAAGCAACACTTAAAATTCTCAATTAAACTTTACTAAAATCAAACTTGATAATTCAAAAATAAGCCAATAAGTTTCAGACACGAATATTCTTTATAATTAACAAACAGGTTAAATATGAGTTTAAGTCTAATCGCAAAAACAATTAAAGCATCACCAACTTTAGCTTTGAATGAAAAAGCAGCTATATTAAGAGAAAAAGGTGACCCAGTAATTCATCTTGGCGGTGGCGAACCTAAAAGTCGTGCACCAATGGATGCAATTCTTTCAGCAGTAAATATGTTAAACAGCGGCGAAGTGAGATACGCTCCCGCCGATGGTATTCCTGAATTGAAAAAATCTATAATTCGTTACACCGAGGAATTTTATCACAGAAAAGTTAATCCCGAAAATGTTATTGCAAGCAGCGGTGCAAAACAAGCTATAATGGTTGCACTTCAAGCAATATTAAATCCACAAGAGGAAGTTATATTTCCCGCACCTTATTGGGTTAGCTATCCCGATATGGCTCGTCTTGTTGGAGCTATTCCAGTTCCTGTTCTTCCTGAAGATGGAACTTTTTATCCCCGCTTAAAAGATATTGAAATGAGAGTTGGTTCTTACACCAAAGCAATTATTATTAATTCTCCAAATAATCCAACAGGTGCAATGTATTCAGAAGAATTCATTGCAGATATTGTTGATTTCTGTGAAAGACGTGGAATATATTTAATAATGGATGATATTTATCATCGTTTAGTTTTTGATGGAAGAAAACCAATTAGTGCTTACGACTACACAAAAAAATCTGTTGAAGAAAGTAAGTTATTAATCGTCAATGGCGTTTCTAAACAATATGCAATGACTGGCTTTAGAATTGGCTGGGCTGTTGGAAATAAAAAATTAATTGAAGCAATGGCAAATATTCAAGGGCATCAAACAAGTGGTCCATCGGTACTTTTACAAAAAGCTGCCGTTGGTGCATTAAATGGAATTCAATCTAGTGTTGAAAGTCTTCGTGTTACTTTAGAAAATAATCGTAATGTTTTAGTTGATCAGCTACGTTCATTTGATGGTGTTAAAGTTCATGTTCCTGATGGAACATTTTATCTCTTTGCAGATTTCTCTGCTTATGAAAAAGATTCGCAAAAACTTTCTAACTATTTGATTGATAAAGTTATGGTATTAACTGTTCCTGGAAAAGAATTTGGTTTAGATGGACATTTAAGAATTAGTTATTGTGGTACAATTAAAGATATTGAAGAAGGAATTGAAAGAATGAAATGGGCTTTGGATCCAAATTCACCTAACGAACTTTATATTGGCGACCGTAAATTAGTGAGGGATTGGTTATGAGTAAATATTTAGAATTCAATACACCAACATCAAAACAAGCACTTGAACTTGCATCAGATTTTAGATTAAAGAATCAAGGCTTAACTTATCTTGATCGCGTTTACTGGAATTTACCAAACGAGGCATTATACGAAGAAGTTATTTTTCGTAATGAAGGAAAAATTGCAAAACAAGGACCATTAATTGTTAACACAGGAAAACACACAGCTCGTGCTGCATCAGATAAATACATTGTTCTTGAAAGCTCAACTTCAAAAGATATTTGGTGGGGAAGTTATAACCGTCCTTATGCTCATGAAAAATGGTCTCAGTTGATGGGCAGATTGCAAGCATGGGCTCAAGGTGAAGAATTATTTGTTCAAGATGTTTATGCTGGCGCCGATCCCGATTATAAACTTCCTGTTAGAATTATAACAGAAAAAGCTTGGCATAGTTTGTTTGTTAGAAATATGTTCGTTACTACAAATAACAAAGATGAACTTAAAAATTTTGTTCCGGAATTTACTGTAATAGCAGTTCCCGGTTTCAAAGTAGATCCAATTTATGATGGAACAAGAAGCGATACAGGAATTATTCTTAATTTTGATCAAAGAACAGCAATAATCGCAAATACACTTTACGCTGGTGAAATAAAAAAATCTGTTTTTACAGTTTTAAATTTCCTTTTAACATTTCAAGATGTACTTCCAATGCATTGCTCTGCTAATGTTGGAGATAAAGGTGATGTTGCGTTATTCTTTGGATTAAGTGGAACAGGAAAAACAACTTTATCAGCTGATCCAAAAAGAAAATTAATTGGAGATGACGAACATGGCTGGAGTTCCGAAGGTGTATTCAATTTTGAAGCTGGCTGTTATGCAAAAGTAATTCGTCTTTCTGCTGAACAGGAACCACAAATTTATGCTACGACAAAACGATTCGGTACAATTTTAGAAAATGTAGTTTATGATCCAGTAACAAGAAGTATTGATCTTGATGATGATTCAATTACAGAAAATACACGTGCATCTTACCCGCTTGATTTTATTCCCAATGTTATTCCGGAAGGTTATGTTAGAAGCCATCCAAAAAATGTTATCTTTTTAACTTGCGATGCAAGTGGTGTTATGCCTCCAATTGCTCGATTAACTCCTGAGCAAGCACAATATCATTTTATTAGCGGTTATACTTCAAAAATTGCTGGGACTGAAATCGGTTTAGGAATTGAACCTCAAATAACTTTCTCGGCTTGTTTTGGTGGACCATTTATGGTTCGTCATCCTTTTGAATATTCGGAAATGCTTAAGCAAAGAATCATCAAACACAAAGCAAATGTTTGGTTAGTAAACACTGGTTGGGTTGGCGGAAGATTTGGAGTTGGAAAAAGAATTAGCATTCGCCATACAAGAAATTTATTAAATGCCGCTCTTGATGGTAAACTTGATAATGTTCAATATAGAAAAGATAAGCTCTTTGGTTTCGAAGTTCCTTTGACTTGTCCTGATGTTCCTGAAGATGTGTTATATCCTGAATCATCTTGGGGAAACAAAGATGAATATTGGAAAAAGTATGATGCGCTTGCTGCACGTTTTAATGAAAATTTCAAATTATTTGAAAAAGGTTGTTCTCAAGAAGTAATAAATGCTGGACCCAAAAGATTATTACAAATTAAGTAATTTTTGTCACCCTGAGCATAGTCGAAGGGTGGCAAAATATTTCTATGATTGTAAATTGAAAAAGTTTTGTAATTTTAATAAAAAACATAAAAAGGAATAAATTGAAAACATTAATAAGAGTATTAACCATTTTATTTGTAATCATTTTATTTTCCTCTTGCAAAAAAAATGAAGATACATTAGTAATTCCTGATGAAGCATTTAACAATACTCCATCTGTATCAATTTCAAATGAAAATTTTTCTTATGCAATAAAAGCAAATAAGTTTACAAAAGATGAAAGTTATAGTTTAACTTTTACATCAGATTCAGTAAAAGTATCTTTAGCTGTTTCTGCTTTAACAACTGGATCTGCGAAAGTTGAAGTAGTATTAAAAGATGGTTCAAAACCTTTTTATAGATTATTACTTACAAACTATGCACTAAGTGAACAATTTAAAGTTAAGAGTAATATTTCCAGGATTAATATATCATTTACAAATTTTACTGGTGAATTTGCTTTCAATATGAAGACAGCTTATTGATTAAGCTTGATCAATGATTATAGAAAAAGTGGAACCAATATTTAAGTCACTTTCTACTTCAATATCACAATTCATTAATTCAGAAATTTTTTTTACTAAAGTTAATCCTAAACCAAAACCATCATAATCCCTATTTAATCCTTCTGATAATTGTTTAAATGCGGTAAATAAATTATCAATTTTATTTTTTTCAATACCAATGCCTGTATCTTTTATGGATATTTTAGCTTTGTTACAATTTTCCTCCTCAATTAGAGAAACGGATACAATTACTTTTCCATGTTTAGTAAATTTTATTGCATTATCTATAAGTTGATGAATCATTACCCTAAAATAATCTTCATCTACTTTTGCGAATAATTTATTAAACTTAATTTCGTTTATTATATCGATGTTTTTAAAATGTGCAAGAGATTCAAATAAAATTAATATACTATTAATAACTGGAATAATGTTTATAGATTTTATATTTAATTTGACATCGGAAGATTCTAATTCAGAAAGAAGTAATACACTATCTAAAGAGTTAAGAAGTCTTTTCCCCCCCTCTTTTATTCCATTAATCATTTCTAAATGATCTTTATTTCTAATTTCGGTTTCAAGCATTTCACTAAATCCAAGTACTGAAATTAAAGGTGTTCTAAATTCATGACTAATTTTATTCAGCAAAATTGTTTTTGCTTTTAATGACTTTTCAACTTTTTCTTTTGCTAATATTAACTCATGCTGATAATTTTTTAAATCAGTTATATCTTCTTGAATACAAATATAATTTATAATCTCACCATTGGAATTTTTTACTGGAGTAAAATATGCACTTACCCAAAATTTTTCGTCAAGTTTTGAAACTGATTCTAATTCGAGTGAGAAATAAGATTCTTTATTAAGGTTTTTATTAGTGATGGAGTTTATATCATCAATATTATCAATGATATTAAGGGAAAAAATATTCTTCCCGATTAATTCTTCTTCATTATACTTCGTTTTTTTTATAACTGCCTTATTTACATATATAATCTTTAGATCAGTATCTAAAATAAATATTAATGAGTAGCTTTGATTTATGGCTGAAATTAATCTTAGATTTTCTTTTTCAGCCTTTTCTTTTCTTAAAATCTCTTCTTTTAACTTAATATTTGTTTCATATAATTCTTTTGTCCTTAGCTTGACTTTATTTTCTAACTCAAATTTTGCTTCAAGAATTTTATCTTCCATCATTTTACGATCGGTAATATCGTTTAGAGTTAACAAATTATAAGTAATATTATCAAGAATAATTTTATGATTCTTGTAAATAATTGGAATGGGAGACCCGTCATATTTTATTAATAAAGCTTCTTCATTATTAATTATTTCATCTTTGAAAATTCCTTTATCAAAAAACAAGAAGAATTCGTTTAAGTTCTTTCCTAATAATTCTTCTTTAGAAAGCCCTAGTAACGATGATGCAAACAAATTAGTATCCACAATTAGATTATTTAAATCTGCTAAGATTAGTCCCTCTCCTATAGAATTTAATATTTTGTGTAAATTTTTAACGGTTTCTTGTAATGATAAATATTTATTATTTACATTAGAATTAACTTCATATTTGTTAATATATTTTGATGTATTACAAGCATTAAATACTGCAATAAATAATTTAATTTGTTCTTTTAATTCATCTTTTAGAGTTGTTTTTGAATTAAAATTAAGAATTATTAATCCATATAATATGGAATCCTTTTTTAAAGGGAATACATAAATGTTACCATATTTTTCATCAAACAAATCTATAGGTTCATCGTTTGAAAATAATTTTGTAAACACATTTTTATAAATTAGAATATCAAATACTTCTACTGCATTTTTTTGAAATGATTCTGGTTCAACTTTTATTAAATCATAATCGTATGAAGATTCATTTAATATATATAACATTGATGACTTTAAACCATTCATTTTTGATAATTCTTTTAACGTAACATCAAACAATTCATCTTTTGTATTACATTCATTTGAAATTATTTTCAAGTAATCATATAAATTAAATTTCAATGACAATATTTTATTGCTGTCAATCATAATCAAAGAATTATTAACTTAACAGTATTTGTATAATCATTAATAATTTTATCTTTTAATGAAGTAATCATACCCTTTTTGATTTTAAGGGTATCCCAAATTATTGGAGAAGGCTGTTGTATAATATCATAACCAGAATAGCCCAATTCTAAGATGTGTGCTATAATATTTGAAAGATGAACAATGGACACTAAAAAATCGGGGGTCTTTAATATTGATCCTTTTGAATGATATAATATTACGTTTTGAATTGTTTCTGGAATTCTCCATTTCTTTGCCAAAAGTTGGCCTATTTCTTCATGATTAATCCCAAGAATTTGTTTTTCAGCATCATTTATTATTATTTCTTTTTTTTTAGCAAGCTCAAAAACTTTTTTGTATTCTTCAACTGCATATTCTAAAAAAATTATTTTCCCTATATCGTGAAGAATACCTGCTAAAAAATAATTTTCTAATTTTTTCTCACCCAATGCTTGAGCAATATTTCTTGAAATCACTCCAACGGCTATAGAATGAGCCCATAAATCAATGGGTCGAAATCCTTTTAAATTAATTCTTTTAGAAAATGAAGAAATAATAGAAAGTGTAAGTACAATATTTTTTATCTCATTTCTTCCAATATAAAGAATAGCATCTGAAATAGAATCAATCTTTCCATGAAAACCATATAATGGAGAATTTGCAACCTTTAAAACTTTCATTGTAGTAGATTGATCTGTTAAAATAATATTGGCAAGCTTCGTATTAGTTGAATAGGGATCTTCAATTGCTTCTGTAATTACATTATAGAGAGTTGGAAGAGTGGGAAGATTATTAATAGAATTTATAAGTTTTTCACTAATATTCATGGATACTGCTCTTTTTAATTGTATCCATTGTTAACGAAATTAATTCTTCTTCAAATTCATTAGTTGGAATCCATTTTATTTTTTTATTAAGTAAATTTTTTAATTCTACATCTTCTTCATTCTTTAAACTATTATTAGTGTCAGGTTCTTTAACAATAAGATTTTTAATGCCCCAGATTTTTAAAACCCTAAAATGCTTTTCTTCTATTATTGTCCCTCGATCAATTATAACATTACCATATTGATTTTTAATAGGTTGTTCTATAATCATTCCACATTTTAAATCATCAATAGATATATTTCTATTCATAAAATTTACTTTTTTTGCTTTATTATCGATTGAAAAGAATATAAGTTTATATAATTATTAAGGATTTAATAATGTTATCAAAAAGAATAAATAACATCTCCTATTCTCCTACAATGAAAATTGCTAATGAAGCAAAGCAATTAATTGAAAAAGGGGAAAATATAATAGATTTGACTGTTGGTGAACCTGACTTTCCAACACCTGAGAATATTAAACAAGCTGCAATTAAGGCTATTGAAAATAACTTTACTAAATACACAAATAATGTTGGTATTGTTGAACTAAGAAAAGCAATTGCTCATAAATTAAAAGTTGAAAACAAACTCGAATATTCAACTGATGAAATTATTGTAAGCAGCGGAGCTAAACAATCAATTTTCTTAGCTATTCAATCGATTGTTGATGATGGTGATGAAGTAATTTTTTCTTCACCATATTATGTTTCTTATCCTGAAATGATAAACATTGCCGGTGGTAAATCTGTAATAATTCCCACAGATGAATCAACGGAGTTTAAAATAACTCCAGAAAAACTAAATAAAGCTATAACAAGTAAAACAAAGTTGCTAATAATTTGTAATCCATCTAATCCAACTGGAACCGTTTATACAAAGGAGGAGATTTTAAATCTCGCAAAAGAAATTGAAAACAAAAATATATTTATACTTTCAGATGAAATTTATGAAAAGATAATTTTTGACAATTTGGAATATTTTAGTTTTGCATGCTCGAGTAAAAGCTTAAAAGAAAAAACAATTACAATCAACGGATGTTCAAAATCATATTCAATGACAGGATGGCGATTAGGCTACGCAGCAGCTAACAAAGATATAATTAATGCAATGGCAAAATATCAAAGCCATAATACTGGAAATGCTTCTTCAATCTCTCAAGCTGCAGCTCTAGAAGCATTAACTGGGAATCAAAATTCTGTTGTATTATTTAAGAATGAATTTGAAAAGAGAAGAAATTTTTTATTTGATGAGCTTACTTCAATTGAAGGATTAGTTTGCTATAAACCCAAAGGTGCTTTTTATATTTTCCCAAACATTAAAAATTTTATTGGAAAAGTTTATAACAATTTTGAAATTAAAAACTCAATTGATTTTTCAACTTTTTTACTTCGAGAAGGAAAAGTTGCAACTGTTCCTGGAATTGGATTTGGTGCTGAAGGTTATATTAGAATTTCATATTCAACTTCAATAGATAAATTAAAAATTGCTGTTATGCGAATCAAAGAAGCGTTGAGTAAATTGAATAACTTATAATCAACTTGTTAAATATGATTCTAAAGCTTTCATTACCTTTTCTTTTGGCATTTGTTCGCCAGTCCAAAGCTCGTATGATTTTGCCCCTTGTTCGACAAACATTTTTAATCCAGTAACAATTGTAGCACCTTGCGATTCTGCAAGTTTTAATAATTTTGTTTTAATTGGATTGTAAATTACATCAAAAACAATTTGCCCTTTCATAAACGATTCTTTTATTGTCGTTGCAGAATCATCAACTTCCGGAAACATTCCCATTGAGGTTGTATTAACAATTAATTTTGAATCGCGAAATACTTCAATTAAATCAGGTGGAACAAGAGGAAAAGATTTAATTTCATTAAAAAGCATTTTAGTTGAAAAATAATCTTTTAAAGACTCAGCAATCTGTTCTGTTCTATTTATAATAGAAATTTGAGCGACATTAAAATTTCTAATCAATGCATAAATTACACTACGTGCTGCCCCACCAGCACCAATAATACTTACTTTCGAATTACTAAGTTCATCTTTAAAAGGTAAAAGTGTTTCAACTACTCCATAAACATCTGTATTGTACCCTTTAAGAGTACCTTCCTCGTTTACAATTGTATTAACAGCACCTATAATATTTGCTTCTTCAGAAACATCTTTCAGCAATGGTAAAACTTTTTCTTTAAGAGGAATTGTAACATTAAATCCTTTAATTCCAAGAGCAACCATTCCTTTTAATGAGTCTTTTAATAAAGCTGGCGGTACATCAAAAGGAAGATAAAGATAGTTTAATCCTGAAAGCTCAAAAGAAATATTATGCATTAAAGGAGAAAACGAATGTTTAATTGGATGCCCAATTACTCCAATTATTTTTGTATTTTGATTAAATTTATTTTGTACTTGCATATAGACTAATTTTTATTTTCATCAATTAATTTTACAAACAACTTTGAAGATTTAACTTCGGGATAATCTTGAATAAATTTATTTCTTATCTGAGGATCAAGTAAAAAAGCTTTTTTTAAGTCATTAATTGCATCACTTGTTCTATTTAGAAGAAAATGAATTTTAGCTCTTCCATAAAAACAATTCGCATTTTCTGGATTAATCTTGATACAATTTTCATAAGCCTCAATTGCATCAAGCCACAAACCCATTTCCGTGTAAGCTTCAGCCATTCTAAACCATACATCAAAATTATTTGGATTAATTTTAACTATCTCTTTATAACTTTGAATTGATTCTTGAAGTTTACCAATTGAATATTCTAAATCTGCTTTTGCAAACCAAGCTTCCTCAGAATCTGAAGTTAAAGTAATTGCAATATTGAAATCTTTAAGTGCAAGTTTATATTTACCAACCATATCGTAACAATAGCCACGCGCTAAAAAAGCCTCATAATAACTAGCATCAAGTTTTATTGCTTCAGAATAATTTTTAATTGCTAATTGATAAGCCCCTTCTTCTTCATAAATTTTACCGATGTTGTAATAAATAGTCTCATCATTTGGGTCAATTTCAAGTGCTTTATTATAAGCTTCTAAAGCTTCTTTCATTTTTTTTAATTGTGAAAATGCATAGCCTAAGTTAAACCATGAACTTGTAAAAACATCATTTAATGCAACAGACAATTCAAAGCAATTTATTGCAGCGGCAAAATTTTCCAATCGTAAATAAACAATACCTTTATTATACCAACCAGTGTAACTATTTGGATCAAGTTCAAGATATCTGTCATAAATTTCTAATGCATCTTCAAGTTGGTTTAAATTTTCCTTACAAAAACCAATTTCATACAAAGCTTCAATATAATAAGGATCAATTTCGAGCGCTTTGTTAAAATATTCTATTGCATTATCCCAATTTTCTTTTTTTTCAAAAAGAAGACCAAGGTTATAGAAAATTTCTTCATTATTTGGTTCTAATTCTGAAGCTCTTTTCAAAGATTTATAAGCTTCATCAAACAAACCCAAATTATCTTCTGAGATTGATTTATTGATAAAGGATTCAACATCATTTGGATTTAATGAAATAGCTTTTTCAAAACATGGATATGCTTCTTCAAAAAGGAACATATTATTTAACAGAATACCCTTAAATTGCCATGCCTCGGAATTGTATGGTGCAATATTTAGTAATTCATCAACCAGAAATAGACCTTCTTCAACATAATCGAAATCAACACACATTTCGATTGTGTCTTCAAGGAGTTCTAAATTAGAAATAGTTTGCCCGTTATTTATGAATTCTTTACAAATTCTAATTTTTTCTTGAAGCTCTTTTTCATCATATGACATCGAATTATCATCATCTAAAAAGTCTTCGGATAAACTCATTAATACTCCTATTAATTTGAGGTAAAATGTATATCTAACAAAAATGAAAATCAAGTTGGAAAATTGATAAGATTTGTTTAAAGAGAAATTAATTCTTAATCGAAACTTTTTTTACGCCATCAACGATTTTTAATTTATAAATTTTTAATTCACTTTGGAATTTTGATCTGTATTGTTCGGAAATAATTTTACAAAATTCATCCACATATTGTGATTCAATAATATTAAAAGTTGATGAAATAGCAGAACAACTAATCATTTTTGAAGCAATTACACCATTAAGGTTTGATGCTGTATCTACAAGAAAATCTACCTTTTCATCAGAAACTTCATAATCTTGTGATAAGCCCCAGTGAGAAGCTTTTATTAATGTTCCAAAATCTTCCCATGAACTTTTTTTAATATATTCCAATGCATCCTGACATCTTTTTCGTTCATTCATATTGTATAAAATACGATTAAAAATTTTTCTTGGAAGCATATGAAAGTGACGAAGTAAAAAATCTGAATTAACATCCCTTAAGCTTTTGATTCCCCAAATGTATAATCTTAAACTCTTTACTCCGACTTCACATTCTTCTACTCTTTCATTACACCTTGAATTGGAATTTTTTATTTCATTTTCTGTATCACATACAACTAATTCATATTTTTTAGGGAAAAAGTTAACATGTTCATAATTTTTATTACGTAAATCATAACTTAATAATTTATTTGCTTTACCATATTGTATATTATAATGATGACCTCTATTCGAAATTTTGCCCACAAAATTAATTTCATTTTCATATACCATCTTCAATAAATCTTCGTCGCTAATTTGTAAACCAAATATCTTTTTAATTCCATAAAAAAAAGCAACTTGCAAACTGGAAATTTTACCAAGACCAAAACACTCTGGAATATTACTTTCAATAACACAATCAAAACCATTTTTTATAATTTCCTTATTGCATAAGTTTTTAGTTAAATCTACAAGCAGTTTGAATTCTCTTTGATCATCTATATTTTGATTATTAATACAACCACTTATAAACTTACCAGAATGACAATTTGCGAATGAAATTGTCTTATCTTTTCTTTTTCTAATCGCAAGAACCCAATATCTATCAACACGGCCGGGAATTAATATTCCTTCATTATAATGTGTGTGATCACCTAAAATCATTATACTAGCTGGGGAAGTAAAAATAGAAATATGCTCGGTATTCCCATGTAAAGTTTCAAATTTACTTATTACTTTTTGAATCAATTCATCATTTTCAAATTTGTTGTTCATATTCAGATATATAGAGAATAGAATGTTATTGTCTTATTAAAACTAAGAAATTATTAATTTTTTAACAAATTTCTTTTTTAATTTTTTACGAAATTCAAATTTTCGGTTTGTTTTTTAATTTCTTGAAAAATGGGATGAATTCTTTTTTTGAAGTCTTTTGAAGAGAAAAGTAATAGTTCTTCTCTTTTAATTTTGAGAGCTAATGTTTGAACTGTGGATTCAATAAATTTAAAGATGTTATCTTGACTAATGATCGAATCTATTGGCAAAAGTAAAATTAAATCAAATATTGAGGTTTCAAGTAGACTAAACAGATCTTTCAAAGAAATAGTCTCAAGGTCTAATTCATTTTGAATTATACCCTGCTTTTGTTTTAGACGAAGTTCATGCTTCATTTTTTGATGAAGTAACTTTGTTGCGTCTTCTATTGTAATGTTAAAATCAATCATAGTCTTTTTATTTTTAAACATTATTTGTTTACAAGTAGTTTCACAAATTCCTAAAATGAATTTAGGTTATCTCAAATTAATATTTTCTCAACTCTAAACTTTTGATTTATTATCGTAAAAAATTTTATAAAATTAAATTTGAGATAACCTAATAAAGAACTAAACTTTAGCTAGAACATTAGTAACTTTTTCTGCAGCTTCTTTTAACGTAGAAGCTACTGAAAAATTCAAACCAGAATTTTCCAACATTTCTTTAGCTTCAATTGCGTTGGTTCCATCGAGACGAACGACAACCGGAACGTTAACTTCAATTTCTTTAACTGCGTCAATTACACCCTGAGCAACACGGTCACAGCGAACAATTCCTCCAAAGATATTAATTAAAATTGCTTTAACATTTGGATCAGATAAAATTATTTTAAATCCATTGGCAACAGTTTCTTTGTTAGCACCACCGCCAACATCTAAAAAGTTTGCAGGTTCACCACCAGCTAATTTAATAATATCCATCGTAGCCATTGCTAATCCCGCACCATTAACCATACAACCAACGTTTCCATCTAGTTTAATGTAATTCAAGTTATATTTTGATGCTTCAATTTCAAGTGGAGCTTCTTCATTCAAATCGCGATAATCTGCAATATCTTTATGGCGGAATAATGCGTTATCATCAAAATTCATTTTTGCATCGAGTGCTAAAATTCTATCATCGTTAGTAATTACAAGTGGATTAATTTCAAGAAGTGATGCATCTGTATCTTCGTAAGCTTTGTAAAGTTTTAATATAAAGTTCACAAAATTTTTAAATGCATTTCCTTCTAATCCTAAACCGAAAGCTAATTTTCTTGCTTGAAAACCCTGAAAACCAATAGCTGGATCAACCCATTCTTTAATAATTTTTTCGGGTGTTTCTTCAGCAACTTTTTCTATTTCAACTCCACCTTCTGTTGAAGCCATAATTACATTTTTAGATGCGGCTCTATCTAATAAAATTCCTAAATAAAGTTCTTTTTTGTAATCAAGTCCTTCTGTAATGAATAATGTTTGAACAATTTTACCTTCGGCACCAGTTTGATGTGTAACTAAAAGATTGCCCAACATTTTCGAAGCATAGTCTTTTGCCTTTTGTACATCAGTTGTAAATTTTACGCCGCCTTCTAAAATTAATTCATCCCTGTTTGCTGGATTATAAATTTTACCTTTCCCTCTTCCACCAGCATGAATTTGAGATTTGACTACAAATTGATTTATTCCGCGTGCTTGTAATTGTTGAATTGCAGAATCAAATTCATTCATACTTTTTATGGCAATTCCATCTTGAACAGGAACGGCATATTTTTTTAAAATTTCTTTTGCTTGATATTCGTGGATCTTCATTTTAATACCATTAATTAATGAAACAATAAGTTAACTATTTTTTATAGTGGAAAAATAACTTGTTGCTATTCTAAGGGCAAGCAGATACTACTTAGAATTAGATTTATTTTTTTTCTCGTCAAATAATTTATCAGGTAAACCAACATTTATTTTGTAATTCGAATATTTCATTGTAACTGAACCGCGTACTCTCATTGAGGTTGGAATTCTTTGTTGTTGGTTTTCTTTTTTTTCTATTTGATTTCGAGTTTTAACTTCTCCAAGATTGAAGGAAAATTTTAGTTCAATTGGAAGTGGTATAAATTTATCATCATAGATAAAATCAATTTGAACTGTTCCGCCTCTTTTTGTTGTAGTTTCAACTTTGTGAATTATATTTTTCCTTGAGTTAATCCACATAGTTGATAATATTATATCTGTTGTATCGCTATTGGGAATTAATTTTATAACATCAAAATTTTGATTATCAATTTTTTCTGAACGCACATAAACAGAAGTAAAATCACCCTGTAATAATTGTGCTGGTGAAAAATTCATACTTTGCTTTGGAAGCATTGCAAAACCATCTGATTCTATTTTGTATTTGTTTGGCTGCTTAAAATATACTTTTGCTTTTGTATCTGGAACTTTAACCGCTTCCATTTCTAATTTAACAATTACATCAGCTTGATAATCTTTTACTAAATTAAATTTGTTTTTTACTTGCTTTAAAATATTATCTGAATTTTTAGTTTGTGCAAAAGTAAAGCTTAGCAATAAAAATATGTTGAATAAAATTCTCATGAAATTATTCCGTTAGCTTAAAATATCTTTTTTAAGAAAGATAAATGTTGTTAAACCATAAAGTGCGATTATATGTGCAAATAAAATTATAGCTGAATTTTTAATTTCATTATAGTCAATTGGATCATTAAAAAATTCATTCCATTGCGATAAATGACTTGTAAAAAAATAAGGTCTCAAATTTTGTAAAACTTCAATTGGAATTGCTGATAAAATTATAAAAACAATTATTACTGCCATCGTTGAAACAATTGGACCAATTGCGTTGCTAACCATTGATGAAAAGAAAATAGAAAGCGCCATTACAGTCATCATGCTTAAAATAGCATAAATATATGCCCCGATTAATCTCCAGAGAACATCGTTGCTTGCAAAAATTATAATTTTATTTTTTAAAGAAACCAATTCGCCTGTCCCAAAAAACAAAACACTTCCCAAAAGTGAAATTAAAACTATAAATAGGATGAAGATAAAAGTGTAAATAAATCCAGCTAAAAATTTTGAAGTAACAAAATTGAATTTTGAAATTGGTCTTGTTAAAACCATTCGATAAGTTCCCGCAGTAGCTTCACCGGCAAATAAATCACCACCGACAAGAACAATTAAAAAAGGAATATGAATAAACATTGCGTTTAGGATTAAATATGCCACAACATAGCCGTTAAAAAAATTTCCTTGCAAGAAAAAAGAATCATTAAGAGCACGTGTTGTTGATCTTATAAAATCATCTTGAGTTAAGTAAAGAGCAATTTGAACTATTGTAGTCATTACAAAAACAGCTATAAAACCAATGTATGTTCTCCACTTTTTAAAGATTTTTTGCAATTCAATATTAATTAATGTAATCATTTGCCTGTTCCTTCAGTAATTTTTAAGAAATAATCTTCTAATGAACGAACAGGAATTACTGCATTTACATTTATTTCGTTTTGTACAAAAAATTTATTTAGCTCCGAAATTTCATTTTTTTTCATTTCAAAAAGCAGTTCATTTTTAATAGTATTTTTTAGAATTGATTTCCATTGAGAATTATTAATCAAATCAATTGCTTTCTCTATTTCATCAACTTCAAAAGTAACACTCAATATTTCGGCATTTAATAATTCATCAACTGTACCTTCAACCTGAGCTTTGCCTTTATTTATAATTATCATTCTTGTAGCTATTAATTCAACCTCTCTAAGAATATGTGATGATAGAAAAATCGTTTTATTTTTTTCTTTGCTTAAATAAACAATTAGTTCTCGAATTTCTTTCATTCCTTGCGGATCTAAACCTGTAGTTGGTTCATCAAGAATGATCAATTCTGGATCATGCAATAATGCTTGAACCAAACCAAGTCTTTGTTTCATTCCATGAGAAAATGTTTTTACTTTGCTGTAAGCTCTTTTTTCCAAACCTACAAGTTCAAGCATTTCCATAATTTTTTTCTTTGAAGTATCAACACCGGAAAGTTTACCAAGTATTTCTAAATTTTTGTAAGCGTTTAAGTACAAATAGAAATCTGGTTTTTCAACTATTGCCCCAACTTTTTTTAAAATTTCAATTCTGTTTTTTTCAAGAGGCAATCCAAATATTTTAATTGAACCAGAATTAGGTTTGATTAAAGAAAGAAGCATTCTAATTGTTGTACTTTTACCAGCACCATTTGGTCCTAAAAATCCAAATACATCGCCGCGATAAACATTTAAATCAAGGTTATCAACAGCAATAATTGATTTATATTTTTTGCTAAGTCCTTTTACTTCAATGATTTTTTCTTTTTCCAATAATGGACTATTCCTTTTTGTTTATTAAGACGACTAAAGAAATTTATAGTTAGCTTTCAGAAATTTTTTTCTTTCCAAAATTATATTCAATAGGAATTAATTTTACCAAAATGAAAGATGGAATAGTTGAAATTAAAACCCAAATAAAAAAGTATTTATACCCAAATGAATCTTTAATTATTAAACTTGAAAATTCAGAGAGTAAAATTCCTAAAGACATAAATCCAAATGAAATTGCAAAATGAGATGAAGGATAATTACCTTCTGAAACATTAAGTATATACATTAAAATCAAAGAGAACCCAAAACCATAACATAAATTTTCAAATCCGATTAATGATGTTACTATCCAAAAGTTATTTGGCAGAAACCATGATAAATAAATATAAACAGCTAAAGAAATATTCATCATCAAAGTAAAAATCATCATTAGATATTTTAGACCTTTTTTATAAATTATAAAACCGGCAATTAAGCTACCTAATGCAAATGTTATCGTGGAAATACCTTTTATGATTTTAACAATATAATTTTGCAAATAAAGACCACCAATGATTTTGTCATCAGTTAAAAATTGAGGCAGTACTTTTGTAATTTGTGAATGTCCAAACAAATAAAGTATAAAGAATAATATTATTAATATTATTTTTTTCTTTTCGAAGTATCTTGCAAAACTTCTGAAAAATTCTTTTCCGACAGTTGTGTTTTTCTTTTCAATTAAAGCTTCATCATTAGATGGATATGGCAAAATGAATTTATGAAAAACAAAAAGCAATAAAAATATTAATGACAAAAAGCCAAATGTAATTGTCCATCCAAAAGAAAATTTTTCCACACCTGCAGAAAATGTTGCAATGGTTTTGTTTGTAACATTTGAATCAATTTGAATAACTGCGAAAGCGGGTTTATTCCAATTAAGTGATGTAAATTTTAAAGTGTTCCCTTCAATTACTTTGAATTTATTATCACCATCAACAAATTTTAATGTAATAACATACTCATCTTTTTCACTAGGTTTCTTCGACAAATGAAATTTTATAATTCCAATATTTCCCACTAAATCATTTAGCATTGATGTGTCTGGTAATACAATTGATTGTGGTACAAATCCATTCATCATATTCATATTTCTTGCAAAGTTAGCATAAAAAACCACTTGATCTTTTGTCTTCGGCTTTGTGCTTATTTCTAAATAGCTTGTGCTTGAAACTAATTTTAACGGTCCAGGTTTTTGTTTAATTGTTAATGAATCAACTTTAATTGTCTCTTCGAAAAATTTATTTGGATTTGCAACTACCTTAAATTCTGCAGGTGATACACTAAAGATTTTTTCAATTTGATTTGAAAACAATAAAACTAATGTTGCAGTAGAAATTAAAGCAATTTTATAAAATGAATTTCTTATTCCAATAAAAAATGATTGATCACTTTCTTTTAATGCAACTAAGTAAAAACCATCAACAGCAATATCGTGCGTTGCTGCAATAAAGGAAACGATCCATAAAGCAATTATTGTAAATTGAAAATAATCGGGCAGTTGAATTAAGAAAGCAATTACTATAAAAGAAATAGCTAAAAGAACTTGTGTAAATAAAATCCAATCTCTTTTTGTTCCTATAGCATCTATTAAAGGACTCCAAAATGGTTTAATAAGCCATGGAAGGTATAATAAACTTGTGTAAAAAATTATTTCTGAATTTGATACTTCAAGACTTTGATACATTATTACAGAAACTGAAGTAATAATTATGAAAGAAATTGCTTCTGCAATGTATAAAGTTGGAATCCAAAACCAAGCACTAAAATTTTTTTCTTTTTTATCCATTATTATAATTTCTGTTAAAAACGTTTCAAAAATAGAGAAACATAATTCAACATGAAAATATTAACTCTTATTATATTTTAGTTGAATGATGAAAAAATACTATGTAGATTAAAGTTGAGAAAAAATAAAAAATTTGGAAGGTGTTACTATGAAAAACAATTGGATTATTAAATTTTTAATCAGCTATCTAATTATAACTTTATTTTTAGCTGGCTGTAAAAAAGAAAATTCTCCAACAGAACCTTCTTTAAATCCAAGTGAATTTGTTGGCACATGGAAATTGACAAAAGTTACAGTAACATTAAGTGGTAATAATGTTGAACTAACACCCGAACAAGCTGAAACACAAATGACAATTGTAGCTAAATCAGATGGCTCTTTTATAATGACAACAATTAAAAAAGATTCAACTACCGGTGAAAATGTTACAACGGTTTTAACTGGTACATGGAAAATTGCAAACGGAAAAATTGAGTTGAAATATTCTGATGGAACTTCTGAAAGTTTAGAATTTACTTTAACCGGTAATAAATGTACAATTAAAACAACAGTGCAGGCATTAGGAACAACATTACCTGCTGTTTTAGAATTCACCAAACAATAATAGGAAAAGATGAAAGACGTTCGAATACTAATTGCAGATGACGATGAAACTTTATGTTATCTTTTAAAAGAAGAACTTGTAAATGAAAATTACATAGTTGATGTAGTTTATGACGGTAAAGATGCAATTGAAATTCTTCAGAAAAGATATTATGATGTTTTACTTCTTGACCTTGAAATGAAAGAAGTTCATGGAGAAAAAGTTTTAAGCTATGTAAAAGAAAATCATCCTTCACTGCAGGTAATAGTTCTAACAGCAAAATCTGATATTAGAACTGCAATTGATTGCATTAAACGTGGTGCATATGATTTTATAACAAAACCTTACGAATTTGGCCAACTTTGCGTTACAATTGATCGCGCAATTGAATACAAAGAACTTTTACTAAAGAATAAATTACTAACATCGAAGGTAAATCAAACTGTTGCTAACACAATTATTGGAGAAAGTGAACCAATAAAAAATTTATTACGATTATCAGAAAAAGCCGCAAAATCTGAATCAAACATTTTACTTGAAGGTGAAACAGGTACTGGTAAAGAATTATTTGCTGAATACATTCATAAAAATTCCAATCGTAGCAATAAACCATTTGTTGCGATTAATTGTGCTTCACTTCCTGATCAATTAATTGAAAGTGAATTATTTGGTTATGAAAAAGGTGCATTCACCGATGCAAAAACTTCTAAACAAGGTTTAGTTGAAATTGCAAACGGCGGCACATTATTTCTTGATGAAATTGGTGAACTAAGTTTAACCCTTCAACCTAAACTTTTACGTTTTTTAGAAAATGGAGAGTTTAGAAGAATTGGTGGCGTTGTCAACTTAACTTCTAATGTAAGAGTTATTGGTGCAACAAATAAAAATTTAATGGAAGAATCCGAGAAAAAAAATTTCAGAAAAGATTTATTGTTTAGATTAAATGTAATTACTCTTAAAATTCCACCTTTGCGGGAAAGGAATGGTGATATACTTTTACTTGCAGAATATTTTTTAAGTAAAAAATCTCCTGTGCGTTCAATAAAAAAATTATCTCAGGAAGCTAAAAACGAATTACTCAATTATAAATTTCCTGGTAACGTTCGTGAAATTGAACACATAATTGAAAGAGCTATAATTTTTTCTGATGGTGAATATATTCAGCCGAAAGATTTGAACATTCCAAAAGATGATTTTGATTTAACTGCTTTCCAAAAAGATGACGGCACAATATTAACCATCGAGGAATTAGAAAAAATCCACATAAAAAAAGCTTTAGATCATTTCAATTGGAATCGTGAAAATACTGCTCGTGCATTAGATATTAGTTTGAAAACCCTTTATTCTAAAATTATTAAGTATAATCTTAAATGACAGGACAACAGAAAGATATTTCATTAAAGCATGCTATTCATGATTTAAATAGTTTATTTACAAAAATTTTAAATAGTATCGAACTACTCAAAAGCAAGACTGATAAATCCAACAAAAATTTTTTACTTATCAACAGCATTGAAACGAACATTTATTTAGCAAGTGAAATTATTGAAGAATTAATATCTCAAAATAAAGATTCAAGAAATTTTCATTTGGTCAACATCAATTCCGTAATTAAAGAAGTTGTAAATTCTTTTCCACAATCAAAAAATAAAAATGTAAATCTTGTGTTGAATTTGTCATCTACTCTAAGATTAATTAACGGTAAATATTCTGATTTTTTTAGATTAATTATGAATCTAGTTTCAAACTCTTACGAAGCAATTCAACAAAAAGGTGAAATAATTTTATCAACTTCAAATTTGGGAAGTGAAATACTAATTGAAATAAAAGATAATGGTATTGGAATCGAAAAAGATAATATACCCAAAATTTTTGAAGATAATTTTTCAACAAAGCATAAATCAACAAATTTGGGTGTAGGACTATCAATCGTTAAAAATATCGTTGATAAATATAATGGCAGAATTTTAGTAGATAGTAAAAAAAATGAAGGTACTACTTTTAGAATTTATTTTTTATCAGAAGAAACGGTCGAAAGAAAATTTGGCACAAATAAAAAAATTTTAATAGCAGAAGATGAAAATATTCTACGTGAATTATTAACCGAACTTTTTCTTTCTTATGATTTTCAAGTAACAAGCGTTCAAGATGGTAATGAATTTTTAGAAGAGCTTTTTAACAATCGATATGACATTTTAATTGTCGATAAAAATATTCCTCATGTTGGCGGAACTGAATGTGTTAAAATAATCCGGAATAGGAACATTAATGTTCCTATAATTTTAGCAAGCGGCTCTTCGATTGAAAATGGAAATGAAATAAACTCTTTAGTGCAAAAAATTATAACAAAGCCCTACAATTTTGAAGAACTACTAAAAGCTGTAAATGAAATTTTAGTTTAATCTTCCGCATTAATTTTTATAATATGTTGATTATTGACGTAAGGTTCAATGATTGGTTTTTTAATTGATGCTAATTTTTCTAATAAATCATTTATTTCCTTAGATGCCTTTTCGATAAAATCAATTCGTTTGTTTATTAATTCTTTAGAAATTTCTTCTTTTGACAATTCTCTTCTAATTGCAGCTACGGAAAGATTTATTTGCGTTAATGGTTGTTTGATTTCGTGATTAGCAGTAACAATTGTAGCAGCATAAGTTTTAATTTTTTCCATTTCAAGCAGAATTTTATTCATCTCACTAAAACGTAAAGCGGAATTAATTCTTGCAAGTAATTCTGTTCTATTAAATGGTTTTTTGATATAATCAAAAGCGCCAGCTTGCAAACCAGCACGTGTATTTTCAGCTTCTGTTAATGCGGTTAATAAAATTATTGGAATTTGTTTAGTTGCTTCTTGAGTTGATAATTTTTTACAAACTTCAAATCCGGAAATATCTGGCAACATAATATCAAGTAATATTAAATCAGGGTTTTCCATTTCTGCTTTTTGTAAACCCATATTACCATTATATGCTTTAATTACTTCGAATCCCTCTTTTTCTAATCTATCCTGAAGTAAAAAAACATTATCAGGGAAATCATCAATAACTAAAATTTTTTTCATGATTTATATTTAGATATTTATTAATCTTTGATACAAGTGTTTGAGCGCTGATAGGTTTTGTAATAATATCGTTAAAACTATTTTTTTCAATTACATCTTTGTTTTCAAGCATTGCATAAGCTGTTAGTGCAATTATAGGTAATTCTTTAAATCGTTCATCATTTCTTATTCTTTTTATTGTTTCAAATCCATCCATTTGCGGCATCATAATGTCGAGCAATATTAAATCAGGATACACATGATTAAGCATTAATAAACACTCCATACCATTATGTGCATAAACTGTATCACAATCCAACTCTTTTAAATATTCTCCAACTGTAAAAAGAGCATCATTATCATCATCAACAACAAGAATTGTTGGTTTTACTTTTAATGATATTTCTTTATCTATATTTTTATTTTCTTCAATTACTTCAATATTTGTTTGTTCATTTGTAAGCTTTAATCTATCTCTCAAAATCTTCAAAATATCCATCGGGTGTAATTTTGCTTGTTTTATAATTTGCAAAATTTTTGTGTTAAGCTTTGAAAATAAATTTTCATTATAAATTTCCGGCAATAAAAAAGAAATCGATGTGTTTTTATATATTTTATCAGTTGATATTTTATAACAAACATCAATTGATTTTTCTTTAAGTGATGCAACATCAATAATTATTAAATCAAAAACGTCAATTGACTCATAATCTTTTTTTACTTCAAATCGTTTTAAAAATTGAGATTTTATATTCGAAAGTTTATCATCGTCAGTGAGTAATAATACTTTCGAATTATTAACATCAATGTTCACACATACTGATAGAATTGATTTCTCAACATTACCAATAAAGTCATTGTAATTAATAAAACAATTAATATTTGGATCCCAGCCAATTCTATCTTCTTCTAAAACAATTGAAAAGATTATCGTTGTTTCTTTATTTAATTCTGATTTTTTTATTTCATAAACTGCTTTCCAATTATTATTTAATGAGTTTAGAATAATTCCGTCATATTTAATTTGTTTAATTTTTTCTCTTGCATCGTTAAATGATTGGATTATGTCGGTTTCAACTGAATAGCTTTTTAGATAATCAACAAACAATTCACTTGCTAAATTAGACTCTGTAATTAATAAAACTTTTTTAACTTCATTTTCGTTCGAAAGGGTAAGAAATTTTTCATTATCATTTTCATATATGTCAAGTATTACATCATTTAATATGAAATAAAATTTTGATCCTTTATGCAATTCACTTTCAAGTTGTAATTGGCTGTTCATTAAATCAAGATAACGACTACAAATTGCTAAACCAAGCCCAACTCCACTATATTTTCTTGATAAACTACTATCAACTTGTTTGAACTCTTTGAATATATTTTCTTTATCACTTTGTGAAATACCAATACCGGTATCTTCAACAGATATTTTTAAATCTGTTGCATTTAATATATTGACGATTAATTTGACATAACCACTTTCGGTAAATTTAATTGCGTTTATTATCAAGTTTGAAATTATTTGTTCGAGTTTGCTTTTATCGGTATTTAAAAGAATGTTTTTCTTTTTAGGTAAATCAATTAACAATTTAAGATTTTTTTCTTGTGATAACTGTTCGATGTTCGGATAAATTTCCTCTATTAAATCTGTCAGCAAGAAAGCTTCTTTTTTAAGTTCAATTTTACCCGTATCAAGTTTTGAGAATTCTAAAATATTATTTATAAGTGAAAGAAGTTTTTTCCCATTTCGATGAATTATTTTTAGACGTTCTTTTACATTTCCATCCAATGATAAATTTTTAAGAAGTAGTTCGCTTAATCCATTTATTGAAATGAGAGGGGTTTTTAATTCATGAGACATACTTGCAAGAAAGTCTGATTTAACTTTGGATAATTCAACAGCATGTTTCCGTTGTTTCTCAAGTTCTTCAGCTTTTTCTTTTAACTCTTTATGAAGTTGCCTAAGTTCTTCATTTTGTTTTTGAAATTCGTCATTCAATATTTTTAGTTTATTAACAAGGTTTTCAAGCTTTTCGAAAGAAGAAGCATTTATAATACCAATTGCTAATTGTTCATGAATTAATTTTAAATACTCTTTTAAATCGTTTTCTGGTTTTATTTCAGAAGCAAGAGAAATAATTGCAATAACTTCTTTGTTGTAAATAACCGGAAAGAACAATAAATATTTTATTTTAATATTTGCTATACCAACTTTTATTTCCGGATAATTATCTTCAAAGTGATATTCCAAAAAATTTTGTTTGTTAACGATTGATAAATAAACCTCGCTTTGATTGATTAAATCTTTTTCGAGTATTAATCCAAAATTTGAAATTAATTTTATTTTGTTCTCATCGTTTAGATAAATTGCACCAAAAGAAACTTTAACGGAATCAATTATTTTTTGTAAAGCAGCATCACATAAATCTTTTAATGTTTGTTTTTGATTAATTATTGAGATAAAGTCACTATAATTTTTTTCCCTTTTATTTTTTAAAACAATTTCATCAAGCATTTTGTTAAAAGATTCGCCAAATTTTCCAATTTCATCATTTGTAATAATAGGCACACGTAAATCTAAATTGCCTTTTCCAGTTTCTGTTACAACATTATTCAAATATGAAACTTGTTTTCTTAAATTGTTTGAAAATAAAACTACAACTATAAAAGCAATACCACTTCCCGCAACAATTATTATTAACATTATTATTTGTAATGTCGATCTAAATTCTGCACTTTCTTTAAAAGATTGGAATATTAAAAAACTAACTTTATTGAATGGCACCAATAAATATTTGGGAGTATACAAAGAAGAAACAAAATCGGCATCTGAAACTTCTTTAAAGTATAGATCAAAATTATTTTTAAACTTAAGGTCTTTTACAGCATTTAAAATTGTTAATATTTTTTCCTGATTCTGTGATGGATTAGATATTTCAACAGGTGAATCATTTGAAATTAAAGCTACATGTGCGTTTATTTTTTCTGAGATCGAATTGAGAAATTTAGAATCTATAATTTTTCCATAATAAAAAGTTTTTCCATTTTTTAATTGCTGAAATCTTAAAATCATCTGAGGATTATTTAGGAAAAATTTATTAAATGAATTTGTTCTAAATGTTAAAAAAGAATTCCCTTTAAAGATAAATTCGTTTTTATTTATTGTGCTGTCATTTTCTAATGTAAAAAGGAAATCTATAGGTGTGTTATTTAATTGTAAATTTTTAACATTAACTGATTTATTTAATAAAGAGCTAAATTCTTCGTCAAATTTTTGTAATTCTAATTGTAAGTTAAAAGCAAAATTTGTAGTTGCATTTAGAATTTCTTTTTCTTGTTGTTGTCTAATTACTTTTCCTGCCAAAACATAAAAAATTAACATCGAAGCAATTGAAATGATAAGAACAGTCAGAAAAGTAGCTAACACAAATTTAGTATTCAGTTTCATTTGAAACTTACCTTTAAAGAAGTTCGATAGAATGGAGTAAAATAAAAATTATTTTGGTTCTTCAGTTTTATTTTTTTCTTTTATTTCATCCTTTGCATTTTTAATCTGTTCTTGATAGCCCTTCAAATCTTGTTGATGTTCAATTATTTGTTCTTTTAATGCTTCTTTCTTTTTGGCTTCAATTCTTTCTTTTAAAGTTGGAAGCAGTTCTACTTTTATCAACGTAATAATTTCTTTAGTTGAAACAGTTTTTTGGTCATATCCAAAAAGATAACGCAATCCCAAAAACCACCATGGTAAATCTTTTAAAATTGGAACACCTCTTCTATTAATAGTTTCTTCATTAACAAGCAATCCTCCAATTACAGCTTCTTCGCCATTAAGCAAAAGTAAATTTGTTGTAACTTCTGTTTTTGGTTTTTCTGTTGTAATTGCACCTGGAATAACAGAGCTTCGCTCAACTCTTACTTTTAACATTACATAGTCAACGCCTTCTTCACTAATAATATTTGGTGTTACTTCTATTATAGTTCCGCTTTGATAAAACTTATCAATAAGATTTCCGGCAAAGTCTCTTTCCTTAATTGAGAAATCGGAACCAACTTGTGTTTTACCTTGCATTCCATTAATTGCAATAATTGTTGGCCGTGAAATTATTTTTCCTAAATTTTCTTCTTCAAAAAATTTAAATAATCCAGTTGCAGTTCCATCAAAAGTATTTCCAAGTTTAAAGTCAATTTTAGGCGATAAAGAAAATTCTGGAGGATTTTGTGTTTGCTGAGGTGTTCCTGTACTTTGTTGAGTTTGAGTTTGTGCTGTAACAATTTTGCCACCTAAACTTAATCCCGCTTTTGAAAGTAAAAATTCCCAATTAACTCCACGTTCTTTCATATCTGAAACACTTGCTTCAAATAATAATGCAGAAATTTTTACTTCTCTTTCCGAAACAGGAACATATTGTTCACGTGGTAAACTTTCTTTTGAAGTGTCCTTTCTTTTAACAACAATTGTTGATTCCGTTTCTTCTAGTATTAAATTATTTATTTGAACTATTATCAGTAACGCTTTCTTATATGGCATTTTATCAATTTCAACACCAATAGGACTTGAAATATTAGGTAACGAAATAATTTTTTTACCAGTAAGTTTTTCACTCACCTTTGATAAAATTTCTATCGCTTGATTGAATGGCAATGTTTCCGAAAGAGAAACAATTTCATCAGGATTTACATAACCTTTAAGCTTTTCTTTTAAGTCAATTTGAGCTTGTAAGTTAAGCCCCATAAGTATAAAAATTAAAATAAACTTTTTCATTTTATTTACCTGCTTTATTCTCTTTTTTCTCTTTCTGTAATTGAAGTTTTACATTTTCAATTATTCCACCTTTGTTCAAGACAAAGTTAACTTCATTGTTTTGATAATTAATATTTGTTAGATAACCCAAATAAACTTTATCACCTTCCCAAAGTAAATAAGTGTTTCCACTTGCATCAGATAAAAATGCTCCATCAGGAATTAAAGCTAAAAGTTGTGCTGATTGCACGTCGAGTAACCCATCTTTGTTAGGTGGTATTTCCATTCTAATTAATGGATAAAAAATATCATAAGCTGGATTTGGATTAAGTCGGTTTTCAAAACCACCTTTGAATGCAAAACGTTCATTGTTCGAAAAATAAACTTTAACTCTAAACTTAAAATTCACCAAGTAATGTGGTGTCCCATCTTGATCAACTTTGACATTGTTCGATAATTCTACATTTGAAATTTTCTTTAAATACTTGCTTTCTTCAATTGCATAAACTAAATGATAAAAATCTTCAAACTCTGCCGCACCTGTTAAAATATAATTATACATAGAAAAATTTGTAGATGGTTCAACATCTTGAAATTCAATATTAACATAAGAATAAGGTGAAAAGCTGTAAGTTACTTTATTTACAAAATCAAAAAATGATGCTTGAGAAACATTGTAAGGAATAACATATTTTCTATTGGCAAGAATTGAATCTAATTGAGCAACACGTGTTTGCAAAAATTTTAATTGCTCTTTTAATGCTTCGGTATCAAGTTGATAAAGTTTTAATTCTTTCAAGGTATTTTGTTTTTCATTTATTTTTCTTTTTTGAATTACAAAATCAAACACTCCACCAATAAGGATAATACCCAATAAAATAAAAGCAATTATTACAGTATTTTTAGTTTTAGTTGTCATTTAATTTTTATCGTATCTTCTATCATTCTGTAATTCATTGTAAATGAAAAAGCATCTTTTTCACGAAGTGACTCGTAATTAATATTTCTAATTATTGAAGTAGGATTTTCTTCTGCAAATTCTGTCAGCACACTTCTTGTTAAAGAATAACCGCTTATTTTGAGTTCATCGGCAGCAACGGGTTCAATTTTAGAGATCCAAAAACTTCTTCTTCTTTCCATAAAATCACAAAGGCGAGTAAAATTTTTATTCCAAATACCTGCACCAACCGAAGCTGAATCAAGAATTGCTTGCGTTGCATCGAAAGCATTTATTTTTGCATCAAGCGGTGTAATTTGTTCAACAAGTGCCTGATTTTCAAGTTGGCGTTGCTTTAATCTTTCTATTTCAAGGTCAAGGTCTTTCATTTCTTTTATGTTTTTTAAAATATCAAAAGTGAAATAGAAAGTAGCAACAAAAAGAAGCGGAATTAACGCATAACCATGCCATGCAAATTGAAATGCTTTTTGATTCTCAAGAACAAACTTCGGAAGAAAATTTACACCTTTATGAAGTTTATCTAATTCATCAAAATATTCAACACCTACAGAAAGTGGGACGGCATAAAGAGCAAGATTTTTAACCTCTTCTTCATTCAATCTTGATGTATCAAAATTTTCGAACTTAAGTTCAGTTACATTTGCTTCTGGAAAAGTACCATAAAAAGATAGAATCAAATTTTCCGAACGATCTTCACCACATATAATAATGTTATCAAGTTTCGGTATTCCACCATTTTCCATTTCGAGCAATATTTTAGAGAAGTAAACATCATAAGTGTGAAGATTTTTAGTCCCAATATCAAGTGTACTACCAATATGTTTTAACTTTTGTCCTTCTAAGAATATTAATTTGCTGTATTCTTTTCCAATGTAAACAATTAAAGAAAAATCTTCGGGGAAAAATTTACTACTCTTTGAAACAAAATAAGCCAAAGGTAATTCAGCAGTTTTAATTGTAGGAATTTTAAGAAATCTTTTTTGGTTATAATTAGCCAATTGGTTAACTAATCCCACACATGAAAGTTCACCATCTAAATAAACACCAAGCAAAGTTTTATCATTAACTTCAAAAACATCGATCATATCAGGCTCAATATTTAATCCTTTTGAAACCGATAAATCATTTCTTACAGCTTGTATTAATTTCTTTTTATTTTTTTCATTCAACCCTTCATAAGCATGATAATTAACAACTGGTTCAGTAAGGATTGGAATATAATCTAACTTAGTAACATTAAGATCAGCTAAAGCAGAATGAAGTAAGCTAACATCAGATACATTTTCAGTTTTAGATGGAGTAATATCACCAGAATAAGCTTCTAAACTGTCGAAAGAAAGGTCTTCGCTTAATGAACTGCTTTCAATTTCAGCTAAGGCTTCATGTCTAGAAGTTGTTTCTGAAAAACGCAAAGAATGTGTCATAGTTAAAGATGCTGTTTTTAAAATTTTTACACCATCTTTATCTTTAGACATTACAACAAGTTTTGTGTCAGTTCCTTCACAGTATAAGAAAACTATTGGTTTCAATATTAAGCCTTCAACAATTGGAGTATTCTTGTTTTATTATTCGCATAAGCAACAGCATTTTCTTTCGATATTTTTTTCTCAGTATATAAACGTAACAAATCTTGTTCCATCGTAATCATGCCCTGTTGGCTACCTTGATTAATCATCATGTAAATTTCACTTGTATTATTGTTTTTTATTGCAGCTTTTACACTTGGTGTAACAATTAAAACTTCTTTTGCTAAAACTCTTTTACCATCTAAACTTGGCACTAATTTTTGAGATACTACCGAAATTAAAACATCTGCCAACCTATTTCTCACACGTTCTTGCTCAGTTGGATTAACTTCAGCGATAATTCTATCAATTGATTCTACAGCACTTGATGTATGTAATGTTGAAAACACTTTATGACCAGTATCAGTTACTTCAAGTGCGGCTAAAATAGTTTCGGGATCTCTCATTTCACCTATAACAATAATATCTGGATCCTGACGTAATGATTGAACCACACCTTCTTTAAACGATAAAACATCACGGCCAACTTCCCGATGTTTAATGATTGATTTTCTTGAATGATGAACAAATTCAATTGGCGAAGCAATAATAACAATATGGCAAGGGTCGAAATCGTTATGATAATCTATAATTGCATCAAGGGTAGTTGATTTACCAGAACCAGTTATTCCAGTTACTAATGATAAACCAAATTTAATATAATTATGACTCATTGTTTTTACAGCAAAGGGATGAAACTCGAGAGATTCAAGAGGTCTAATTGTTGCTTGAATTGCTCTCATATTGAGAGTTAAACTATCAAGATCAAAATATGCATCACAACGAAAACGAAGATTTTTATTAATCTTTTTATAAAAAAAAGTATAACTAAAATCTAAGTTTCTATTTTCTAATAAAAATTTTATTTGATTATTATTTAAGAAAGAAATAATTAAAGTAGAAGCCTCATCTTCTGTAAATTGAGGCATATCTACTGCTCTTTCTTTTCTACCAAAGATTCTAAACCAAACATAATTTTGTGCACCAAAACCGCCAAGTTCAATATCTGATGCTTGCCTTTCAACCATTGTTTCTAAAATATAATTCAATAATTGAAGCAAAAGCAATCTATGTTCATTTGGAATATCATGAATATGTTCTGCAATGTAGTCTACTTTATCGGGGCCAATAACAATTGGTGGAATATTAGATACAAAATTTGATAGAATTTGTTTTGCTTCATTTACCATTTTATGACCGATTTTTATAAAATTAAATTATCTAAATAAATTTTAAAAAGGAATTTAATTTTAGTCTTCCATAGTAGCGCCGATAACTTCTTGAATAGATGTTAATCCGAGCTTTGCTTTTTCAAATCCTGATTCTCTTAAGCTTGCAGTACCATCTTTACGTGCTTGTTCACGAATTGCTTCTTCATCAACTTCTTCACCACTGCGTACGATAATTCTTCTAATTTCTTTTGTAAAATATAAAGCTTCATGTATTGCCATTCTTCCTTTATATCCGGTGTGATTACATCTTTCACAACCAACAGCTTCATAAAGATCTGCATTCACCCAATCTTTATAATCCAAACCAGCAGTAGTAACATATTCTTCAACATTGGTTACTTTCTTTTTGCAATCACATAATTTTCTAATCAATCGTTGAGCAACAATGATATTAATTGCATAAGCAATTAAGAAAGGTTCAACACCCATTTTGTATAAACGAGCGACTGCACTCGGTGCATCGTTAGTATGTAAAGTTGAAAAAGTTAAGTGACCTGTATTAGCAAGCTTTATTGCCGTTTCAGCTGTTTCTTTATCACGCATTTCACCAACAAGAACAATATCTGGATCATGACGAAGTATCGCACGTATTGCTTGTTCAAAATTCATTTTATGACCAATTTTTAATTGGCGTGCACCTTCAATTACATATTCAACAGGATCTTCTACTGTTAAAACATTTTTTGTTGGATCAATTACTTGGTAAAGTGCAGCAATTAATGTTGTTGACTTACCACTTCCTGTTGGACCAGTTAAAATAATCATTCCTTGTGGTTGATTTATTGCCTTGACAAAAGCTGTATGTGCATAGCCGGTTAATCCAAGTTTACTTAAATCTTTTATAACTTTTCTATCGTCAAGAATACGAATAACAATACTTTCAAATTTGTTTTTTAATTCTGTTCCAACAGTTGGTAAAACAGAAACACGAAAACGAATTATATGTCCATCAATTTCTCTTTGAATAAAACCATCTTGTGCTTTTTCTCTTTCGAAACGATCTAAGCCTTTAGAACGATCTTTCACAACAGCCATTACAGCTTCGGGTAAAGTATTTTCTTGAACATGCCAAAGTTGAAGTTTTCCATCAAGACGAAAATGAATTTCAGTTTTGTTTCCAGATTTTGGTATAATATGAATATCACTGACACCTTTTCTTGTGCCTTCAACAAGTGCTGCTTCAACTAAATTTATTAATGCGCTTTTATTTATTTCAGCATCAAGTTCTTCTTCGTTAACGCTTGTTTCGTCTTCAACGGAGTGAAATTCTTCAGCAGACTCTTGAATCATTTTTAAGTATTCATTTTCTGCAGTAACAATTAATGAAATAATTTTTTCGTAATCTTTTTTTCTTATGTAATTTACTTCAAATTTTTTTGCGTTAAGAGAATAAGCAATTTTTGCAAGATTTCTATCTGTTGGATCAACGGCTGCAAGTATTAATTTATCTTTTATTTTATCGTCATACTTAAAAGGTAGAACTCTATGTTGAATTAGCATTTTTTTAACTTCTTCACCATGCTTATTCATCATCTCTTTAATTTCTTTCAATCTTTCTTCTGTTAAATCATCTGGATGAATTATCAATTCTTTAAATGCATAAAGAACAGCAACCTCTCTGAAAATTAAATCGTGATCAAAATTAAATTCATCAACTAAAATTTGTGCTAGGTTTCGTTTTAATTTAGCTTGATCAGCATCTTTAACTTTTAATGCTTGTTCAAGTATTTTATGATCGATTATTCCTTTCTTTAAAAGTAAATATCCAATTTTGTCAATCATTTCCAATTGTGACTCTAACATAAGTACCTCGTTATTGCATTATAGGTGGTTTTGGACTAATAGTAGCAGTTTCAGCTGAAACTAAAGTTAATCCTATCATTACAATCATAATAACCATTGCAATAAAAACCTGAATTAACTCTATAATATTTTTTAATCTATAAACTGTTTCACTTTCATAATAATTAGCAAGTTGAAGTGCAGTATTTTTTATTGTTCCAGTTTCTTCACCTGAGTGAAAACGGGAAATTGCAGTTTCAGTAAAAATTCCACTTGCTTCAAAAGCTTCTGTTATTCCGGCGCCTCTTTTTATCATTAATGGAATTGCAACTTCTTTAATTTGTCTTTCAAAATATTCGTTTCCAGCAGCTTCAGCGGCTATTCTAATTGGTTCAATACTTTCTGCTGAACCACTATACAATGTATAAAACACACGACAAAATACTTCTATCAAAGTTTTATGAATTAGCGAACCCATAACTGGAATTTTTAGAATGTATTTATCAACTAGATATTTTCCTTTTTTAGTTTTTGCAAATTGCCATAAAGCTATTGGTGGAATTATTATTGCAAGAAAAACTAATAACATATTGTTCATTAAGAAATCACTTATTACAAGTGTTGATGCAGTTAATGGCGGCAATTCAATTTTAAATTTTACAAATAACTTAGCAGTTTCAGGGAATATATAACCAACATAGAAAATAACAGCCAAGAAAAGTACAAACAAAGTTACCAAAGGAGTAATTAAAGCGCTTCTTAAATTTTTTCTAAACTCTTGTTGACGTTCAAGAAATTTTGCAGTTGCTTTATAAATTTCTGCCATGTTACCACTTTTAGAAGCAAGTCCCAACATGTAAGCAGTAAATTTTCCAAAGACAGATTGGTATCGTAAAAAAGTTGTTTCGCTATCGGCGCCTTTTTTTAGCTCACTATTAATTTGTTTTAATGTTTCTTTTAATGTTTTGTTTTGTATATCATTTATTAATAAAGTTAAAATTTCTGAGTATGGTAATTTTTGTTCAAGAAGTTCAGCACTAATTTTAACAAATGAAACTATTTCTTGTTGAGGTGGTTTTAAATTAAAGTCAAGTAATTTTCTGTTAATGGAGATAACTTCGTAACCTAATTTTCTTAAAGCATTTGCAACTTCTTCTTTATTAAAAGCACGTTGTTCTCCAACTATAGGTTTGTCTTTTCCTTTTTTAATTTTATAAATGTAACCAACTTTTTTTTCAATTTTTTGAATCTTTAACTGATTTTTTACGGCTAATTTTTGGATCTTCTTTTTAGCATCTTTAAAAGAAGGTTCCGTAAATGTACCGCTTAAAATTTGGCCATTTAATTTTTGTGCTGTAAATCTTACTTCAATCATAAATTATCCATAAAGTCAAAAAAAAGCCGATAGAAAAAACTATCGGCTTTAATTTAAGAAAATTTAAACTAAAAATTAATTGTTGGGTGTTGCTTTAATACTATCCGCTGTAACAACCATTGTTACTTTAACTTTATTAGTACCATCATTGCCTTTTTCATTTCCTGTACCAACTAAAGTAACTGTTTGAGCGGCAACTGTAGCAGTATAAGTACCATTACCAGTAGTAGCTAATGCTGTTGGAATTGTCCAGCCAGTAAAGGTATTTCCACCACCACCAAGAGCGGTTGGTTTTCTGTAAAATTGTTGAGCCATTGATGCTAAGTTTGTTAAGTCTGCAATTACTGCATCTCTATTTGCTTGAGAACTGCTTGCTGTAAATACATTAATACCTACAACTACAGCGATACCAACAATGATAACGCCAAGAACGATGAGTAAAAGTTGTTGTTGACCCATAATGTAACTCCTTTTTGATTGTTATTGTTTTGTTATTTATCAGTTAAAGAAAAAGCTAATTTATATTTGTTGTTCTATAAAAACTTGGATAAACTGCAATTCTAACTTTTAAACTATCTGAACCTGTTACAACTTCATTACCAATTGCCAAAATAACAACACTATCATCATAAACTTGAGCAACATAATGACCTGCGGCAGTAACTTGCAATTCAGGAGCTATTGACCAACCAGTAAATTTTCTATTTCCACCGCCAAGAGCTGTCGGTTTCAAATAATAATTTTGTGCCATTGACGCTAAATTAACAAGTTCATTAGTGATAATTGCTCTTTTACTTTCAACTGCATTTGCCTTAAAGAGATTTATTCCAACAAATATTGCAACTCCAACTATTAAAATTCCTAAAAGTATTAATAAAAGTTGTTGTTGACCCAAATTTACTCCTAATGCTTAGATGTAATTTTTACATTAATTTTAATTAGGCTTATTTAAAACAACTATTGAACCAGTAATTAATTTATAAATAAAAAAAGAAATTATCTTGATTTTAATATAATAAATGTATTTTTATAGAAAAAGAGAAAAATTGGTTACTATTGAAGTAACCAATTTTGTAAAATCTACATGTAAAATATAGAAGAAATGAATTTATTACCTAACTTTAATATGAAGCTCTTTAAGTTGGTTTTCATCAACATGAGAAGGGGAATCATCCATTAAAGACATTCCACTTGAAGTTTTAGGAAAGGCAATCACATCGCGAATTGAGTTTCTTCCTGCAAAGAGCATTGCTAACCTATCGAAGCCAAAAGCAATTCCACCATGAGGTGGCGCGCCATATTTAAAAGCTCCCATTAAGAAACCAAATTTTTCATTAGCTTCTTTTTCATCAATTCCCAATGTCTTAAACATTTTTGCTTGCAAGTCAGCATTATGAATTCTGATACTTCCACCTGCAATTTCATTTCCATTCATTACTAAATCGTAAGCTCTTGCTCTAACTTTTGAAGGATCAGTATCCATCAATGGAATATCTTCAACTTTTGGAGAAGTGAATGGATGATGCATAGCATAATAACGTTTAGTTTCATCATCCCACTCAAATAATGGGAAATCAGTTACCCATAGTAATTGTGGTTCAGCATTTTCATTTATCAAGTTCATTCTCTTTGCCATTTCTAAACGAAGAGAACCCATGTAAGAAAGTGTTTTATATTTATTTCCACTTAATATGAAAATTAAATCACCATCTTCAGCATTTAATTTTTTAATGATATTTGTTTTTTCTTCTTCAGTTAAAAATTTTGCAATTGGAGCTTCTAACTCATTTCCTTTAACACGCATCCAAATTAAACCACCAGCACCAAGTTTTTTTACAAAATCAGTTAAAACATCTAATTGATTTCTTGTGTAATCGCCACAACCTTTTGCAAGCAATCCTGTTATTATTCCTTTATTTTCAATTGCTTCTTTGAAAACTCTAAATTCTGTTTTTTGTAAGACATCATTTAATGTTAACATTTCTAAATCAAAACGAAGATCAGGTTTATCGCTTCCATATTTTTCCATTGCTTCATCATAAGAAAGTCTTTTCAATGGAGTTTGTAATTCTTTGTTCAAAATTTCTTTGAAGAAAACTTTCATCAATCCTTCAACAATTTCAAAAATATCCTCGACATCTACGAAGGACATTTCAACATCAATTTGTGTAAATTCATATTGGCGGTCTGCTCTCAAATCTTCATCACGAAAACATTTTACAATTTGGAAATATCTATCAAGTCCTGCAACCATTAAAATTTGTTTATATGTTTGAGGCGATTGAGGAAGAGCATAAAATTTTCCTTTATGTAATCTGCTTGGTACTAAAAAATCACGTGCCCCTTCAGGAGTACTTTTCATTAAAATTGGTGTTTCAACTTCAACGAAATTATTTTGGTCAAAATATTTTCTGGTTAATAAATACATTTTATGACGAAGCAAAAGACTTTTTTGCATTTCAGCACGACGTAAATCAAGATATCTATATTTTAAACGTAAATCTTCATGAACATCAATATTATCTTCGATTGGGAAAGGAGTTGTTTCTGCTGAATTTAAGATTATCAAATTATCTGCAACTATATCAATATTTCCAGTTGGCACATTTGGATTTTCGGTTCCTTCTGGTCTTTTTCTAACTTTGCCTTCTACAGAAATTACAAATTCATTTCTTAGTTTTTTTGCTTGTTCATGTAATGCTTGGTTATGTGAAGGTTCAAAGACAATTTGAGTCATTCCATATCTATCGCGTAGTTCAATAAATATTACTCCGCCTAAATCTCTTCTAATTGCAACCCAACCATTTAAAACAACATTTTCACCAATGTTAGATTCACGTAATTCGCCACATGTATGCGTTCTTTTCTTAAATTTCATAACTACTAAAAACTCCTTTGAAAAATTTTAGGGGCAAAGATAAACATTTATTAAAGGTACTTCAAACATTGAAATGCATAAATTCTTAAAGGAATGAATAATTATGCATTATGCTTATTTAGCTAAAATCATTTTTCTCACGGCAAAATAATTGCCTGCTTGCAATGAATAGAAATAAATACCGCTGGATAAGTTTTTTGTATATCTCTCATCAAAATCAATTTCATAATAATTAGGTTTTTGAATTTCATCAACAAGTTTTGCAATTTCATTACCAAGTGCATCATAAACAATTAATCTTGTGTAAGTTTCTTGAGAAATATTATATCGAATTTTTGTTGATAGATTAAAAGGATTGGGATAGTTGTAAAACAAGTAAAATGCAGTTGGTGTTGTACGAATAACTTCGGTATCTTTTTCAGTACCAGCATATTCAGAAAGAACACCAAGGGCAAGCTTTGTCATCTTTTCATAAAATGGTTTGTTAACTTTTGAAATATCATCACCTGGCTGATGATAATAAAAATTAAAATCCTTGAAGCTTTCAATCAACATTGCGGCAGTATATCCATTTCGCCAAAAAGATGCATGATCACTTGCAGTACTACCTGGATAATTTGTAAATAATTTCAATCCAATATTATAATTCTTATTTGTATCATGAAAAACTTGAGCAAGGTGAATTGAATTGACAACATCTTGAACATGAACTTCGGCGGCAAAATCATTATTTGAGTCCCAACTTATCATATCCATATTAATTACAGCAATAATACTATCATTATGCGATCTTGCTTGCTGAGCAAAATAAGCACTACCTAATAATCCTTGTTCTTCTAAATCAAAAAGAGCATAAATAATTGAAAAGTTAAATTGATATTTAGATAAAATTCTTGCGGCTTCTAAAACAGCAACAGTTCCACTTCCATTGTCATCAGCACCGGGGGCAAAATCACCCAAAGGCATATCATCATAATGAGCACAAATTATTATGAACTGATTTGGTTTTTCTATTCCACGTTGAATCGCGTAAATGTTTTGCCCATCATTCAAGAAATCCTGCTGATAAACTTGCAGGCCGATTTTATCAAATTTCTTTTTTAAATATTGAAATGCATAAGTATTACCTAAATTATTTCTGTAGCGTGATGTAATTTTAATATTTCCAGCACTAAGAGAAATTTCTTTTTCACCAGTTAATTCACTTAAATTATTCATTAATGTATCGATATTTACTTTATTTATAATTTCCTCAACAACAGGTTTCTTTTGTGGATAAAGTAATGATGTAATAGAAATGAAAATTAGAAATATGTATCTCGTCATAAACAAATTATTCAATCTTTTTATCATTAAAATATAAATTTCCAAGGAATAATAATTCACTTATAATTTTTCAGAAAAATTAAATGTTAAATAAAAATAATTTGACTTTAATTTTGTATTTATCTTATTTTGTAAGGTAAATAATAATTATTAACTAAATAAATAAGTTTTATGCTAGACGAAATTGATATTAAAGTATTAAACGCTCTACAAGAAAATGGAAGAATAAAAAGAAATGTACTTGCAGAGTTAGTTGGTTTATCGGTTCCTTCGTTAAGTGAAAGAATGAAGAAACTAGAAGAACACAAAATAATTAAAGGCTATCATGCAATTTTAGATCGCAAAGCTTTTCATTACGATATTATGGCTTTTGTACTCGTTGTCATGGAATCTTCTAAGAACTATGAAAAATTTATTGAACAAGTAAACAAAACTCCGGAAATTCTTGAATGTCATTCAATTCTTGGAGAAGGTTCACACTTGTTAAAAGTAATAGCGAAAGAAACAAAAGATTTAGAAAATCTACTTTCCAAAATTCAGTCTTGGAGTGGAGTAGTAAAAACAGTTACAAGTTTTGTATTATCAACATTAAAGGAAACAACAAGTTTAAACTTACAATCAAAAAAGGAGATAAAGCATGGGTAAACAATCTTCACCGATAGATTCGGTAATTTCATTTATTAAATCTAATAACATAAAATTTGTTGACTTAAAATTCATGGATTTTCCTGGACAATGGCAACACTTTACAATTCCAATAAGTCAATTTCAAGCAGATTCATTTGAAAATGGATTTGGATTTGACGGTTCTTCAATCCGTGGTTGGAAAGCAATTAATGAAAGCGATATGCTAATTATACCAGATCCAACAACAATGTTTGTTGATCCATTTATTAAAGCACCAACTATTTCTTTAATTTGTGATGTTTATGAACCAATCACAAAAGAAAAATATGGACGCTGCCCAAGAAATATTGCGCAAAAAGCTGAAGCATATTTAAAATCAACAGGAATTGCTGATACTGCTTATTTTGGTCCCGAAGCAGAATTTTTTGTTTTTGATGATGTTCGCTTCGATAGCGGACCTAATTACGCTTTCTATCAAGTTGATTCAAATGAAGGCAAATGGAATAGCGGCCGCGAAGAAAATCCAAATCTCGGTTATAAACCAAGATTTAAAGAAGGATATTTTCCTGTTCCACCAACCGATCAATTAGTTGATTTGAGAAATGAAATGGTTCTTAATCTTGAAAGTTTAGGTATTGAAGTAGAAGCTCAACATCATGAAGTTGCAAGTGGCGGCCAATGCGAAATTGATATGAAATTTCGCCCTTTATTAAAAGCAGCCGATCAATTATTAATGTTCAAATATGTTGTAAAAAACACAGCAATTAAAAATGGTAAAACTGTTACCTATATGCCGAAACCAATTTTTGGTGATAATGGTAGCGGAATGCATGTTCATACTAGTTTGTGGTTAAAAGGTAAACCTCTTTTTGCTGGTGGAGGTTATGCTGGATTAAGTGATATGGCTCTTTATTTTATTGGTGGATTATTAAAACATGCACCATCACTTTTAGCAATTACAAATCCAACAACAAATTCATATAAAAGATTAGTTCCTGGTTTTGAAGCACCAGTAAATTTAGCTTATTCATCAAACAACAGAAGCGCTTCAATTCGAATTCCTTATGGAAATTCTCCAAAAGCAAAGAGAATTGAATTTCGTTGCCCTGATCCATCTGCAAATCCATATTTAGCATTTGCTGCTATACTGCTTGCTGGACTTGATGGCATACAAAATAGAATTGATCCAGGTGAACCACTTGATAAAGATATTTATGATTTGTCACCAGAAGAATTAAAAGATGTTCCTTCTACACCAGAATCATTAGGACATGCATTGAAAGCATTGCAAGATGATCATGAATATTTACTAAAAGGAAATGTATTTACTGAAGATGTTATTAATACATGGATAAATTATAAAATTAACAAAGAACTAAAACCAGCAGCATTGCGTCCAACTCCATTTGAGTTCGAACAATATTTTGATGTTTAATAAATTGCCATAGCTTCTCTTACGAAGTAAAAGCCGGATTGATGAAATTTCACAGTTCGGCTTTTTTATTTCACAATAATCTCTTGCGTTCTGTATTCACGTGGAAATTGACTTTTTAATCCATCTTTAGAAGCAACTGCTGTTCCGATGATGTCATTTCTAAATTTAATTACTTTTTGTCCTGTTGTGCTAAAATCTTTTTTTATTGTTCCTCCTTTTAAGTAAATCTTTAACTGCTCAATATCTAATTCAATAATGTTATTTGTGATCGAATTTCTAAAAATTTGAGCCGCAAGTGAATGAAGTTGAATGTAACCTCTCTTTTCAATTGATCCAAGCTTTGAACCAATTCTCATAAAGTTACTTAATGAAGGTGATTCAAAATTTTTTTCAACAAAATAAATATCATTTGTTTTGATTAAATATTTATACTTAGATAATATTACTTCATCTATTCCGAAATATTCAGAAAGAATTTTCAACTTGTCTTTTATCTTTGAACTTTTTGGATCAACCAGTTGAATATTATCTTTATTCAATCTTTTAATTTCACTCTTCTCTGTTTTCTCAATTTTTCTCAACTTGCAAATAAAAAATCCTTCAGAATTTATTTCCCATGGAATTATTCTTTTTGCTTTTTGAATTGATGAATCTAATTTTTCATTTTCATATTGAGTAAAAGCGTTATGACTTTTAATTGGTAATTTAATCTCAATAATTTCGACTGGATATTTTTTTAATATTTTATTTAATACTAATTCATTTTCTTCAATTGATAGTGTGCAAGTTGAATACACAATTTCGCCACCTACCTTACACATTTTAATTGCTGAAACAAGTAATCGGGTTTGTAATTCTGTAAAAGAATTTAATCTATTTTCATTCCACCAGTTACTAACTTCATTTTTCTTTTGAAGAATTCCCAAAGCACTGCATGGTGCATCAACTAAAATTTTATCAAAGTAATTATCATAAATTTGATTTAACAATTCACCTTTACCTTGAATAATTCCAAAGTTTACAAGATTCATTTTATCAACATTAAAAACTAAACTTTTAACACGCTCTGGTGAAATTTCATTTGCAATTAATGTTCCTTTATTGTTCATCATTTCAGCAAGTTGAGTTGTTTTTGAACCTGGTGCGGCGCAAAGATCAATTGTTTTATCATTTGAAGATGGATTAAGAATCATGGCAGGAATCATTGAAGACAAACTTTGTATGTAATATTTACCCAAAATAAAATCTAAAGTTTTACCAATTAAATGACTTCCTTCAATAACCTGATATGCAAAATGAATATTTTCAACTTGCTTTAATTGTACACCATAATTTTTCAATGATTGAATTGTTTCATCTGAATTAAAGAAAGGTGATAACCGAATGTAAGTGTTCGAACTGGACTGAATATAAGTTAAATAGTTTTCTAAATATTCTCTACCAAAATTCCTTAAAATATAATCTGAAATGTTTTGACTGAGAGTCATCAAATTAATGTCTGAAAAGTTCTAGTGAATTAAAAACCTGAACAGAAATTCTATGAAAACCTTTGGAGTTAGGCCAGCGGCGTTTGAAATCAATTTCCATTTCTTTTAAAAATGAATCAAGGTGTTTTTCGTAATCGCGAACAATTTCATAAACGCGTATATCATTAGATGGCATTTTAATTTCGCTCGGGCGTGAACGATTTGCATAAATTACATATTTTGCCTTGAACTGATCATCTGTAGTATAAATTGTTTCACCATTTTCATCTATAATTTGATATGTGTTAAAAAGTGGCGGTGGAAAAATTAAAAGTTTTGTCGGAAGATTAATTGTAATACATTCATCTTCATTTTTTAAAAAGTCGTTTGGGAATTTTTTTAACTCCACACGAATCTTATTAATCCAACTTGCTATAAAATCTTTTTCTGTCATTTTATTTTACTGGTTTAAAGTTAATATCTACTTCTTGTGGGTTATCTATCCAATCGGCAACAAAAACATTTGTATCGCGAGTTGGTTTTCTTTCTGAATTTCTGTTTGAGCACCAAACTAATTTTTTACCATCAAAGGAAAACATTGGGAAAGCATCAAAAATACCGGAATTTGTAATTTGCTCTAATCCTGTTCCATCAATATTAATCATAAAAATATCAAATCTTCTTCCACCTTGAGCCAGTGAATGATGATTTGAGCAAAACAAAATTTTCTTTCCACTTGGATGAAAAAAAGGAGCCCAATTTGCACCTTCAAGATTTGTAACTTGTTGAACATTTTTTCCATCTATATCTGCAATAAAAATATTTAGTGATTTTGGTTCAACATAACCATTTTTTAATAGCTCATTATATTTTTCTGCTTCTTCACCTTGAGGCCGACTTGCTCGCCAAACAATTTTTTTGGAATCACGTGAAAAAAATGCACCACCATCATATCCAAGTGTATTTGTTAGTTGAAGTAATTTCCCTGTTTTAATTTCATAACGCCAAAGCTCAAGATCGCCGCTTCTTGTGGATGTAAAAACAATATATTTTCCATCTGGAGAAACAGTTGCTTCTGCATCGTAACCTTTGCCGCCAATTAAAACTTCTGGATTAGAGCCATCTTTATTTGCAATGTAAATATCATACGAATCAAATATCGGCCAGACATATCTTCCGCCGGAAAACATTTGAGATTTGGGACAACCTTCACCACTTTGATGTGTTGATGCATAAATAATTTTCCCATCTTTCAAAAAATAACTGCAAGTTGTTCTTCCTTTTCCTGTTGAAACAAGTTGATATTTTTTTCCATCACTTAATTTTGAACCATCGGAATTCATTATAAAAATTTGATCACATCCTTGATTATGTAATTGAGACCAATCACTTTGAAATATTAATTGTTTATCGTCAAAGCTCCAGTATGCTTCTGCATTATTACCACCAAAAGTTAATTGACGAATATTTCTTAAATGCTTTTCCCCTTCATATCTAAGTGTATCTGTGGAAGGATTATATAGTTGTTTGTTTTTATTTCCTGTAAAAGCAACAAAGGTAACTGTACTAATCAAAATTAATAATAAATTAAAAGCATAATTTTTCTTCATTAATTAACTTTCTATTTTTTTAGAGTTGATAGAGTCATTTTCTTTTCGTAACAAAATCCATATACCTGCTAAAATAAATGGGATGCTTAAAAGTTGTCCCATATTTAATGGTAAATTATTTTCGAACAATGATTGATTTTCCTTAAGAAATTCTACTAAAAACCTAAATCCAAATACAAAAATTAAAAACCAACCAAAAAGAAAACCTTCTTTAAGCTTATTAAATTTCTTATTATAAATTACAAATAGAATGATAAAAATAGATAAGTAAGCAAGAGCCTCATAAATTTGTGTTGGGTGGCGTGGAATATTATCTACAGAAACAAAAACAAATGCCCATGGTAAATTAGTTTCGCGGCCAAAAATTTCGGAGTTGAAAAGATTTCCCATTCTTATGAAAAAACCACCTAATGCAACTGTTATTACAATTCTGTCTAATAACCATAAATAGGTGTAATTTTTCTTTTTTCTAATAAAAAGATATAGTGAAGTTAAAATTCCGATTGCCGCACCATGACTTGCAAGACCGCCTTTCCAAACCATTAATATTTCGATTGGGTTTTTCAAATAGTATTCTGGTGCGTAAAAAAAACAATGACCAAGTCGTGCACCCAAAACTGTTCCTAAAACCATATACCAAATCAAATCATTTAAGTCATCTTCAGAACGTTTTTCTTTTCTGAAAATGTGAATCATGATTTGATAGCCCAAAACAAAAGATAAAGCAAAAAATAATCCATACCATCTGATAGTTATTGGACCAATTGAAATTATATCGGGGTTAACATCCCAAATAACCAAACCAACCTCTTTGTAAAGTTTCAACTTTAACAAATTTAATCAAACTGATGTAAATAAACCAATACAAGAACTCCTACTTTTCGATTTAGATTAAAAGATGTATTTTTGAATTAATTTTTAGGGATTAAATTGTCAGAGAGCATCCAAAATCTTTTTAATTATCTTTTTAATCCAAAAAATCCAATAATTTCATCTATTGTTTTCGTCGTATTCATTTTTGCATTTATAACAATTTTTTTCAAGTATTTCGTTTTCCCTCTGATTTCCAGATTCCAAAAAGAAAAAGAATTATTAGAACTAAGAAATGCAAAGCTAATGGCATTATTCGCCGAACTTGAGCCGGATCCATTAATAAGAATAAATGAAATAGGTGAAATAATAGTAACAAATTTTGCCGCGAAAAAAATATTTAAAGATGACAATCTTATAGGAAAAAACATTATTGATCTTATTCCAAATTTTAATTTAACCGAACAAATAACAACACAAAGATTAATTAAAGAGATTGATGACAAGTATTTTCTTATCCTTTTTAGAAGCAATAAAGATCTTGGCATTTCACATTTATATTTTCGAGATATTACTGAACAAATTAATAATGAAAAAAAAATTGAAGAGTATCAAATTCAACTGAAAAAATTTTCTGAAGAACTTCAGGACAAGATTGAAGATGAAAAAAATCAAATATCTAAAACTTTACATGATGGAATTGGCCAAAGATTATCTTTTTTACGAATAAAACTAACCAACTTTTTAGATAAATTTTGTATGAATGAGAATAAAAAAGAGCTTGAAACAATAATTTCTTCTCTTGAAGAAACTATCGCAGAACTAAAATACATTTCGTACGATCTAAAGCCACGTAATTTGGAATCTATGGGATTGAAGATGGCTATTTTACAATTAATTAATGACATAAAAAGCCAAACAGGAATTTCTGGCGATTTGAACTTTAGCGATGATAATGTTCGCTTTGATGAAAAATTAGAGATTAATTTATTTAGAATAGTTCAGGAATCATTAAACAATATAATCAAATATTCCGATGCAACTTTTTTTGGAATACAATTTATCAATACAAATAAATTTGTTAGACTAATAATTTCTGACAATGGTAAAGGATTCAACCCTGAAATAGTATTAAAACGATCAGGCTTAAATGGAGGAATGGGGTTGTTAAATATCAAAGAAAGAGTTGAAAGTTTTGGTGGCAATCTTAAAATAGATTCTCAATCAAATCAAGGAACTGTTTTAATAATTGAAATCCCATTAAAAAATTTGCAATATGAGCTTAATTAAACCTATTAGAATATTAATTGCCGACGATCATCAGCTTTTTAGAAGCGGTATAAATTCATTATTAGATGAAGTTCGAGACATTTTAATTGTAGGCGAAGCAGAAAATGGTGAGCAAACAATTGAAAAATATTTAGAATTAAAACCTGATATAATTCTTCTTGATATTGAAATGCCAAGACTAAATGGTCTTGAAACATTAAAAAAACTAAAACAAAAAGATAAAAATGTTAAAGTGATTTTTTTAACAATGCATGATACTGAAGAGTATGTTTATTTTGCAGATAAACTCGGTGCAAAAGGCTTAATTAGTAAAAACACATTAAAAGGAGAATTAATTTTTGCTATTAAAGCTGTTTATAATAACGAAAAATATTTCGGAAAACTTTTCAACAATGAGAGATTAAAAGATCTTAGAAAAAAATATAAAGGCTCTTCCACTTCAATTTTAGATAATTTCATTGGTCTTAATGAAAAAGAAAAAGAAATATTAATGTATATTTCACAAGGTTTACTTAGCAAAGAAATTGGAGAAAAGTTAGGAATAACAAAGAGGACTGTTGATTATCACAGAAGCAGAATTATGCAGAAATTAGGTATTAAAACTTTGCCAGAGTTTATTTCTTATGCCGTAAGATTTTCTATCTCTAATAAGTTTGAGGTGGATGAATAATGGATGGATTTTTATTTAAATTAATTACGTTTGTTGCAATTGTTGCGTGGTTATTACCACCTTTAAAACAATACAAAGATGATTTGTTCTTCTATTTTTTAGTTTTAGCTTTAACTGATCCGATTGGAATTATCATTGGAAAATTAATGCATTTTTCTCCTTATTTATTTTATAATTTTTCATCAGTTGTATTATTGTACTCACTTAGTAATTTTAAAAATTTAAACAAGAAATCTATTTCCTTATTTTTTATTCTAATAATCATTGGTTATTTAGCTTCTCAATCCCCATCAAAATTTACATTTTATTACATAATTTTAATAAACTTTATTATTCTTCTTAAACTTATGGTGCGGACATTATTATTTGTCATTAATTCTAGTTTGATAAATATTTTTCATATGATACTAATACTTTACCAAACAGCAAGTATATTAAAAGTTCTGTCAGTTGTTGAAAATTTTTCAAGTGGCATCTATTATTTCGCATTAACAAATATATTTCAAATTTTAATTGCAATATTTTTTACAATATTTAATGAAAATGATAAAAGATTATTTTTTGATTTAAAGAAATTTTCGAAATAACCTTATTATTTTGCAAGAAAATAGAATGTGTAAATCAAACGATAGCTACACGTCCAAAAAAGTTAAGTTTTTTATCAAAAGTTTTTGAAAAGACAATGTTTCTTAAGAGAAAATGTGGGGTTAATCTTTCCAGATAAAATCAAATAATAAATAAGAAGCCGTTAACATTATTACATCATAACTAATTAAAACTGCAATTTCCACAAAAGATTTTTCAATTGGTTTTCCATCCATTGAATATTTTGTTAACTCAAGAAGTGTTAAAATTAGAGGAAGTAAAATTGGGAATGAAAGCACTGGATAAAGTGTTCCTTTTGAACTTGCTTTAGAAATGATTGCGGCTATTATTGTTGAAGAAATCGCAATACCAAAATTTCCAAATAAAAATGCTATTAAGAACAACTGCAAATTGTTTATTACAAAAGATTCAAATAAAATCGAGAACAAAATTGTTATTGCGATATTCATCAAAAAAACAAGAACAATATTGAATAAAAGCTTTCCTGAAAAAATTGTTGATGGTGAAGCAATTAATTGAAGTGTTAAAGTTGTGCCACGCTCTTCTTCTGAAACAAATGCACGTGATAATCCAGACATTGCTGAAAAAAATATTACCACCCAAAGTAATCCACCTGTTAAATATTCAGATATTTTTTCACTGCCAATCGAAAACATTATAACACTAATTGTTACAAGAATAAACATCGATAAAGCATTTATTGCATAACGAGTTCTTAGTTCTGACTGCCAATCTTTTTTATAGAGTGAGTATGATTTCATTTGTTTTTATACTTTTCAAGTTCAAGAATTTTTTCGCAATAACTTAAATCTGTATCTTCATTCGAAGCAATTATAATTAATTTTTCCTTTTTTAATTTATTTATAAACTCATAAACTTTTTCTTTACCATTGTTATCAAGATTCGAAGTTGGTTCATCAAAAATTAAAACTTCGGGATTATGAAGTAATGCAAAAACAAATTTCAATCTTTGTTTCATTCCAGATGAATAACCTTTTATCTGATCATTTTTTCTTTCAAGCAGATTAAATTCATTCAGAAGAAAATTTGAATATTCTTGCTCAAATATTTTTCCCCTTATTTTGGAAAAGTGGATTAAATTTTCTTCAGCCGTAAATTCATCATAAAGAAAAAGATAGGGAGAAACAAACCCAATATGATTATGAAGTTTTTCTTCTTCAATAATTTTGTTATCCGCTTTATGAACTACTTTTCCTTTAGTTGGAGAAATAATGCAGGATAAGATTTTCACAAAAGTTGATTTACCTGAACCATTCGGACCAGAAATACCATAAACTGTTGAAGAATTGAAAGAATAATTAATGTCATTAAAAATTAATCTTCTTCCAAAAAACTTAACAAGATTTTGAACTTCAATAGAATAATTAGTCATTATAAATTACAAATTTCCCTTTTTGAATATCGTTACCACATTTAACCACATAAAAATATACACCAGTCGGTAATTTTTGATTATTGTTATCCAAACCATTCCACGCAACAGAAATTTTTTCACTTGCAACAATACGTAGCTGACCTGAATAAACCAGATTCATCGATGATGAATAAATCAAAACTTCAGCATCATTTTCTGTGTTTAATGTTGCAGGCAAAAATAATGTTGTATGTTTTTTATAACTAAAAGGTTGTGGATAAGCATAATCAATCACTTCGACTGAAATATTACCTTCGTTTAATGGTATATCATTAATAATATTTGATTCAGCAAGCAATGATTTATTTAAACTTTCAATGTAAGAATAATATCCAAAGGCGAGTTTTCTGTAATGTGTACTTGATTGTGTTGATAAAGTAAAATCAAATGCTAAACTTTTATTTGTTCCAGAAACAGAATTTTCAATATCAACATTTGATACAATTGATGTAATTGTATTTGGTCCATCAATTATTTCAATAAAATTATTTGAGATCGGTTCAGATTGCATTTTAATTGGAAATGAATTTGAAGAAAAATTTTGTGAAAATGTTGGACTTATTTTAGGATAGTTTGCGGCTTCTTTAAAGTATTTTCCGGGAACAGCTCTTGAATTTGTAAAAAATGTCCAAATGCCAAAATTGTTAAATTCCATTTTCAAAGATGAATTTCTATTTAATAATACATCATTAAAACATTCAACGGCTCTTTTTTGAGGCATTAATTGCCAAATTTCTTTTATTACATCAAAGCCAAATTTATCTTTAAGATAAATATTCCAAATTGAAAGATTATAACCATTATTAAGATTAATTGCTTTACCTGGATTTTTAAAATAGGAATCTAAATAAGCCAAATAATCATTGACTTCATCAAAAACAAATTCTTCCATTGCTGTTGAAGTAATTTCATAGTAAAATAAATCTGATTCACGCCATATGTAATTTCCAAATTGAATTGCATGATGAAACTCATGAGCAACTGTTGCCTTTGCTGCTAAAATTCCATTTGTCGCATAATTACTTCCGGAAAAATCGTTGTCAATTACTGTATATCCGCTATAAGTTTCACCAACTAATTTTGTTTCAAGTTCGGTATATCCATAAAGTCCCGAAACTAAATTTTGAATATAAATATCATATAAATCATCACCGCCAGCACCGTTATCTCTTGGTGGTGGTGGATATTTCAGAATATTTACTTCAAAGTTATAAGCGGAATCTGCAGCAATTGCTAATTCATTTAAATCATAACCAGGTTTGTCATTACCCGATTTATTAAAGTGAATTCTAAATTTTCCTTTGGGAGAAACGAAGCTTGTATCTGTTGTTGGCCTTTGAAGTAAAGAAGATAAAACTTGTTTTTGTTTATCTGAAAATTTTCCAAAATTTGTTCTCACAGAATTGACAACACCAAAAGCACATTTATTAATTTCATGATTGTCGGTTAATACTTTTTTGGAATTAATATTTATTCCTTTAATGTATAAGTACTCATTATAAAGTGAATCTAAATTCTGAGCCGAAAGATGAGAGATCAGCAGAATTATATTGATAATAAAAATTTTTTTAATCATAATTTTCTAAATGTTAGTGAAATACCATCAGCAAATATTAAATATTTATTACGAACATCAAATTTTTCCACGGTGTAATTTTTAATTTCATTACTAAGATTTAATTCTTCAGCAAAAATTAAATTAAACTGCTCATCAAAAACTAATTTTACCAATTTGTTTTTATCATTAACAAAGAAAACATCTAAAGTTGTATTATTAACTATGTAATACAAATTGTACGAATTACCAATTTTAAAATTTGTATTGTATCTGTAATTTCTTTTATCTGTAAATATATAAATAACTGATTTGTTATTTATAGAAATTAAAGATACAAATGGACTTGCTCGTGCAAATAATTGCTCAACTTTTACTAATGAGAAATACACTTTATCATTTTCAGTTAGTTGAAAAGTCAATCTCTTAACATCTCTTTTTGCATCATTCCCTAAATATGAAATAATAAAATCATAATTATTAAACTGTTTTACAAAATAAGATATTTTCGTTCCGCCATAGACACCTAATGAAGAAGCAATAGTATTTGAAGCAATTTTGATTTGTTTACTATTTAATATGTTGAAATAAACAAATTCAATTTTTTCAAAGTATATTTCTTTGTTCTTTTGAGTAATTGCATTTAAAGTAAATCTATCTTTGAATTTATCCCCGGTTATTTTTAACTCTTCAATTGGATATTTTGTGTAAACTATTTTTCTTTCTGATTTCCCAGTCTTAAAGTTAAATTTAATAATTTCAATATTTTTCCGACCGCATTTATAAGTTACATAAATTTTTATTTCGGGTTTTGTGTCATCAACAATCAATTTATCATTATTGGATTGAAGCTCTATTTGAAACAACTGTGTGAATAAATTTTTCCTTTCACTTAAAGCTAAATTTAAGTTGTAAGAAGAATCTATCCAGCATAAATCTTTATATCCATCGTTAAGATAATCAAATGAAGTAAAGTCAATTGCATTGTTGGCAATAGAAATTCTATTCTCATCGTCGTTCAAAAATATTTTACTGATTACGTAGACAAAACCATCAGAAGTTAAGGCAGAAAGTTTTCTACCACCACGATCAAAGAACCCAACAATGTGAGTTAAATTATTTTTTCTCAGGTATGTAATAGGTTTATAAAAATTATTATTCCCTTTTCCAAAAGAAATTTTAATTTCATTTTGATCTTCTGTAATAAAAGCAATATCATTAATACCATCACCGTTATAATCCATAACATAAAAATCTTTTACTCTTTCGTTTTCAAAAATGAATTTAGTGTTTTTTTGAAAAGATGAAACAGAATCACCCAAAAAGAAATTAAGTTTACCATCTATATTCAGGATTAAATCTGTAAATCTATCGGAATTAACATCTGCAGATTGTAAATCATTTACTAAACCATTCAGTCCGATAGATCTTTGTTCATCATAATCACCAAAATGATTATTATAATAAAACACAAGTGAGTTTGAGTTTATATCAAAAGCGACAATATCATCAAAAGCATCATAATTTAAATCGAAGTAAAGAAGATGAGAAAAGATTTTCCCTTTAATGTTTTCATACAAATTTAATTTTGTTTTATTCTCATTAAAAATTTTTATGCCATCAATTCCTACACCGGTTGTGATTATTTCTGTTTGTCCAAATGAATTTTTAGATACATCTAATGAAGAGCAAAATCCGTTTAATTTCTTTTTGTTGATAAAATTTATAGTACCATTTTTTGAAAAACTTAATATTGAAATTTCTTTTGAATTGTTAATTAATGCCGCAACTTTTTTGCCTAGATAAATATCAGATTGAAATTTAATCGTTGATATATTATTTGATGAGGTATGAAAGACCGGAGAATTATAAGTTTTTAAATTATTAGCTGATATTGAAAAATAACTTTTTTCATTTGGGTTAAATACAATTAAATCTTTAAATCCATCATTATTAAAATCGAAAGGGAAAATTTTGCTTGGGTTTTTAGAAACTTTAATTTCTTCAATTCTGCAAAAACCATTAATAGGAATTTGGGAAAATAAAATTTGATTCAAGGGAAAAAACAGAAAAAATGCTTTAAGAATTATTTCTCTTTTCAAGTCTATCTTTTCTTCTTTGTAATGCTTCATCAAATCTTCTTTTTTCATCTTCAGTTTCTGGAATCACAGGATAAGTTTCTACAGGTTTTTTATTTTCATCAACACTTACAAAAGTAAGATATGCTGAATTTGTATGAACTTTTGTACCCAATGTAAAATTTTCTGCAAATACTTTTACACCAACTTCCATAGAAGTTTTAAATACACGATTAACTGAAGCGACTAATGTTACAGCATTACCTAGTTTTATTGGATGATGGAAATCAATTTTATCAACTGAGGCAGTTACACAAACTCTTTGAGTATGTTTCGAAGCTGATAAAGCAGCACAAATATCTATCCAATGCATTAATTGCCCACCTAATAAATTTCCAAGTTGATTTGTGTGATTAGGTAAGACAAGTTCGGTCATCATTACAATTGATTCAGAAACTTTTTTACCATTCATTATTTTGCTTCGACTAATTGTGTTTCAATTTTTTTAATTTCGTTTGCATACTCATTTTCAGGATAACGATTTAAGAAAGTATTTATATCAGCTACAGCTTCTGTTTTCATTCCTTTTTTAATTTCAAGTTGAATTTTTCTGTACAATGATAAAGGTGCAAACTTAGTATCATGATATGTATCGGCAACAAAAGCATAATATTTTATAGCCGCTTTTTCATATTCCATTTTTTCATAAATCAAACCACTTTGATATTCTTTTTCTGCAAGTCGTTCAGTTAGTTCTTTTATTTTTCTTTCTGCTTCTGCTACTCTTTTATCCGCAGGAAAAAAATCAATGAAGGCTTGAAATTCTTCAATCGCTTTTTTTGTGTACGCTTGATCAAGTTGATATGGTGGAGCTAATTGGTAATATGATTCTGCAAGCATAAACTGTGCTTCAGGTACAAATGGTGATGCCGGTATATTTCTAATCAATTTGCTAAACTCGTAAGCGGCTAATAAATATTGTCCTCTTTTAAAATATGTCATCGCATAATAATATTGTGCATCATCATTAAATGAACTACCGCTGTATTGCAATAAAAAATTTTGAAATTCTTGGATTGCAAGCTCATAATCTTCATCGTTATAAAGTTTCATTGCGTAATTAAAATATTCATCGACCGAAAATTTACTTGTATCTACAGAGCTTGAACAGTTTGTTAAAATTATGAGCGACAATAAAATTAAAACATATCTAAAATTTTTTAACAAGATTTTTCTCCCTTTTTCAGGTTGCTAAAATAATCATTTTTAAAATGACTGATAAAATTATTTACTTCTAACAACAAATAATAAAACCGTAGAAACTATTAGCGTACCGATTACAATAATTGGTTCTAATAAATTTGAAAGTAATGGTATGTTAGGTATTTCCGATTGTGTAAAAGGTAATGATTTATCTTCTAACATATTAATTTCATCAAGATATACAGTATCAACTGAAGATTTATTTATTTCCAAAGTTTTTATTTGATTTGAAGAATTTTTGACAACAACATTGCTATAAATTTCAATTTTTCTTTCAACTAAAAAATTTCCGAAAATGCTTTCTTTTCGTGGTTCACCGTATGAAGTTTTTACTTTTAGTAAATAAAAATTTACGAATTGAATCGAGTCTTGTTTAGTGTTTAACAAATGAAACTTTTTTGAAAAGCTATTATAAATTTTCCCTTTTAATACTTCAAAAGATAACGGTGAAACAACTTCCAAAAATACTTTTTCATTCTTATTAATAGAATTTTCTAATTCGTTAACCGATGCGGAAATTAATGAATCAACTAATTCAAGATTAGATTTTGTTTGTGCTTTGGAAACAATTCCAAAGCATAAAATTAAAGACAAAAATAAAAATCTTTGAAAGTTCATTTAAGATTATCTTCTACCAGCAGCAATTTCTTTTAATCTTTCTATTCTTTCTTCTATTGGTGGATGAGTTGAAAACAATTTCATTAGTCCACCACCATGAAGTGGATTTACAATAAACATATGAGCAGAAGATTGATTAGCATTTCTCATTGGAATTACATCATTACCATGTTGAAGTTTGTTTAAAGCAGAAGCTAAAGCAAGCGGTTTACCTGAAATCATCGCTCCACCTTCATCAGCCATATATTCACGTGAACGTGATATTGCCATTTGAATTAACATCGCGGCTATAGGCGCAATAATTAACAACAATAAATCAACAATAACATTTCCACCTTCTTCTCTATCATTCCTTCTTCCGCCGCCAAAAAACATTGCAAACTGTACTATATATGTAATTGTTCCAACTAATGTTGCAGCAATTGTGCTAACTAATATGTCTCTGTTTTTTATATGAGTCAGTTCGTGAGAAATTACGCCTTCTAATTCTTCTTTATTTAACATACTCATAATTCCAGTTGTAACAGCAACAGCACTATTGTTTGGATTTCTACCTGTTGCAAATGCATTTGGTGTTGGATTGTTCATTATATAAACTTTTGGCATTGGTAGTTCAGCTTTTGATGCTAATTTTTCTACAATATCATAAAGCTCGGGTGATTCTTCTCTTGTAACTTGATGTGCACCATACATAGTTAAAACAATTTTATCGCTAACCCAATATGAGCCAAAATTCATTGCTAATGATATGATAAATGCATACATCATTCCTTGTTCACCGCCAATTATTCTTCCAACCAAAATAAACAACACCATCATAGCGGTCATTAGAATAACTGTTTTAAATCCGTTCATATATTTTCCCTTTTATTTGTTGTCTAATTTAAATGTAATGTATTACCTAAGCAAGTTTGAAGGTTTCAACATAACAACAAATTTATTTGTTCCAATGAATTAATGTTATTCTTAGAGACATCTCTTTATTGTCTTTGCGAATGACCTGTCGGCAGACTAGTCGAACCATAACTTCATGAATTGAATATTTTATCGCAGTTGTTGGATTTCTATCAATGGAAAATAGATTCGGATAGTTTTGTTAAGATATAAATTCAGTTTGTTGATTCTTTCAGTTGTTTGATTTCATCAGTTGTTAACTTTCTTACTTCACCAGATTTTAAATTTCCAAGAAAAAGATTTTCAATTCGAACTCTTACTAAACGCAAAGTTGGATAACCAACAGCGGCTGTCATTCTTCTTACTTGTCTATTTCTACCTTCATAAATTGTAATTGATAACCAACTAGTTGGGATATTTTTTCTTTCACGAATTGGCGGATTTCTTTTTTCAAAGTTTGGATCTTCAATTAATTTTACTTTAGCTGGTAATGTTTTTCTATTTTCGATTATTACTCCATCACATAATTTCTTTATGGCTTCTTCTGTAGGAATACCTTCAACCTGAACGTAATATTCTCTTTCATGTTTGAACTTTGGATTAAGTAAAAAATTTGTCAATGATTTGTCGTTTGTTAAAAGTAAAAGTCCTTCACTATCTAAATCTAATCTGCCGACTGGATAAACATCTTTAGGGAATTTATAAAGTGATGATAAAGTCGGTCGGTTTTCTTTATCTGTAAATTGAGTTAAAACTCCATAAGGTTTGTTTAATAAAAAATATTTTGGTTGGTTTTTCATATTATACTTTGAGGATCAATATCAACAGAAATTTTCACATCTCTGAATCTTGATTTTTGATTAAACTCAATCAGCGATTCAAAAATTGCTGTACGAAGAGTTTTTCCACCGGCATCAATCTTTTTATTACTTTTAATTAAAATATGCCAGCGATAGAATCCTTTTATTTTATAAATTATAGCTTCCGTTGGTGGAGTAATTGTTAATCTATTCTGATACTTTTTTATAAATTCATAAAAATTATTAATTGCACCACGTGCATGTTCTTCGTTTTCATCTTTGACTTCAATTATTCCAATTCTTGTAAATGGTGGATAACCATTTTGTTCACGAAGTAAAATTTCTTTTTCATAAAATCCATTGTAATCATTCATCAAAACTTTTTGAAGAACAAAATGTTTATGATTTTGAGTTTGAATTAAGACTTCACCAATTTTTTCACTTCTGCCTGCACGTCCGGCAACTTGTGTTAAAAGTTGAAATGTTCTTTCATCGGAGCGAAAATCGGGAATCCATAATGATGTTTCTGCTGAAATTACTCCAACCAAAGTTACATTTCCAAAATCTAATCCTTTTGAAACCATTTGAGTTCCGACAAGAATTTGAATTTCACCTTTGCGAAACCGATTTAATATTTCTCCTAAACTTCCTTTTTTTGATGTCGAATCAGAATCAACTCTTTCAATTTTAGCTTCTGGGAAATAATATGTTAATTCATCTTCAACTCTTTGTGTTCCGGTGCCAAAAAATTTCAGTGCAATTGATCCACATGTTGTGCATGCTTTCGGAACGGGTTGAATGTAATTACAATAATGACACTGCAAAATATTTTTATTTATATGATGTACCATTGAAACGGAACAATTTGGACACATCACAACTTCACCACAATCGGCACAAAAAACTTGTGTTGCAAAACCTCTTCTATTTTGGAGAATTATTACATTTTCTTTTTTAAGCAATCTTTGTTTTATCTCTTCGAGTAAGGTGTGGGAAAATACACTTTCCATTTTTCCTTTTTTCTTTTCAATAGTAAGATCAATTAATTTTATTTGAGGCAAAATTGCATTATCAATTCTTTCGGGTAATTCGAGTAAAGTGTACTTATTGCTTTTTGCATTAAACATACTTTCAACAGATGGTGTTGCTGAGCCAAGTAACACTGGACAATTATTAAACTTTGCTCTCATAATTGCTGCATCGCGTGCATGATATTTGGGAACAATTTCATTTTGTTTATAACTTTGATCATGTTCTTCATCAACAATGATTAAACCCAAATTTTTAAATGGTGCAAATAGAGCAGAGCGAGGACCAATAACTAATTTATATTTGCCATTAATTATTCCACGCCACGAATCATATCTTTCACCAAGAGACATTTTGCTGTGTAGAACTGTAACTATTTCATTAAAGTAATTAAAGAAGCGGGAAGTGATCTGCGGTGTTAATGAAATCTCGGGGACTAAAATAATAACTTCTTTTCCTTGTTCAATTACTTTTTTTGCGAGTTCAATATAAACTTGAGTTTTGCCGCTACCGGTAACTCCAAATAGAAGAAAGCTTTCAAATTCATTTGATTCAATTTTTTGAGAAACTTTATCAATTACATTTTTTTGTTTTTCGGTAAGTTGAATCGTTGATTTTTCTTCAGTATAAGTTTCATGATAAACACGATCAACTTCTTTTTCTATTACTCTTACCAAACCCTTTTTTTCAAGAGCATTAATTGATGAAATTGTATTGTTAGTTTTTTTAATTAATTCACTTTGTTGAATTGCTTCCTTTTGATTAAGTAGTTCAAGCAAAATCACTAATTGTTTGGTTGACTTTTTTTCAATTTCTGGGATTGTATTATAAACTTCATCAATAGATTTAGCTAATTCAACAAATTTTGCTTTTTTAATTCTCACTTTGCCTTCATCAACTAAATCTAAAATTGAAATTGCACCAATTTTTTCAAGTGAACGAAGTAATGAGTAAATATTTTTTTTCTTAACAATTTTTTGAAGTGTTGATACGTTATTCACTTCTTTTTCAGACAAAGCTAATAATAATTTTGCACGTAAAGTTTTTTTGTTGGTCTCTTTATTGTATAAATCAAAACAAAAATTTGTTTCACTAACAATTTTTCTTTTTGTCTCAACATCACTTCCATATGGAACAGCATTACGAAGAGCTTCACCTAATGAACTTATGTAATATTCAGAAATCCATTCATAAAATTTTAATTCTTTTTCATCGAAAATTGGTTTCTCATCTAAAACATCTTGAATTGGTTTTATCTTTTCTTTTAATTCTGTTTCTTGAGTTATTGAAATTACAAAACCAGTCAAAATTCTTTTTCCAAATGGAGTTACTACTCTTACACCAATTTTAACAAACTCTTCAAGTTCTTTTGGAATTGAGTATGTAAATGAATTTCTAAATGGTAAAGGAAAAACAACTTGGCAGTACATATTCACTTGTAATAAATTTAATTCAAATATAAATAATATCGATATTCTTTACTTATGAACATATAAGTTTTTTAATAAATTTTTTTTCAGACATTGGTTTCTTAATTTTGATCAATAAAAAATTTTATTTGGTGAAAAATGAAATTACCTGATTCAACAAAAAACTGGATATCACTTACAGGTGCAACTATTTCGTTAATTACATTTTCAATGATTGTTTTTCTTTTTGTAATTAGTTCGATCTTTGATCATGGGAATACTTATTTAGGATTAATAATTTATGTTCTTTTACCAACTATTCTATTTATTGGTTTATTATTAATTCCAATTGGAATGTGGTTAAAAGTTCGTAAAGAAAAATTTGGTGGGTTTAAAAAAACAGGATGGCCTATAATAGATTTCAACGATGCAAAGCATAGAAACGCTTTCACAATTTTTTCAGTTGGAACTGCAATATTTTTGCTTGCAAGTTCTGTTGGGAGTTACGAAGCATTTCATTATTCAGAATCAGTTGAGTTTTGTGGTAAAATTTGTCATTCGGTTATGAAACCAGAATTTGTTGCTTACCAAAATTCACCACATGCACGTGTTGCTTGCGTTGAATGCCATGTTGGTAGTGGTGCTGATTGGTATGTTCGTTCTAAACTAAGTGGTTTATATCAAGTTTATGCTGTTACTTTAGGAACTGTTCCAAGACCAATTGAAACTCCAATTTCTAATTTGCGACCTGCAAGAGAAACTTGCGAAGAATGCCATTGGCCTCAAAAATTTTATTCAAGAAAACTTGTTCAAAACCGCCATTATTTATCTGATGATAATAATTCCGAATGGGATATTTCTTTAATGATGAAAATTGGCGCTCCAATTAGTGCCTTAGGATTACAAGAAGGAATTCACTGGCATATTAATCCAAATGTTAAAATCGAATACAAAGCCGCAGATAAAAAAAGAGAAAATATTCCTTGGGTAAAATACACTAATTTGAAAACTGGTGAAGTTACAATTTATAAAGATCCACAGAGTAAATTAGATGATGTTAAATTAGGTAATTTAGAAACCCGTGTTGTTGACTGTATGGATTGCCATAACCGTCCTTCACATAATTATCAACCACCGGCATTTTTCATTAATAATGCAATTACAGCTGGATTTATTCCTAAAGAATTGCCAAGAATTAAATTTGCTGCGATTGATATTTTATCTAAAGATTTTAAAACTACTGAAGAAGCAGAAAAAGAAATAAAAGAAAAACTAAATTTATTTTATAAAGAAAACTATCCTGAAATTTTTAACAACAAAAAATATCTTATAGATAAAGCTGTCAACGGTGTTATTGATGCATTTTCAAAAAATATTTTTCCAGAAATGAAAGTAAGTTGGAAAGTTTACGCAAACAATATAGGACATGTTGAATTTATGGGCTGTTTTAGATGCCATAATGATAAACATAAATCTGAGAATGGAAAATTAATTAAGAAAGATTGCAATCTATGTCATGAAATTAATGCACAAGGTTACGTAAACAAATTAGAATTAGCGACAATTAACTCATCACTAGAATTTCGTCATCCTGGAAATGATGTGGGTGACAAATGGAAAAAAATGATGTGCGTTGAATGTCATACTGGATTAAATCCTTAATTGAATTATGATTGAAATAAAAAATCTTCATAAGTCTTTCGGAGTTAACCATGTTTTACGTGGTGTTAACTTAGATATTATTCAAGGTGAATCATTAGCTATAATTGGAAGAAGTGGCTGTGGCAAAAGTGTTCTACTTAAACACATTGTTGCTCTATTATTTCCTGATGACGGTTTTGTTAAGTTTAATGGTAGAATTATTCACGAAATGACAACTCAAGAACTTTATGAGATGAGAAGAAAATTTGGATTTCTTTTTCAAGGTGCTGCCCTTTTTGATTCGATGACCGTTGAAGAAAATGTTTCTTTGCCTTTAGTTGAAACGCAAAAACATTTATCCAAATCTGAAATAAAAAAAATTGTTGAAGAGAAATTAGATTTAGTTGGATTAAAAAATATTGGCAAATTAAAACCAGCTGAACTTTCAGGTGGAATGAAAAAAAGAGTTGGGTTAGCAAGAGCTTTGGTTACCAATCCAGAATATATTTTATATGATGAACCCACAACTGGACTTGATCCCGTAATGTCCGATGCAATTGATGATTTAATAAAAGAATTAAACCAAAAAATTAGTGTTACTTCAATTATTGTTACTCATGATATGTTCAGTGTAAAAAATGTTGCTGATAAAATTGCAATGATGCACGATGGAAAAATTTACTTTCAAGGTTCTTATGAAGAATTAATAAACAGCAATGATTCTGTAATTCAAAAATTTATACAAAGATCAGGGTTTTAATTTGTCAAAAAACAAAATTAAATATGTTTGCTCATCCTGCGGATACGAATCATTAAAATGGCTTGGTAAATGTCCATCCTGCGAAAGTTGGAATACCTTCAGCGAGGAACTAGTTGAAGAGAGAAAAACTTCACTCAAAAAAAATTATGATGAAACTAAAATCAATAAACTCGATACAAAATTCATTGAATCAGAAAAAAGAATATTAACAAGCATACAAGAATTCGATAGAGTTTTGGGTGGTGGAATAATGCCTGGTTCGATTGTGTTAATCGGCGGCGATCCTGGAATTGGTAAATCAACTTTAGTAATGCAAGCCGCATCAAAAATTAGTGAACCAGTTTTGTATGTAACCGGAGAAGAATCTTTTAACCAAATTAATCTCCGTGCAAAAAGATTAAATGTTAACAATGAAAATATTTCTATAATTACAGAAACAGATTTGGATATAATTATTTCCGCTATTGAAAAAACTAAACCCAAAGTTGTAATAGTTGATTCAATTCAAACAACTTATAAATCAGATTTTGATAATGCCCCGGGTACAATCACACAAATTCGGGAATGTACTGTTGAATTAATGCAACTTGCAAAAAAATCACATTGTGCAATTATTATCATTGGTCACGTAACAAAAGAAGGAATGATTGCTGGACCAAAAGTTCTTGAACATATTGTTGATACAGTTTTACAATTTGAAGGTGAAAGAAGTTATTCATACAGAATTTTACGTGCACAAAAAAACAGATTTGGCAGTACAAATGAAATTGGAATTTTTGAAATGCATGATAATGGTTTGCAAGAAGTTTTAAATCCAAGTGAAATATTTTTAAGTGAAAGAGAAAAACAAACTACTGGCTCTGTAGTTACAGCAAGCATTGAAGGCACACGACCAATTTTACTTGAAGTTCAGGCGCTTGTAACTCCTTCATCTTATGGCAACCCACAAAGAGTAGCAACTGGATTTGATTACAGAAGATTATCTATTCTTTTAGCTGTTTTGGAAAAGAGAGCAAATTTAAGATTATCTGTTCATAATGTTTTTTTAAATATTGCAGGTGGAATACGAATTGATGAACCGGCTGTTGATTTAGCTATTTGTTCTTCTATTGCTTCTAATTTTTTAGATAAACACACTAAGAGTGATACGGTTGTAATCGGTGAAATTGGATTAGGCGGAGAAGTAAGAAGTGTAAATCATATTGAAAAAAGAATTCAGGAAGCCGCTAAACTTGGTTTCAAAAAAATTATCATTCCGTCGAATAATTTAAAATCTATTAAAACAAAAAATTCAATTGAAATAATACCAGTCGATAATTTACATTCTGCCCTTTCAAAAATTTTCGAATAGTTGTTTTCATGAAAAGTAATATCAGCAATGCCATTCTTAATATGAATAAATTTGGAAAGGAAAAAATTCCATTCCTTTTCATAATTGATTTCGAATTAGAAAATGCTTTTGTGTTTCCAATTTCAGATTTGGATAAAGAAAATGTTCATTTTAAAATAAATCACAAACAGGAACAAATCTTAACTAAAGAAATAAAGTTTAGAAAAACACCTGTTAATTTTAATATCTATAAAAAATCATTTGATTATGTTAATGAAGAAATAAAAAAAGGAAACAGTTACTTAACTAACTTAACTTTTCCGACAGAAATAAATATCAATTTATCGTTAGAAGAAATTTTTATTTTCAGTAATGCAAAGTATAAACTACTTTTCAAAAACGAGTTTGTTGTTTTCTCTCCAGAAACATTTGTAAAAATTGAAGATGGAATAATTTCATCATATCCGATGAAAGGAACAATTGATGCAGGTATTCCAAACGCAAAAGAAATATTACTAAATGATGAAAAAGAGTTAGCAGAACATATTACAATTGTTGATTTAATTCGAAATGATTTGAGCATTGTAGCAAAAAATGTTTATGTAGATAAATTCAGATACATTGAAAAAATTAAAACAAATGAGAAAGAACTATTTCAAGTAAGTTCAAAAATTGTTGGCGAGCTAGAACAAAATTATAATGAAAAGATTGGTGAAATTATTTTTTCTTTATTACCCGCAGGTTCAATCAGCGGCGCTCCAAAGAAAAAAACAATTGAAATAATTAAGTCAGCAGAAATTGATAATCGTGGTTTTTACACTGGTGTCTTTGGAATTTTTGACGGCAACAATTTAGACAGTGCAGTTATGATTCGCTTTATTGAAAATAAAAATGGTAAATTAATTTATCGCAGTGGCGGTGGAATAACATATTTAAGTGATGTAAATTTAGAATATCAAGAACTAATTGATAAAGTATATGTCCCAATTATTTGAAACAATAAAATTGCAAAACAAAAAGTTGTTTAATATTGAATATCACAACGAAAGAATGAACAACTCAAGAAGAAATTTATTTGGTACAGAAGATAAAATTAATCTTGAAGAAGTAATCAAAATACCAGATGGAATTTCAAACAATGTCTTTAAATGCCGCGTTGTGTATTCAGAAAAAATTACAGACATTGAATTTCAACCTTACTACGAAAAGAAGGTAAATTCACTTCAAGCAATTAATGTTGATTGGATTGATTATTCATATAAATATTTAGATCGGTCAAATCTTCAAAAACTTTTATGCAAATGTATAGCTGATGACGTTCTAATAATTAAAAATGGATTCGTTGCAGATACAACATATTCTAACGTAGTTTTTTATGATGGCAAAAATTATTTTACACCAAACACTCCTTTGCTAAAAGGGACAAAAAGAGAAAAACTTTTGCGTGAAGGAATAATTAAAGAAACAGAGATTAAAATTTCAGATATAAATAATTATCAGTCATTGTTTTTAATCAATGCAATGTTAGATATTGATAAAGCAAAAGCAATTCCAACAAATAAAATAATTACAAATGGATAAAGTCAAATTAAGTTTTATTCTTCGCATTATTTTGGGATTAACTTTTATATTTTCTGCTTACACAAAGTTTATTTCGCCCGGAATAATTGAAGTAGTTTTAGTAGATAACAAAATTGCAAACACTCGAGAAACTGCGGCAATATATTCCAACATTTTAATTTCACTTGAATTTGCATTAGGTTTTCTTTTGTTACAAAAAAATTTCATCAAAAAAATTGTCCTCCCAATCTCATTCTTCTTTTTACTAATCTTTTCAATTTATTTAATCTACACTGGATATTTTATTGGTGATAATCAAAATTGTGGTTGTTTCGGAACAATGATTGAAATGTCTCCAACAGAATCTTTAATTAAAAATATTGTATTGATGATTATTGCTGTGTTCATTTTTATAAAAATTGAAAACGAATCTAAAAGTTTTTATCTGCCTTTAGTAATTGTTATAATTTCATTTGCTTTTGTTTTTTCTTTACTACCAATTAAAAAAAATATCGATGATAAATTTTTAATGTACACTCAATTCGAAAAAGTTGGAAGAGTAGATTTAAGTGAAGGAAAAATTTTAATATCCGTGATGAACACTGAATGTGAGCATTGCCAACAAACCGCTTATGAATTTGCAAGAATGCAAAAGCAATTTAAATGGTTTCCTAAAATTTATGGTTTATATTTTACTGAAGGTCAAGTTAGTGTAGATTCATTTGAAACAATTACAAGTTTCAGAATTCCACACAGATTAATTTCAGCAAGTGAATTTTTTAATTTGGTCGGTCAATCACCGCCAAGAATTTATTTATTAGAAAATGGAAAAGTAAAAGAATTTTGGGATAATGATTTTGTTCGAAACATTGCTTTAAACTTTTCAGCATCTAAATAGAAAAAATTTATTGCTTCACTATCAAACTATTATTGCATTTTAGATCATTACTTTCCAAGCTTTGAATCAACAAGCTTTTGTAAATCACCAACACATTTTAACTGAATCAGTTCTCTACTTTTAAATTTGATACCAAATTTTTCTTCAATTGCTAAAATTATATTTATATGATTAAGTGAATCCCAACCCGGAACTTGTGGAGCAATTGTTTCATCTTGTAAATCAAAATCATCGAGATTAAGTTGTTTTAATATTACCTCTTTCAATTCTGGTGAAATCATTTTTATTTACTCCAAACTTGTGGATCATTTCCGTTAATTAATCTTTCTTTATTTGCTTTACGGCTTGGCTTTCCTGCTGAACTTTTTATTAACCATCTTGGTGGGACAAGATAAACTTTATGAATATTAATATCTATTGCCATTCCGGCTTTCAAAATATTTAATCGCAAATTCTTTTTTTCATCTTCAGTTTCATATTTTGTTTCAGCAACAACAGCTACTTGTTCCGTTCCCATTTTTTCATCTTCATCTCCAAAGGCAATTACTCTTCCTGGAATTACACCTTCAACGTTATTAATCGCATCTTCAATATCTTCAGGATAAATATTTTTACCTGCAACAATTATTATATCCTTTTTTCTTCCGATAATGTAATAATCATCTTCATACTTAAAACCATAATCGCCAGTGTAATACCAACCATTTTCTAATACTTCAGCCGTTTTTTCAGGATAATTTCTATATCCATCAAACATTGAAACTGAATGTACAGCAACTTCTCCTACTTTTCCATCGGGTAAGTCATTTCTATTTTCATCAACAATACGAATAGAGCAGCCTTCAATTAATTTTCCACTTGATACACAAATTCTTTTAACAGAATTTTCATTTGCAAATTTAAATTCTCCATTCGATAAAAGATTTCTATTAGCTGGTAATTCTGGAATTGGTTTACCTTCTTCTGTTTGTGTAACTGCTAAAGTTGTTTCTGCCATTCCATACATTGCTGTCAATGCAAGAGGATTAAATCCATATTTTTCAAAACGCTTTGCAAATTTTTCGTGACTATCATGTCTTACTGGTTCGCTGGCGTTTATTACTCTTCTTACAGTTGATAAATCAATTCCTTCTAATTCTTCTTCGTCAACTTTTTCTGCGTAAATATTATATGCAAAATTCGGTAGCCAAAGCAATGTTCCCTTTTCTTGTGTTATTGCTTCTAATTGAATTACTGGTGCAAGCACCCACTGGAACGGATCAATTTGAACAGATGGAATTCCAAATGCAAGTGGAATATGATATGCACCTATCAATCCCATATCATGATAAAGAGGAAGCCAACTAACAACTTTATCATCTTCTTTTAATCCAATTGCTTTGCCATAATATTTTACGTGATTTAAAACTGCGCGATGTGAAAGCACAACTGGTTTTTGTAATCCAGTTGTTCCGCTTGAGTGTTGTAATAAAAATGGTTCGGAAGAATCAACATTATTTGCATTCTCTTCAATTTCATTATCAAGTTTAGAATCAATTTCGTTGTTTGTATCCCATTCAAGCGGGAAAAAAATTGCTTTAATTGTGCTTCCTGGTTTTTCAATTAAAGGACGAATTATTGGTTCGAGTTCTCTTTCTGTAAAAATGTAATCAAGTCCAGAACGTTGAGACATTCCTTCTATTCCTTGACGAAATTTATCTGGATGCAAGCGTGGATTTGGATATGCAAGAACTGCCGGTAATGCTGCGGTTCTACTTATTCCTAAATAAAGTGGATAAAAATTTGGATTGTGTCTCATTACAATTGCACAAACATTTCCTTTTTCAATTCCATGTTTTTTTATATGAATTGAAAACTTTTTAGCCTTTTCAATTAACGATTGGAATGTCCAACGAATTGGTTCTTCACCTGCAATCCAATGAATAATTGCATCACGATTTGGATATTTTTTTGCATTTAAAGTCCAGCGTTTCCAAAGTGTGTTTGCTTCTTCAATGTTAAAATTAAATTCACTCATTTTATTTTTTTCTTATTGAGAGCAATTATTTATTTAAATCTAATAAAGCATCTGTAAAAAGCTGAGCTACTTTTTTTGCACCTTGATCATTGAAATGTATATAATCTTTAAATGCCAAAGGTGGATTTGCATTTACCCAGGTTGACATAGAATTTTCACCACCCATTGCATCAAATAAACTCCAGAATGCAATGTTGGTTGTTTTTGCAATATTTTTTTGAGATTCAATTAAACGAAGAATGGAAGGATCTGTTACAAATTCAGAACCTTTTTTCATTGAACGATCATGTACAGAAACTAAAACAATACTTGCTTTTGGAAAAGCTGTTTTAAAATTATTAACAACTTTTACCATTTCTCTTTCGTACCATGAGTAATCTGTTCTGTTACCCGCAATGTTCAATCCAAATTCAAGTATAATTAATTTATAATCTAAATATTTAGAAAATTCTTTTAACATATTTACATCAAGTTGTTGAAGATCAACACCGCTGTTACCTCTGAGTGGAAAGTTATCTACATAAACTCCTGGCTCGTTTTCTAAAGTTACTCCATAAAAAATTGCTTGATCTGCAATAGGAAATTCAATCTTAATTTTTTTTGCTTTTGTTGTTGGTTTCAAAATTAATTCTTGTAAACCTGTACCGGTTTTTAGTGCGATTGTTTGTTTACCTCCATTATCAAAATAGTAATTGATGTTCGAAGGTTTTGCGTTTGAATAATAAAGTTTAACAACACTAAAATCTTTTAAGTATCTTCTAATTGGAGTAGTTTCATATTGAACCCAAGCATTTCCTTTTGGAACATTAGCTTCGCCGCTTATTCCAAGTGGTAATTTTTTTGGATTGCTTGTGTAAAGAGAAGCTGTTTCCCAATTCCCTTGTGAAAATGAATGTTTTGTTGTCATTCTAAAAGTTACATCTTGCGAAACTATTCCAAGCCAGCCAACGCCATTTCCACCAAATTTATTTTGAAGTGTTTCTCTCATATCTGATGTAATTAAATCCCCTTCAATTGCAGAATCTCCAAAATGTGCAACGCGAACACTTTTTGTTTTTGCAAGTTTAACTGCTCCAAAAAAATTGATTAATTGATTTGTGTTTCCTGTAATTGGTGATTTTTTCCCTTGAAAAACTGGCGATTCTTTTAAATTGTCTTTTCTTTCTTCGATGAATGAAAAGATAGAAGCATAATTAACATTTCCTTTTTTAAAGTATAATGAAGTTGGTTCTGATTGTTCAACTTCTTTTATGTCCATCAATACATCAACAGTTTTTATAGTGAAATTAATTTTTTCAATTGTGTATTCAATTTTAATGAATGAAATTGCAACCAACATTGCAGCTACTAATGCAACAATGTAAAGCGGTTGTTTAATTTTATTTTGTTCCATTTTGATCCTTTAATAATTTGTTTTGACAATTATAGTTTATATTTCTTCAAGACTTTATCAACTTCATTTGCCCAAATTTTATAAGCACTTGCTTTAAAGTGAACTCCATCCCAAGTTAATTCATCTCGTAGAAATCCATTTCGTGATAATTTAGAATTTACATCTATAAAGTCAAGTTTGTTATCTGCAGCAAACTGTGAAAGCATTTTATTTAATTTATCTACTTCTCTATTTCTGCCAGCATTAATTTCAGGTGTACCGCCATAATCTTTTCCCCAATTTTTTCCAGCGTATGTTGTTGATTGAATGACAACAATAATATTTTTCTCTCTTAGCTTATTGATGAGTTTTATATAAATTGAAAAAATCTCCTCGACTGGCGTCCAATTATAAATGTCATTTAACCCACCCATTATAAATACAACTTTAGGATTAAACTTGAAGACATAATTTATTCTTGCAAAGTAACCACTTAAAATATCGCTAGGTATTCCCATTTCAAGAACATTTGTTCTTCCAAGTAATTCATTCCAGTTTGCTCCGTTTGTTAATGAATTACCAAGCATAATAACATCAGCTTGTTTTGTTTTATAGCTATCATACATTTCAAGAGTTCTTGTATAAAGTGGATTTTTCAAATACCGAAGAGTATCATTTGCTGGTTTTGTCTGTGCGAATAATTTAACAACTAATATTTGCAATAAAATTATTATTAAAAATTTATAGTTCATCATCAGTTTTTTCATTTTGATTTGTTGTATTTATATGTTCTTGATTTGATTGATAATTTGTTAATTCATTATTTAAATCATTTAATGTTGCACGCATTTCTGCAATTTGATCTGTTAATTCACTTAGCTCTTTTGAATGAATTATTAATTCATCATTAATATTCTTTTTATTTTCCAAAAGTTTTTGAATATCGTTATTTGTTTTAGAAATTAAATCATTAAACTCATTTTGAAGCAATGCTTTTTTGTTTTCGTAAATTGTTATGTCATCTTTAATCCGACTTAGTTCATATTTTGTTTTAGCCAACTCACCTTTTGTAGAAGTAATAGATTGATTTAGTTTCAAAAATTCTTCTTTTGAAAGTGATATTTGTTTTTCCAAATAATTTTTTTCTTTTTCAAGTGAAGAAACAAGTGCATTTAAGTTTGCAAGTTCACCATTTTTTTGATTTATAATTTCATTCAATGAATTGATTTCATTTCCTTTTAATCCAATATCTTCTTTCAGTAGTGTAACTTTTTCATTCAGTGAATCATATTCCTCTTTGAATTTATTTATTAAGCCTGTGAATCCAAATTCAAACTCCATTCTTGTGTTTTCAATTTCCGTCCTTTTTTCTTCTAATGATACCAAATTGCTGTTAATACTTGCCACAACATTTTCTAATTCATTCTTCTTTTCAGTCAATAAACTAATTTCGTTTTCCAAACTGGATTTTTTGCTATTAAAACTTTCTATTTCTAAAATTAATTTACTCTTTGATTCAGTTAGTAAATTTATTTCTGTTTCTAATGTTGATTTTGTTTCCTTTAAAGTTTCTAGTTTGATTTTATATTCATCTATTTGAAGCTTTAATGAATTAAATTCATCTATGAAATTTTCTCTTTTTACAGTGAACTCAGAATAAATTTTTTCTTTTTCACTAATTTGATTTATTAAAGCAGCTAAACTTGATTCAAGGTTTAATTTTATATCTTCGCTTAAATTTATTTTTTCATCGAGGTGTTTTATTGCATTTAATTTTCTTTGCTCTTCATCTACTTTCTTTTGAAATTCAATTTTTATTTTCTCTAACCTTTCATTTTCCGAAACAATTTTATCATTTATTTTCTTTTCTTCAGCATTTAGGTCTTCAATTTTGTTATTTAGGTTAGTTATAAAATCATTTTTTTCATCAATAATACTATTCAATCTTTCAATTTCACTTTTCTTTTCTTCAATTTCACGATTGTAATCATCGATAATTCCTTTTTCATCATTTAATCTTTCAATTTCCTCATCAAGTTGTGTTTTTGTTTCATTCAGTTTTGAAATAGTTTCTTTCAGTTCTAAAACTTTTGTTTCTTTCTCTGTAATTTCATGAGTAAAAGTTGAACTTTCTTTTTTCTTTAATTCAATAGATGAAATTAATTTTTCAAGTTCCTTAGCGCGCTCATTAATTTTATTTTCAATATCCTGTAAGCTTTTATGCTTTTGTAAAATTTGGTGAAGTGTATTTTTCAATTCATCATTTTCTTCAACAAGTTTTTCAATTTCACTTTTAGATTTTGATGTAAATATTGCCATTTAAATTTTTACTCTCCTTTACTAATCGAATTCTCAATTGTATTTAATGAAATAATATAAAATGAAACAGCAAAAGCTACTGATAATAAAATTACAACTAAAAATGGGGTTCTTTTAACAAGAATTATAGAAATAGTAATAGTTAAAAATAAAGATAATATAGAAATAATTTTTACCCGTAAAGGCATTCCTCTTTTTTCATAAAAATTTTTTATATGCCTGCCGATATATTTATTATCTAAAAGTTTTTTGTGAAATTTTTCTGAACTCTTAGAAAAAAAATAAGCTGCCAAAATAAAGAAAACAGTACTTGGCATTAACGGTAAAATTGCTCCAATAATTCCAAATGCGACAAAAATAAAACCAAGTATTAAAAAAATTTTTTGTTTGTAAGTTGACAATTAAACTTCCTCAAAAATTTTTTCGAGATAATCTCTGTAAAGAGATTTTGGAATTGAATCTATAACTTTTCTGAATTGTTGTTTATCAATAAATCCTTTTGCAAAAGCAATTTCTTCGATGCAAGCCACTTTTAAACCTTGACGATCTTCAATAACACCAAAAAATTGTGCGGCTTTTAATAAAGCTTCGGGTGTACCAGTATCAAGCCATGCAACACCACGACCAACTTTTTCTACTTTTAGTTCACCTAATTCCAAATATTTTTTATTTACATCTGTTATTTCTAATTCACCGCGCGCAGATGGTTTTAAATTTTTAGAAATTTCAACCACTTTGTTATCATAAACATATAAACCCGGAACAGCATAATTTGATTTTGGAATTTTTGGTTTTTCCTCGATACTAATTGCTTTTCCCTTTTCATCAAATTCAACAATACCATATCTTTCTGGATCATTAACTTGATAAGCGAAAATTGTAGCCCCAATATCGTTTCTTTCTACTGCTTTATAAAAGAAATCTAACTTACCATAAAAAATATTATCACCTAAAATTAAAGTTACAGAATCATCACCAATAAAATTTTCGCCTAAAATAAATGATTGAGCAATTCCATTTGGTGCCGGTTGAACAACATATTGAATATCCAATCCAATATTGTTTCCATTATCAAAAAGTTTTTTATAAAGTGGAATAGTTTCATCATTACTTATAATTAATATTTCTTTTATTCCAGCAAGCATTAAAACTGATAGTGGATAATAAATCAAAGGTTTATCATAAATTGTTACTAATTGCTTGCTGTAAACTTTTGTCATAGGATACATTCTTGTTCCCGAACCCCCAGCGAGAATAATTCCTTTCATTAATTCCCTCTAATTTTTATATTCAATATAAGTTTTTTAAAATCAATCTTCATTAAAATGATTTTAATTTATTTATAATTTTTCAATGTTCTTCTAAAAATATTTTCGATAAAAATTTCCCTTTTTCTTGAACTTAACCTTAATGAAAAAAGTTATAATAGAAAAACTTTTATTAATTTTGTAAACAAAAATAACACATTAACTCCAATTTAAGTCAAAAAGGTAAAATATGAGTAACAATAATTACAATGAATTAGATGAAATAGAATTAAGAGAATGGCTTGAATCTCTCGAATATGTTCTTCAAACAGGAGGACCAGATAAAGTAAAAGAACTTTTACATAATCTCGATGCATATGCTCAGGAAAATGGTGTTGAATTACCATTTACAGCAAATACTCCGCATATTAATACGATACCAAAATCAATGCAGCCACCTTATCCAGGCGGAAGAGAAATTGAAAGAAGAATTAAAAGTTTAATTCGCTGGAATGCAATGGCGATGGTTGTTCGTGCAAATAAAGAAGAAAATGGAATTGGTGGTCACATATCAACTTTTGCTTCTGCGGCAACTTTATACGAAGTTGGTTTTAATCATTTTTTTCGTGGTAAAGATGGAAACCATGAAGGTGACATAATTTATTTTCAAGGTCATGCAGCTCCTGGCATTTATGCGCGTGCTTTTCTTGAAGGAAGAATATCAAAAGAACAACTTGAAAATTTCCGTCGTGAATTAAAACCCGGCGGTGGTCTCTCTTCTTACCCACATCCTTGGCTTATGCCCGATTTTTGGGAGTTCCCAACTGTTTCAATGGGCTTAGGACCAATTCAAGCAATTTATCAAGCAAGATTTAATCGCTATCTTGAAGATCGTGGATTGAAAAAACCAAGCGACCAAAAAGTTTGGGCTTTTCTTGGTGATGGTGAAACTGACGAACCTGAAACTTTAGGAGCTATAACTCTTGCTGCCCGTGAAAAACTTGAAAATTTAATTTTCGTTATTAATTGTAATTTACAAAGACTTGATGGACCAGTTCGCGGTAATGGAAATATTGTTCAAGAACTTGAAGCTATTTTTCGAGGCGCCGGCTGGAATGTAATTAAAGTAATTTGGGGAAGTGATTGGGACCCTTTACTTGAGGCTGATAAATCTGGCTTGTTAATTAAAAGAATGAATGAATCAATTGATGGTGAATCTCAAAATTATATTACCCGCGATGGAAAATATATTCGAGAACATTTCTTTGGAAAATATCCAGAACTATTAAAACTCGTTGAAAAATATACTGATGAACAACTCGAAAAAATGAAACGTGGCGGCCACGATCCCGAAAAAGTTTACGCTGCTTATAAAGCCGCAGTTGAACACAAAGATGCACCTACAGTTATTTTGGCAAAAACAGTTAAAGGTTATGGACTTGGTGAAGCTGGTGAAGGAAAAAATATTACCCACTCTCAAAAGAAACTAAATGAAGATGAATTAAAAGAATTCAGATCTCGTTTTGCAATTCCAATTAGTGATGATGATATTTCTAAAATGCCTTTTTATAGACCTGATGAAGATTCTGCCGAAATTCGTTATTTAAAAGAAAGAAGAAAAGCTCTTGGTGGCTATGTACCAAAACGCATTATAAAATCTGCTCCTCTCAAAACTCCCGATGAAGAAATCTTTAAAGAATTTTATGCTGGCACTGAAGGTCGCGAAGTTTCAACAACAATGGTTTACGTAAGAATTCTTGCTAAACTTTTAAAGGATAAAGAAATTGGTCATTTGATTGTTCCAATTGTTCCAGATGAAGCTCGAACTTTTGGAATGGAAGCATTATTTAGACAAGTAGGAATTTATTCACACGTCGGTCAACTTTATGAACCTGTAGATAAAGATATTTTCCTTTATTATAAAGAAGCTAAAAATGGGCAAATATTAGAAGAAGGAATTACAGAAGCTGGTTCTATGTCATCATTTATTGCGGCAGGTACAGCTTATGCTACTCATGGAATTAACACTATTCCTTTCTTTACTTATTATTCAATGTTTGGATTGCAACGCGTTGGTGATTTAGTTTGGGCTGCAGCTGATATGAGTTGTAAAGGATTTTTAATTGGTGCAACTGCAGGCAGAACAACTCTTGCTGGTGAAGGTCTTCAACATCAAGATGGTAATTCTCATGTTCTTGCTTATCCAATTCCAAATTTAGTTGCTTATGATCCAGCATTTGCATACGAACTTGCTGTAATTATTCGCGATGGAATTTATCGTATGTATGAAAAGCGAGAAAATATATTTTACTACATAACTATAATGAATGAAAATTATCCTCAACCAAATATGCCTGATATTCCAAATATAAAAGAAGGCATTTTGAAAGGAATGTATAAATTCAAATCAAGCGAATTGAAAAACCCAAAAGCTTATGCTAATCTTTTAGGAAGTGGAACAATTCTAAATGAAGCAATTAAAGCCTCTGAAATTCTTGAAGAGAAATATAAAATAGCAACTAATGTTTGGAGCGTTACAAGTTATAAAAATCTTCATCTTGATGCTCAAGAAATCGAAAGATGGAATTTGTTCAATCCTGATAAAGAACAAAAAACACCTTATGTTGCAGAAATAACAAAAGATGAAAAAGGAATTTTTGTTGCCGCTTCAGATTATGTTCAATTTTTAAGTGACTCAATTGCAAAATGGCTGCCTTCAAAACTTCATTCACTTGGTACTTTTGGTTTTGGAAGAAGTGAAGGAAGATCATCTTTACGTGATTTCTTTGAAGTTGATGCTAAACATATTGCTTATACAACTCTTTACTCTTTATTTAAAGATGACAAAATCAAAATTGAAGTTCTTAAAAAAGCACAAAAAGAATTAGGAATAAATCCGGATAAAGCAAATCCGGCAAAATCATAAAAAAATTTAATGGGAAGAAAATGATAGTTGATATTAATTTACCTGTAATTGGAGATAATATTCCTTCTGCTGATGTTGTAAAAGTTAATGTTAAAGAAGGTGACTCCATTAAAGTTAACGATGTTATTATAGAAATTGAAACTGACAAAGCAACAGTTGAAGTACCATCTGAAATAAATGGAATTATTAAAAAAGTTTTTGTGAAAGAAGGAACCAAGGCTAAAGTTGGTGAACCAATAGTTTCAATTGAAACATATACTCAACAAGAATCTTCAGTTGATGAAAAGCAAATTCCAAAAGAAGAGTTTAAATTAGAACAGAAACCTGAAGAAGTAAAACCAATTGAAAATGTTCAAGTCAAAAAAGAGAAAGAACATACTCATATGCCTCAATTAGTCAGCATACCAAGAGATATTTCTAAAACTGTTGCACCTGCAGCTCCTTCAGTAAGAAGATTTGCACGTGAAATTGGGATTGACATTAATAATGTTCGTGGTTCCGGCAATCATGGCAGAATTACAATTGAAGATGTTAAAACATATGCAAAAAATTTAAATCAAAAATTAGAAAGTGGGAATTTTGTTGGTTCTGGAGTTACAATTTCCAAAGAAACTCTTCCTGATTTTTCAAAATGGGGAGAAATAGAAATTCAACCAATGAGTAATGTTCGTCGTAAAACTGCTGAACATTTATCATTCGCTTGGGCAACAATTCCGCATGTAACACAATTCGATAAAGCAGATATAACAGAACTTGAAGAACTAAGAAAAAAATATTCTAACCAAGTTGAAACAGCAGGTGGAAAGCTTACTATCACAGCAATTTTATTAAAAGTTGTTGCATCAGCTATGAAAGTATTTCCACAATTCAACAGCAGTGTTGATATGGAAAAAAATGAAATTATCTATAAAAAATATTTCAACATTGGTGTTGCTGTTGATACAGAAAAAGGTTTGCTTGTTCCTGTTATTCGTGATGTTGATAAAAAGAACATTACACAATTAAGTATTGATTTAGCTGAGATTTCTAAAAAAGCACGAGATAAAAAATTATCTCTTGATGATATGCAAGGTGGTTGTTTTACCGTTTCAAATTTAGGTGGAATTGGTGGCACTTATTTTACTCCAATAGTTAATTCTCCAGAAGTTGCAATTCTTGGAGTATCAAAATCTAAAATTGAACCTGTTTATATAAATGGAGAATTCAAACCAAGATTAATCATGCCGCTTTCTCTTTCTTACGACCACAGAATAATTGATGGTGCCGATGCAATTAGATTTTTGCGTTGGGTTATTAATGCATTAGAAAATCCATTTTTACTTGTACTTTAATTTTTTATAAGAAAACCTTTAAAGTTATTTAATGTCGCCCTGAGCCTGCCTGACCGGCAGGCCAGTCGAAGGGTGACAATTTAGTATCACTAAAAGTTTACGACATTCTTGGTAAAGAAGTTGCAACGCTTGTAATAGAAAAATAAATTGCTGGAAATTATGAAGTGAAATTTGATGGAAGCAATTTATCAAGTGGAGTTTATTTCTATAAATTGCAGAGCGGCAGTTTTGTTCAAACAAAGAAATTTATTTTGATGAAGTAATTTCAATTTCGGGTCGGGCAAGCCCGTCCCCTACATGAAATAAAAAAATAAAATTGTAGGGTCATAGTTTGCTATGACCGAAGAAATTGAAGTAATTATAGCCTCAAAAGAATTTCTGCTTTGCCTGAACAGAATTATCCCAATCCGTTTTCCGCCGGAGGCGTATCCGCCTTTGTGTATTACTTCAGTAATTCGGTAACATTACGGAGA